>NZ_JBFTKQ010000025.1:0-51798 GCF_056396025.1 Allobosea sp. 05T438
CCATCAACCGCTTCAGCGCCTCGTCTGGCGTGATCGCATTCTGTGGTGCAGTCTGGGCAAAGACCTGGGGTGAAAGCGTTGCGGCGGCGGTTAAGGCTGCCATGCCAGAAAAAAGGCCGCGGCGGGACAATCCGAATGCGGGCCGGGCAACATGGTTCGAGCCTCCTCAGATCAGCCTGCTCTGCGAGCGATCCGAACGAACCCAGCGACGGTCCATCCACCTTGTCGCCGCGCTCACCCTCGCCGCAGGCACCGTATTACTGCTACAGGCGACGGAGGCTGCGAAGTCCAAACTTTGCAGGGATTTGTCATGAGTGACGTACTTGAGCCAAAGTCGGCAGCGGCGGTGCGACACCCGTCGGTTCACGCTGCGCCAGCGCGATTTCGTCGAGGGCAGCCGCTCCTATGGTTGCGGTCCGTTCAGGATCATGACGCGCCACGTTCCGCCCAAAATGCTCTCCGACGTCGTGGTGATGAGTTCTCTATGGCTTGCTTCCGCCATCCGGACCGAGGCTTCGCTCAGCTTCATCGGGCTCGGCGTGCCGCCGCCGACAGCGACATGGGGCAACATGATCCGCGAAGGGTTCGAGAACATTCTCGATGCCTGGTGGCTCGCCGTCTTCCCGAGCCTCGCGATCCTGGCGACGGTGCTCGCGCTCAACCTTCTCGGCGACGCGCTGCGTGATGCTTCCGATCTGAGGTCCCGTTCGCGGTGACCCGATCCCCATCCGTTCGGTTTTGAAACGGACGACGTGCTTGTCGTGTGAAGGCTGGCACGAGCCGGGTGAGGCTCATTCCGAACGGCGCGCAAAGCCGCTGCGGCAGTTGCAGATGTCCGCCGTGGGGCGGCCGCGCAATATCCGCAGTGCATTTCGCCCGCAAGTGCAGGGTGTTTGTGGCCCATTCCTGACCTCAGGAGCGTCTGCTTTCCGGCAGCTCGGTATACCGGCTGCCGCCGCGGTAATCAGTGGGGGACGATCCTATCAGGCCGCGGCCGCCTTGGCGGCGATCTTTTCGACGATGGAACGCACGAAAGGAGGGGTCATGCCACGCTCGATCAGGTTCTCCGCGATGAAGCGAGCGACCAGCGGCTTGTTCCGGCGAGGAGCAATCCCGAGTGCTGCCCTGGCATCACCTTCAAGCTTCGCGTAGAGGCCGACTTCCATCGCATCGAGCTCAGCCTGGAACTGTTTCTCCCAATTGCCATCGACGATCGCAAAGGCGTTGTGGATTTGCGCTGGCGGCACATCTGCCTCCGGCTGGGCCAGCAGGCGGCACAGCGTCCGGTTCGTTGTCTTTTCCTGATCGTTCTCGACGTCGTTATCGAAGATTATGTAACGACGTATGGCGTGGGCCTCATAGAGATGGACCAAAGTGTCGATTGCCGACTTGCTGCCGGCGCCCACGATCGAGACGCCGGCCTGATCGAAGTCCAGCCCCAGTGCCCTCGCATAGATCGGCAGGGCCTCCCGCTCGGTGGCGCCCTCAACCACAACCACAACACGCGCGAAATAAGCTTCAGTCATCTCCGCAGTGCGGATGTTACGGATGAAGCTCCTCATCGATTCCACCGTCATCTCGCGGCCCGGGTGCAGCGCCTTCCGCAGCGCGAGTAGCCCTTCGCCAGACGTAATGGCCACCTGGGTGCAGACCTCCTCCTCGTCGTCCTCGCAGCGCTCGACCAGGACGATGCGGTCACTGCGCGAGACGTCGAGGAAATGCGCGCTGTGGGACGATATGAAGATCTGATTTCCGGCCGACGCCAGTTCCTCGAACTGCCGCATCAAGCTGCGCTGTGCATGCGGGTGCAGGTAGAGCTCCGGCTCCTCGATACCGAGCACCGCGTCGCCGCGAAACGACTTGGCGAACGCCTGGAACAGGGCGAGCACCAGGACATTGCGAACACCGGAGCCGACCTCTAGGGGACTTCGCGGGCTGCCGCGCTCGACCAAAGTGGGGAAGAGACTGCGGTACAGGTTCGTCTCTTCCATGGTGCGGAACTCGAAGGAAACGTCATAACGCGCAGTCTTGAGCTGGGCGGCGAACGCTTCGCGGAGATGCTGTTCGAAGCCTTTGTAAAGGTCCGTCTCCATTAGCTGGTGCGCCTCGCCCAGTGACTTTCGCAGAGCGTCAAGTTTAGCAGCGTCGTTCCTCAGCTCGGCATGGAGGAAGCGCAGCGCTTGGCCGAACAGAGACCACCTCGACGCGCCGAACTGCTTCTCGAAATTTCGGCTGGCGTCGACGTAGGCGAAGGCCATGTCCTCGCGCATCGCGTTATTGAAAGGCCGGACAGGCTGGCCACGAACGTCCTGCACGTTGAGGGGGTACTGCGGTCGCGACGTGTCGAACTCGATGAACCGGTAGTAATCGTGCTCGAAGTCGATCCGGATCTTGATGTGAAGGTCGGTGTTGCGATTATAGTAGTCGGAATCCTGGAGATTGCCCGGCATCGGATACCGGTCGCCGATCAGGAAATTCATCGCGCTAAGAATGTTCGTCTTACCGGCGTTGTTGGCGCCGACGAGCACGCAGATGTCCTGCGGCGAGAAGTCGATCTCCTTAATCGACCGCCAATTCCGAATTCGCACTCGCGTGATCTTCAAGTCCAGCCCCTTCGAACTACCGCGCGCGTACGTTGCACGTGAGAGCGCGAGGAGGAAAGCTGGGAGGGGCTGCGACTGTCATGGTCACCTAGGTCGATCTCTTGATCGCCCGGACTTTCCTTTCGATGGCTTCTACGAACTCATTGATCATATCCGCAGTCTGGTGGACGTAGGGCTTGGTGAAAATCGTCAGCTTCTCACCGTCCTTGTTGGCACCGTTCCGATGTACGCAGTCATGCCGAATCCTGATTGCCTCCAGCATCGCCTCGACATCGACAACTAAGCACAGAATCGGAATATCAAGAGCCGTTTTGTATAGGAAATCGACCCTTCTCAGGTCGTGGTACACGATGCCTCGCAGGTAATCCCGCACCTTGTTATTCACTAGGTCCGGCTGCGCTGCGACCTCTGCTAATGAGAATTTTTCCTTCTGAAGTTCCCTGTCCTGCTGCATGAGCCGGCTCATGGCCGCGGGACTTGCGAGCGTGTTCTTCAGGAGGGTATCGCCGAGATAAGCTTCCATCGCCGTGATCTGATGGGAGAACACCATCCGGTTGAGGATGTGATTGCCTTGATCGCCGCCGTGATCGGCAACCAGGTCGCCCGTCATGTAGTAAGAGTCTTTGTAGATCGCGAATGGATCGTCAGGTACGCCGTAATCCACCCAAAGATCGTCTTCGCCATCGTACTCGCGCACGTGGTTGAGCCCGAGGTCGAAATTAGTGACGATCACATGCTCGCCGACATCGGTGCCTTCTCTGTTGTAGGCGCCAGCGGGATACTCCCAAAGCGCCCAAGTCAGCGTCCCAAGCTGCGGATGCTCCACGACCGCCTCGTACCGGTACTCGGGCCCCATTCCCCGCTCGTCGCCCCCGTTCTGCTCCCATTCGAGCTCGTCGGCTTCGATTTCATAGACGACCCCCGTGGTAGCATGCCGGATCTCGCCGGGACGGGATCATCACGGCGATGATGTTGCTATGGGCCGATCCGTCCGTGGCGCGCGGGGTCCTGCTTCATTTGGCGCGAGCACAGGCCGTAACCAGCGACCCAGTCGCCGATGCGCAGCCCGGCAAAATTCTCCATGAACGGCGAAGCGGGGAGATGGCCACCCTGGGGGAGGTGCCGTTTGGATTCTACTACGGCTCCGTAGACGCCACGCCGCTCTTCGTCATGCTGGCAGGCCAGTATTTCAACCGTACCGGCGATCTGGCGACGATCCAGCAGCTCTGGGAGAACATCGAAGCCGCGCTCTTGTGGTGCGATACATATGGAGATCGCGACCGAGACGGCTTCGTTGAATACTTCCGTGAGACCGAAAACGGGCTCGCCAACCAGGGCTGGAAGGACAGCCACGATTCGATTTCCCACACGGATGGATCGCTGGCCAGCGGCCCGATCGCGCTTGTCGAGGTCCAGGCCTATGTCTATGCCGCCAAACGGGCGGCCGCCGTTATGGCCCGGGCCCAAGGCTTGGACTTGCGCGCCGACGAGCTGACGCAGCAGGCATCGGTGTTGCGGGAGTGCTTCGACCAGGCCTTTTGGTGCGAGGAAATCGGCTCCTACGTACTGGCGCTCGATGGCGACAAGCGTCCCTGCCGAGTTCGTTCCTCGAATGCGGGACATGCCCTTTTCGGAGGCATCGCCTATCCGGAGCGCGCCGAGCGGATTGTTCGATCCCTCATGAGCGAAGGCAGCTTCAGCGGCTGGGGCATCCGAACGTTGAATGCCGGAGAAGTCCGCTACAATCCGATGTCCTATCACAATGGCTCGGTCTGGCCGCACGACAATGCCTTGATCGCCATCGGCTTCGGCGCCTATGGCTTCAAGTTCGAGGCCTCGCGCCTGTTCGAAGCCATCTTCAACGTTGCGACCCACCAGGACCAACAGCGCCTGCCGGAGCTGTTCTGCGGGTTTCTTCGAAAGGCCCGCCGTGGGCCGACGGCCTATCCCGTGGCGTGCTCACCGCAGGCCTGGGCCGCGGCAGCTCCCTTCGCGATGCTCTCGGCTTGCCTTGGTCTGGAGCTTCCTGCGGCGGCAAACGAGGTCAAGCTGGTCGACCCTGTCCTGCCGTCTTTCCTCGACGACGTGATCATTCACGAGCTGACCCTGGGCGGTTCTCAATTCGACCTGCGCGTGCACCGCCACCAAAGCGACGTCACGCTCAACGTCCTGAAGCGCTGGGACGAAAGCAACGCACGGGTCACGATGATCAAGACGAGATAGACGCAGTCAGCGGCACAAACCGCTCGGAGGAACCCGCAGCTCGGCAACATCGTTGATCAGGTTGCCAGGGCATAGTCCGTTCAAATGCGGAGCAACCTTCGCCTGGCGGGAGCTGCCGTGGGGAACGCTGAGCTTGGCTGCCGAGTCCTCCTCTCGATCCGGGCCCGGGTCCGCGCGCGATCCGGTCGTCGAACCCAGCAAGCCGCGGCTGCTGAAGCTGTTGGGGCCGGGCTTGGTTACGGGCGCGTCCGATGACGATCCCAGCGGCATCGCTACATATTCCCAGGCTGGAGCCCAGTTCGGCCATGCCGCGAGCTGGTCGCTTGTCCTGACCTACCCCTTGATGGTGGCGATCCAGATCATCAGCGCCCGAGTCGGCCGGACAACGGGCCACGGTATCGCGGGGAACATCGCGCGCAGCTATCCGAGATGGGTGGCCTTTGCCGTGACCGTTCCGCTGCTCGTCGCCAACGTGATCAATATCGGGGCCGATCTCGGCGCGATGGGCGATGCCCTGAAGATGTTGGTCGGAGGCCCCGCCCATATCTACGTCGTCGTCTTCGGTGCGATCTGCATCGGCTTGCAGGTTCTGCTCGAATACAAACGCTACGTCGCGGTGCTGAAATGGCTATCGCTGGTCCTCTTGGCCTATGTCGCGACATTGTTCGTCGTAAAGGTCGACTGGCTGGCAGTTGCGACCAGCATCGTGCTTCCCAGACTTTCCTTCAGTGCCGACTACTTGTCGATCATCGTCGCGATCTTCGGAACCACCATCAGCCCGTACTTGTTTTTCTGGCAGGCTTCGCAAGAGGCGGAGGACCTCAAGGAGAAGCCGAGGGAAGAGCCCCTCGTCGACCATCCCGAACAGGCGGAACCCGCGCGCGAACGAATTCAGCTCGACACCGTGATCGGCATGGCGATTTCCAATGTGATCGCGCTCGCGATCGTGACGACGACGGCCTCGACTCTGAACCCGGCAGGATTGACCGATATCCAGAGTTCGGTCGATGCCGCCAAGGCTCTGGAGCCGATCGCCGGCTCCTTCGCGAAGGTGATCTTCGCGCTGGGCATCCTCGGGACGGGAATCCTTGCAGTTCCGGTACTGGCCGGATCGGCAGCCTATGCGATCGGAGAGGCGGCCAAATGGCCGGTGGGGCTTTCCCGGGAGCCGCGCGAGGCGAAGGCCTTTTACCTTGCCGTCTCGATAGCGACGGCTATAGGCGTCGTCCTGAACTTCACGTCGGTCGACCCGATCAAGGCGTTGGTCTGGAGCGCCATCATCAACGGCGTTGTCGCCGTGCCAATCATGGTGATCCTGATGCTCCTGGCATCGGATCCGAAGATCATGAAGCAGTTCGTCATCGGGCACACGCGCTGAAGGTGCTCGGCTGGCTTGCCACTGCGGCAATGGCCGCGGCCGTCGTCGGCATGGCGATTACCGCGATTTGAGGGAGAGCCCGCGGGGCCGGACGTTTCGAAACCGCCAAAGGGTCTCGGCTACCTCGCAGGACCTCACGGGCTTCTTACTCTACGGCTGATCGACGCCACCAAGGCCATATGTGCCAGAGCCCAAGGAGCACGACGGCGACAGTGATTGCGCTTGAGGCTGCCATCCAAGCGTCGTGGATGATCTTCGAAACCACGACATAGGTATCGGTCGCAAGCCCCAGGGCAAGGAACACGGTAGCGAGGAGCAGGAGACGGCTCGCCAAGCGATGGAATTCGGGTTCGTTCCGGCCAGCGTAGACGAGGCGATGGTAAGCTGCCGGGGCGATCAGGAGCGCGGTCGCGAGCGCGATCAACCCCAAGGCGAGGCCATGGATCACCTTCAGGCTGGGCGATAGCTGCTCGAAGCTATTGGTCAGTACGATGGCAAGCTGGAACCCGAGCAGGGCCTGAGCTCCTGGGAGAACGACACGCGCCTCGGTCAGCACGTAGTCGATCTTGGCGTCGAGAGGGGTTTTCTTATCGGAGGTCGGCATCGTCTCGTCCTCGCTCGGATGATGAAAGAGTAATGGCCCGAACCAGATCGCCAGCGGCAGCGCTGCGCCCAGCACGGCGCCAGCAATCCCCGCACTGAGACCGGCGATCCGCGTTCCGGCAAGCCCGAGATCAAGGCCGATCGCGATCGCGAAGGCGGGCAGGGTGGCCGCCGATATTCGTGTTAGAAACTCGATGAGGCCGGAACTAGCCTCGCCATCCTCCGCGATCCGATGATGGGCGCTCGGGGTTATCAGCAACCCGACGACGACGATGATCAAGCCCAGGACGACGAGCTCGACCGCCTTCTCATTGCTCGATACCTTCGAGAACCCGTCCTGGAACGGCGCCTGGAGTTGAAAGCCCAAAAGGATTTGGGCACCCAGCATCATCATCCGGGATTCATCCAGGGCGGTCTTGGTTCGGTCGGCGAGAGCCATTTGCGCACTTCAAGTCTTCGGGTTCCGATCGACAGCGTGCACCAGGCTCTCGGTCACGACGCCCAAGGCCTCTCCGGCCAGGACATCGCTGAGCCAGTGCGCCAGCAATCCCACGCGAGTCAGCGCGAGGAACGAAGCGACGCTCCAGAGGAGCATGCGATGAGAGGGAACCATCCTCGATAGCGCGGCAGCGAGCGCTCCCATGTGAACGGCATGTCCTGAGGGAAATGCGTCGAAGGCTTTCCCGGAGCGGGGCACGCCATGGCGATCGCCATGGATTTCCAGTCGATCCGGCCTTTCCTGGGCAATGACCTTCTTGAGAAGATGAGGCAGCACCGTCGTCGTGGCCATCGTCAGGAGTAGATGGTTCGCGGTACGGCGACGGGATGGCTGCCCCCCGCGCGAAGCAAGCCAGTAAAGCGAGATTGCCGGAAGCAGAAAGTGCTCATCCGCGATTCGGGTCAGCAACTTTAGCGATCGCTCGAGCCCTGGGGAACTGCCCCTGGCAATGACTTTGGCGATGGGCCGATCGAGGGCAAAAGCCGAAAGACGCAAACGTTTCATGACGCCACCTCATCCACGCAGCAGGAACGACGCTGAGCGGAGATTGTTCGCCGGTGTCCGTGCAGGGCTGGAACCCTGACCGTCTGCCGGAACATCGGATGGAGAATTCATTTCTGTGATGCTCTTCATGGAGGCTCGACATGCCCCGTTACGATAACGGCTCTTCCTCCAGGAAGACCTCGATCTTCACCAGGTTCGCCCACAAGGCCGCGGCATGGACGGGCAGACCGGAGACGTTATTCATTGCGTTGGCGCTGGTCGTTCTCTGGGCGCTATCGGGGCCCTTTTTCGGCTACAGCGACACTTGGCAGTTGGTCATCAACACCTCGACGACGATCGTGACCTTCCTGATGGTCTTCGTGATCCAGAACAGTCAGAACCGCGATACCGCCGCGATGCAGATCAAGCTGGACGAATTGATCGTGAAGCTGGAGGGCGCCCGCGAAGAAATGCTCGATCTGGAGGAACTCGATCGGGGCTCGACTGGAAGAGATGCAAAAGGACTTTTGCCGCCGCGCCCGCCGGGCGCACAAGCGGGGTGTCGCAACCGATGAAGCATCATCGACCGCATCCGACTCTTCCTCGGACCCGCGCATCCAGTAATTGGATACCGTCCCGAGTCGGCTCAGCGACTCGCTTTGGGAGCGCGGGCTGCCTGCCTTGCAACCATGCCGGGTAACCGCATAACCTGCCCTTACGACAAGGGGCAGAACCGTAGTGAAGCATAGGAGTCTGACGTCGGGGCAAATCGACGACGTGATCGCGCAGATCATGGAAGTGCGACACTTGGCCTCCATCCTGGAACTCGGCAGCGTGTCCTATTTTCTCGATATGGCGCTGACAGAGGCGAGAGTTCAGAGCCACTGGGTTGAGGAGAAGAGATCGGCCGAGGACTTTGCGGGAAACCCGGACGGTGGATCGCCCTCCTCGCATTGAGGATAGGGCGCCGCTCATTATGGAGGTTGGATCGGCACGTACGCCCCGGGACCAGGCGGTGGCTCATTTCGCGGGAACAACCCTCGGGACGACTCGTTCGGGTTTTACGGACTGGGGGATTTGCACCAGACGGAGAATCCAATGGGTTGGTTTTCAAAGGACATCGCCACGATGGACGACCTCTTCGTCCATACCTTACGGGACATCTATTACGCCGAGCACCAGATCAAGAAGGCGTTGCCCGACATGGCAGCGAAGGCGACGAGCGCGGATCTGAAGCGCGGCTTCGAAACGCACGTGCGGGAAACCGAGGGCCAGATCGCCCGCCTGAAGGAAGTTTTCCGCCTCCATGGGGTCGAGGAGAAGGGCGTTACCTGCCCGGCGATCGACGGCATTCTGGAAGAGGCCAATGACGTCGCCGGCGAAGTCGAGAACAAGCAGGTTCTCGATGCGGCCCTGATCGCCGCCGCACAGGCCGTCGAACACTACGAGATCACGCGCTACGGCACGTTGGTCGCCTGGGCGAAGCAGCTCGGGCGCAACGACTGCGCGTCGCTCCTGAAGCAGAACCTCGACGAGGAAGCCGCGACCGACGAGAAGCTTACGAAGCTGGCGTTGGACGGCGTCAACCGCATGGCCGCCTGAGAACTGAGGCCCCCCGGGAAATCCGGCGGGGCCTTCTTCTCTTTCGGAATACAGGAGGGTGCGATGAATTCGTCAGAGTCTGTTGCTTCCGGACGGGAGCTTGCGCTGCGCATGAATGCTGCGTTCTCGCATCGTGACTGGGTGGCGCTCTTGGCGGAACGCGCCGGAACGAGCCGCGACTTCGTGGAATGGCATCTTCAGGAAGGCATGGCTCCGTCGCCAGCCTTGTCCCCAGCCGCCTCCCAACTCCTCGACGAGGCGGCCGCCAGCAACCCACCCGAATTGGACCCTCGGCCATGACGCTCAAAACGCACGAAGAGTATGAGGCGGCCGTACAGCGCGCCGCAGCGCTGAGCGACGCGCCCGAAGGGTCTCCGCAGGCGACCGAGTTTCAACAGCTTGCAGACGAGATCCGGGGCTGGGATGAGGCGCACAAGGGCGAGAACAGCCAAGGCCCGGAATCGTCCGACAGTTTGCTCAAGCCGGATGATCTTCCCTTCTCGGGACTGCCGGGCAATCTCGGGAAGCTCAAAGACAATTAAGCCGCGTGCGACTACAGGATCGGATGCCCGCCGGTGACGGCGATGGTAGCTCCTGAGACGTAGCTCGAGAGCGGATCCGCCAGCATCACATAGGCCGTCGCGAGCTCCGCTGGCTGGCCGGGGCGCTGCATGGGCACTTGCTTACCGAATTGGCTCACGCTCTCCGCGGGCAGGGTTGAAGGAATGAGCGGCGTCCAGATCGGCCCGGGCGCCACCGCATTGGCACGGATGTCCTTGTCGGCGAGCAGTTGCGCGAGCCCACCGGTGAAATTCTGGATCGCGCCCTTCGTCGCCGCATAGGCGAACAGGGTGGGGTTCGGCTTGTCAGCATTCACGGAAGCCGTGTTGATGATGCAGGAGCCCGGCTTCATGTGAGGAACAGCGGCCTTGGTCAGGTAGAACATCGCGTGAATGTTCACCGCGAAGGTCAGTTGCCATTCCTCGTCCGAGATCTCGTCGATGGTGTCGAAGCTCGCCTGATGCGCGGCGTTGTTGGCGAGGATATCGATGCCGCCGAACTCCTCCAGCGCCCGCTTGACGATGGCCCGGCAATGGGCGGGGTGCTGGATGTCGCCGGGCATCAGCACTGCCTTCTGCCCGGCCTTCGCGATCCATTCGGCGGTCTCGGCTGCATCCTCATCTTCGCTGAGATAGGAAATCAGGAGGTCAGCGCCTTCCCGCGCGAAAGCGATGGCAACAGCTCTGCCGATGCCGCTGTCACCGCCGGTGATGATGGCGCGCTTGCCCTTGAGGCGGCCCGAGCCGACATAGCTCGTCTCGCCATGATCCGGCCGCGGCGTCATCGCGGCGGTCTTTCCCGGCATCGGTTGCTTCTGTTCAGGGAAGGGGGGCTCGAAACGCGCGGTCATCGCGACTCTCCTCCTAGGCGGAAGCCGCACGGCCTCCACGCTCGACGGGTCAGTGCTTGGAAGCGTGCTCCGGCTTTCCCTTGCGCTTGGTCGAAGCCATCTTCTCCAGTTCGGTCTCGCTCATCGATTTCTCCATCGATTTCGAGGCGCCCTTGAGCTCGCTCTTCTTCATGTCGCCGCGCTTGGCTGCCAAAGCAGCTCCGGCGGCTTTCTGCTGTGCAGCCGATTTCGCAGGCATCGTGATCTCCTTCACTGAAAAGAACGGGTGACGGCTTCGATCTTGTTGCCGTCGGGATCGAACACGAACGCTCCGAAGTAATGCGCGTCGTATTCGGGGCGTAGCCCCGGCGCTCCGGCATCGCGGCCGCCATGGGCAAGGGCTATCCGGTGGAATGTCTCGACAAGTTCGCGCCGACCAACCGCGAATGCGACGTGCATGCCGTTTCCGCGCGTCGCCGGGTGACCGTCGAGCGGTGTTTCGACGCTGAACAGGATGCTGGCCACGCCGTAATCGGCCGAGTGCTCGCTGCTTTGGAGCAACCGCAGGCCGAGGCAGCCAAGGACACTGTCATAGAGTTCGCGGGCGCGGGCGATGTTGTTCGTCCCGACGGAGATATGGTCGATCATCGCCGCGCTCCCTCGGGTGCCGCCAGCACATCGTGATACCCGGGATGACGATGCGCCCAATCGGCCACGAAGCCGCAGGCGGGCACAATGCGCTGGCCGCGTTCTCGGGCCAGACGAAAGATCCCTTCGACAAGGCGCTCGCCGATGCCGCGTCCGCGAAAGGCGGCAGGCACTTCGGTGTGGGAGATGACGAGATATTCGTCGAGCCTGCGATACACGGCGAACGCCTCGCCGCCCGGAGAGCTCATGACGAAGCGATTCTCGGTCGGATGGTCGGCGATCACCCATTTAGTTTGATCAGGTGCCTGCATGGCTTTCCCACCTGATGGAGCGGATACCGAGACGAACACATCGACAAGCCGCAAGTTCCCTGGAGATGACCGTTCCTTGACGCTCATGCCGACTGACGTCCCGGCAGAAGAAGGGCGAGCCCAAAGGACTCGCCACCAATCCGCGCAATGGCGGAAAACTTTGCTTGCCGCCCTCGCGGCCAGTTTCGGCTTGGCGCTCGCGGTCATCGGCAAAGCAGCCGGAACCAGGTGCCCCACTTCGGCGCCTATTCGCCGACGCCGGCTGCGGGCTTATCGCCGGGCTTCACCTTCGGCTTGTCAGAGTCTCCTGTATCCTTTTGGGGGTCGGGATTGATCGAGACCTTCGTGGTGGCATCCTTGTCCGGATCGCCCTGGATCGATCTCACGCGCTGCTGCTCTTGCGGACGGAGCTTGTTGCCCTGGCCGTCTCGCATGGGTGCCTCCTATCTGGAATGCCCCCAGAGGAGAACTGGCCTCCTTCCCAGCGGTTCCGGTGTCGCCCGCTACTCGGCGCGGGCCTTTTGCGCCTGCCGCGGTCAGGAACCAATCCGCTCTCACGGCTGTTTGCGTGTCACTTTCGCTCATCAGCAGGAGGGGCTCATGGACAGTATCATTTACCTCGTCGGTCTCGTGGTGGTCATCATGGCCATCCTGTCGTTCCTCGGTCTTCGATAGGAATTCGCCATGTCCATGTCTGGAACGGACGTCGTCGTCGCTCCCGTGACCGTCAACAAGGAGAACCGCTCCTATGTGCAATGGGGGCCGATCATCGGCGGCGCTGTGATCGCGACCGCCATTTCGACCATCATGACCGTCTTCGGTTCGGCGATCGGCCTGTCGATGGTCTCCGCCGATTTCGAGAAGAGTTCGAGCGCGACCGCCCTGGCGGTTGCCGGAGCGCTCTGGGCGCTCTGGGTCATGGCCTCCGCCACGATGGCCGGCGGCTATCTCGCAGGCCGCATGCGGCAGCCGAGCTTTGATGCCAATGGCGAGGAGCGAAAGGTGCGCGATGCGACCCATGGCCTCCTCGTCTGGGCGACCGGGGCGCTGCTGATCACCATCGTCGCGACCTCGTCGCTCTTCGGCGCCGCCAAGACAGCGGCGAGCGGCGTGGCCAGCGCCAGCTCGGGCGTGGCGTCGCTGGTCTCCCAGAACGTGGATCCGCTCGCGATGGCGCTCGACAATTTCATGCGCGCGAATGGCCAGCAGCCGCCGAGCGCCCAGGAACGCGACGAAGCCTCGCGGATTTTCGTCAACGCGCTCAAGAACGGCAAGATCGAGCAGGGCGACCGGGACTATCTCGCGTCGCGGCTCGCCGCACGGTCCGGCATCAGCGAGCAGGATGCGCAGAAGCGTATCGACGATGCCTTTGCCCGACTGTCGCAGGCCAAGGAAACCGCCAAGCAGGCAGCCGAGCGCGCGCGCAAGATCGCGGTTCTGACGGCGTTCCTCACGGCGACCGCATTGCTCGTCGGCGCCGCCGCCGCATCCTGGGCGGCGACCCTGGGTGGTGAACACCGGGACGAGAACCTTCGGAACGAGCCGGCCCTTTGATCGGTCGGAACCTGTTCCGCCCGGCTGCCTCCAGCGGCCGGGCGTGTTTTCGTTATCGGTCCCCGAACCGACCCGGCGCGGCAGCGTTGCTGGATCATCAGGATTGAAAGGACATGCGATGGCCGAAAAGCAACCCAAGCGGAATGGCAGCACCAACGGCCCAACCGAGCCGGACCAGCGCCCGGCCGAGCGCCGCGAAGAGCCGAAGGAGAATGCCGTGAAAGGCCCTGCGGTGATCTCGGAAGCAAACGCCCGCCAACGCACGCATGAGCATCGCCGGAAAGGCGATCGCTAAGCGACGGGTTTCGCTGATGCCCGTCCGCGATGACGCGATCCCTGAAAATGCCTGGGGCTTGTCGAACCTGGAGGAACTGAATGCGGCTATCGCCGCATCGGCTCCGCTCGTCCCGAGCGCCACTCGTGCCGTTCTTGGCGAAGGCCCAAAGGGCGCGGCCATCGCCTTCGTGGGAGAACAGCCCGGCGATCAGGAAGACAGGCAGGGGCGCCCCTTCGTCGGGCCCGCTGGCCACTTGCTCGACCGGGCCTTGAATGAGGTCGGTATCGAACGTCGCTCCAGCTATCTCACCAATGCCGTCAAGCACTTCAAATTCGAGCAACGCGGCAGGCGGCGGATTCACCAGCGACCGACGGCCGGCGAAGTCAGACATTATCGCTGGTGGCTGGAGCGGGAGCTGGAATTCGTGAATCCGCATATCGTCGTCGCATTGGGTGCGACCGCGGTTCTCGCGCTGGCCGGAAAGGCTCTCCCGATCTCACGCAATCGCGGCGCGACGCACTTCGGAGACAGGCTGGGCTTCATCACGGTCCATCCCTCGTACTTGCTGCGGCTGCCGGACGAAGAAAGCCGGGCAGAGGCGTTTGCTGCTTTCGTTGCAGATCTTCGTCAGGTCCGTCGGCTCGCATCCGCCTGATGTTGGCCTGCCTGATAAAGTTCTTCGATCAGGAAGGCTCCCGTCGCGAAAGGGCGGCGCGGCACCCTGTCGACGACCTTGATGGGCGCCCGCGCCGAGCGCATCAGGTGTTCGCTTTCGTGGACGCACAACGCCACCGTCACCCCGAACCAGCGCACACTCCTGCGAGAGCGCATGTTTTCCCAGCGCGCTGCGTCGACATTCCGATTGCTGTATAGAACGAATCCCCGTCGGCACGCTCTCAGGAAAGCCGATGCCGTTCAGCTTCGCATCGCCTGAGGATCTTGTACGGCTCGAGGCCGCACTTGAGCAGGCTTGGAGCATCTTGGGAGAGCGACACAGTCACGATCCGCTCACGGCACCCGCGGAAAGAGAGCGGCTCGCCTATATCGTTGCGGCGCTGTGGCGGCAGGGAGAACAGGACGATATCCCCGGTAGGGCGGCAGAACAGTTCGAGGCAACTGCGCCCCGTCTGTCGCCGCTCAAGAGGGAGAACGACGAGTCCTCTGCTTAGGCACCGCGGTTCCAAAGCATGTCCCGGGAACGCCGAGTTGGAAGGTGTGCTCCGTGTGGCATTGGCCCCCGAGCTTCAGGGCACGGGGGCCAATAGGAGCTTTATTCGATAACCTGGATGATCTTGCGCGTCTTGGGCTCGACGATCACCGTGCGATCGTTGACGACGGTGTAGCGATAGCCCTTGGCGCCGAATTCGGCCGGTACCTCGCGATAGGTCACCCCGCTCTCCGGCAGTACCGCGCCTACGCGAACGTCTTCGCGATAGGTATAGGACGGAACTTCATGGGCGCGGACGTAGGTCTTGAAGCGCGGTGTGGCATCGCCCGCGATGCCACCGACGACAGCGCCGCCGACACCGCCCACGACAGCCCCGACTGGTCCGCCGACGATTGCACCGCCGACGGCTCCGGTCGCCGCTCCGGCAGCGGCGCCACCGCGCGCGCCTTCGGGATTTTGGGCAAGAACCGCCATCGGAGCGATTACGGCGGCTGCAACGAGAATGATCTTCTTCATCAGTCGATCTCCTGGTTACCCCCAGATGGAGGGCATAACTTGGAATTCGCTTGAACTGTTCCCCGGGGCCTCGTGATCGTTGGCATCGGAACAACCACTGAGCGCCGACAGTGCCAATTGATGCTCTAGCAAATACGATCGCGGTCGATCGCAAATGCGCTGAACCATGGCCATTCCACGCCGTGGATCAATTGGCCGATCATCCTCGCGGCCAAGAAGCTGAAGGTTATCCCATTGCCGCCGTAGCCATAGGCGGCGAGGAGACGGGGGTGGCCCGGGACGCTTCCAATGAGTGGCAGGCCTTCCTGCGTCTGGCCGAAGGCCCCGGACCAGGCTCGATCGAGGTCAAGGTCGGCCATCGGTATCATGGCATGCAGTCGCGACTGCAAGGCCTTCGTCTTCTCCGGTCCGAGGGCTTCCCGCCGATCCGGATCGCTGAATTCCTCGTCCTCACCGCCGAAGATAATACGGCCATCCACCGTGGTGCGGCAGTAGCAGTAGTCTTTCGAGGCTTCCCATATCAGTGCCGCACCTGGCCAGAGTACCCGAGGTGCTTGCGGGACGGTTGCGATTGCCCAGCTTGATGCGACGTGATGGAGGCCGTCACGGACGATCTCCGGCATGACATAGCCGGTGGCAAGCACGATCCGGTCGGCCTCTACGAGCCGCCCACTGGCGAGCGTGACAGCCGCGCTACGGCCAGCAGTGTCGAAGGCAACTGCCTCGTCGCGGATCAGTCTCGCTCCTCGCCGCACGGCTGCGGCGAGCAGGCCGTGACAAAGACTGAGCGGATCGGCCTCGGCCGAACCCGGCGAAACGATAGCAGCCAGCCGATCAAAGCCGAAAGCCTCGCGCAGCACCTTAAGACGGTCGGGAGCTGACTGAGGAGCAAATCGGATGCAGGGTGGGCTTGTCATCTCGAATGCTCGGGGACATGCTTCGGTTTGGTTTGAGGAGGCCGCTAATGGCAACGGGTATTGTGAAGTGGTTCAATTCAACGAAGGGTTTCGGTTTCATTCAGCCTGACGATGGTGGGCAGGACGTGTTCGTCCATATCAGCGCCGTGGAGCGCGCAGGCCTCCGCGAGCTGCGCGATGGGCAGAAGATTTCATTCGAAGTGGTCGCGGATAGACGCTCAGGGAAATCATCAGCAGAAAACCTGAAGGCGGAGTGATCCACGGGCCTCTTGCGGGGCCGACGCTAATGTGTCAGATATTACTCACTCCGAACCGCGCCCGCAGCCGAAAGGCCCGCGGGCGTTGTCATTTCAGCGGGCATCAACCCAAAAGCGAAGTTCCCCCGGCTCCGTGCCTAGCATAGGCTCCGGCCCCTCGACGCAAGTGAATGGGGTGGAGATGCCGAACTGGACCAAGGACAAGGTGGAATAACCGTCTCCGGGGTGCCAATCGCGACGGACCGAGAGAGCCAGGCAATGATCTCGGGCGCCTTCGCGCTCGTGCAGGCCAAGCCCGATACAACGCTCAACTTCATGACGCCTTCAGGCTTCGTGACGGTTTCGGCCGCACAGATGTCGGCCATCGCGATCGCCGTCGCCGAGCATGTCCAAGCCTGCTTCGCGACTGAGGCCGAGGTGGCCGGCGACATCGAGGCTGGCTTGATCACAATAGCTGCCGAGATTGACGCAGCCTTCGCTTAGATTCGCAGATCCGTAGCCCGGCTGCGCGCGCCGCCCCGTAGGCGGCTTTTTCACATCTGGAGCATTTCATGGACACGACCGCAGTTCAGCGGGCGCTGGTCGCGCTCGGCTATTCGCTTATTGTTGATGGCAAGCCTGGGCCGAAGACGAAGGCGGCCGTCCAGGCGTTCCAGATCTCGCATGGCCTGCATGTCGACGGCGTCGTCGGCCCAAGGACTGAGACCGCGCTGAAGGTCGCTATTGCCGACAAGCCGCAATCGCAGCCTGCCGGAGGCCTCGACCGATCGAAGTTCTTCGCCTTCCTGCGATCCGGCACGTCGCTGTCTGCCGGGCAGGTCAAGGGCATCGAAGGCATTCTCGACGGCTTCGCGAAGACCGGCGACGGCCGCGACGAGACGCTGGCCTATGGTCCCGCGACGGCGCGGCGCGAGGTCGGCGCCGGCATGGTCCCGGTGCGCGAGGGCTTCAAGCAGACCGATGCCGAAGCGCGCGCCTATCCAACGGGCGATATTGAGGGCTCCGTCGGCTTCGCACTCGGGCTCATCGGCATGACGGTGTGTGACGCCGTGATCCGCTGGGCCCGGCGCTGGCGCGATGGTCCGCCGTCGATCCCGATGCCCCCGAAATCGAGCGGCTGAGCGCCGCTAGATGGACTGGCCGGCCTAACCGGCTGCCTTCGGGCGTTTCCTCGCTAAACTTGGCCCGGTCTCCGAAAGGGGATCGGGCCTTTTTGCGAATGAAGATATCATTCGATGATCTGAATAACCTTCCGGGTGCTGGGCTCGACCAGGACAGTCTTGTCGTTGACGACCGCGAAGCGGTATTGGGTCACGCCGACGTCCGACGGCAAGGTATGCAGCGTTACCGATGACGGGAGGGCGGTGCCCACGCCGACTGTTTCGGTCACCTTCACCGAAGCAGGGTGCTCCTTCATGACATACGTCCTGACCTTGCTTTGCTGGTCAGTGGTGATGGTGGTGGTTGTGGAGGTCTGGGCGAACGCCATAGTGCCGGCAAGCGAGGCAACGAGCACGATCGCAAAGGGATAACGCATCGAGGTTCTCCATTTTTGGATCCCCCCGCCGGTTCGGAAACACCGATGCAGCGCGCTTGTTCCCTTTTCAGGTGCCTTTCCAGGGCGCCACTCGCCCTGTGATCGCGAGATACCGATCGCTGGAATGCATCACGGCGACAAGTATCTGCTTGCCGTCATCGCATATCACGCGCAGCCGGTAGAAGAGCTCGGCGGGATCGATCTCTGAAATATCGCAGAAGAGGTATCCGGCGCGCGTGTCGTCGCAGTCGCTGCCGAATTGGTACGTGAGCGGGAGCGTCCGGCCGTCCCGCAGGACAAGCAGGCCTTTCCCGGTGTGCATCGCCCGCCTCCCACCTCAACGGCGCCGGCCTCCCGACGTCGTCCCCACGGGGTCAACAACCCAGCAGTACGCGCCTGTTGCCGGGCCGCGGCAAGTCGCATTTCGTGTTCCACTGAGCGGGTGGCTGATCGACACGGAACCCTTCCGGTTCCATCCCGTTTCTATTCTGCCGCTTTCGAGCGCCGATGATTTCCCTCAAAGGCGATTCTGGTCCCCTCTCGAAGCGGCAGGGGGGGGCCGTCCAGGCCCGCTCCCTGATTTCGGCCCCGCTGGCTTCGGCTGGCGGGGCCTTTTGTGTTTGACCCGAAGTCGTGCTGATCATCCTCGTAGTGAAGCGGCATGCAGCCGGCTTGTTGGGCGGCGCGATAACGGTCAAGTGGTTGCTTTCACCGTAGGTGATGGACATCGACGAAACCTGAAGGCGGCTTTACGGTTCTCGATCGCAATCGGCCGCATCGCCCTGTTCACGTGTATCGCGTGGCGCATAGCCGTATTTCCTTTTGAAGGCCCGGCTGAATGTCGAGTGATCGGGAAACCGACATCGAAAGCAATCTGCTGAATTGCCACGTGGGCATCCGAGGACAACAGTCGCCGGCGCGCCTCGGCGAGCCGGTAATCGGCCAGAAACTTGGCCACTCCACCAAACGGTTCAAACATTCGGTACAAGCGGGAGCAAGAAACGCCGAGCGCTTCGCCTAGCTTGTCTGGTCCGAATCTCGATGCCCCGATATTCGATCGGGCGAGATCGCGCGCTCGATCGAGCAATAGCCGATCCAAGGGGCGCTCCGCACGCGTGATTCGATCCTTCGTTGGCGCGAGGCTCGCCAGAATTATATCCCTTGTCGCTTGCTCTATTAAGGGAAGAGAGGCAGCGGGAATTGTAGGGAACATGCGCTCCAGTGCTATGAGGTAATCCGCGAAAAGACCGAGCATGCCATTTCGTTCAATTCCTTGGGGCAGTGCTTCAAACTCGCGCGTATGGCGCCGAAACGAATCCCGCGAAAGATACAAAGTCAGGACTTCGCCATCTCGCCCGACACCCTCGAATGCGCTGGTTAAAGATCGAAACTGCACGGGGCGCTCGGCTTTCTCAGGCACAACCACGACTAACCAATCATCGAGCCGCGTTGGTGAGAAGTGCTTCCAATGACGCAAAAGCCCCTCTGGCATTGCTGCCCGTGTCAGCCTCAGGCCCTGGGAAATATGCCATGTTGTATGATCGGCCGGAAACGGCGCCTGCACCCCATCGCCTAAAGAAATGTCGAACGTGTTGCGATACAGTTGGCGCCATCCGTCCATCTGATCGCGAATAGGCAGGTGCCGGGTAGTATAAAATTCTCTCGCAGAATTACTGATTTGATTGCTAGCCATCAATATCCTCCGCTAGCCAACTATCTCGCAATATTCGGTCTATTCCTATGAGGCCCGCGGGACCAGGCACCGCCGACTGCAAAAGGAGAACCAGCGGCTATTGCGGGAATTGAACCGCCGGCCGGCTTTACAGCACCGCCATCCATCGACGAAACTATCCGGCTTGCTCGCGTGGAGGACGGAAGTGAAGACCAAACGCCTGTCAGCCCGGGTCGTGGCGGCCTACGTCGCCAAAAATCGCATCCCCAGCTCGCAACTCCCTGCGCTGATCCAATCAGTTCATCAGGTGCTGCTGAGGATCGGTCAAGGATAGGCTTCGGGGCTGTTGAGCAATTCGGCTTTGGTGCTTCCCTGTTGAAGCTTGGCCCGGTTCCGCTCGCGCGGGGCCGGGCTTTTGCATTTTGGACTGCGCTAGGCCGCGTTTCGAAGCTGGATTTCAGAGAAGTGCTCGAGCTCATCGAGCAGGGGCTGGAGGCCCAAGTGAACCCCGCCACCGCCATGGCGGGGTTTGCTGTTTTGGGTGAACGCCGACATTTGCCCATCGTTCATCATTTGCAGCCAAGCTCTTGAAGCGCCTTCGATGCGGCGTGGCGCCGAGCTGCCGTCTTTCCCCTCCCATGGCGTGTGTGGCTCGGCGTCTTTTCCGAAATCTACTCGGCGACAGCGGCGGAGATTTCTTCCTCGAGCTCGACGACAATGCGCCGAAAAGCATCAGCCAGAGCGTCTGCACTCGGCCCCAGTCGTTGAGTCCAGTGGAGGTAGGCGCGTGTCGCTCGCTCGTAAACACCGTAGACTTCGAAAATCCATTCGTCCGCGGCGTTCTCAAGTTCGCGTCGCCGCTGAGGCAACCGGCAAATCAGTCGGGCTAGTCCAGATTTTTGCTCTTGCGTCATGGCGAGGAGCGTCGATGGCCAGGTCAAGCTAATCTGAAAAGACAATTGGCAGATATCGTCTTTGAGTGACCCAGCCCTTCGCCTTTAGCGCCGCATAGCGGTCGATCTCAGCACGGAGATGCGCGACGGCCGGCAGATGCTCTGCCAGTCCGTCGGTACGGAGAAAGAGTGGTGTGTGAAGGATCAGGGCGATCAATCCTGACCTCCTAGGAACCGATTTCGGCGGGGAACGCGCTGAGCCTCCGCACGTTCGATTAGTCTCGAACGCGAGGAGCACACAATGGACCACTCCAGCCATATCCGTCTCGCCAGCAGCGAGTTGACCGCGGTTATCCTCGAAGGGGCAACGATCTACGGGCCGGGCGATGAAAAGATCGGCTCCGTGTCACATCTCCACGGGAGCCAGGTCGTGATCGATGTTGGCGGCTTCCTTGGCATTGGCGCCAAGCCCGTCGTGGTACCTATCAGCGATCTCGAGTTCATGCGCGACGAAGATGGCAACGTCCATGCCGTCACCACCTGGACCAAGGAGCAGTTGAAAGAGATGCCTGAGCATATCGACCGCTAAGGTCGTTGAGACAGGATGACGCGTGCGGGCTTGTTTCCTGCCTCACTCTCCCCGCGCCTTGGCTGTGGCCATCGTATCGCGGAAATCTGACTAAGGCTCTCGCGTCTATTCAAGGAGCTGGGTCAGGCTCGCGGCCGGCGAGGACGTCTTCGACAGCCCACTCTCCCGCGGGAGTAAGTATCCAACCGAGTTCGCCGGGCCGGTCCAGATCGCGGCGGCGCTCGATGAAGCGACGAAGCTCTAGGTGTTCTGCAGTACCTAGGCTGATCCTCTAATGTCTTTGAAGCCGACCTGCTCTCCCGCTTTCACGCCTTCGAACTGGCTTAGGCAGTAACGCTCTCGTTTCGATAGCGGGCTTTTCGGCAGATCGGCCTTCCACTGTTCTTGTGCCGCAGCGTAACGCCGCGCCATCTCAGCATAGTCGTCGGCGGGGGGCGGGGCTTGATCGCTGCGCCCGGCCTTGTCTCTCTTCCCGAAGACACGCGCGACGCCCTCCATAAGCGGGTCTGGCTGTGTGGGCTCCTGATTGAGGCCCGCAAGCTTCCCTTCCAAAGAGGGCCAGTGCCAGCGGACGATCTGTCCTCGATCGATCTGCGGTCTAGGGATGAACCCCGCGCGCAGCCACGTGTCGAACGTGTCGACGCTGATCATGATCCTAGCCGCTGCGGTCTTTCTGTCGACGAAGATGGGTTCCACGCGAGTTCGTGTCATCCAGCAATCTCAATCTGGAAAACAGGGTCGGCCCGGTCTCGCTCAGGCGGGTCGGGCAAATTTCTCGTGGCGCGGCGTGTCAGATAGCTGTCACCGAAGAGCCAAGGGCAGCACCACAACCGCGGCTAGAACAAACACGATAGCCGCCCTGATCAAAACGCCGTGGATGCGGGCCCTTGCCGTGGATGTGTTCGCGGCCAACTGTGCACCTCGGCTCCTGCCATGCTGCAAGACCGGGGGCAGACAACGGAACCGCCTGTTGCGAACTACGTTGAATACGTGCACCAGAATTTCGTCCTCAGTTGTCTGCCGAACCGACCGACTGCGGTGGGAATTATGCGAGCAACGCTTCGGAGGACACTCATATGCCTCTCACGACAGCTCGGTAATCAGCCCCTTGGGTCTGGGAATTTTCGAACGTCAGAGAAGGCATTCCGGAAGCAATCGAGCGGGTCTTTCCGGTCGCCGAAGTCCACGAGTTGGAATTAAGAAAAACCCCAGTTGGTGACGGACGCTCGTCGGCGCGGGGGGCTTAATACAGAGCCTCGCCCCAGGCACCTCGACGTCGAGGGCGAACAACGAGCAGGCCCTAATCCAAGATACCGCTGAGGCGTCTCGCACCGAATAGGCCAAGCAGACCAATCCGGTTGCCCACTCGAGCGAGCCGGCAAAACTCGAGCAGCCATGCAAAGCCTGACGGGAGAAGCTGCGATGAAACACGATTTGACTCGACTGCCGAAGCTTCTGGATAAGGCCCATCGCACCTGTCGCGCAGTCATCGAGACCCCAAAGGGACGGCGAAGCAAATACGACTACGATCGGAAGACAGGCGTCTTCTCGTTGAAGAAATTGCTGCCTGAAGGTCAAAGTTTTCCACTCGATTTCGGGTTCATTCCCTCTACTCATTGCGACGATGGCGATCCGATGGATGTGATGATCCTCATGGATGAACCYGGCATCRTCGGCGGCGTGGTGGAGATCAGGGTACTTGGGGTTCTCGAGATCGAAGAGATTGAAAACGGTATCGTCGAGCGCAACGATCGCATCGTAGGTGTCGCGACAGAGTCGTATCTCTATGAAAATATTCGCAAACTGAGCGACATCGAATCGACCTTCATCAAGAATCTGGAATCTTTCTGGGAAAACAAGGCTCAGCTTGAGCATAAGCAATTGCGAGTTCTTGGAGTGAGAAAAGCAAAACGAGCCCTCGCGCTAATTCGCAAAGCGAGCCGGAAGCCAAGCGCGCGCCCGTAGCACGGCGCGCCCAACTCATGACAGCGCGGTCGGCCTCACGTCGGGAGGTCTGCTGTCAGTCCACCGCGCCGCACCAATGCGAAGGCGGTTACAATGGGCCACGACCTCCGATCAGAATGGGTGAGCAGCGAGGTCGGAATAAACCGTGTGCGCGAAGCGTAGACGTGTCTGTTGGGAAAGGCGAAGTTTGCCGCACTGACAATCAAAGCACCTCATAACCCCTTGAAATATTTTAATACGGGTGTGGCGGCGTTTAAGCTGAAAGTGCCGCAGTTAAGGCAAAGTGCTTCCGCAACCAGACCTCTGTGCTGTAGGCAGGCGACCTGCGTCAGCTGAGCTTCGGTCCGTCTCTGGGAAGGGGCAGCTTCCGAAATTGGCCAAAGCCGACGTCCGGAATGTCTGCAGCAGGCCAGTCCACTGAGGTCGGCAGCCGAGCAGTTGGAGTTGGTTCCAGGCGTCGTCAGGAACGTTTGTTCTTGAGCAGACTGCTATGCGAATGATTGAGCGCAGCTACGATCCAGTTCCGCGCGGCGCGGCAGTGACGAGCCAAATGCCGACGGTAATGATGGCGAAGCCTGCGAGGTGGAACCAGGTGATCGTCTCGCCGAGCACGACGAAGCCGAGCAGCGCGCTGCTCGGTGGCAGAAGGTGCATGAACATGCCGGTCTTACCGGGGCCGAGCGTGGCGACCGAGCGGTTCCAGAAGATATAGGCCAGAACCGAGGGGAAGATCGCGAAATAGAGGAGCGCTCCGGCAATCGCCGCGGTCGGCGCGAAGCCGCCCTGCGTGCTGTATTCCCATGCGACGCCCGGGAGGTGGAAGAGGACGCCGAAGCAGACGGTGACGCCGAGAAGCGCGATCGGCGGCAGCCCTGCCGGCCGCCAGCGGATCAGCACGGTGTAGAGCGCCCAGCAACTCATGCCGGCGAAGACCAGGAGGTCGCCGCCGTTGAGCGCGAGCCCGGCGAGCCTGGTCGGGTCTCCCCGGCCGATCACCAGGACGGCCCCGCAGAGCGAGAGCGAGATGCCGGCGAGCTGTCGTGGCTTCAGCGTCTCCCTCAGGATGAGATAGGCCAGCAGGAAGGTGACGACGGGGAGCAGGGAATTGACCAGCGCCGCGTTGGCTATCGACGTGTAGTGCAGCGCTGCATAGACGAAGCAGTTGAACGCGGTCACGCCGATCGCGCCGAGCAGCGCCAGGAACGGCATGTTGCCGCGGACGCGTGGCCAGGAGTCGGCGATGGGCCGCCAGCAGAACGGAGCCAGGATGAGCAGCGCCAGGCTCCAGCGCCAGAACGACATCTGCACCGGCGGGATCGCGTCGCGCATCAGCCGCGCGATCAGGAAATTGCCCGACCAGAACAGAGGCGGCAGCACCGCCAGCCAATAGGCCGAGGCGGGCAGCCCAGCCTGTTGCCTTGCGGTGAGGGCAGGGCCGCCGGCAGGTTCAGTGCGCATCGGAATGCCGCCGGGTGGCGCGCAGCTCGACATAGCGCCCGAGCACCGCGTTCACGCCAACGGCCAGCAGGAAGACGACGATCAGCAGGGCGTACATGCGCGGCATGTCGAAGGTCGCGTAGGTCTGGATCACCGCATAGCCCAGCCCCTGATTGGATAATTTGGTCTCCGCCAGCAGCGTGCCGATGATCGCGACGCCCAGCCCGATGCGCAGGCCGTTGATGACCGGGGCGCGCATCGCCGGCAGATAGATCTTCGCGATCATCTGGCCGACATTGAGCCGGAAACTGATGCCGACCCGGATCAGCACGGTATCGATCTCGCGCATCGCGGCGGCGACGCTGATCGCGACCGGGAAGAACGAGGATAGCGCTCCCATCGCGACCTTCGAGCCCGGCCCGACACCGAACCACATGATCAGGAGCGGAAAGAAGATGATCTTCGGAGTCGGCCCGAGATAGTGCAGCAGCGGCTCGTAGGCACGCTGCAGGAAGCGATTGCTCCCGAGCAGGATGCCGACGGCGACCCCTGCGCCGCCACCGATGAGGATGGCGAGCGCGACCTCGCCCGCGGTAACGCCGAGATTGGCATAGAAGCTCGGCTCGATCAGGAGATGGGCGAGCGCGCCGACGATGAGGAGCAGCGACGGCACGACGTCGCGATAGAGCAGCCCCGAGCGCGCCGTGACCTCCCAGAGCGCCAGAATCGCGACGATGATGCCGATCCGCGTCAGCAGCACGGCTCGCGCCTGGCTCATCTTTGCCGGGCGGGCATCTGTCCGCCCGAGGATCGCTGTGGTCATCGCGCCATCACTCCTGGTCGATGGGGCCGCCGGGAGACGGGCTCATTTGCGCGGTGGGATCTGGATCAGCTCGCCGAGCTGTTCCTTGGTCAGGGGCTGGGCGGTGTATTTGAGCGCAACCGCGTCGGGAACGATTTCGCCCAGGCCGACGATCTTGTCGGGGTTGAGCGCTTCCTTGGGGAAGAAGTCGTCCCGCGTGCGCCTGGCGATGGCCTCCGGGATGCCGACGAAATCGGCATAGGCCTTGATCGCGGCGTCGCTGGAATACATCGCATCGATGGTCTCGCGATAGGCGGCCATATAGCGGTCGATCAGCGCCTTCTTGTTCTGCAGTGTGGCGGTGTTGACGATCAGCAGGCGGACCGTCTGGTTCTTGAAGGTCGAGGAGTCGTTGCCGGTCGCGACGACGCGGATTTCGCCCTTGTCGAGCTGCGGCAGGCCGAAGGGTGGCGCCGCCCAGCCGACATCGATCTGGCCGGACATCACCTGGGTCAGCGTCGGCGCCGGACCTCCGGTCGCCGTCGGCTTGATCTTGAGATTGTTCTCCTTGACGAAGGCATTGACCACGCCATGGGTCGAGGAGCCGTTGGTCGAATAGGAGACCGTGCGGCCCTCCATGTCCTTCAGCGTCTTCACCGGCGAGTCGCTTTTGACATACCAGTAGAGATCCTTCGCGCCGGTGGTCTCCCCGCCGATGATGCGGATCGGAGCGCCCTTCGAAAAGGCTGAGAGCGCGCCCATGATGCCGCCGGCAACGCCGATATCGACGCTGTTGGAGAGCACGGCCTGCTGGGTCTCGCCTCCTCCTTGGGTGTAGAGCATCTCGAGCTCGAGATTGTGCTTCTTGAAGATGCCGAGCCTGGTACCGACCTCCGAGATCGAGGTGTCCCAGTTGCCGCGCTGGCCGATCGCCAACTTGAGCTTGTCCTGGGCGGCGGCCTCCTGCGCCAACGACAGCGCAAAGCCGAGCGCCGCGAGCGTTAACGTAACCGTCTTGAATGTCACAATCCTGTCCTCCCGTATCGCCAGCTCGGTGCGGCTGGCTTTTCGTCGTCTTGCCTTCGCTTCTGCGGCGAAGTGGAAAGTCCGGCGGTCATCCGCCTATGTCAGATCTTGAAGGCCTCCAGCGTGCTGGAATGAAAGAGCTCCTCGACCGAAAGCCGCCGAGCGGACAGCCCCTGGCTGTGATGGGCCTCGAGGAACGCCTCCAGCGTATGCCGGTTGGGGCTGACACCATAGGACCAGAAATCCTGCCCCATAAGGGCGCGGGCCGCCTGCAATTGTTCCTCGATGAAGGGCAGCGTGACCTTGGTAGCGGAAGTGTCGGCGAGTTTGGCAAGCGCAGCCGCCTTCGACTGCTCGAAGGCCTTCAGCAAGGCGGCCGGCAGCCAGGGCTGCGCCTCGACGATGCTGCGGCGCACGCAGAGCACATGCATGATCGGGAAGATGCGGGTGCGGCGGAAATAGTCCGCGGCGGCGGCTGTCGGGTCCGGGAAGAGACGCGCGATCTTGGGATGGCCGGCCTCGAAGGCCGGCGGCGAGCGCGGCCCGATATAGCCGTCGATCTCGCCGTCCATCAGCATCCCGTTGAGCGAGCGATCGGCCGGTGCCTGCACGACCGTGATTTCCGGCGGCAGTTCAACGCTGATCTTCTCGGCGCGGCCAGGCTGCTCCAGGCCGCCCCGGACCCAGGTCACCTCGGAAGGCTTGACGCCATAGTCGCTTTCGAGGATCGCGCGGATCCAGACGCAGGCCGTGAGCTGGTATTCCGGGCAGCCGATACGCTTGCCCCGCAGATCTTCGGGGCGGGCGATGCCGCGATCGGTCCTGATGAAGATGCCGGTGTGGCGGAAGGCCCGCGACAGGAAGGCGGGCACGCCGACATAGGGGTTGTCGCCGCGCGCCGTCTTGAGGGTGAAGCTGGAGAGCGAGGCCTCGCAGACGTCGAACTCGGCATGGCGGAAGGCGCGGAAGAAGATCTCCTCCGGCACCAGCTTCATGAAGACGGGGTCGACACCGTCGATCTGGACCGCTCCGTCGATGAGCGGGCGGTTGCGATCATAGTCGCCGATGGCGATGGACAGGCGCAAATCGGACACGCATTCCTCCCAGCCGGCGCGACATGGCGCGCCATCATTTTGCGGGAGAGTGCGCCGCGCTGGGCGAGGGCACAAAGACTTCCGCGAAATGAGAACAAGACGCGCGCCGTATGGCAGAAGTTTCAGGTGCCGACGCGACGCGCGAGCGTGCCCAGGGATTCGAGCAGGTGGTCGGTGACCGAATCGAAAAAGCGGTCGACCGCCTCCTGCTGACGGAGGACCGGTGCGCCGCTGGGCCTGATCAGGTAGAGCGTCCGCTTCGGCGGCAGGTCCGAGATGCGCTGCATGGCGAGCTTTCCGGCCCGCAATTCCTCGATGGCCGTTCCATAGGGTATGATGCTCGCCGCCACGCCGCGCACGACGAGCGCACGCATGGCCGGGATGGACTGCGCCTCGTAGACGATGCGCAGCGGCAGCGAGAATTTCTCGGCCGCCGCCCTGAGCAGGCGCTGGACCATGTCGCGCTCGCCGGCCTGCACGAGATCGTGGCTCAGGGCTTCCGCGAGGGTCACCGTCTCCGGCAGCGGCCCGTCGCCCACCGGTCTGATGAGAATCAGCTCCTCCTCGAACAGCGCGGTCCGCTCGATCCCCGGGCGTGGCTCGTCGACGCCATAGGCGAAGGCGGCATTGAGCTCGCCGCGCTCCATCGCGGCGATGAGAACATGGCTCAGCTCCTCGACCAGGCTGAGCGAGACCGAGGGCATGCCGTTCTTGGCGTCGATCAGCAAATCGGGGCCGATCTGGAGCATGATGCTCGGCGTCAGGCCCATCGTCAGCATTTCCTGGTCGTTGCCGGCCAGCGCCCGGACGTCGCGCTTTGCGTCCCCGACCTCCTGCAGGATGCGCCGCGCGCGCTCGAGCAGGAGTTCTCCGGCCTGGGTCAGGACGACGCCACGCGAATGGCGCAGCAGAAGCTCGGTCTGAAGATCTTGCTCGAGCTGACGAATCTGCAGACCCAAAGCGGGTTGCGCGACATTGAGCTGCTCGGCGGCCTTAGTGATGTTCCCGACTTCGGCGATCCCGACGAAATAGCGGAGCTGGCGGAGATTGATCGCGGCCTCCCGGGCGTTTTTTCTTGAAGCCCATCATGCGGCGCTTCAGCCAGCGGGACAAGGCGTGGGGCGAGTGGCGGACGGCCCGCTCCAGTCTCGATCGGGCCGGTTTGCCATCCGTGCAGCTTGTCGTTCAGCGCCCTGGCCGGAACCAGCGCTCCATGCGCTCGAGCACCGCAAAAATCACGACGCTGACGAGGATGACGAACACGATCGTTGCGAAAACACCCGCGAGATCATAGCGTTCCGCGAGATCATTGATGAGCTGGCCGAGGCCGCCGAAATTGATGAGGAACTCGACGCCGATCAGGTTGATCAGCGCGAAGACGAGGCCGAGGCGCACGCCGACGAAGATCGTCGGGATCGCGGCGGGGAATTCGATCTTCCAGAACTGCTGCGCGGGGGTCAGGTTGTAGCTGAGCCCGACATTGATCAGGCTCTTTCTGACGCCTTTCAGCCCTTCCAGGGTCTTGAGAATGACCGGCGCGATGCCGGCAACGAAGCCCATCGCGATGATCGTGACGGTGCTGCGCCCGAAGATGACGAGGAAGAGCGGGTAGGCGAGCACTACGGGCGCGGCGGCAATGCCTGCCACCCAGGATTCGGTCGCGAGCGCGAGGATGCGGGCCTTGTACAAGAGCACGCCGAGCGCGACGCCGACGATGGCGACCAGGATGCTCGCGGTCAAAGCTTCGCCTCCGGTCCTCGTCAGCCGCTCCAGCAACTGCTCCTCGGCGAAGAGCCGACCGAAGCTGCCGAGGACGGTCGACGGCAGCGGGATCACATACTGGTTGAGCACGCCCAGCAGCAGCAGGATCTCGACGACGCCCAGGCCGAGGGCGACCGTGGCGAAGCCGATTGCGAGCGGCGGGATTCTGGTGAGCCACATGGCTCAGGCCCCCCTGCGACGGGCGCCGGCCTCGGATTCGGCCATGCCGCGCGAGGCTTCCTCGCGCAAATCGTTCCAGATCTCCGCGACATGGCGGCCGAAGGCCTCGCTGCCGACGACATCGCCCGTGCGCGGCCGTGGCAGGCGAATGTCGACGATGCGCTTCACCTTGCCGGGGCGGAAGGTCATGATGATGACCCGATCGGAGAGCTGCACGGCCTCGGTGATGTTGTGCGTGATCAGCAGGGTGGTCTGCTTCAGCTCTTCCTGAATCTTGAGAACCTTGTCGCCGAGCAGGAGGCGGGTCTGCTCGTCCAGCGCGGCAAAGGGCTCGTCCATCAGCAGGATCTTGGGCTCGAACACCAGCGTGCGGGCGATGGCGACGCGCTGGCGCATGCCGCCGGAAAGCTCGGCGGGATAGCGCTGCTCGAAGCCGTTCAGGCCGACCATGTCGATGAAGCGCCGCGCCGTCTCGTAGCGCTCGGCCTTGCGCACACCCTTGACCTCGAGCGGGAAGGCGACGTTGTCGAGCACGGTCCGCCAGGGAAAGGTCGATTCCTCCTGGAAGACCATGCCGATCGAGGGGTGCGGGCCCGAGATCAGGTCGCCGCCGACGCTGACTTGGCCCTCATAGCCGCGCACCAGCCCGCCCAGGATGTTGAAGACGGTCGATTTGCCGCATCCGGACGGGCCGATGATCGAGACGAATTCGCCGCGCTCGACCGAGAACGACATGTCGTCGACGGCGGTGACGACGCCCTCGCGCGTCTGGAACCGCATCGTCACGCGGTCGATGACCAGGTCGGCCTCTTTCACGGTCTCGGCTAGACGCAATTTGGTGGCCGAAGCGGGCATTGCGCGCTCATCCCCTGGCTGGCCATCGCTCATCGCCCCGACCTTCGCCCGGCAGCCTTCGCAAGCGGCCGATGCGCGGCGCGCGGGCGCCGGATAGGATCGAGGACCGACGGAGTCGGCGGCATGTCGTTCTTCCCTCGCGCAGCCGTCTTGGTTGCTGTTCGCAGCCGACGCGACCGCAACGATAGTGAAGCGCTACCGGTCAGGTCCAAGATTATCTTGCTTGGCCTGACAAACTTTTCGCGATGGGCGCGGATGTTCCCGGACACTCTATCGGCTGTCGGGTTGCGGCCTATACTGTTCCCGAGGCAGCCGGAGACGCGAGCGACCGTGGCGAGCATAGCGGAGGACAAGGGCGAGCCGATCGCGGAACCGCGGGAACTGCCCTTCGAAGGCAGCGTGGGCTACCAGTTGCGGATGGCGAACCGCGCGACGCAGCGCTACCTGCAGAGCAAGATCGAGCCGCACGGCGTCACCACCGGCATGTGGTATTTCCTGCGCGCGCTCTGGCAGGAGGACGGGCTGACGCAGCGCGAGCTCTCCCGCCGGATCGGTACGATGGAGCCGACGACACTGACCGCGCTGGCAGCTATGGAGAAGGCTGGCTTCATCAGCCGCGAACGCGACCCGCAGGATCGGCGCAAGCTGCACGTCCTGCTGACGCCGAAGGGGCGGGCGCTCGAGGTTGCCCTGCTGCCGATGGCGCAGGAGGTGGTTCAGAGAGCGACCGCCGGCTTTTCGCCGGACGATCGAGCCCGCTTTCTCGGCTATCTCGCCGCAGTCCAGCGCAATCTCGCCGATGTGCCGGATGGGCCGGGGCTGCCAGAGTCGCCTACCCAGTTCTAGAGTCTGCTGATTTTAGAGCAGAACCATGCCGTCATCCCGGGCTTGACCCGGGATCCATGCCTCAGCGCTACCGGCAAAGGCTCAGGCATGGATCCCGGACCTCCGCTTCGCAGCGTCCGGGATGACCCGTACTTCCCTGGAAACGCAGCTGGTTTTAGTCCTTCGGCTTTTCGCCGGCATGGCGCGTCAGGCCAGCCGTCATTGCGGGGTTGTAGCCCGGCATGACGCGGGCATCGATCAGAACCGAGGCGCCGGCCTTGGCGGCCTTCACAGCCTCGGCGACCGCATCGCATAGGTCGTTCACCGTCTTGATCGGACCGATGCCCAAGAGCCCCTGCGCAGTGGCGATGGCCGCGATGTCGATATCGGGCCCATCGATGCGCTGGCCGATCCATTTGTTCTCGACCGGGCGCTGGCGCTGCCTGGCGACGCGCTCCTGATGGATCTCGTCGTTGAAGAAGGAGCGGTTGTTCGAGACGATCGCGATGAAGGGCAGCTTGTAATGCGCTGCCGTCCACAGCGCGGAGGCCGCCATCATGGTGTCGCCGTCGCCCAGGACCGCCACGGGCAAACGGCCCGACCCTTTGAGCGCCAGCGCGGCGCCGATCAGCATGCCGGGTCCCGAGCCGATGCCGGCGCCGCCATCGATGCCGAGATAGTCGAGCGGATGCCGGAAATGCCAGGACTCCGTCGCCCAGCCGAGCGGCAGGCGAACGAGGCTGATCACTTCGTCCCGCAACGCCTCGCCCAGGGCTGCGGCAAGCGACACGACATCCAGCGGGCTTTCCCCGTCGAAGGCCAGCGCGGGCAATGTCGGGCGAATGGCCGGCGCCGTGCCGGGTCCGACCCCGAGCGCATCGGCGATCAGATGCATGGTTGCGTCGGGATCGGCGGCGAGATGCAGGTCGGCCGGCGCCAGCGCCTGATGATCCATGCTCCAGCCATTGTGCAGATGATGGTCCAGCGAAACGCTGATCACCTGCGCCGACAGCGGACCGGCGGCCTGGCGCAAGGTGCCCCCGAGGTCGATCGAGTCGAAGGCGAGGATGACGTCGGCGGCGCGAATGGCCTCGCCCGCCTGCGCGTCGAGGAAGAAGGATGGCTTGGCCGCGTGCAGGCGATGGTCGGTGGGGAAGGTGGCCGCCGTCTTGATGTCGGTCAGCACGGCGGCGTCGAGATGCTCGGCCAGCGCGACGCGGCGGCCCCAATCGGTTTCATCGCGCGACATGCGGCCGAACAAGATGAGCGGCGCCTTGGCGTTGCGCAGTAATTCCGCCGCCCGGTTGATCTCCGCAGCGGGGGGGACGCTCGGCGAGGCGACGGCGAAGCGTTTGGGGTCCGGCAGCGGCGGCATCTCTTCGAGCCGCTTCTCCTGCATGGATACGTCGAGGCAGACATAGGTCGGGGCCTGCGGCGCGCTGCGCGTCAGGTTGGTCGCGCGGATCAGCGAGTCGATCGCGGCGGCGACCGAGACGGGCTGGTCGTCCCATTTCACATAGGGCCGGATGAGGGCGCCCTGATCCTTTGCCGTGTGCAGCCAGTCGATCCAGGGCCGGCGCTCGGCCGCGTCGACAGGCCCGGTCGCGCCCAGGATCAGCATCGGCACGCGGTCGCACCAGGCGTTGTAGACCGCCATCACGCCATGCATCAGGCCGACATTGCTGTGCAGGATGACGCCCATCGGCTTGCCCGTGACCTTGGCGTAACCATGGGCGATCGCGACGGCATGCTCCTCGTGCAGGCAGAGCAGCATCTGCGGCTGCTGGTTGCCGAGATGGTTGACGAGGCTGTCATGTAGGCCGCGGAAGCTGGAGCCGGGGTTCAGCGCCAGATAGGGGATATCGAGCGCGCGCAGCATCTGCGCGACGACGTCGCTGCCCCAGATGCCGTTGTCGCTCGATGCCACGGGCACATCGATGCCGGAAAGCGTCAGGTCGTTCATGGCGTTTCCCCGAATAGGCTTGTTGGGAACGCGCGCGACCGCCTGAGCGAGGCAGCGATCGCGCGCGCGTCTGGAGCGTCAGCCCGGCAGTTTCAGGCTGACATGGATATTCTTTTCCTGGGTGAAGGCGATGAGCTCGCCGAGGCATTCCTCACGGCCGATGCCTGACTGCTTCCAGCCGCCGAAGGGCGTGCCCAGGAAATGCTTGGCGACCTCGTTGATCCAGACGAAGCCGGCTTCCGCCGCCATCGCAGTGCGATGCGCCTTGACGAGATCATTGGTCCAGATCGAGCAGGTCAGCCCATATTCGACGGCGTTGACCGTCTGCAGCATCTGCGCCTCGTCGCTCCACGGGAGGACCGAGAGGACCGGCCCGAAGATTTCCTCGCGCGCGATCCGCATTTGCGGTGTCACATCGGCGAAGATCGTCGGCTCGACATAGAATCCCTTGGCGAGGTGGGGATCGTCCGGCACGCCGCCGCCATAGACCAGTCGCGCCCCTTCGGCCTTCGCCGAGGCGATGAAATCGAGGATGCGCGCATGCTGCGTCCGGCTGACGATCGCGCCCATGGTGGTGGCCTCGTCGGTCGGAATGCCCGGCACGTAGCCGGAGAGCCTCGCCGGCAGCCCGGCGAGGACCGCCTCGTAGATGTCGCGGTGGATGAAGGCGCGGCTGGTCGAGCCGCAGGACTGGCCGCACCAGGTGAAGTTCATGCCGGCGACGACCGCTGCGGCGACGCGCTCCGGGTCGGCATCCGCATAGGCGATCAGCGCGTTCTTGCCCCCGAGTTCGAGCAGGACCGGCTTGATCGTGTCGCTCGCGGCCTTCATCACGGCGCGGCCGGCCTGGACGCTGCCGATGAGCGCGACCTTGTCGATGCCGGGATGGTTCGCCAGCGCGGCGCCGGCCTCCCGCCCGCCGGGAATGACGCCGAACACGCCTTCCGGGAGCAGGCCGCCGACGAGTTCGGCCAGTCTGAGCGAGGACAGCGGCGCCTGTTCCGGCGGCTTGATGATGACGGCGTTTCCGGCGGCCAGCGGCGCCGCCATCTTGCCGGCGCAGAACATGAAGGGGTGGTTGAAGGCGAGGATGCGGGCGACCACGCCCAGCGGCTGGCGGATCGTGAGGTTGAGCGCATCCGGCCCCATCGGGATGGTGTCGCCCTTCATCTCGGTGACGAGACCGCCGAAGAAGTCGAGCTGCGCGGCAGCGATCGCGGCGTCGCCGAGCATCTCCCGCACCGGATTGCCGCAATTGGCCGCGTCGAGCGCGGCAAGCTCGCGGGCGTTTTCACGCACCACCACGGCGATCGCCTTGAGGATGCGGCAACGCTCGAGGGGCGGGACCTGGCGCCAGATCCTGAAACCCGCCCGCGCCGCCTCGACGGCGGCGTCGACATCGGCGGATGAGGCCTCGGCGACATCGCAGATCGCCTCGTTCGTGCCGGGATTGAGCGTGGCGACATAGCGTCCTGACAGCGGATGCCGCCAGCTTCCCCCGATATAGAGGCTGCGGCCTGTCGGTGCGGGTTTGTCGAGCATGGCGGATCTCATGGCGATGGTGCGCGTCGTCGCCGCAAACACTCGCGCAGCCATGGCCGGCGTTCAAAGACTTTCCCGCTTTGGCGGCTATGCCGAAAAGCTTCTTCGCAATTGCGAAGGCGTGGAGTCTTCTAGCCCCGCGCGGCCGCCATTTCCGCTTCGGTCTCGTCCTGCTCCAGCCCGTCGAGCACGGCGACCTCCTCGCTCGATGCGCCGAGCTTGCGCCAATCCTCGCTCTTGGGAACGATGCCCTGGTAGGAGCGCAATTTGGCCTGCGGGATATGCGGCTCTATCAGTCCCAGCGGCTCGCCGCCGGCTGCGTGCTTGCGAGCGGCATCGATCATGACGCGGCGGAACTGGACGATGGCGATGTCGCTGGCGCCAAGGCGCTCGCTGGTGCGATCGGCGATCGGCCCCATCGACTCCCACATCATGATGTCCTGATTCGGGATGCCGGGGACGCCGGTGAAGTCGCCCAGCTTCATCGCCTTGCGATCCTGCAGATAGCCGTTCGCCTTGTTGCGCAGGACGGGCTTGTAGGTCTTGTCGAGATCGATGCCGACCTGCGCCACACAGAACTTGCGCCAGCTCTCCTGGTCGATGCAGTCGTCATTGCCCCAGGCGATGAAGTGGAAATAGCTGGAGACGTCGTCCTTGGGCACGATCACGGTCGCGACATTGTAGGAGGCGTTCGGCGGGATCAGCGCCGCGAAGGGCGCGACGAAGACCGTCAGCCGGATATAGTCATGCGTCTGGGCGTTGACGATCGGACGGCGGATCGCGGCGTAGCGGAAGCCGTAATTTGTGAGCTGGACCTGGATGCGCGGGTTCTTGTCGGTCGAGGGGCGCGTCCAATGCGTCGCGTTGGCGCCGGCGGTCGTGACGCGAGCAGGCTTCATGTCCGATGAATGCAGGCTGGAGGAATGGGCGGAATCGATCTGCCCCTCCATGATCTGCGCCCAGTTGCAGGGCAGGTCGATCTTCACGATCGAGACCTTGGCCTCCGGCGTCGGCGCCCAGGGCGGCGCCTCGAATGCCGGCATCAGCTCCTTCGGCCCCATATAGACCCAGATGAAGCCGCCGGCCTCCTGCGTCGGATAGGACTTGTGCTGGACCTTCTCGGCGAAGCCGCTCTCGGCCGGCTCGGAGACCATCTCCAGCACCTTGCCGTCCACGTCGAACTTCCAGCCATGGTAGAGGCAGCGCAGGCCGCATTCCTCGTTGCGGCCGAAGAAGAGCGAGGCCTTGCGGTGCGGGCAGAACTCGCCGAGCACGCCGATGCGCCCGTCCGTATCGCGGAAGGCGACGAGGTCCTCGCCGAAGAGCTGCACACGGACCGGCGCGCCGTCGCTCTCGACGAGCTGTTCGGACAGCAGCGCCGGCACCCAGTGGCGCCGCATGAGCGCGCCCATTGGGGCCTCGCCCTCGACGCGGCAGAGCAGTTCATTTTCCTCACGGGTCAGCACGGACGATCCCTCCAGTCGTGCGGTCGGGGCTAGCCAATCGCCATTTACTTAGATATCTAAGTCTTAAGTTATTCCGGTTTCAAGCCCTTGTCGAGAGAGGCGGGCGGAGGCGAACATGAGCGAGGAAAAAGCGACCTTACGGGTCACGATCGCGGACAAGCAGATGGTCGCGCAGGACATCTGCCTGTTCGAGCTGTGCCCGGTGAATGGCGTTGCGCTGGCGCCATTCACGCCGGGCGCGCATCTCGGCGTCAGGGTTCCCACTGGCGAGGTGCGGAAATACTCGCTCTGCAACGATCCCGACGAGACCGACCACTATGTCATCGCCGTCAAGAAGGAGCTCGGCGGCCGGGGCGGGTCGATCAGCCTGATCGAGGAGACACAAGCCGGGGACGAGATCGAGATCACCTTGCCGAAGAACGACTTCGCGCTGAAGCCCGGTCCCTCGAGCTATATCTTCATCGCCGGCGGCATCGGCATCACGCCGATCCGCGCGATGATCAAGCATTTGATCGCGACACGGGCGAAGCCGTTCAAGCTCTACTATTTCACGCGCTCACCCGAGATGATGGCCTTCCGCGACGAGTTCCTGAGCCCGGAGTTCCGCGGCAAGGTGGTGATCCACCATGACGGCGGCGATCCGGAGAAGGCCTATGACCTCTGGCCGGTGCTGGAGGAGCCGAAGGGCGCCCATCTCTATTGCTGCGGGCCGCGCGGCCTGATGGAGGCGGTGCGCGACATGACCGGGCATTGGTCGTCGTCGGCGGTGCATTTCGAGGATTTCGGTGCGGCCAAGGCCCGGCCGGAAGACAACACCCCCTTCACGGTCGCGCTGGCGAAAAGCGGCGAGCGCTTCGAGGTCCCGGTCGACAAGTCGATCCTCGAAGTGCTGCGCGAGGCCGGCAAGGTGTTGCCGTCCTCCTGCGAGAGCGGCACCTGCGGCACCTGCAGGACGCGGCTCGTCTCGGGCGAGCCCGATCACCGCGACCTGGCGCTGGCCGAGCACGAGCGCGCCCGCAACATCATGATCTGCGTGTCGCGGGCGAAGTCCGCCGAACTCGTGCTCGACCTTTAGGTGGCCGCAATGAATGAGCCGCTACGTCTGGGTGTCGTCGGGCTGGGACGCGCCTTCATGCTGATGCTGCCAACGCTGGCGCATCATCCGCTCGTGCGGCTCGTCGCCGCCGCCGATCCGCGCGCGGAGGCGCGTGGGCAGTTCGAGAGCGATTTTTCGCGGCCCGGTGAACCCGCGCGCAGCTACGATAGCGTCGATCAGCTTTGCGACGACGCGGCGGTCGAGGCGCTCTACATCGCCTCGCCGCACCAATTCCATGTGGCCCATGTCCGGCTCGCGGCGGCCCGTGGCAAGCATGTCCTCGTCGAGAAGCCGATGGCCCTGACCCTCGCCGATTGCCGGGCGATGATCGAGGCGGCGCAGGCCGGCGGCGTGCATCTCCTGGTCGGGCACAGCCATTCCTTCGACGCGCCTTATCTGAAGGCAGCGGAGCTGATTCGTTCGGGCTGTTTCGGCCGCGCGCGCATGATTACGGCGTCCAACCACACCGATTTCCTTTACCGGCCGCGCCGTCCGGAAGAGCTCGACACCGCGCAAGGGGGCGGCGTCGTGTTCAGCCAGGGTGCCCATCAGGTCGATATCGCCCGGCTGCTCGGCGGCGGGCAGGTTGCGACCGTGCGGGCCACCACCGGACGGTTCGATCCGGCACGCCCGACCGAGGGAGCTTACCAGGCGTTCCTCGTCTTCAAGGACGGGGCCAGCGCGATGCTGACCTATAGCGGCTATGGCCGCTACGACAGCGATGAGCAGCTCGGCTGGATCGGCGAGATGGGCCAGCGGCGCGACCCGGAGAGCTATGGCAGCGCGCGGCGCGGGTTGGCGCAGGTCTCGACGCCGGAGGAGGAAGCCGCGCTCAAGAACACCCGCACCTATGGCGTGGCGAAGAGCCCCGTCGCGGCGCCCGTGACAGCCGCGCATAATCACTTCGGGCCGATCACGGTCTGCTGCGAGCAGGCCGATCTGCGCCCCCTCGCTGAGGGCGTGATGGTCTATGCCGATGACAAACGTTGGCTCGAGCCGGTGCCGGCGCCAACCGTGCCGCGCGCCGAGGTGGTTGACGAGCTCCATGCCGCGGCGAGGGGCGGCATTCCGCCTCTGCATTCCGGCGCCTGGGGCATGGCGACACTTGAAGTCTGCCTCGCGATCCTTGAATCCGCGCGTAGGGGACGGGAGGTCGTCCTTCGCCACCAGGTCGCAGCGGCTTGAGCCGATATCCCAAAGCTGGAGACGAGTTTGCCGACCGGTCGGCTCGGCCCGAGCGGATCCAGCATGGGCCCGGCCGCCAGTAAAATCGTCCCGCCTGGCATGAAAATGCTTGGCAGGAGAAGCCTTTTTGTCTTGGACCGGCCAGGCGGCGCACGGTCTAGTTCAGCCTACGCACAGCAGCCGCGCCGCCAGGGAATCCGCCATGCCGCTCATCCGCATCGAGCCTGTCGAGGACCACGCCACGGGTCGTTTCGCGATCGAGATCTATTATCCGGCCGATGCCGAGCGCCCGCTGGTCACCACAGCGCCCCGCTATAAGAGCGCCGCTGCGGCGGAGCAGGACACCATCGCGATCCTAGCCTCCACCGCGAACAATCCGGCTCCGGAAGAGCCGGCCAACCGACGCTAGGCTCTCGACCGGCGATTTTGGGAGGAACCGAACTATGTGCGCGTCAGATCATGGCGAACATCATCATCCAATCGCGGTCGACGTCGCCGATACGGCCGACGCCTCCGTCTCCCCATCGCAGGAGATGATCGAGGAGCTCGTCGCTGCCAATCACATCCTCTTCGACCAGGGCGTCGTCGACGCTTTCGGCCATATCAGCGTGCGGCACGACAAGCGCCCAGACCGTTTCCTGCTGGCCCGCAACATGGCGCCGAGCGGAGTCACGGCCGAGGACATCGTTGAATTTTCGCTCGACGGCGAGGCGGTGAACGCAGCCGGCCGCAGGGTTTATCTCGAGCGCTTCATCCACGCCGAGATCTTTCGCAGGCGTCCCGATGTGATGGCCGTGGTCCATAGCCACTCACATTCGATCGTGCCGCTCAGCGTCGTGAAGGGGGTGCGGCTAAGGGCGATGTTCCACATGGCCGGCTTCGTCGGACAGGGCGCGCCGGTTTTCGAGATCCGCGAAGCCGGTGGCGACGCAACCGACCTCCTGATCAGCAACAGCCACCTCGGCGGCTCCCTGGCCGAACATTTCGACGGCCACGACATCGTGCTTATGCGGGGGCATGGCTCGACGGTGGTGGGCGGCTCGATCAAGCAGGCGGTCTATCGCGCGGTCTATGCCGAACTTAATGCACGCTACCAGTTGCAGGCGATGCAGCTCGGCGAGGTAACCTATCTCACCGAGGGCGAAAGCCGCTCCTGCGTTGCGAATATCGAAGCGCAGGTTCATCGCCCCTGGGAGATGTGGCTGGAACAGGCGCGCGCCCGGCGAAGCTGAACGGTCTCGCTGGCATCAATCGTCCAAAGCGCCGAGGGTGGCCTCCATGCAGTTTCATCTGAATGGCTTTCGGGCCGGCGATCCGAACGTTTCCGAACGCCCCGAGGGCAGCGAGAACCCCCCGACCTTCGAGACCATGCCGGCGGAGGTCGATGTCCTCATCGTCGGCTGCGGGCCGGCCGGCCTGACGCTGGCGGCGCAACTTGCTGCCTTCCCCGATATCAAGACCCGGATCGTCGACCAGAAGAGCGGGCCCCTGGAACTCGGACAGGCCGACGGCATTGCATGCCGGACGATCGAGATGTTCCATGCCTTCGGCTTTTCCGAGCGGGTTCTCAAGGAAAGCTACTGGGTCAACGAGGTTTCGTTCTGGAAGCCCGACGCGGAGCGGCCGGAGAACATCATCCGCCATGGCCGGATCCAAGACGTCGAGGACGGACTCTCCGAATTTCCCCATGTGATCCTGAACCAGGCGCGGGTGCATGACTTCTTCCTTGACGTCATGCGCAAGGCGCCGACACGGCTGGAGCCGAGCTATTCGCGGCGTCTGGTTGATCTGCAGATCGATATAGGCAGCGCGGCCGGGTCGGGCGCGTCGCCGCATCGGGCGACGGTGCAACTGGAGCGTCTCGATCCTGGGCAGGAGGGCGAGATCGAGACCGTCCGGGCGCGCTACGTCGTCGGCTGCGATGGCGCCCGTAGCGCCGTGCGCAAAGCGATCGGGCGCGCCTTGCACGGCGATTCCGCCAATCAGGCCTGGGGTGTCATGGACGTGCTGGCCGTGACCGATTTCCCGGATGTGCGGTTGAAGGCGTTGATCCAGTCGGCCGGCGAGGGTTCGATCCTGATCATCCCGCGCGAAGGCGGCTATCTGATCCGGATCTATGTCGAGCTCGACAAGCTCAGCGAAAATGAGCGGGTCGCGAACCGCAATTTCGGCGTCGAGCACCTGATCGCCGCGGCGCAACGTATCCTACATCCCTACGCATTCGAGGTTCATGAGGTTGTCTGGTGCTCCGTCTATGAGATCGGGCAGCGCCTTTGCGACAAGTTCGATGATGTGCCGGCCGAAGAGGTGGAAGGCCGCCCGCCTTGCGTCTTCATCGCCGGCGATGCGTGCCATACCCACAGCCCGAAGGCGGGGCAGGGCATGAACGTCTCGATGCAGGACAGCTTCAACCTGGGCTGGAAACTCGCGGCCGTCCTTCAGAGGCGATCCGGGCCGGAACTGCTGCACAGCTATTCGTCCGAACGACGGGCGATCGCGCGGGAGCTGATCGATTTCGATCGTGAATGGGCGAAGATGCTCAGCGCGCCCTTGAAGTCATCGGCATCGGACAGCGAAGGTGTCGACCCGAAGGAGGTCCAGGCCTATTTCGTCAGACACGGGCGCTATACCGCCGGGACGGCAACCCGCTACGCTCCGTCATTGCTTACAGGCGAGCCGACGTATGCCGATCTGGCCCGGGGGCTGTCGATCGGCACCCGCTTCCATTCCGCGCCGGTGGTGCGTCTGGCCGATGCCAAGCCGGTCCAACTCGGTCATGTCGCGCTGGCCGATGGCCGATGGCGGCTCTACGCTTTCGCAGATCGGAGCGATCCGGCAACGCGGTCTTCGCGGTTGCGTGCGCTCTGTGACTTCCTGGCGAATTCGCCCTCGTCGCCGGTCCGGCGATCCCGGCGGGCCGGGGACGATGTCGACGCCGTCATAGATTTGCGTGCGATCGTCCAACAGGGGCATCGCGATCTCAAGCTGGAGGCGATGCCGGAGCTACTTCTGCCCCGGAAAGGACGCCTGGGTCTGCGCGACTACGAGAAGATATTCTGTCCCGATCTCCACTCCTGCCAGGACATCTTCGACATGCGTGGCATCGACCGCGAGCGCGGCTGCCTTGTGATCGTGCGACCAGACCAATACATCGCCCATGTGCTGCCGCTGGATGCTTACGCGGCGCTGGCGGCTTATTTCGAAGGCGTCATTTCGGATATCGAGCAGGTGAACTGAGTCAAGCGGGCATGGCTCTGCGCCAGCCGCGGCGCCGGAGCGCAAAGATCGCGAATGCCACCAGTTGCGCTGCGACAGCCAGATGCAGCCCGTGGAAGCTTCCCTCGCCAGCTGCTAAATTAGCATATTCAGTGGATCACTCGATCGGGCTGGCCAGTTTGGCTTGTGTCAGGAGAGCCTGAGTTTGTCACCGCGCACTCAAATAATTCAATTGCTTAGACGAATGGGTGCGTTGAATTCCGTCACCGTAGGGCGTTGAAACCGTCATTCGTGATCTGAGCCCTTAAAACTGGATCGCTTTGAGCTAGAGTTTTCCGCGTCGTTTCCCATGGGCTGGGAGGAGCGGAAGACGATGAAGGATTCGAAGTTCTCGGACGCCCAGAAGGCGTTCATCCTGAAGCAGGGCGCGGACGGGATTCCGGTGGCGGAGATCTGCCGGCGGGCCGGGATCAACCAGGCGACGTATTTCAACTGGAAGAAGAAGTACGAGGGGCTGCTGCCGGCCGAGATGCGCCGGCTGAAGCAGCTCGAGGACGAGAACGCGAAGCTGCGCAAGCTCGTCGCCGATCTCGCCTTGGACCTTGTCGGCGCCGAGGCGTTTGCCGCGACAAGTCCGAGATCCAACAAACGTGCGCTCAACGTCTCAATCAATGTGTCAGCCATCGAATTCAGCCATCGCGATATGCCCGAATTCGTGAACGACGTCATTTCGGCGAGCAGCGTCGATCCTCGTTGGATCACCCTTGAGCTTACGGAAACCAAGATGGCGGAGACTTCGCCCGCGATGATTTCCATCATGACGCGCCTGCGAAACCTCGGCGTTGGCCTCTCGATCGATGATTTCGGAACCGGATACTCCAATCTGCGCTACTTGGAGGAGCTTCCCATCACCGAACTCAAAATCGATAGCAGCTTCATCCGCGGCCTAGGGCAAAGCCGATCGAAAACCATCATCGTCGAAGCGATTATTCGCCTGTCCGATGAACTGGGCTTCCAGATCGTCGCTGAAGGCATAGAGACGCACGAAGAGTGCGCGCGGGTGAGAGATTTGGGATGCCGCTTTGGCCAGGGTTTCCTGTTCGGCAAGCCAATCGATCTGGAGGCTTTCGCAGAAATCGTCGCCCAAACCATGCCAGCGCCCGACGTGAATCCTCCAGGAAGTTTCGCAGGCTCGCACATATGATCCAAGCTGACTTAGATAGGGATTGTGCATACACAGATAGTCCCCCGGATTGCGAACGACCCTCAGTAGGCCGACCTTAAAACCTTATTAATGTGAGCAAGTTCCGGGAAATCTGCGCGCTAGCTTCCGCGTGAAAGCGCCACCTCCAGATATTGTATGATCGCCCGGAAGCAGACATTGACGCACGATGACCTGTTGTGTGGCCGGCGCGAGCGAACCGAGCTCGCCCGGGACTGGCAGACGCAGATCTTGCTCAGCGCCGAGCGAGCGACCTCCTCGATGCCCGTCGCCGCCAGTGCTTTTGCCGCGGAGGTCCCTAGATCGACAGGCCGGAATGTCTTTTGACACGCTCGGGAACCGTCGTGCCTGTTACTCGTTCTGGAGAGGGCTCGAAGGCCGCTTGTGGCGGCCTTGGAATGTCCGCCACAGCCGGCTGCGGGCCGATACGGTTTGCGACGTCACATTCTGGTCGGTTGGGGGATACGACCATGGAACAGCGAGCCTGGCCCGTCGGACAGGGCGAGATCGTGGCACTGCTGCGGCGCTGGACCGGCCAGGAAACCGAGCTCGGGGCGCCATCCGGCTGGCCGCCTCATCTCCGCGATGCCCTGCAACTGATCCTGCTGTCGCCATCGGCGATGACGCTGCTCTGGGGAGAGCGGGGGCTGATGTTCTACAACGACTCCTATTCGGTCATTGCCGGTGCCAGGCACCCGGCCACGCTCGGGATGAGCGTCTTCGAAGCCTGGCCCGAGGTCGAGGCATTCAACCGGGCGGTGATGGCGGAGGTTTTCGCCGGGCAATCGTCCTCCTATCGCGACCTGCCCTTCGTATTCTACAGGACCGGCACGGCCGAAGAAGTGTGGCTGAACGTCGATTACAGCCCTGTGCTGGATGAGGCAGGCAAGGTCGCGGGCGTGCTTGCGCTCGTCACCGAGACGACGGAGCGCGTGCACGCAGAGCAGGCGCTGCGGCGGCGCGAGCAGGAGCTGGCGCAGGTCCAGAAAATCGGCCGCGTGGGTGGGCTCGAGGTGGATCTGCGCTCGGGTTTCCGCAACCGCCGCTCGCCGGAATATCTGCTGATCCATGGCCTGCCGCCCGAGGCGGCCCAGGAAACGCATGAAGATTGGGTCCGGCGCATCCATCCCGAGGAACGGCACGCGGTCGAAAGCCATTTCCGCGCGGCGGTGCAAGGGACAGACACCGAATATCAGGCGGAGTATCGCATCATCCGGCCTTCCGATGGGGCGGTGCGCTGGATCTCGGCGACCGCGCAGATCGAGCGCGATGCAGACGACAAGGCGATACGACTCGTCGGAGCGCATCTCGACGTCACCGAGCGCAAGGAGGCGGAGGCCGAGCAGCGCCTGCTCATGCAGGAGCTGGCGCATCGCGTTAAGAATACCCTGGCCATGGTCCAGGCGCTGGCTTCCCAGACCTTCCGCGATGCGCACTCGCTCGAAGCGGCGCGCGAGATCTTCGGCGCCCGTCTGGCGGCGCTTGCGCGCGCCCATGATCTACTGGTCGGTGGCCGGCGCGCCGATGCGAGCGTGGCCGACATTGCGCGGAGCGTCATAGCGCTTCAGGGCGATGCGGCGCGCTTCCGGATCGAGGGAGGCGAAGTCGTGCTCGGGCCGAAAGCCGCTCTCGCGCTGACGCTGATCCTGCACGAGCTGACGACAAACGCGGTGAAGTACGGCGCGCTCTCCAATCAGACCGGCATCGTCACGCTTAACTGGGGCGTGGATGATATGGAGGGCGTCAAGCAGTTCCGGCTGCGCTGGCAGGAGAGCGGCGGTCCGCCCGTGACGCCGCCATCACGCAGGGGGTTCGGCACCCGGCTTATCGAACGCTCCTTCCCGGCCGTGCGGACCGGCACCGCCAGCGTCTATCTGCCCGCCGGGTTGATCTTCACGCTCGATGCGCCCTTCCACGCGCTCGACGGAGGAGCCAGCGAAGCCGGCTCCTGACCTTCGGGCGCTGGCGCCTGTCCGTCAGGTGCCGGCTGGCGGCGCCTTTTCGTTTTGGCAAACGCTCTTGAAGCGCCCCGCCAGCGAGCTAGATTTCTTAACGCAGAATCCTGGCGGAGGAAGGAGCGATGTCATTCTCCGCGTTGAATGACCCCATTGACTTCGCTCGGGCACAGGCGGCTTTGGGTGCCCATGGAACGACGTCGGATCGGCCATTCCCGATGCGATTGCTGAGAAGGAGAGGACGAGGCTGGCCTACCTAGTGGCGGCCTTGTTCACGGTCGCAGAAGATGAGGTAGACCTGAAGGAAAAGGCCCTCGATCGATACCGACAATAAGCTGATGTGTATCAGGCGCATGGAGCGGAACCAAACAACGGTCTGAACGTCGTCGCTGCGACAACGATGATCGGCCCGATCTCCGAAGGCGATCGGGCCATCTTTCATTTGAGGAACTGCGCCCCTCGGCGTGTGTTCATGGCCCAAGGAGGATACGCCATGAATGCACTGACTTTAGCTCTGCTCTTCGCAGTCGCGATCGCCACGACAGCCTGTAGCACGACCGAGCAGCGCGTCGGCGGAGCCGCGGTCGGAGCCGGCACCGGCGCCGCAGTGGGCGGCCCGGTTGGCGCGGTTGTCGGAGGAGCAGCAGGTGCTGTTACGGCGCCAACGGTCGTGCGGGAGACGCGGCGGGCGACGCGCTGAACCAAATTGCCTCTTGCATCGCGGAAGACAAGGACGCCCCCACTCTGGCGGCCGAACGGATACCGACGACCCTCCGCTAAATGATTTAGGCCCCCTGGCTTCGGCGGGCGGGCCTTTTTTCGTGTGGCGCGGAGCGGCAGATAGCTCTCAACGAAGGGCCAGGGGCAGCAGCACAACCGCGGCTAGAGCAACCACGATAGCCGTCCGGATCAAAACGCCGTGGATGCGGGCCATTGAGGCCTCTGAGGGATTGGGCGCACGCATAACAAGCCCTCCCGCAGACCCGCCTTGATCTGCGGCGGTAGCGCAACGTTCTAGCCCCACTCTGACCGCATCGGCCCTGCGCTGTGATGGCGCGGTCACAGTTAGAGGGCTGGCCCCATCCGCTCCGGCTGGCGGAGCCTTTTTGCCTTTGGGGCTATCCGGCGAGGGCGGCCGCGATGTCGTGTTCAAGTTCGATCAGGATGCGCCGATAGTCTGCCGCGATAACTACCGCCGCCGGCTCCGCTTTCTGAGACCACCGGATGTAAGCGAGCGACGCTAGCTCGTAGCTTTCATAGAGGTCGAGAACCGAACCGTGGGCGGCTCGCTCAAGCTCGCCCCGCCGCTCGGGCCAGCGGAGCATCAGCCGCGCCAGCCCTGATTTCTGTTCTGGCGTCATAGCGACCGCTGCGATCAAAGGCGCAAGTTAATCCTTCTTTGGACCCGCAAATATTGTCCTTGATGTCATTTTCGCGCCTGCGCACCGGGGAAATGCAATCCCATCTTTGAACTCCGCGTCGAGGCCCCGAGGGGAGGGCTGATCCACCCCCGTTGAATTGGTCCACCCTGAAGTATGTCTTTTGGCAGACAGGAGGACCGAGATGCCGAAGAAGCGCCACAAGCCCGAAGAGATCGTCGSGAAGCTRCGCCAGGTCGATGTGYTGGTMTCRCAGGGGCAATCCGTTGCCGACGCGATCCGCTCGATCGRCGTGACGGAGGTTAGYTAYTAYCGCTGGCGCCGYGAGTTCGGCGGCCTGAAGACGGAYCAGGTGAGGCGGATGAAGGAGCTCGAGGCYGAGAACGCCCGGCTCCGKCGYGCCGTSGCGGACCTGACGCTCGACAAGCTGATCCTGAAGGARGCYGCSTCGGGAAAYTACTGAGCCCCGCGCGTCGCCGTGCCTGCATCGATCATGTCCGGCTTGCCCTGAAGGTATCGGAGCGGCGGATCTGCCGCGTGCTGGGGCAACACCGCTCGACCCAGCGCCGGATCCCGCGCGGGCGCGACGATGAGGAGCAACTCATCGCCGATATCGTCGAGCTGGCCCGCTGTTACGGCCGCTACGGCTATCGCAAGATCGCCGAGTTGCTGCGTTCGACGGCAGGCTGGGTGATCAACGACAAGCGGGTCGAGCGCATCTGGCGACGCGAGGGGCTGAAGGTTCCGGCTCGACAACCCAAACGCAGCCGACTCTGGCTGGGAGACGGATCCTGCATCCGCCTTCGCGCCGAACGACCCAACCACGTCTGGTCCTACGACTTCGTCGAGGACCGCACCCATGACGGGAGAAAATACCGCATGCTCAACGTGATCGACGAGTTCACCCATGAATGCCTGGCGATCCGCATCGATCGCAGGCTGAAGGGGATCGACGTTATCGACGTGCTCTCGGACCTGTTCATCCTGCGCGGCGTGCCAGAGCACATTCGCTCAGATAATGGGCCGGAGTTCGTCGCGAAGGCAGTGCAAGCCTGGATCGGCGCGGTCGGTGCCAAGACCGCCTACATCGCACCCGGCAGCCCTTGGGAGAATGGCTTCATCGAGTCGTTCAATGCCAGGCTCCGGGACGAGCTGCTCGACGGCGAGATCTTCTATACCCTCACTGAGGCCAAGATCGTCATCGAAAGCTGGCGCCGGCACTTCAACACCGTCCGCCCGCATGGCTCGCTTGGTTACAAGCCTCCCGCCCCCGAGGTCTTCATCCCCGCGATGGCCGCGCGGGCGGCTGCGCATCCCGGACCTGCTACGCCGCCCGCGCTGGCGCCCAGGCCAACCGTCCACTAACAATCACATTGGACCAGCCGGCGGGGGCGGATCAGGGCGCGCATGCGGCTTTATTGGAGGGCAGAACTGGATCACCTCCAGTGGGATTTGGCGTTGGCGTTCAACACTGGATGGGGCTACCGTAGCGTTCAGACTGTCAGTTTTGTTGCGCCTTGCGTTCTTGGAGGCGGCCGTGGAAGCTTCAGAACAGTCAAACTACGATGGCGCAGTCACTGCGTTTCCCGGTGCCGATGCAGTCAGGTCTCAGCTGGATCGTATCGCTGGAAGCATGGATTTCATTGTCCCGGAACGCATCAGGGCATTTCTCCAATTCATTGTCGATGAGACGCTTTGCGGGCGACAGCGCCAACTGAAAGCCTACACGATTGCGATTGCCGTGTTTGGCCGATGTGAAGACTTCGACGCAATGAACGACCCGGTTGTACGGATTGAGGCAGCCCGCCTGAGGCGCGCTCTGGAACGGTATTATTTGCTCGACGGGAAACGGGATCCGGTCGTTATCGAGGTGGCAAAGGGCAGCTACGTTCCGACATTCCGCTGGCAGGATGCAACGCCGCCGCAGCAGTTTCAAACTGAGCCGCTAAAGGTAACTATGCAAAGCCGAGGCATCGGGCTTGCGGCACTCGCCAACCACCCTTGGTCTTTGGCCTGCGCTCTGTTTCTCGCGATGGCACTGAGCCTGACCGTTGTCATGCAGGCCATGCGGGTGCGTTCGGCTGCCCAGCCAACGACTTCCGAAGACATGGTTGACCCGGAGGTAATCGTAAGGCCCTTCGTTAGTCTGTCAGCGTCGTCGGAATGCGTCACATTCGCCGCAGCGCTTTCCGAGGAGGTTCTGAATCGCCTCTCACAGCTGAAGCGACTAAGGGTCTTCGGTAAGGACTCGTCGACCGGTGTATCGACTGCATCTCTCGGTGATCCACTTGTGCCTCGATACATTCTCGAAGGCAGCGTTCGTCAGTCCGGCGACAGTTTACGCATCATCGCGCGCTTGGTTGACAGCCGAACTGCAGCTATCAAATGGGCGTATTCGATGAACCGTGATCCACGCACGGCATCGAATCTGGAAGCGGTTTCTGCGGCAGAGTTGGCTGATCTCGTAGCCCTTCAGACGACCAAACCGTCTTCAGCGGCTGATGCACCGGCGCGCGGCGCACAGGTGCTTTTATTGTCCAAGACAGTAGGGCCGGATGCCCAGGCATTGCGCTGAGGCTGGTCGCAAGTTGACTGGGCTCGGCCGGTAAGACGTCGGCAGTGGACCTGCTGGCAACGACGATTTTCAATGACCCACGAAATTCGACGGAACTCGCTACGATGAAGAGCGTTTCCGCCTCCGATTTCGTTTCTTGAGGCGTGATTTCTCGTCGAGCTTCAGAGACCGAGATCGGCTGATCACATGGTTTTCAGGATAGATTCACCGCAAGAATTCCCAGATCGGGACGCTGAGGTATGCATTTTGTAGCCGTCATCGAAAAAGAACCTCAAACGCTTTACGGCGGGTGGTTTCCCGACGTTCCAGGTGCCATCTCCGCCGGTAGGACGCTGGACGAATGCGTCGCATCGGCGCGAACGTGCCTGCGCGAATGGGCCGCTGAGGCCCTGGCTCATGGCGGGCACTTGCCGCCGGCTCGTGCTCTTCAGGATATTCAGGCCGATCGTGACGTCAGAGCAGCACGCAGGCGCGGGGCTGTGTTTGTTGCTGTGCCATTGAAACTATCGGGCTAGCGCCCCGGCACACCGTTTCAAGGTACCGGTCCATACCTTCCTTGCCGCCTCCCAGTTCGTGCTTTCACTGCCGGCTGCGCTCCGCTTTCGGACGCCGATGCGGCTTCCGACTTACGCACCCGCGGGGGTGCTGATCAGTGGACCAATTCGAGGCCACAGAGCCAACCTTCAATCCTATCCTCAAACCGGACGCTGAGCCGCACACCTGGCGCGGCCTAGTCCTCGCACCGGGTTATCATTTTTCCCGATGGAAGCGAGAAGCTGCACTCGTCTTCATAGTGAACCGGCGTGCCGTCCTTGAGCGTGTAGGATGTCGTTAGGAGGCCGGGCCACTCGCGCCAGACAATGACGATATAGTGGTTGCCATACTCATCCTGGCAGCGCTCCCGATAGAGTTCGCGCTTAGGGGGCATGGGGCGGCGCGCGGACGGCCCTGCAGGTTTTCGCAACGCAACCACTGCACACCTCACACAACGCTATTGCCAACGATTCAACTGCGGCGGGAGGCGGCTGTTCCGATCGCCATTCGGCGCTCTTGCGAACCGCTCCACGGCACCTAAATTTTTTCCCCGCGGTTCACTTCTAGGGGAAAGGAGTCATGCCGTTTTTATCGTTGACCGATCCTGCCGATCTCGCTCGGGTCTATGCCGCACTGGAGGCCGTCTGGGACGAGGTCAAGAGGTCCATTCCCGAGCCGGAGCATGAAAGGGAGCGGACCAGAATCGCCTGCCTCGTCGCCGGGTTTGCGCCCCTGGCGCTCGACGAGGAGGATCTGAAGCAGAACGTCCTGCTTCATTACAATCATTCAGTGCTCAGCTGAGTCATGCCCGCCGACGATTGCCGGCGGGCTCCGCGTCGACTTGCCCCGGCTCTCCTGGGCCTTCTCGTAGTGTTCGCTTATGCTCCCGCGAGACGAGAGATTTTTGCCGCCGCACTTGGAGCAGCGATAGCGCAGGCAGATGTCCGGGATCGGCAGATCGTCAGGCAGCCCGTACAGGCTGACCTCAGCATAGCGAACACAGTCGTTGCACCAGACCTCAGCCAGCTTGCATCCGCGGGCGCGTTCCGATCCGACCGTCGCCGGCTGGATCTCCTTCCCGTCCTTGTCGTAGGCGCGGCGCGGATTTCGCTTCATAGCGCTCGGATCTGCTCCTCGAATTCCTCCGGGATGGCCCCGTGACGCGCGAGGACGTCGATCGCTGCGCCGGGACGAGCTTCTTCCGATGCGTCTTGAAGGGCTGAAGGAAGAAGGTGTCGACGTTCATAGCTTGACTCCTAGGCGCGGTTTGTTCTCATTATGTTCTCATRCTCGAGGACGCAAGCCATGTCACCCGAACCCGCACCAGAACCCGACTTGGCGAATGRAATTGAGTGCGAAATCAACGATCTGGTCGCTGAGCATGGCAGCGAGCGGCCGCGCTACGGGCAGTTCTGCACGATTTCAACGTTCTGCTCGCCGACGCCSATCGTTCCGTCTCGCGCGGGTATCTGCGCGGGCTGTTCTCACAGGGAGCGCGGCCTGTTCGCGAACCCGAATGACCAATGAAACAGCCGAACGACCAGACCGAGCTTCGGGATTTTCCGTGGGTGGTGGTGCGCTTCCGCTGCCACTACTGCCGGCGCAGCGGGGACGCTCGGCTGGCTTCCTTGGCCTGGCGGTATGGCGCACACGCGACGCTCGCCCAACTCCTCGCACTGTTCCGAGAGCCTTGCCCTTGGCGGCACGGTAACCCCACACGCAAGCCGCAGAAGTACGGCATGAAGTGCGGGGCCTACTGCCCTGATATCGGCCGAACGTCGCCACCCGACTGGCCTCCGCCGATGATGGGCCTCAGCTTGATCGAGGGCGGCAAGACGGACATGCTGCCGGCCGAGCCAGCGCCGATTGAGCGCAGGCGCAGGGTTGGCGGTGACGATGTGTAATCTCTACAGCCACACGCGAAACGTCGAGGCGATGCGCAAGCTGTTCGCCCGGTTCGACGTTGCGGCGCAGATTGTCCAGCAACCCGGCATCTTCCCCGACTATACCGCTCCTGTGATCCGCAATCCGGTGGGCGGTGGCCTCCCTGAGCTCGCCATGGCGCGCTGGGGCATGCCGTCTCCATTCTTCRTCATCGAGAAAGCGGCGAAGCTGCGGGCAGACAAACTCGCGGCGAAGGGCAAGGCCGTCGACATGGCTCAGATGATCCGCATGGAGCCGAGCGCCGGCAACACGAACATCCGGGATACGAAATACTCGCACTGGCAGAAATTTCTGGGGGTCGGGCATCGCTGCCTGGTGCCGTTCACATCCTTCTCCGAATTCAACAAGGACGCTGGCGGCGACATCTGGTTCGCGTTCGGGGAGGAGCGCCCAACCGCGTTCTTCGCCGGGGTGTGGACGCCTCAATGGCGGAGTGTGCGGAAGGTCAAGGAGGGTGAGGTGACGGCCGATCTCTATGCCTTCCTCACCACCGATCCGAATGCCGAGGTGAAGGCGATCCATCCCAAGGCGATGCCGGTCATCCTCACGACACCGGAGGAGTGCGAAACCTGGATGACGGCGCCGTGGGAACAGGCGTGGGCGCTGCAGCGACCGTTGCCGGATGGCTCGTTGAGCATCGTAGCCCGCGGTGTGAA
>NZ_JBFTKQ010000026.1:0-50235 GCF_056396025.1 Allobosea sp. 05T438
GTGCGGACGAACTCGCCGGCCTCGAGCATGCTGTCGGGGGTGCCGGTGTCGAGCCAGGCGAAGCCGCGGCCCATGCATTCGACCGAAAGCTCGCCGCGTTCGAGATAGATGCGGTTGACGTCGGTGATCTCGAGCTCGCCGCGCGGCGAGGGCTTCAGGGTCTTCACGATCTCGACGACCTCGGCATCGTAGAAGTACAGCCCCGTCACGGCCCAGTTCGATTTCGGAACCTGCGGCTTCTCCTCGATCGAGATCGCCTTGCCGGTCGCGTCGAACGCGACCACGCCGTAGCGCTCGGGATCGCGCACATGATAGGCGAACACGCTCGCGCCCCTGGTTCGGGCCGCTGCCGAGGCCATCATCTCCGGCAGCGAGTGGCCGTAGTAGAGATTGTCGCCGAGAATCAGCACCGAGGGTTCGCCTGCGACGAAGTCGGCGCCGATCAGATAGGCCTGCGCGAGGCCGCCGGGATGGGGCTGCTCGGCATAGGAGAGGCTCATGCCCCAGTCCGAGCCATCGCCGAGCAGGCGCCGGAAGTTCGGCAGGTCGTGCGGGGTCGAGATGATCAGCACCTCGCGGATGCCGGCGAGCATCAGCGTCGAGAGCGGATAGTAGATCATCGGCTTGTCGTAGACCGGCAGAAGCTGCTTCGACATCGCCAGCGTCATCGGATGCAGCCGCGTGCCGGAGCCGCCGGCGAGGATGATGCCCTTCATCGTCTATTCCTGATCTGCGAGGAGCCGTTTGACGCAGGCCGAAAGCGAGGCCTGCCATTGCGGCAGGCTGACGCCGTGCGTCGCTGCCAGTTTCGTCGAGTCGAGCCGCGAATTCGCCGGCCGGCGCGCCGGCGTCGGATAATCCGTGGTGGCGATGCGCTTCACCGCGACCGGCTTGCCGCCAAGGCGCGCCTGTTCGGCGAAGATCGCCTCGGCAACATCGGCCCAGACGGCCTCGCCCCGGGCTGCCATATGGAAGATGCCGCGCAGGGAAGCCTCGCCCGGCCGCTCGGCGAGATTGCGCGCCACAGTGAAGATCGCGTCGGCAATGTCGAGCGCGCTGGTTGGACAGCCCTGCTGATCGGCGACGACGCCGACCTCGTCGCGCGTCTCGGCCAGGCGCAGCATGGTCTTGACGAAGTTCTTGCCGAAGGGGCTGTAGATCCAGGCGGTGCGCAGAACGGCATGGTTCGCCGTCGCCGCCGCGACGGCCTGCTCGCCGGCGAGCTTGCTCGCGCCATAGGCCGAGATCGGACCGGTCGCATCGTCCTCGCGATAGGGCCGGCCGAGTGTTCCGTCGAAGACGTAGTCGGTCGAGAGCTGGATGACGGGGATGCCGAGGGCGGCGGCCACGCGCGCCGCTTCGCCGGCCGCCTGGCCGTTGACGCGCATGGCGAGGTCGGGCTCGCTCTCGGCCTGATCCACAGCCGTGTAGGCCGCGGCATTGACGATGACGTCGGGCCTGGCCGCACGAAGAGCCGGCGCGATCGTCCGGTGATCGGCGAGATCGAGCTCCGGGCGGCGGATCGCGACGACCTCGGCACCCACCGGCACGCGTTCCAGCATGGCGCGGACGACCTGGCCGGTCCAACCGGTGACGGCGATGCGCAGGCCCATCAGTCGAAATAGCCCAGCATCTCGGCCAGGCGCGGATGCTTGCGGTCCTTGTCGGAGAGGGTCAGCGAGGCCAGCGGCAGCCCCCAGTCGATGCCCAGCGCCGGGTCGTCGAAGGCGAGCCCGTGGTCGTTCTCCGGCGCGTAGGGCGCCGTGACCTTGTAGAGCACCTCGGTGTCCGGCTCGAGCGTGACGAAACCATGCGCAAAGCCCACCGGAACCAGGAGCTGCCTCCAGTTCTCGGCGGAGAGCTCGACCGCGACATGCCTGCCGAAGCTCGGGGACGACGCCCGGATGTCGACGGCGACGTCGAGGATGCGTCCGCGCGTCACCCGCACCAGCTTGTCCTGCGCGAAGGGCGGGGACTGGAAATGCAGCCCGCGCAGCGTGCCGACCGCTGCCGAGAGCGACTGGTTGTCCTGGACGAAATCGAGATCGAGCCCGGCCTCGGCAAAGGCCTTGCGGCTCCAGGTCTCGGAGAAGAAGCCGCGGTGGTCGCCGAACTTCTTCGGCGAGATGATCTTGACGGCGGGAATCGCCGTTTCCTCGACGCTCAGCATCGCTTCCGTCTCCCGCTCAGGCCGCGCCGAGGCGTTCGCCGCGATAGCTGCCGGAGCGGATATCGCCCCACCAGCCGGGATTGGCGAGATACCACTCGACCGTGCGGCGCAGGCCCGTCTCGAAGGTCTGCTTCGGCGTCCAGCCGAGCTCGCGGCCGATCTTGCCGGCATCGATCGCATAGCGCGCATCATGGCCGGGACGATCGGTGACATAGGAGATCAGGCGCTCGCGCGGCCCCGCCGGATCGGGCCTGAGCTCGTCGAGGATGGTGCAGATCGCCTTCACCACCTCGAGGTTCGTCTTCTCGTTGTGACCGCCGATATTGTAGCTCTCGCCGATCTTCCCCGCCGTGGCCACGGTGAGCAGGGCGTCGGCGTGATCGTCGACATAGAGCCAGTCGCGCACATTGAGGCCGTTGCCGTAGACCGGCAGCTTCTTGCCCTCGAGCGCGTTGATGATCATCAGCGGGATCAGCTTCTCGGGGAAGTGATAGGGCCCGTAATTGTTCGAGCAGTTGGTCATCACCACCGGCAGGGCGTAGGTGTGGTGCCAGGCCCGCACGAGATGGTCCGAGGCCGCCTTGGACGCCGAATAGGGCGAGTTCGGCTGATAGGCGGTGTCCTCGCGGAAGAAGCCTTCCGCGCCCAGCGAGCCGAAGACCTCGTCGGTCGAGATGTGGTGGAAGCGGAAGCCTTGCTTTCGAGCCTCCGGCAGCGCCCGGTAATGCCGCAGCGCCTCCTGCAGCAGCGTGAAAGTGCCGACGACATTCGTCTCGATGAAGGCGGCCGGCCCGTCGATCGAGCGGTCGACATGGCTCTCCGCCGCCAGATGCATCACGATGTCCGGCTGGAAATCGGCGAAGATCGCCTGCATGCGCTCGCCGTCGCCGATATCCGCCTGCTCGAAACGATAGCGGTTGCTGCCCGCGACGGGTTCGAGCGAGGCGAGGTTGCCAGCATAGGTCAGCTTGTCGACGACGCAGACCTCATGCCCGGTCTCACCGATCAGCTTCCGCACAACCGCCGAACCAATGAACCCGGCGCCGCCGGTGACGAGATAACGCAAGGGCACGCCGCAGAACTCCGAGAAAGCCGGTGTCTTCAGCCGCAAGGCTCAGGGCAAGGACCAGCCTTGGGACGGCGTGTCAAGCATCGCGCCTTCGCCGCCTCTCGTCCCGGTCAGCCCTTGAAATGCTTGGAGAGCTTGAGGGCCTGGCCCTGATAGTTCGATTTCAGCCCGGCGCCATAGAGCGCCTCCGGCCGCGCCGCCATGGTCTCGTAGACCAGCCTTCCGACGATCTGGCCGTCCTCGATGATGAAGGGCACATCTCGGGAGCGGACCTCAAGCACGGCGCGCGCACCTTGTCCGCCGGCGGCGCCGTGGCCGAAGCCGGGATCGAAGAAACCCGCATAGTGCACCCGGAATTCGCCGACGAGCGCATCGAAGGGCGTCATCTCCGCGGCATAGTCCGGGGGGACGTGCACGGCTTCCTTGGAGGCGAGGATGTAGAACTGGCCAGGGTCGAGAATCATGCTGCGCGAGCCGTCGGCCGGAATCGGCTCCCAGAAGTCGACGGCGCGATAGGCGCCGACGCGATCGACATCGATCAGCGCGGTGTGATGCTTGCCGCGATAGCCGAGCAGCCCGTCGAAACCCGAGAGGTCGACGCTGACGGCAACGCCCCCCTGGAAAGAAGGTTCGGCGGCGCTGACCAGCGTCTCGCGCATATGGACATCTTCCAGAGCGCGGTCATCGAGCCTCGTCTCGCCGGCGCGGAAGCGGATCTGCGAGAGCCTGGAGCCGGACCGCACGAGCACCGGGAAGGTGCGCGGCGAGATCTCGATGAAGAGCGGCCCCTCATAGCCATCCTCGACCAAGTCGAATTCACGCGCGCGATCGGTGATGACACGCGTGAAGACGTCGAGACGGCCTGTCGAGCTCTTCGGATTGGCGGCGGCGCGCAGGCCCTTGGGCAGCTTCAGGCCTTCCATCAGCTCGGCGATGTAGACGCAGTCCGTTTCCAGCACCGCGCCGCGCGTCAGATCGATCTCATGCAGCGAGAGATCATCGATCCGGCTGCGCACCGTGCGCTCGGGGCCGGGCAGGAAGCTGGCGCGGACGCGATAAGCGCGATCGCCCAGCCGCAGATCGAGGCTCGCCGGCTGGATCTGCCCCTCGGCAGGCGGCCGGGCGAGCCTGATCGTGCCCTGCTCGATGAAGGCGCGGATGGAGCTGTCTGGCTGGATGCCGGGCGTGAAGGGCAGCATGCAAGGTCCGCGAGGATAATCGATCATAGCTAGCGAAGCGCTCCGGAAAGGCCAAGCACGGCCGAGTGCGTGCGGGCAATAGCCACAGGGTTGTCCACGCCAGAATCAGGACGGGGACGCATTGACGCTGCCGCCGGCAGGCCGATAACTGAGCCGTGGCGGCAGATGTCGTCACAGGCTAGAGAATCGGACCGAAAAGTGGATTCCACTTTTCGGGCAAATCCGATGCGACAGCAAAGAGATAGATCGCCACTTTGCGTCCGGAACGACGCGCGGCGATCTAGCCGGAGCCTCGACCATGTATCAGGCACAGACGCGCGGCGTGCGTGTGACCGTGGCGCCGTCCTTCCTGGAAGCGGAATCCTCGCATGCGCAGGGCCGCTATTTCTGGGCGTACGCGATCGAGATCGTGAATCTTTCGACGCAGACCATTCAGCTGATGACTCGTCACTGGTTCATCACCGACGGGCGCGGCGAGATGCACGAGGTGCGCGGTGAGGGCGTCGTCGGCAAGCAGCCGGTGCTTAGACCGGGCGAGAGCTTCAACTACACCTCCGGCTGTCCGCTGACGACGCCGGACGGCTCGATGCACGGTTTCTACGCCATGCAGGATGAGAGCGGCACGATCTTCGACGTGGAAGTGCCGCTCTTCCCGCTCGACTCCCCCTATGTGAAGAAGGTTCTGCATTGACCGCCTCCGCTCAAACCGGGCAGCGCTACACGCCGCTCGAGATGCTCGCCCGCCTCGTCGCCTTCGACACGGTCAGCGACAAATCCAACCTGCCGCTGATCGATTTCGTCGAGGATTATCTCGCCGGCTGGGGCGTGCCGTCCGTGCGCTTCCCGAATGCAGCGGGCGACAAGACGGCGCTGTTCGCGACCGTCGGCCCGCAGGATCGCGGCGGCGTCGTGCTGTCGGGGCATACCGACGTCGTGCCGGTTACCGGCCAGGCCTGGAGCCGCGACCCGTTCACGCTGCACGTCGAGAACGGCCGCGCCTATGGCCGCGGCGCCGTCGACATGAAGGGCTTCCTCGCGCTGGGGCTGGCGCTCGTGCCGGATTTCCTCGCCGCCGACCTCAACACGCCGATCCACCTGTTCCTGTCCTATGACGAGGAGGTGACCTGCCTCGGCGTCGTCGATGGCATCGCAGCGATGGGCAAGACGTTGCCGCGGCCGCGCGCGGTCATCGTCGGCGAGCCGACCTCGCTCGACATCTGCGACGCGCACAAGGGCGTCAGAACGTTCCAGACCGTCATCAAGGGCTTCGCCGCGCATTCCTCCAAGCCGCAGCTCGGCGCCAGCGCCGTCCATGCCGGGGCGCTGCTCGCGGCCGAGCTCGACCACATGGCCGAGGACGCCAAGCAGAAGCTGGATGCGAGCGGTCGCTTCGACCCGCCCTACGACACCGTCCATATCGGCTCGTTCCATGGCGGCATCGCCCGCAACATCCTGGCCGATCACAGCGAGATCCTCTGGGAGATCCGCACCCTGCCGACCTCCGATCCCGAGGCGGGTCCCGCACGCTTTGCCGGCGTGTCGGACAAGGTTCAGGCGCGCATGCGCTCGACCGCACCGAGCGCGGCGATCGAGACGGAAATGACCTCGGATGTGCCGGGGCTCGCGCCCGAGCCGGGCTCGGAGGCCGAGCGGCTCGCCATGCGCCTGTCCGGGCGCAACCACACCATCGCGGTCGCTTATGCGACAGAGGCAGGACATTTCCAGCATGCGGGGCTGGCGACCGTGGTGTGCGGGCCCGGTTCGATCGACCAGGCGCATCAGCCCGACGAATACATCACGCTGGAGCAGCTCCAGGCCGGTGAGGCGTTCATGCGCAAGCTGATGGCGGAGTGCCGGCAGGGTTAGGCTGCCCGCTGGCGCTCACGTCGCCCTCTCGCCGTCATGCTCGCCCTTGTGGCGAGCATCCACGTCTTGAACACAGCCTTCGGTCGGCGAAGCGAAGACGTGGATGGTCGGGACAAGCCCGACCATGACGGGAGTGCCGTGCTTGGAGATTCCCAGGTCGCCGCCTTGCGGCGCCCGAGAATGACGGCGAGGTCACAGCCCCGCTGACAATCCGTCCTCGACCTCGGCCGGGTCGAAGCTGTAGCGCCGCGAGCAGAACTCGCAGGTGACTCCGAGCTTGCCGTCATCGGCGATCATCGCGCGGCGGTCCTCGGGAGAGAAGCCGCGCAGCATCGTCAGCACGCGCTCGCGTGAACAGCGGCAGGCCTCGCGGACAAGGGCCGGCTCGAAGACACGGGCGCCGCGCTCATGGAAGAGCCGATAGAGCAGGCGCTCGCTCTCCAGCATCGGGTCGAGCAGCTCATGGTCCTCGACCGTCTCGACCAGCGAGCGCGCTTCCATCCAGGCATCATCGCTGATGCCGTCGGGGTCGCTGCCGGTCAGGATCTCATGCCCCTCGGGCGCATCGCCGGGATGGATGTCGGCCGCGCGCAGGCGATCGGGCGAATGCGGCATGAACTGGACGAGGATGCCGCCGGCGCGCCATTGCGGCCGGCCGCCGGTCGTGACCGTGCCCACGCCGAGCCGTACCCGGGTCGGGATCTGCTCGGACTGCCGGAAATACTGGTGCGCCGCCTCTTCGAGCCCCTGCCGCTTCAGCGCGACGATGCCCTGGTAGCGTGTCGTCGTCGTGCCTTGGTCGACGGTCATGGCGAGATGCCCCTCGCCCAGCAACTCGCCGGTCGAGAGCTTCTCGCGAGCGATCGCCTCGGCGAGCTTGGCTTCGTCGATATGGGCGACGGCGCGGAAATTGTCCGGCGCGTTGAAGTCGACCACCATCATCGAGATGGCGCCGTCGCTCTTGGTCTGGAGCTGGAAGCGGCCCTCGAACTTCAGCGCCGTGCCGAGCAGCACGGTCAGCGCGGCCGCCTCGCCCAGCACGCGCGAGACCGGCGCGGGATAGTCGTGCCGCTCGAGAATCGTGTCGATCGAGGGGCCCAGCCGCGCCACGCGGCCGCGCACGTCGAGATCGGGCACGGCGAAGGGCACGACCCGATCGTCGAGCCCCGCGGTGACGCCTGCGTCGTTGGCGGCCATCAGGCCGCCACTCCGCCGAAGCACCAGGCCAAGATGCCCTTCTGCGCATGCAGCCGGTTCTCGGCCTCGTCGAAGACTGCCGATTGCGGGCCATCCATGATCTGGTCGGTGACCTCCTCGCCCCGCGAGGCCGGCAGGCAATGCATGAAGATCGCGTCCTTCTCGGCACGGTCCATCAGCCTCTCGTCGACCTGATAGGGCCGCAGGAGGTTGTGGCGCGTGCCTTCCTCGTCACCCATCGAGACCCAGCAATCGGTGATGACGCAATCGGCGCCCTCCACCGCTTCCTCGGGCCGGCTGGTCAGCGAGAGCTTCGCGCCCTGCTTCTTGGCCCAGGCGATCAGGGCCGGAGGCGGCGCGAGTTCCTCGGGCGTCGCGATGGCGAGCTCGAAATCGAGCCGGCCGGCGGCATGGACCCAGGAGGTCAGCACGTTGTTGGTGTCGCCGGTCCAGGCGATGCGCTTGCCCTGGATCGAGCCCTTGCGCTCCTCGAAGGTCATGACATCGGCCATCACCTGGCAGGGATGCTGGCGCTTGGTCAGCCCGTTGATCACCGGCACGGTCGCATATTTCGCCATCTCGACCAGCGAATCGTGATCGAGGATGCGGATCATGATCGCATCGACATAGCGCGAGAGCACGCGGGCGGTGTCGGCGATCGTCTCGCGCTCGCCGAGCTCGATCTCATGGCCCGCGACCATCATCGGCGAGCCGCCGAGCTCGCGGATGCCGACGTCGAAGGATACGCGCGTGCGCAGCGAAGGCTGCTCGAAGATCATGGCGATGACCTTGCCTTCGAGCAGGCGATCCCCCGCAGCGGCCGGTGTACGGCGTCGCGATTTCATCTCCTCGCCGGCGCGCAGGATCGCGCGCAGCTCACTGCCGGAGAAATCGGAGAGATCGAGGAAATGGCGCGTCACGGGCGCTTCCTTCGCTTCGCGGGGTGGGTGGGTTGAACTTATTCGGCGGCCGGGCGCTTCAGCGACGCCTCGACGGCGCTCGCAGCCTTGTCGAGCCGCGAGACCGCCTCGGCGACATCCGCCTCGGTGATGATCAGCGGCGGCAGCAGGCGTACGACATTGTCGCCGGCGCCGACCACCAGCAGACCCTGCGCACGGGCCTCGTTGACGAAGTCGGTGTTCGGCGTGTGGAGCTTGAGGCCCAGCATCAGCCCCTCGCCGCGGATCTCGGCGACGACCTCCGGATGCTTGTCCTTCAACTCGGCCAGCGACTGCTTCAGCCGCAGCGAGATCTTGCCGACATTCTCGATGAAGCCCGGCGCCAGCACGACGTCGAGCACGGCATTGCCCACCGCCATGGCGAGCGGGTTGCCGCCGAAGGTGGTGCCGTGCGTGCCGAGCGTCATGCCGGAAGCGGCTTCCTCCGTCGCGAGGCAGGCGCCCATCGGGAAGCCGCCGCCGATGCCCTTGGCGATCGACATGATGTCCGGCATGACGCCGTACATCTCATGGGCGAAGAACTTGCCGGTGCGGCCGACGCCGGTCTGGATCTCGTCGAAGATCAGCAGCAGGCCGTGCTCGTCGCAGAGCTCGCGCAGGAGCTTGAGGAAGCGGGCCGGTACGGAGCGCAGGCCACCCTCGCCCTGGATCGGCTCGATCATCAGCGCGGCCGTCTCGGGCGTGATCGCGGCCCGCAGCGCCTTCTCGTCGTCGAAGGGAACCTGATCGAAGCCTTCGACCTTGGGGCCGAAGCCGTCGATATATTTCTGCTGGCCGCCGGCAGCGATGGTCGCCAGCGTCCGGCCGTGGAAGGCACCCTCGAAGGTGATGATGCGGTAGCGCTCGGGATGGCCCTTCGCGGCGTGATATTTCCGCGCCATCTTGATGGCGCACTCGTTCGCCTCGGCGCCCGAATTGGTGAAGAAGACGCGCTCGGCGAAGGTGGCCTCGCAGAGCCGCCGCGCCAGGCGTTCGCCGTCCGGCGCGCCATAGAGGTTCGAGGTGTGCCAGATCTTGCCAGCCTGCTCGGTCAGCGTCTTGACGAGATGCGGATGGGCGTGGCCGAGCGCGTTGACCGCGATGCCAGCGCCGAAATCGAGATACCGCGTGCCGTCAGCCGTGATCGCCCAGGGGCCTTCACCGCGCTCGAAGGCGACGGGGGCGCGGGCATAGGTCGGCACGAGCACGGACTGGCTGGCGGAAGCAGGAGCCATGGGGCGAAAATCCTCGCGAAGAGAGACGGGGTGAGAACGGATGGGCGCTGGATTGAGAACGACGATCCGGGATGGGTGCTGCTGGCATGCAGCCATGATACGACCCGGGGACGACGTTATCGTCGCACCCAGCTCCTGACCTCTCGTCGCGCCGTCATCCGCATCGTTCGGGGCCTTGATCCGCAAACATAAGCGCCGCCCGAACGGGGCGGCGTCACCTTGTGGATAAATATGCTTAAGGCGGCCGGAGCTGTCAATTCAAAGCCGCGCTGTCGGTGTTGCCGAAAGGATTCGCTTGACGGCGCAATCGCGAATCGCCTGGGGAAAAGCTGTTTTCGGATTCGCCGACTCTTGTTCGCGAGTCACCGCAGCTTGTATGGTCTGCCTTGTCAGATACGACATTTCGTGCGGCGTCCCCTGTACCGTCTGTTGCGGCAGCAACGGCATTGTCCCCGTGACAAGGCCGCTGATCCCGGATTCCGTCACGAAGCGCCCTTAAAGGCTGGCCTCGCAAGGGCTGGCCGGACAAGACAGGTGATGCGGATGAACGAAGCCGGAGCATGGACTGACGAACGCGTCGAACTGCTCAAGAAGCTCTGGAGCGATGGGCTGAGCGCCAGCCAGATCGCCGCCGAGCTGGGCAATGTCACGCGCAATGCGGTGATCGGAAAGGTTCACCGTCTCGGCCTTTCTGGCCGAGCCAAGAGTGCGGCCCAGCCGGCCGCGCCGCGCAATGCCGCACCCCGCAAGGCGCCGCCGCGCTCGCCGAGCCATCCGATGGCGAGCCCGGCCGCGAACGCCACGCGCGGCGCCCACGCGCTGGCCCCCGCCTTCGCGCCGGAGGCCGAACTCGAGGCCGAGACTGCGCCGCTGCCTTCCGAGGATGTGGTGATCCCGTTCTCGGAGCGCGTCACCATCATGGAACTGCGCGAGTATATGTGCCGCTGGCCGATGGGCGACCCGACGACCCCGGATTTCCGTTTCTGCGGCGCGCGCTCGCAGACCGGCCTGCCCTATTGCAGCCACCACTCGCGCATCGCCTACCAGCCCGCCGCCGACCGCCGGCGCGACCGGAGCAAGGTACGGGCCTGAGCCGCGAGCAATCACGGACACAAAAAAGCCGGCCTTCGGGCCGGTTTTTTTGTGCGCGCCCGGAAAGCACGTCATGGCCGGGCTTGACCCGACCCTCTCCGGCTGAAGGAGGCACCGGTGGCGTCGCGTCATGAGATTCTCGGGTCTGCGCTTCGCCGCGCTGAGGAATGACGGCAGGAGTCCACCCCCTCAAAGGCGCCGACGGTTCTCCAGCGATCGGCTCCAGCGCGAGAGCGCGAAACAGATCAGCCAGTAGATCGCGCCGGAAAAGGCATAGGCCTCCATGTTCATGCCGACCCAGTTGGGATCGGCGAGCGAGGCCTGGGCGATGCCGAGCAGGTCGAGGATCGAGACCACCAGCACCAGCGTGGTGTTCTTGATCAGCGCGATGAACTCGTTGGTCATCGCCGGCAGCGAGATGCGCAGCGCCTGCGGCAGGACGATGAGGCCCGTCGCCTTCCAGTAGTTGAGGCCGAGCGCTGTGGCCGCCTCGCGCTGGCCCTTGGGAAGCGCCTGCAGGCCGCCACGCACGGCTTCCGCCATATAGGCGGCGATCACGAAGCCGAGGCCGATCACGGCGCGCGCCAGCCGGTCGATGCCGATGCCGCCCGGCAGGATCAGCGGCAGCAGCAGCGAGGCCAGGAAGATGACGGCAATGATCGGCACGCCGCGCCAGAACTCGATGAAGACGATGCTGATCAGCCGGATGACGCGCAACTGCGACTGGCGCCCGAGCGCGAAAAGGATGCCGAGCGGGATCGCGATCAGGCTCGAATAGATCGAGATGAACAGGGTCAGCATCAGCCCGCCCCATTCGCGCGTCTCGATATAGCGCAAGCCGAACCCGCCCGAGAGCAGCCAGATGCCGAGCGGCGGCAGGATCACGAGCATGGCGATGCCGAGCTTCAGCCTGAGTCGCTGCGGGGCGAAAACGACTGCCGCGATGCCGAGGACGAAGGCGATGCCCGCGATATCAACCCGCCAGCGTTGGTCCGGGGGATAGAGCCCGTACATGAACTGGCCGAAGCGGGCGCGGATGAAGACCCAGCAGGCACCGCCGGGCGCGCAATCGGCCCGCGTCGTGCCGACCCAGGTCGCGTCGATCAGCGCCCAGCGGATCAGCGGCACCGCGACCCAGGCGATGGCAAGCGCCAGGACCACGCTGACGAAGCCGGTGAAGGGCGTGCCGAACAGGCGTTCGCGCCAGAGGGAGAGGGACGAGGCGCGGTTCATCGCGTCACCAGGGCGATACGGGCGTTGTACCAGTTCATGATCGCCGACACCGCCAGGCCGATGACGAGATAGACGGCGAGCGTCATGGCGATGATCTCGATGGCCTGGCCGGTATTGTTGAGCGCCGAGCCCATGAACAGGCTGACCACGTCGGGATAAGCGATGGCCGCACCGAAGGACGAGTTCTTCAGAACGTTGAGATACTGGTTGGTCAGCGGCGGGATCATCACGCGCAGCGCCTGCGGGATGGTGACGAGGCGCAGGATCTGCCCCGGGCGCAGCCCCAGGGCCGATCCGGCCTCGGTCTGCCCATGCGAGACCGACTGGATGCCGCCGCGCACGATCTCGGCGATGAAGCCCGCCGTATAGGTGACGAGTGCCGCGAGCAGCGCGACGAATTCAGGGATGACGGCGAAGCCGCCGCGATAATTGAAGCCGCGCAGTGCCGGAACGTCCCAGCGCGTCGCCAGCGTCGCCCAGACCAGAGCCAGCAGCGGCACGGCGAGCAGCAGGACGAGGCCGACCCGCAGCGTCGGTGCATGCAGCCCGGTACGCTCCTGGCGCCGGCGCGCCCAGATCGAGAAGGCCCAGTAGGCGAGGACGCTGACGAGGATCACGAGGCCGGCGACCCGGAAATTCTCCAGCCCTGCTGGAAGCGGGATCGTCACGCCGCGATTGTTGAGGAAGGCGACGCCGAACAGGCTGATGCTCTGACGCGGAGCCGGCAACGCCGCGATGATGCCGAAATACCAGAACAGCACGAAGAACAGCAGCGGGATGTTGCGGACGAACTCGATATAGGCCCCGGCAATGGTCGAGATCAGCCAGTGCGAGGACAGCCGGGCAATGCCGACGACGAAGCCGAGCAGCGTCGCCAGCACGATCGCGATCACCGTCACCAGCATGGTGTTGGCGACGCCGACCCAGAACAGACCGAGGATGTTGTCGGCCTGGGTATAGCCGGTCAGGACGAAGGGCACCTCGATGCCGGAGGTGCGCCAGAGGAAGTCGAAGCCGGAGGCGATGCCGGCCTTGACCATGTTCTCCGAGGCGTTGCGCACGAAGAAGACGGTCATGCCGACGAGGAAGACGACGACCGCGATCTGGTAGATCCAGTCGCGGACGCGCTTGTCGTTGATGAGAGAGAAGAAGCTGCTCACGCCGGCCTCGATCGGGAGTCGCGGGCGTCATCCCCGGGCGCCGCGAAGCGCAGTCCCGGGAATCTCGTGACGCTCAGCCTGGTTTCCGAGATGGCCGGGTCAAAGCCCGGCCATGACGTGCTTCAAGCGGCTCTCACTGGAAGGGCGGGGTGAAGAGCAGGCCGCCCTTGGTCCAGAGCTGGTTCTGGCCGCGCTCGAGCTTCAGCGGCGAGCCCATGCCGACGGTGCGCTCGTAGCTTTCGCCGTAGTTTCCGACCTGCTTGATCGCGTTGTACATCCAGTCGTTCGACAGCCCCATCATCGCACCGAAGCCACCCTCGGCGCCGAGCAGGCGGCGCACTTCCGTGTTCTTCGAATTGGCCTTCATGTCGTCGACGTTCTTGGAGGTGACGCCGAGCGCCTCGGCGGCGATCGTGCCGTTCAGCACCCAGCGCACGATGAGCTGCCAGCGCTCGTCGCCCCAGCGCGTCACCGGGCCCTGCGGATCGTTCGAGATCGGCTGGGTCAGGATGATGTGCTCGTCGGGGTTCTTGAGCTTGGCACGCTGGCCGGCAAGGGCGCCGACGCCGGCCGTATAGGCGTCGCAGCGGCCCGAATCATAGGCGGTGATGGCGTCGTCGTTCTTCTGGAAATTGGTGATGGTGACCTTGAGATTGCGCTCGCGGAACCAGTCGGCGGCGTTCTTCTCCTCGGTCGAGCCGGCAGCGACGCAGACCGAGGCGCCGTCGAGGCCAGCGGCTTCCTTCACGCCCGTCGACTTGCGGACGACGAAGGTCTGGCCCTCGTAGAAATTGATGCCCTGGAAATTGAGGCCGAGCGTGGCGTTGCGCGAGAAGGTGATGGTCGAGTTGCGCGAGAGCACATCGACCTGGCCCGATTGCAGGATCGGCCAGCGCTGCTGCACCGAGGTCGGCGTGTACTTCACCTTGCTGGCATCACCGAGCACCGCGGCGGCGAGCGCCCGGCAGTAGTCGACGTCGAGACCGGTCCACTCGCCCTTGTCATTGGCGAAGGAGAAGCCGGGCAGGCCGAGATGCACGCCGCATTCGAGATTGCCGCGTGCCTTGACCGCATCCAGCGTCGGGCTCGGGGCGAGCTGCTGCGCCTGCGCAAGCGAGATTCCGGCAGCAAGAACGCCCGCCACGCTCAAAATTCTGAAGGTCATATCCGTCTCCCCGAAGCCATTGGCGGCCTTCTGTGCTGGAAGCGGGACTATGCAACAGCCGCACCGAAAGCGATAGCACCCGGCACGCGCTCGCTTCGGCGCGGCGCCTGAACCCTGTCGAAGGCTGTCAGGAGGCGCGTGCAGCCGAGATTTCGGAAGGCTGATCGCGGCCGGCGTTCCGGCGGCCTGAGCCGAAGGGCTCAGTTGCCGAACACGGTGTTGAGCTGGCTGCCGACCATGATGAAGGTGGTGCGCTTGGCCACCTCCTTGAGGCTGACCGCGCCGATATAGGTCATCGCCGAGCGCACGCCGCCCATCAGTTCCTGCATCGTGCCCTCGACCGGGCCGCGATAGGGCACCTCGACCGTCTTGCCCTCGGATGCCCGGTACTTGGCGACGCCGCCGGAATACTTGTTCATCGCGGTGTCGGAGGACATGCCGTAGAAGGTCATGGCGACCGGCACCTTCTCGCCGCCGCGCTCCTCGTAGCGGATCTCGCCCTCGCATTCGTCATGGCCGGCGAGCATGCCGCCCATCATCACGAAGTCGGAGCCGCCACCGAAGGCCTTGGCGACATCGCCGGGCACGGTCAGGCCGCCATCGCCGCAGACCAGGCCCTTGAGCCCGTGCGCGGCATCGGAGCATTCGATGATCGCCGAGAGCTGGGGATAGCCGACGCCAGTCATCTTGCGGGTGGTGCAGACCGAGCCCGGGCCGATGCCGACCTTGATGATATCGGCCCCGGCGAGCAGCAGCGCCTCGGTCATGTCGCCGGTGACCACGTTACCGGCCATGATCGCCGCCTCCGGGAAAGCGGCGCGCGTGGCCTTGACCGTGTCGACGAACTTCTCGGTGTAGCCGTTGGCGACGTCGAGGCAGATCTTGCTGATCGGCGACTGAGCATGGACCGCCTTGAGCTTGTCATGGTCGGTGTCGGTCGTGCCGAGCGAGTAGAAGGCGTTGGCCGATCCTGGCTCGCGGAAGAAGGCGATCAACTCCTCGGCGCTGTAGTGCTTGTGCAGTGCCACCATGGCGCCGTGCTTCAGCAGTGCCCGCGCCATGCTCATCGTGCCGACCACGTCCATGTTGGCGGCGATCAGCGGGAAGCCCTTCCACTCCTTGCCCGTATGGGCGAAGCGGAAGCTGCGCTCGACATCGACTTCGGCGCGGCTGCCGAGCGTCGAACGCTTCGGACGGATCAGCACGTCGCGGAAGTCGAGCTTCGGGTCGTTTTCGATGCGCATGATTGGCCTCTGGTGGCGTTCCGGGGGGCTGGAGCCGGAATCCCGAGGGCTTTTGCTCGGGTGACGCACGCGGAAGAGGCGTGCGCCGACACATAGCGCCCGGCCCCTCGCGATGCAATCCGGGGTCTTCCGGCTCAGGCCGAGGCAGGCGAGACCGGCGGCCTCGCGTTCTTGCGGATGGTGTAGAGCGTTGCGCCGATCACGATGACAGCGCCGATCCAGGTGGTGAGCGCCGGTATCTCGGCGAAGAAGACGAAGCCGGTGAAACTCGCCAGCAGCAGGCGGCTGAAGTCGAGCGGCGCCAGCGCTGCCGCCTCGCCGACCTGATAGGCGCGGGTGATCAGCCACTGCCCGGCGGTGCCGAACACGCTCAGGACGACAAGCCAGAACCACTGGTTCGGCGTCGGCGGCTGCCACCAGAGCCAGCACGGCACGGCGAGCAGGGCGATCAGCACGATGCCCTGGTAGAGCAGGATGGTGTCCGTGCGCTCGCTTGCCGCAAGCTTGCGGACGCTGACGGTGATGCCGGCGCCGAAGATGGCCCCGGCGACGGAGAGCAGCGCATAGATATCGAGCCCCTCGCTGCTCGGACGCAGCATGATCAGCACGCCGATGAAGCCGATGATGGTCGCGGCCCAGCGCCGGCCATCGACCGCTTCCTTCAGCACCAGCACCGCGGCGATGGTGACGAAGAGGACCTGGCTGAAGCCGATCGCCGTCGCCTGCGCGAGCGGAATCTTGACCACGGCGGTGAAGCCGCAAAGCATGGAGAGCAGCGTGATCACGCTGCGGAAGACCTGCAGGCCGAGACGCTCCGTATGCAGCGCACGGCGCAGGCTGCCCGCTGCGAAGGCGAGCAGGATCGCGGTCATGATCACCTGCCGGATCAGCAGGATCTGCACCAGCGGGATCGCCTGGCCGACATGCTTGATGCCGGCGACCATCACCGCATAGACCAGCAAGGCGGAGATCATGAAGACGGAGCCCCGCAGATTGGGGCTGGCGCCACGCCACCAATGCCGCAGCCGGCGCAGGGCCTGTCTCCGGCCCCCCGGCACCTCGGCGAGGACGATCGGACCGGACGCGTCGGGTGCGACCAACTCGTCGGCGAGCGGCGGCGCAGCCGGCTCCTGCCAGGCGGGCGCTTCGCCTTCCACATCCGTCCGGCTTTGCCGGCCGGCCTGCCGATCCTCGCTCATCGCCCCTCGACTCGGCCGGCATCGGCCGGTCCCGCGTTTCCGCTTCGCGCAAATCATTGATGAAGCGCGGCAATCCGGCCAATGACAATGTCACATGACCGGGTTGTGCCGGCGGCGCGGCCGGAGCGGAGCCGGCATTTCCCGCCAGGGGGTGGGCAACCTCACCAACAGGCTCTAGGAGGGCTCCGGTTTCTGTGCCGCGGAGCACGCGCTTGAAAGTTCTGCTCGAGGATTTCGCGAACGGTGTTCGGGCCCTGGCGCCGAGTTGCTTCCCCTATCGGCGTTTCGCCCTGGCACTGGCGCTCGGCGGACTCGGGGGCTGGCTGTTCGTGCAGGCGCGGCTGCCGCTGCCCTGGATGCTGGGCTCGATGGTGTTCTGCACGGCCGCAGCGCTGATCAAGCTGCGCGTCGCCGCGCCGCCGGTGATCCGGCCGCCGATGACGGCGGTGATCGGCGTGATGCTCGGCGCCTCCTTCAAGCCCGATGTCGTAGCGCAGCTGCCGAACTGGCTGCCGACGCTGGCCGGGCTCGTGCTGTTCATGGTCGCCTGCGGCCTGTGCTGCGTCGGCTATTTCCGCCGCGTTGCCGGCTTCGACCCGGTCACCGCCTTCTTTTCCGGCATGCCGGGCGGGCTCATCGAGATGGTGACGGTCGGCGAGGAGAAGGGCGGCGATGCCCGCATCATCGCCCTGATCCACTCCGCCCGCATCCTGCTGGTGGTCATGACCCTGCCCTTCATCGTGCAATGGATCGGCGGCGTCTCCCTCGGGGGCGGGCGTGTCGCCGGACCATCGTTCGCGCAGACGCCGCTCGGCTCCGAACTCTGGCTCATCAGCTGCGGCATCCTCGGCGTGATCGCCGGTCACTGGCTCAAATTGCCGGCTAAATACCTACTCGGACCGATGCTGGTCAGCGCGATCGTCCATGTCACCGGCCTCAGCGCGGCGGTGCCGCCGGCGGAGATCGTCAATGCGGCGCAGCTTGTGCTCGGCGTTACCATCGGCTGCCGCTTCGTCGGCACGGCGCCCCGCATCATCCTGCGTGTGCTGCTGCTCTCGGTCGGCTCGACCGTGATCCTGCTCGCGCTGACGCTGAGCTTCGCCTGGCTGGTCGCGCTCGTCTCGGTGCACGGCCATGTACCGCTGATCCTCGCCTATTCGCCGGGCGGCCTCGCCGAGATGAGCCTGATCGCGCTGGCGCTGCACACCGAAGTCGCCTTCGTCGCGGCGCACCACATCGTCCGCGTCTTTCTGGTGATGGTCTCGGCCGGGCCGATCTTCGGGCTGATCGGCCGCCGCGAGAAGACCGCGCCGGCGGAATAGCGCCGCGCCAACCGGCTCCGGCGACCAAGCGGGTCGGCGCCTGCGACAATTCCGGCATCTTGGCGTTTTGCATGACCGGTCTGCACCAGCCGTCGAAAGCGGGGCGTCCTCTGGCCGGTGCCGCTCGGCGAAGCTAGGGTGATTCGAACGACAGGGGAGGCTGACGAACATGAACCAAATCGATTTAAAGAACCGTGTCGCCATCGTCACCGGCGGAGCGCAGGGGATTGGGCGGGCCGTCGCTGAGCGCTTCGCCGCCAGCGGCGCGACGGTCGCGATCTGGGATGTCGACGGAGCGCTCGCGGAGAAGGCCGCCGCCGAGATCGGCCATGGCGCCATCGGCGTCGCCGTGGACGTGACGGACGCAGCCGCCGTGCAGAAGGCGAGCGACGCGCTCGAAGCGAAGCTCGGCAGCATCGACATCCTCGTCACCAGCGCGGGTATCGCCGGCCCCAACCACAAGACCTGGGAATACCCGCTCGAGGACTGGGCGCGCGTCATGAAGCTCAATGTCGACGGCACGCTGCATTGTTGCCGGTCGGTCATTCCCGGCATGGTCAAGCGCAACTACGGCCGCATCGTCCTCGTCGCCTCGATCGCCGGCAAGGAAGGCAACCCTAACGCCTCGGCCTATTCGGCCTCGAAGGCGGCGGTGATCGCGCTGACGAAATCCCTCGGCAAGGAGCTCGCCGACAAGGACATCGCCGTGAACTGCATCACCCCGGCTGCCGCACGCACCCGCATCTTCGACCAGATGAGCGAGGAGCATATCGGCTACATGCTGGCCAAGATCCCGCGCGGGCGCTTCCTGCTGCCGGAGGAGGTTGCCTCGATGGTCGCCTTCCTGGCCTCGGCCGAAAACAGCTTCACCACCGCCGGCGTCTTCGACCTCTCGGGTGGACGGGCAACCTACTGACGCAAACGCCGAAGATCGAGCTGCGCCGGCCGGGAGGATTTCCCTGGTCCGGCGCAGCGCCTGAATGCCCGCGCCCTGGCCTGCGCCAGATAGACGCACAAATATCTTGATCATGTTTACGCCTCGGTAAGGCTCTCTTTTCACCCTGAAGGGGTAAAAGGAGATAAAACGATGATCAAGATGGCGCTCTCAACAGCCGCCCTCGTCCTTCTGACGGCCTCGGCAGCTCAAGCCGTCACCGCCAAATCGCTCGGACAGTTCAGCGACTGGAGCGCGGCGACCTATGAGCAAGGCGATACGCAGCGTTGCTTCATCATGAGCACGCCATCGACTGAAGAACCTTCCAGCCTGCGCCATGGGGAAGTGTTCTTCTTCATGCAGACGGGCGGCAGCGACAGCAATACGGAATCGAGCTTCCAGACCGGCTACGACTTCGCCAAGAACTCGGTCGTGACCGTCACCATCGGCGACGACAGTTTCCGCATGCTGACCGAAGGCAACAACGCCTGGCTCGAGCGGCTGGAACGCGAGCCGGCGCTGCTCGCTGCGATGCGGGCGGGCAACAGCATGGTGCTGGAAGCGCGCTCCGCCCGCGGCAATGCGACGACCTACACCTTCTCGCTTGCCGGCGTCACAGCCGCCTCCCGCATGATGCAGCGCTGCAATGCGGGGGCGGCACAGAGCTAGAACAGGACCTTTGCGAAAAACCGGTTCCCAGTTTTTCGTATCCTGCACTAACCTCGCGCCATGACGCAGATGCTTCCTTCCGCCGCCGTCCTCGGTGCCCGCGCCTTTGCCGCGCTTGCCGGCCTCAACCGCTTCAGCGACGAGCCGGGCAAGCTGACCCGGCTCTATCTCTCGCCGGCGCATCGGCAGGCGGCCGAATGGGTCAAGGGCGCGATGGAAGTGGCCGGGCTCACCGCCTTCATCGACGCCGCCGGCTCGGTGCAGGGACGGCGCGAGGGCACGGTGCCCGGCGCGCCCGCCGTGCTGATCGGCTCTCATATCGACACGGTGAAGGATGGCGGCCGCTTCGACGGCAACCTCGGAGTCGTCGCCGGCATCCTCGCGGCGCAGGCGCTGCGCGATGCAGGGATCAGCCTGCCGTTCCCGCTCGAGATCCTGGGCTTCGGCGACGAGGAGAATGTCCGCTTCCCCACGCATCTGTCGACCTCGGAAGCCCTGGCGGGCGCTTACGATCCGGCGTGGCTGGAAGCGCGCGACAGCGAGGGCGTGAGGCTCGGCGATGCGCTCGTCGCCTTCGGCGGAAACCCCGACGGCATCGCTGCCCTCGCTCGCAAGCCCGGATCGATCCAGGCCTATCTTGAAGTCCATATCGAGCAGGGCCCGGTGCTGGAGGCGGAGAACGAGCCGGTCGGCATCGTCACCGCCATCAACGCCCAGAGCCGGGCCCGGGTGCGCGTCACCGGCGAGGCCGGCCATGCCGGCACCGTGCCTATGGCGCTGCGCAAGGACGCACTGACGGCCGCCGCCGAGATGGCGCTGGCGCTGGAGGAGATCGCGGCTGGCCATGAACTCGCCGTCGGAACGGTCGGTGTGCTCAGGGCCGAGCCCGGCGCGACCAATGTCGTGCCCGGTGCGGCCGAGTTCACCATCGATTTCCGCGCACCGAAAAACGAGACGCTCGCAGCAATGGAAGCCGCGATCCGCAGCCGCTTTGCCGAGATCGCGGCACGCCGCGGCGTCGGGCTCGAGATCGTGCCCTATGCGAAGGCCGATGCGGTCCCGATGGACCCGCGCCTGCAGGACGCCTTCGTGGCCGGCATCGCCAGGACTGGCAGTAATATCGCCGGCCGCAAGCTCCCGTCCGGTGCAGGGCATGACGCCATGACCATGGCGGCGATCGCGCCGGCGGCCATGCTGTTCGTGCGGAACGAGAAAGGCATCAGCCATTCGCCGCTCGAGAACATGAGCGAGGAAGACGCCGGCATCGCTATCAAAGTCTTGATCGAAACGCTGTTGGAACTGGCCGAACGGTCAAAGTAGAAGAATTCCAGCCGCGACACCGCGCGCCATTCCGCGAGAAACCGGAAAGGCCTAGGAGAGGCGCGCCGCAGGAGGCTGGCCATGGATTTCGAGAACTTCTTCCGCCGGGAACTTGAGGGGCTGCACCGCGAGGGCCGCTATCGCGTCTTCGTCGATCTGGAGCGGCAGGCCGGCCGCTTCCCGCTGGCCACCTATCACGGCGAGGGCGGGCCGCGCGACGTCACCGTCTGGTGCTCGAACGACTATCTCGGCATGGGGCAGCATCCGAAGGTTCTCGCCGCGATGCATGAGGCGCTCGATGGCTGCGGCGCGGGCGCAGGCGGCACCCGCAACATCGGCGGCACCAATCACTACCACGTCCTGTTGGAGCGCGAGCTCGCCGATCTGCACGGCAAGGAAGCGGCGTTGCTGTTCAACTCCGGCTATACGTCCAACTGGGCCTCCCTCTCGACGCTCGCGGCCAGGCTTCCCGGCTGCGTCGTCCTGACGGACGCGCTCAACCATGCCTCGATGATCGAGGGCATCCGCCATTCACGCGTCGAGAAGCATATCTTCGCCCATAACGACCCGGACGATCTGCGCCGCAAGCTCGCCGCGCTCGATCCGAACAGGCCGAAGCTGATCGCCTTCGAGTCGGTCTATTCGATGGATGGCGACATCGCGCCGATCAGGGAATTCTGCGACATCGCCGACGCATTCGGCGCGATGACCTATCTCGATGAAGTCCATGCCGTCGGGCTCTACGGGCCGCGCGGCGGCGGCATCTCCGAGCGCGACGGCCTCACCGACCGGCTCACCCTGATCCAGGGCACCCTGGCGAAATCCTATGGGGTGATCGGCGGCTATATCACCGGCTCGGCCGCCCTCTGCGACTTCATCCGCAGCTTCGCCTCCGGCTTCATCTTTTCCAGCTCGCTGCCGCCGGCGGTGGCGGCCGGCGCCATCGCAGCGATCCGGCATCTCAAGGAGAGCTCAGCCGAGCGCGAGCGCCAGCAGGATTGCGTCGCGGCACTGCGCGGCAAGCTCGACGCGGCGGGCATTCCGCATCTGCCGAATCCCAGCCACATCGTGCCGGTGATGGTCGGGGAGGCGAAGGCCTGCAAGTCGATCAGCGACGAGTTGCTGGCGCGCTTCGACATCTATGTCCAGCCGATCAACTATCCGACCGTGCCGCGCGGCACGGAGCGGCTGAGGATCACGCCCTCGCCCTTCCATTCCGACGCCGATATCGATCGCCTGGTCGCCGCGCTCGGCGCGATCTGGGCGCGGGACGGGCTGAAGCGCGCGGCCTGAGGGCTGCCGGAGGCGTCATACTCGGGTTTGACGCGAGAATTTCCGGACGAGAAGGCGCCGGAGCCTCCTCCGGCACGAGATGCTCGGGTCAAGCCCGATCATGACGCCTTGCGAGACCGACAATCTCAGAGATTGAAGACGCGGTGGGGGACGAATTCGCCGTTCTCGACCGAGCCGGTCGCGATCAGCGTGCCGGCGCAGGTGGCATAGGCGGCTTTCAGCTCGATGGGCGCTCCGGCGCCGCGGAGCAGGGCGCTCTGGCCGCGCTTGATGCGGGCGGCGGCATCGCGGTGGATCACGATCTCCGGGATCAGCGTCAGCGCCGCCTTGACCGGCTGAAGGGCCGCCAGCGCGCTCTCCGGGCTTTCGCGCAGTGTCTCGACGCTCGCCGCTTCAGCCACCGTGAAGGGGCCGACGCGGGTGCGGCGCAGATGCGCGACATGGCCGAGGCAGCCGAGCGCAAGGCCGAGATCGCGGGCGATGGCGCGGACATAGGTGCCCTTGCCGCATTCGGCCTCGAAGGTCGTCGTGGCGCCGTCATGGCTGACGATGGCCAGCGCATCGATCTCGACGGGCCTGGCCTGCAGCTCGACCTCCTCGCCGTCGCGGGCGAGGTCATAGGCGCGCTCGCCGGCGATCTTGATCGCCGAGAACTTCGGCGGGGTCTGCAGGATGGTGCCGGTGAAACGCGGCAGCAGGGCTGCGATGGCGGCCTCGTCCGGACGCTGCTCCGAGGTCGCGATCACCCGGCCCTCGGTGTCGTCCGTATCGGTCTGCGTGCCCCAAGAGACGGTGAACTGATAGGCCTTGCGGCCATCCATGACGAAGGGAACTGTCTTGGTCGCCTCGCCGAGCGCGATCGGCAACAGGCCGGACGCCAGCGGGTCGAGCGTGCCGGCATGGCCGGCCTTCTTGGCGGAAAAAGCCCTCTTCACGACGCTGACCGCATGGGTCGAGGTCATGCCGATCGGCTTGTCGAGCACGACCCAGCCATGAACGTCGCGCTTCTTCGGACGCGGCGCCGGAGCGGCGCCCTGATCCTGGACGGTTTCGGATGGATTCTCAGCGGTCATCGTCACGGCGGTCGTCTTCGGAGGTTTGGTCTTCGTGGTCCTGGTCGATCTTCAGGCGCTGGACCTGCGTATCGCGGCGCACGGCATCGGTATCGAGCAGAGCGTCGATACGCTCGGCCTCGGCGAAGCTCTCATCGGCACGGAAGCGGATGTCCGGCGCGTATTTCAGGTTCACGCGATGGGCGATCTCACCGCGCATATAGCGCTTATTGGCCTCGAGCGCCTTGAGCACCGGCTTAATATCCTGCCCGCCGAGCGGCATGATGTAGGCGGTGGCGAGCTTCAGATCGGGCGAGAGGCGCACCTCAGGCACAGTGACGACGTGCTTTGCCAGCACATCGTCATGGATGTCACCGCGCGCGAGCATGTCGGCCAGCGCATGGCGGATCAGTTCGCCGACGCGCAATTGCCGCTGGGAAGGGCCGGAAGGTTTTGCAGGTTTGGCCATGGTTCTCGTTTTCCGGGATCGGACCGGATGGACGGGTCAACGTCATTGGCCGGGCACGAGGCCCGGCCATCTCTATGGGAGCGCGGATAAACAGGGATAGGCTGCCCGGGTCAAGCCCGGACAAGCCGCCCCATTCTCAGAGGCTGCGCTTGATCTCTTCGACGCGATAGCACTCGATCACGTCGCCGACACGCATGTCCTGGTAGTTCTCGAAGGACATGCCGCATTCCTGGCCGGCCACGACTTCCTTGGCGTCGTCCTTGAAGCGCTTGAGCTGACCGAGCTTGCCCTCGTGAACCACGACGTTGTCGCGGATCAGGCGGACATTGGCGCCGCGCTCGATCGTGCCGTCGGTGACGCGGCAGCCGGCGATCTTGCCGACCTTCGAGACGTTGAAGATCTCGAGGATCGACGCGTTGCCGAGCATGGTCTCGCGCAGGGTCGGCGCCAGCAGGCCCGACATCGCATCCTTCACATCATCCATGAGGTTATAGATGATGTTGTAGTAGCGGATCTCGACGCCGGCCCGGTCGGCCGCCTCGCGCGCTTCCTTATGCGCACGGACGTTGAAGCCAACCACGACCGCGCCCGAAGCCTGGGCGAGCGTGACATCCGACTCGGTGATGGCGCCGACGCCCGAAGAGAGCACACGGGCGCGAACCTCGTCGTTGCCGACCTTCTCAAGCGCGCCGACGATGGCCTCGACCGAGCCCTGCACGTCGCCCTTGACGACCAGCGGGAACTCCTTGCGGCCAGCGCCCTCCTTGAGCTCGCGCATCATCTCGGCGAGCGAGCGGCCGGCGCCGGAGGCGGCGCCACGGGCTGCCTGACGGTCGCGACGCTGACGCTCGCGGTACTCCGTGATCTCGCGGGCGCGGGCCTCGGACTCGACCACCGCAACGCGGTCGCCGGCCTCGGGCGTGCCGTTGAAACCGAGCACCTCGACCGGCATGGAGGGCGGAGCCTCCTTCACCTGCGCGCCGGTATCGGCGATCAGGGCGCGGACGCGGCCCCATTCGGCACCCGCCACGACGATGTCGCCGGTGCGCAGCGTGCCGCGCTGGACCAGCACGGTCGCGACCGGGCCACGGCCGCGGTCGAGCTTGGCCTCGATGACCGTGCCTTCGGCCGGACGATGGGGATTGGCCTTGAGATCGAGCACCTCGGCCTGCAGCGCAATCGCTTCCAGCAGCTTGTCGAGGTTGTGGCCGGTCTTGGCGGAGACCTCGACTTCGAGGGTCTCGCCGCCGAGGGTCTCGACCTGGATCTCGTACTGCAGCAGTTCGGCGCGGACGCGATCCGGGTTGGCGTCGGATTTGTCGACCTTGTTGATCGCGACGATCAGCGGAACGCCGGCCGCCTTGGCATGATGGATCGCCTCGGCCGTCTGCGGCATGACGCCGTCATCGGCTGCCACGACCAGCACGACGACGTCCGTCACCTTGGCGCCGCGGGCGCGCATCGCCGTGAAGGCGGCGTGGCCGGGGGTGTCGATGAAGGTCACCTGGCTGCCCAGCGGGGTCGTCACCTGATAGGCGCCGATATGCTGGGTGATGCCGCCGGCCTCGCCGGTGACGACCTTGGTCTTGCGGATCGCGTCGAGCAGCGAGGTCTTGCCGTGGTCGACGTGGCCCATGATGGTCACGACCGCAGGCCGCGACTCCAGGGTCTCGTCGGTATCCGGCGTGTCGAACAGGCCTTCCTCGACGTCGGATTCGGCGACGCGCTTGACGGTGTGGCCCATTTCCTCGGCGATGAGCTGGGCGGTGTCGGCATCGATCACGTCGGTGATCTTGTGCATCGCGCCCTGCTTCATCAGCAGGCGGATGACGTCGACGCCGCGCTCCGTCATGCGGTTCGCGAGTTCCTGGATGGTGATCGTCTCGGGGATGATCACCTCGCGCATCACGCGCTCTTTCTGCACGTCCGAAGCCCGATGGCCGGTCATGCGCTGCACGCGCCGGCGGAACGAGGCGACCGAACGTGTCCGCTCGTCCTCGCTCCCGGTCGCGGTCGATAGCGTCAGGCGACCGCGCGGCTTGTCGTTGGTGGTCTTCGGAGTCTTGGGCGCCGCCGGAGCAGGGCCACGGCCGGCACCGGCGCCCAGGCCGGGACGGCGGAACGCGGCCTTGACATCGACGTCATCCGAGCGATTGCGCGGGGCGCCGCTCGACGGAGGAGCCTGACGGGTCGGACGAGCAACAGCCGGCTCTGCAGGGGCCGAGGAATCCACACGCGGCGGACGCGGCGAATCGGAACGCGGCGGACGGGAGTCCAGCCGCGGCGGACGCGCGCCAACGTCGCGACCTGGACCGGGCGAGCGCGGCGTGAACTCGCGCGGGCCGGACGGGGCCGGACGGCCGTAATACTGAGTCGGCTGCGGCGCGGGCGCCTGGGCCGGGGGGGCTGCCTCTCGCGGAGCGGCGGGCGGTGCAGCCGGGCGAACAACCTGCTCATCACGCTGGCGAGCAGCGCTCTCGGCGCGACGCTTCTGGTCGTCCTCCTGACGGCGGCGATCCTCTTCCTGGCGCTGGCGGGCAGCGGCGGCATCGCGCTCCTGGCGCTCGCGCTCAATGGCGGCTGCGCGCTGGCGTGCCTCCTCTTCAGCGACGCGGCGCGCCTCGGCCTCGGTGCTGCGCGCTTCGGCGAGAGCGCGCTGACGGGCGTCCTTCTCCTCGTCGGAGAGGGTGCGCAGCAGCATGCTGCCAGCCGGGCGCTGCGGAGCCTGCGGGCTCGGGCCAGCAGGGCGCTGCGGAGCCGCCTGCGGGGCAGGAGCCTGCGGAGCGCGTGGCGCGACCGGTTCCTTCACCTCGTGACCGGCGGCGCGGCGCTTGACCTCGACGACGACCTGCTTCGAACGCCCATGCGAGAAGCTCTGTCGAACAGTGCTCTGTTCGACAGGCCGCTTCAGCGACAGGGTCTTGGGCGGGTTGACGGTCAAAGTCTTGTCGCCCGGGTTTTTGGTATCGGTCATTCCGCGTTCGGTCCTGCCGGTTCGGTCGTGTCTTCAATATCGTTCGGGTCGGATGCGGCGGTATCGTCCGTCCGATACCGGACGAGCCGACGCCAGCGCGAGAGTACGCCCTCGGCCGCTGGTCCCGGAGCAAGCGCGGCATGTATCACATGTGCGCGCCCCAACGCCAATTCCAAATCCGCTGCCGCGAAAATCGCGACGACGGGCAATTCGCGGGCCTTGAGCCCCTCGGCCTCGCGAGCCGCCGCCAACCGGCGGACAGCCTGGCCGATCTTGCGCTTGCCGTCCTCGGCGCCATCGCTCGCGGCGATTACCGCAAGACAACGGCCGGTTTCGATCAGCGCCTCAACCTTGGCGAAGCCAGCGGTAACCAGCCCAGCCTTGTTGGCCATCGACAGCGCCTGCAGCGTGTCGCGGTACATCAGTCCGTCGACAATATCCGGCAAATCCGCCGGAACCGCGACCTTCGCCTTGAGCGAACGCTCGAAGGCTTTCCGCTTGATCGCCTCGGCAACGGTCTTGCGGCTGAGGCTCGCCCAGACGCCGCGCCCGGGAAGCTTGCGCCGCAGATCCGGCACGAGCACGCCGTCCGGCCCGGCGACGAAGCGGATCAGGTCGTCAGGTGCCTTGACGGCCCGTGTGACGACGCAGCTCCGCTCCGGCCCTTCCTTCTGCGCCGCCGCTTTCACCGCGAGGGCTCCACTCAGGCCTCGGCCTCCTCGCCGGCCTCCGCCTCAGGCTCCTCGGCCGGCGCCTCGACCCAGCCGGCGTGGACGCGCGCGGCCATAATGATGGCTTCGGCATCCTGGCGGGAGAGATCGAAGCCATCGAGATAGCCGGCATGGCGAGTCGACTCGCCGTCCTTGCGCTCGGTCCAGCCGACCAGATCGTCGGTGGCGCAGCCGGCGAGATCCTCGACGGTCTTCACATCGTTCTCGCCGAGCGCGACCATCATGGAAGTGGTGATGCCCTCGACCTCGCGCAAGGCATCCTCGACTCCGAGAGCCCGACGCTTCTCGTCGAGCTCAGCCTCGATCGTGGCGAGATGTTCCTGCGCGCGGGTCTGGATTTCGCCGGCGGTCTCCTCGTCGAAGCCCTCGATCGAGGCGAGCTCGCTGAGTTCGACGTAGGCGAGCTCCTCGACATTGCGGAAGCCTTCCGAGGCCAGCAGCTGGCCGACCGTCTCGTCGACGTTCAGCGCGTTCATGAAGATCTCGGTGCGCTGCACGAACTCCTTCTGGCGGCGCTCCGACTCTTCCTGCTCGGTCAGAATATCGATGTCCCAGCCCGTGAGCTGCGAAGCGAGGCGGACGTTCTGGCCGCGGCGGCCGATGGCGAGCGAGAGCTGCTCGTCCGGCACGACGACCTCGATCTTGTCGGCTTCCTCGTCAAGCACCACCTTCGCGACCTCGGCCGGCTGCAGCGCATTGACGACGAAGGTCGCAACGTCCGGCGACCACGGAATGATGTCGATCTTCTCGCCCTGCAGTTCGCCGACCACGGCCTGCACGCGCGAACCGCGCATGCCGACGCAGGCGCCGACCGGATCGATCGAGGAATCGCGACTGATGACCGCGATCTTGGCGCGCGAGCCCGGATCACGGGCGACCGCCTTCACCTCGACGATGCCGTCATAAATCTCAGGCACTTCCTGGCCGAAGAGCTTGGCCATGAACTGCGGATGGGTGCGCGAGAGGAAGATCTGCGGACCGCGCGGCTCGCGGCGCACATCGTAGACATAGGCGCGCGCGCGATCGCCGACCTTGAAGGTCTCGCGCGGGATCATCTCGTCGCGGCGGATGATCGCCTCGCCACGGCCGAGATCGACGAAGACGTTGCCGTATTCGACGCGCTTGACCGCGCCGTTGACGATCTCGCCGATGCGATCCTTGTACTCGTCGTACTGGCGGTCGCGCTCAGCTTCGCGCACCTTCTGGACGATGACCTGCTTGGCCGACTGGGCCGCGATGCGGCCGAAATCGAAGGGCGGCAGCGGATCGGCGATGACGTCGCCAACCTGGGCGGCCGGGTTGTGTCGCTTGGCCTCGTCGACGGTAATTTCGACCGCCGGATTCTCGACGGTATCGACCACCTGGAGGTGGCGGGCCAGGCGCAGCTCGCCGGTCTTGGTGCTGATCTCGGCATGGACGTCGGTCTCGGCGCCGTAGCGCGAGCGGGCTGCCTTGGCGATGGCATCCTGCATGGCGTCGACGACGATCTGGCGATCGATCGACTTCTCGCGCGCGACTGCGTCGGCGATCTGCAGCAGTTCGAGCCTGTTGGCGCTGACGACCATGACGCTCACTCCTCTTCAGTGTCGTTGTTCTGCGGGGCCGTCTTGCCGGTCTTGCCCGGCCGCGGTCCCAGCGATTTCCCTCGGCCCTTCTTCGGGCCTGCGATCTCATCGGCGGCAGGCATCTCCGGCGGCAGGCCGGACTTGCCGCGACGCAGCGATTCGGTGACGAGCGCATCGGTCAACACCAGCCGGGCCTCGGCGATCAGCCGCATCGGAATGGCGACGTCGCGCTCTTCCTCGCTCTTGGCGTCGTCCCGCGTCAGCAGAGCGTCCTGACCGGAAGCGCCGCGCAGGATGCCGCGGAAGCGCTTGCGGCCCGCGACCGGCTCGCTCGTGTCGATCTTGGTGAGGTGGCCGGCCCAGCGCTCGAAATCGCTCGCGCGCACCAGCGGCCGGTCGATCCCCGGCGACGAGATTTCGAGGTGATAGGCCGCCTGAATGGGATCGTCGACGTCCAGCGCCGGCGAGATCGCCTGACTGATCTCCTCGCAGCCCTCGACGGTCATCGAGCCGTCCGGCTGCTCGGCCATGATCTGCACGGTGCAGCCGTTCTGAGCAGTGACGCGCACGCGCACCAGCCGATAGCCGAGATCGGCGATCGCCGGCTCGACGATCGCGGCGACGCGCGCAGCCACGCCGTTCTCGACGACGAGGCGCGCTTCCTGATTGGGCGCTGCTGTCGGTTCGCTTGGTTCGTTCATGGTCCGGGCCGTCCCGTCTGCCTCCGGCGGGTTGCGGCCAATAAAAAAGAGCGGGCCGGCCGGCCCGCTCTTGATCATCGGCGTTAACCGATACCAGAGCTGTTGGCCGCTATTTAGTCCGCATCGCCCCGATATGCAAGCTCCGAGCGTTGGCGATAACCCAATGGTCATCCTTGCCTGCCAGTCTGGCCGACGGGATAGCGGTCGAGGACAGAGTATGAGTACGGTCGCAACGTTGCTGCGGGATCTCGAGGCGACGATGGCACGCGGCTCGGGTGACGAGCGCGCCGTCATCCTGTCACGCCTGACGGATCTCTTCCTCGCCACGGCGACCGACATGGACGAACAGCAGGTCGGCGTCTTCGACGCGGTCATCGGGCGGCTGTCGCGAGCCATCGAGCTGCGCGCCCGGATCGAGCTCTCGGAACGGATTTCGCCTGTGCCGAACGCGCCGAGCGGCGTCGTGCGCCAACTCGCCCTCGACGAGATCGCGGTGGCGCGCCCCGTCCTGGTGCAGTCGCCGCGGCTGACCGACCAGGATCTTGTCGCGGTGTCGGCAGCCAAGGGCCGCGACCACATGCTCGCCATCACCGAGCGGCCCGATCTCGGGGAGCCCGTCACCGATTTCCTGATCCTGCGCGGCGGACGGGTCGTCACCCATGCGGTCGCAGCCAATCAGACGGCGCGGTTCTCGCGTCATGGAATGGGCGTTCTGGTGATGCGCGCGGCCCAAGACGATGCACTCCAGGCGACACTCGGCTTGCGGCGCGATATCCCGCCGGAGCTGGTTGGGCAGTTGATGACCGCCGCCAAGAATTCCGCCCGCCGCCGCCTGAGCGAGAGCCTGGAGCCGACGCTGGCCGGGGACGTCGACGGTGCGGTCGAACGCGGCGCCGACGCCATCGCGGCCGGCGGCCAGATGCCCGGCGAACTGGGCGCCATCAGCGCCGCGCTCGTCGAGATTCGTGAGCTGAACGAAGCCGGGCTGCTCGACGAGGCCAAGGTGCGCGATTTCGCGCGGCAGGGCGCGACCGAGCACGCCACCTGCGCCGTCGCGGTGCTGGCGCAGCTCGGCCTGCCGGCGAGCGAGCAGGTCATCCTCGGCAGCGACAGGGAGGCCGTCCTGATCGTCGCGCGCGGGCTCGGCTGGTCTTGGGAAACGACGGCAGCCCTGATCTCGCTGCGCAAGGACTTCGGCAAATCGCAAGCCGCCCTTGATCGCGCCCGCGAAAGCTTCCGCAACCTCGCCCAGAGCACGGCTCAGCGCGTGCTCGGCTTCCTCAGGATGCGCGACGCAAAGCCGTGAGATAGCTGGAGATGCGGCCCTCGCGAACCGCCTTCGCCTCGTAGCGGGTGCGAATCCAGCCGGGATAGGGCGTGCGCCAGTCTCCCGGCCGCTCGTCCGTCCAGTCGAAATCGGGCGAGACCAGCAGCCGCGACAGCGTCCAGCCGACATAATCGTCGATGTCGCTGGCGAAGCGGAACCGGCCGCCGGGACGAAGCGCGCGCGCGAACAAGGCGAGAGTGTGCTCGGAGACGAAGCGACGCTTGCGCTGGCGACGCTTCGGCCAGGGATCGGGATAGAGCAGGTCGATCGCATCAAGGCTGCCAGCCGGGAAACGCGGCAGCAGCAAAGCGGCATCGTCGTCCCAGACGCGGATATTCGTCAGCCCCTCCCGCTCGGCGACGGCGAGGAACTTGGCCATACCGTTGATGAATGGCTCGACCCCGATGAAGCCGATCTGCGGGCTCTCGCGCATCCGCATCAGCAGATGCTCGCCGCCACCAAAGCCGATCTCGAGCCGCACGGCCTCGACAGGCCCGGGAAAGAGCGCCTTCAGATCGGCGATCTCGCCCTCGGGCAAGCGCAGCCGCGGCAGGGTGTGCTCGATCAGGTGGCTCTGGCCGTCGCGCAGCGCCTTGCCCTTGCGGCGGCCGTAGAAAGCCCTTTCGTCGTGGTCGGGGTCGTGGGTCATGATCCGTGTTCGTACCGCATTATCCGATAGAGCGCCGTCATTCCGGACGCAGCGACGCGGAGATCCGGAGACCTCCGACGGATCCCGCGTCAAGCCCGGAATGACGGCGGTGTTTCAGCGACCTCATTCACCAAGTCAAAGAAAAAGGCCGGGTGGACCCCGGCCTTCTTGCTCATGACCCGGCGAGGTCGTTTCAGTTGACGGCCTTCTTCAGCGCGTCGACGAGATCGGTCTTCTCCCAGGAGAAGGAGCCGTCGCGGCCGGCCTTGCGGCCGAAATGGCCATAGGCCGAGGTCTTGGCATAGATCGGCTTGTTAAGGCCGAGATGGTTGCGGATGCCGTTCGGCGAGAGATCGACGAGCTTGCCGAGGATGTCCTCGAGCTTGGCCTCGTCGACCTTGCCGGTGCCATGCAGGTCGACATAGATCGACAGCGGCTTGGCGACGCCGATGGCATAGGAGAGCTGGATCGTGGCGCGGTCGGCGAGCTTGGCCGCGACGACGTTCTTGGCGAGGTAGCGCGCCGCATAGGCCGCCGAACGATCGACCTTGGTCGGATCCTTGCCGGAGAAGGCGCCGCCGCCATGCGGGGCCGCGCCGCCATAGGTGTCGACGATGATCTTGCGGCCGGTAAGGCCGGCGTCGCCGTCGGGACCGCCGATCACGAACTTGCCGGTCGGGTTGATGTGCCAGACGGTGTCCTTCGAGATCCAGCCTTCCGGCAGGGCCTCACGGATATAGGGCTCGACGATCTTGCGGACGTCGGCCGAGCTCAGCGACTCGTCGAGATGCTGGGTCGAGAGCACGATCTGGGTGACGCCGACCGGCTTGCCGTTCTCGTACTTGACCGTGACCTGGCTCTTGGCGTCGGGGCCGAGCTTGGCGGCGTCGCCCTCGCCCTTCTTGCGGGCGAGCGTCAGGGTCTCGAGGATCTTGTGGGCATAGTAGATCGGGGCGGGCAGCAGCTCGGGCGTCTCGCGGCTGGCGTAGCCGAACATGATGCCCTGGTCGCCGGCGCCGACATCCTTGTTGCCGGCCTCGTCGACGCCCTGCGCGATATCGGCCGACTGCGGATGCAGCAGCACGTCGATCTTGCAGGTCTTCCAGTGGAAGCCGGACTGCTCGTAGCCGATATTGCGGATCGCCTTGCGGGCGGCCGACTTCACCTTCGACTTGATCTGCTTCTCGTCGAGATGGGTGCGGACCTCGCCGGCGATCACGACACGGTTGGTCGTCGCCAGCGTCTCGGCCGCAACGCGGACCTTGGACGGCTCGTAACCGGCCTTTGCCGCTTCCTTGAAGAAGAGATCGACGATCTCATCGGAAATGCGGTCGCAGACCTTGTCGGGATGTCCCTCGGAGACGGACTCGCTGGTGAACAGATAATTCTGGCGTGACACGGTCGCGGTATCCCCTGAATCGGCACATGGAAACAGGCCGGCACACCAAGCCAGCCTCAAAAGACGCGCCGTCATCGCAGCGGACGCGTTCGGCGTCAAGTGGAAAAATCCGTTAATCGAAAAGCACGTTCGTCAAAACGAACGAAAACACCTCGGAATCACGCACTTTCAGTGTCTTGCTCGGCCAGCGCCTCGACGAGATCGATGATCCGCCTCCGGACGCGGCCGTTCTTGATGCGGGTGAACGCCTTGGTGAGCTGCACGCCTTCGCTGGTCGCGAGGAAGTCCGAAATATACGCCGTCGCCGCGGAATCGGCGAAACCGCCAGCCGGCATGTCGCCCGTCGGCGCGCCATCAAAGAAAAAGGACACCGGCACGTCGAGCATCTTGGCAATCTGCTGCAGACGGCTCGCGCTGATTCGATTAGAACCCTTCTCGTATTTCTGAACCTGCTGAAAGGTCAGACCCAGTGCGTCACCCAGCTTTTCCTGGCTAATACCGGCAAGCATTCGACGCATGCGGACGCGGCTACCAACATGCTTGTCGACCGGGTTGGGGACTTTCTTGATCATGATTAACCTGCTCTTACGTCAGTCGTCATGACCAGGAGCCGCCATCCTGGTCGGCGCGGAAACGTTGGTGTATTATAGCCGTCACGGACGGTCCACTCTTTCTCGCAAAATTTGTTCCAAATGGGATGATCAGCTTTTTTTGAAGCGAGAGAGCATCAAAAAAACGAGCAGCATACCGGCGAAAATGGCATCCCCACCCCGGGAATAGGGTGTCACCGGCCCGCTGCGCGGGAGTGGGGCATCCAGTACGCCCTCCACGCCCAGAGGCAGGCTCGCGACGACCCGGCCATAGGCATCGACCACCCCGGAGATACCGGTATTGGCGACCCGGACGAGCGGCAGGCCTTCCTCGACGCTGCGCAGCCGCGCCTGGGCAAAGTGCTGATAGGGGCCGCTGGTCTGGCCGAACCAGCCATCATTGGTCACGTTCAGGAAAAAACCTGCGCGGGGCCCGCGCGGAGCGACCTCTCCCGGAAAAACGGCCTCATAGCAGATCAGCGGAGCCGCTACGGGAAGTCCCTTGACCGCAAGGGGCACCCGGGTCGTCCCAGCCGCAAAACCGCCGGGAACGGACACGAATTCGGAAAGGCCGACGCGGCGGATCAGCGCATCGAGAAAAGGCGGAAGATACTCGCCGAAGGGGACCAGATGGAGCTTGTCGTAGCTCGCGACGATGATGCCCTCGTCGTTGACGACCTGAATCGCATTGTAGATCGGCGGCCTGCCCTCTCCCGGCAGCATTTCGCCAGCCCTCGCGGCGCCCGTGATCAGGGTCACGTCGGGCGGCAGGGCGGCCGCGATGCGGGACAGCGCACCCGGCGTGCGGCCCAGCAGGAAGGGGAAGGCGGATTCCGGCCAGATCAGATGCGTGACCGATTGCAGGCCGGGCGTCGTCGGGCTCGTCGCCCGATCGCTCAGCGCGAGATACTGGTTGAGAATGGCTTCGCCGTTGCGGCCGTTGAACTTGGCGTCTTGCGCCAGGTTGGGCTGCATGAGCCGGAGCTTCACGCCCGCCACGACCGGCGACGGACCGGACGGGATGCGCCAGACGCCAAAACCGAGCAGCGCCGCGACAGCGGCCAGCGCGATCAGCGGAGCCGCCCACCGACCGGCCGGCGTCTTGGCCGTGCCGATCACCGCCGGCGCTGCACCAATGGCGACAGCGAGCAGCGTCAGGCCGTACAGGCCTGCGAGCGAAGCGAACTGGGCGAGGTGGATCTCCCCCGCCAGCATCATGCCGTAGATGTTCCACGGAAAGCCGGTCAGCACGTGGCCGCGAAGCCATTCGCTCATCGCCAGCGCTGCGGCCAGGACGAGAATGCGCCGGGCTCCTTCGGGCCAGAACAGGCGAGCGGCGCCAAAAGCCAGGGCCGGAAAGATCGCCAGAAAAGCCGGCAGCGCGACGACCCCCAACGGCATCGCCCAGGCGAATTTGTCGGCTTCGACGAGGAAGGCGGCGCCGAGCCACCACAATCCGGCGAGGAAGAATCCGAAGCCCCACCACCAGCCAGCAGCGAAGGCTGCACGGAAGCGGCCGACGGCAGTGGTGCCAACCGCACCGTCAAGGAGCCAGACCGCCACTGTCATCGGGACAATGACGAGCGGCCAGAGATCGAGGGGCGGCAAGGCAAGCGCACCGCTTGCTCCCGCGAAAAGCGCAATGAGCCGCTTGCGCCATCCCCAAGCGAGAATGACGGCTTCCGCAAGCCCCGCTACGCGCATCAGCCAGGCTCCATCGCCGTTTCTTCGGGGGCCATCTGGCTGCGGCGATGGATCGTCAGGCGCTTCACGCGGCGCTGATCGGAATCGAGGATCTCGAAGGTCAGCCCTTCCGGCCCTTCGACGATCTCGCCCTGCGCCGGAACACGCCCGGCCAAGGTCACGATCAAACCGCCCAGCGTGTCGATGTCATCAGCCACCTCGTTCCGAGAGAGATCGACGCCGGTCGCACGCTTGAGTTCCTCCAGCGTCGCGCGCGCATCCGCGGCGAAGCTGCCCTCGCCGGTCGGCGCGATCGGGATCTCCTCGAGATCGTGCTCGTCCTCGATGTCGCCGACGATGATCTCGATCAGATCCTCGATCGAGACCAGTCCATCGGTGCCGCCATATTCGTCGATGACGAGCGCGATGTGGGTGCGCGTCGCCTGCATGCGGACCAGAAGATCGACCGCAGGCATCGAGGGTGGAACATAGAGCACCGGTCGCAACAGCTTCGTCGCCGAGAGCGGTGGCGTCAGGTCGACCGCGGCAAGGTCATGCGGGACGGCAAGCTTGCTTCCGTCTTCGGAAGGCTCGTCCCCTTCGGGGCGGGCCTTCTCCGCGATATATTCCAGAAAGTCGCGGATGTGGACCATGCCGCGCGGATCGTCGAGCGTATCGTCGAAGACCGGCAGGCGCGAATGGCCGGCAGTCCGGAAATGCGCGAGCAATTCGTCCAGCGTCGCGTCCGCCGGCACGGCGACGATGTCGGCGCGGGGGATCATGACGTCGCTCACACGGCGCTCGCGCAGGCTCAGCACATTGCTGAGCATCGCACGCTCCTGGGCGGAAATATCGGCGAGCTCGCCGTTCGCTTCGGCGAGGGCCTCGACGATCTCTTCGCGGGCCGTGCCGCCGGCACGCAGGCCGAGACGTTCGAGGAATTGGCCGAGCCAATGGCCGAAGCCGCGGCCATTGGTTTCAGACTGGGATTGTCGACTGTCGTCGCTCATGGCTGCGGGGACTGTATGCTGGAAGGGGCCGGCGCGGCGATGAGCTCGCCATCGGCATAGGGGTCGGCAATGCCGAGGCTGGCGAGCGCCTCGACTTCGAGGGCTTCCATGCGGCGCGCCTCGTCGTCGGTCTCATGATCCTCGCCGAGCAGATGCAGCAGGCCATGAATGACCAGATGGCGCAGATGGTCGGCGATGTCCTTGCCTTCCGCCCGGGCTTCGCCCTCCACCGTCTCGAAGGCGATAACGATGTCTCCGAGCAGCGGGCTGGCCGAAATGCGCTCCGGCGGGGCCGCCGGGAAGGACAGCACGTTCGTCGCCTTGTCGAAGCCACGCCAATCGCGGTTGACGGTGCGGATGCGCTTGTCGTCGGTCAGCAACAGGCTGAGCTCGGCCCCCGCCATGGGCTTGCGCGGCGCCACGGCAAGGCCCGCGGCCAGCGCCTCGCTGATCACTGCCCGCAGGCTCGCGAGATTGCCCACGGCCTGCCACCGGCGCGACTGAGCCCTCAGATCGAGATCGAGTGACATCGTCTCGGGTCGCGGCGCCGAGCGCCGCCCGCGAGGTCGATCATTCATCGCGGCCGCTCCCGCGCCAACATCCGCTTCAGCCCTTCGCTGTCGCCCTCGCGGTGGAAATCCGCGGGCGAATCGGGATTGCGCAAGCGCTCCTCCCGTTCCTCGCGCTCACGGCGCGACGCCGTCTCATAAGCCATGACGATGCGTCGCACCAGTTCATGCCTGACGACATCCCCCTCCTCGAAGCGGGCGTAGCCGACGCCGTCGACGTCCTTGAGCAGCTTCACAGCCTCGACGAGCCCGGAGCGCTGGCCCGGCGGCAGGTCGATCTGGGAGGGATCGCCGGTGATGATCATGCGCGAGCCTTCGCCGAGGCGCGTGAGGAACATCTTCATCTGCATCGAGGTGGCGTTCTGTGCCTCGTCGAGCAGCACGACGGCGTTGCTCAAGGTACGGCCGCGCATGAAGGCGAGCGGCGCGATTTCGATCATGCCGGTCTGGAGACCGCGCTCGACGTGGCGCGCCTCCATGAAATCGTTGAGCGCGTCATAGATCGGCCGGAGATAGGGGTCGACCTTCTCGCGCATGTCGCCAGGCAGGAAGCCGAGCCGCTCGCCCGCCTCCACCGCCGGGCGCGACAGAATCATGCGCTCGACCACGCCCTGCTCGATCAGCGAGACGGCGTGACCGACCGCGAGCCAGGTCTTGCCGGTGCCTGCCGGGCCTTCCGCGAGCACCAGTTCGTGACGCTTGAGCTGGCGCAGATAGGCGTCCTGCGCCGCGTTGCGCGCCCTGACCGGTCCGCGCTTGCGGGTGACCACGGCATCGAAGGAGGCCTTGCCGACATCCGCCGCCGGGAAGAGCGAGCGCTGGATATTGCTCTCCTCGATGGCACCATCGACCTCGCCGAGGGTGACGGAGGCGCCGGCCTTGGCGCGGGCGTAGAGCGTCTTCAGGACGCGGCCCGCCTGCTCGGCGGTCTCGCGCGGCCCCTTCACCGTGGCGTGGTTGCCGTTGGGATTGACCACGACGCCGAGCCTGCGCTCAAGATGAGCGAGATTCTGGTCGTACTGGCCGAAAACAAGGCTGGCGAGGCGGTTGTCATCGAAGGACAGCACGACCTCGGTGGCCGGCAACCCGTCGCGGCCCGCGCCCTCGGGGCGGGCTGGCGACACCTCGCGTCGCGGGGTCCGGTCGGGTCTTTGCGTCGTCGAATCAGCCTGTGCCAAATGCGTCATCTCCGTAGAGAGGGCTTTTGCGCCCGTTCCCGTCGGGCAGGAGCGCCCGGCCGGGTCGTCTCGCAGCATATCCGAACGCAACAATCTCAGCCTGATGACAGGCGAGAGCCTTCCAGCAGGAGATGGGCACGAACCGCAGCGCGCTCAAGCGGCCATGTCCTTTCCACCCGTTCCATCCGTCCGCCCTGCTTCCGCCAGCCGGCCGAAGAGCGAATTGGAACCCGCCCGCTCGATCGTCACCTGGACGATGTCGCCGATCTGATTCGTCTCGCTCTCGATCTGCACAGCCTGCAGATACGGTGACTTCCCGGCAAGCTGACCGGGATGGCGGCCGGCCCGCTCCAGCAAGACATCCACAGTTCGCCCGACCATCGCGGCGTTGAAAGCCTGGCGGTGATGTTCGATGCGCTCCTGCAGCCAGTAGAGGCGCTCATCCATGACCGCGCGCGGAATCTGTGCGTCGAGCTCGGCCGCCGGCGTGCCGGGGCGCGGCGAGTACTTGAAGGAATAGCTCGAGGCGAAGCCGATCTCGTCGACCAGACGGATCGTATCCTCGAAATCGGCGTCGGTCTCGCCGGGGAAACCGACGATGAAATCCGACGAGAGCGCGATATCGGGACGCGCCTGGCGGATGCGTTCGATCAGGCGACGATACTCGTCGCCGGTGTGCTTGCGGTTCATCGCGGCGAGGATGCGGTCCGATCCGGCCTGCACCGGCAGATGCAGGAAGGGCATCGCCTGCGGCAGTTCGCGATGGGCGACGATGAGGTCATCGTCCATGTCGCGCGGATGGCTCGTCGTGTAGCGGATGCGGGCGATGCCTGGCACCTCGGCAACGCGGCGCATCAGCCGCGCCAGACCCCAGACCGCCGCATCCGGTCCCTCGCCATGATAGGCGTTGACGTTCTGGCCGATCAGCGTGACGTCGCGCACGCCGGCCTCGGCCAGGCGCTCGACCTCGGCGAGAACCTGGGCGACGGGGCGCGAAAACTCGGCGCCGCGGGTATAGGGCACGACACAGAAGGCGCAGAACTTGTCGCAACCCTCCTGGACCGTGACGAAGGCGGAAACGCCGCGGGCGCGGATGATCTGCGGCTTCGGCGCCGGCAGGAAGCCGAACTTGTCCTCGATCGGCAGGTCGGTGTCGACGACCCGCTTCCTCGTTGCCTCGGCCAGCAATTCCGGCAGGCGGTGATAGGCCTGCGGCCCGACCACGAGATCGACGGCAGGCTGGCGATGCTGGATTTCGGCGCCCTCGGCCTGGGCGACGCAGCCGGCGACAACGATCTTCGTCTCCTGCCCCTCGGCCGCCTGGGCGTTCTTGATGTCGCGCAGCTTGCCGAGCTCGGAGTAGACCTTCTGCACCGCGCGATCACGGATATGGCAGGTGTTCAGCAGGATCAGATCCGCGCCCTCCGGCGTTGCCGTTTCCTCATAGCCCTGGTGGCTCAGGATGTCGGCCATGCGCTGCCCGTCATAGACGTTCATCTGGCAGCCGAAGGACTTGATATGGACTTTCTTCATCGTCGCGGATCGGGTCTCCAAAACGTTTTCTTTACTGCGGATCGGGCGCCTTGGAAACGGCCCGGCTTCACTGACATCGCAACAGGCAAGCCGTGCGCCAACCCGTCTCAGACGGCAGGCCGGCCCGTGACGGCCTCGTTCCGCGCCGCGCGTACCGCATCCTCCGCCCGTCGCGTCGCAGCCTTGCGCGACATCGCGCGGCCCATCACGATCGGTTCACCCCAGACCAGCTCGACATCGATCGCCCCGCATTCCAGCACCAGCTTCAGATGCGGCCAGAGCTCGGTGTCGCCGTACCAGGCAAGCGCAGCGCGCTCGATGCGCCCCCCCGGCAGCCCCTGCCAGCCTGTATAGGTGATGGTCAGCGGGTAGACCGTGACATCCGTCTCGATGTCGCCCATGGCCTGATGCGCCGCGCCAAGCAGCGAGGAGCGGAAGGGCAGGATGCGCGTGCCGTCACTGGTCGTGCCCTCGGCGAAGAGCACAACTTCCTCTCCGGCGGCGATGCGGGCGCCCATCGCGGCGGCAACACCTGCGGTCGCACCGCGACGTTGCCGGTCGATATAGACCGTGCGCTGGAGATTGGCGAGGAAGCCGACCACGGGCCATTGGCCGACCTCGCTCTTCGCCACGAAGGCCAGTTCACGCTCGGCGCCGAGGACACCGATATCGAGCCAGGAGACATGGTTGGCGACAATCAGCGCCCCTGTCCCGGCCGGCGGCGGCAGCCCCCTGACCCGGCGGCGCACGCCCAGGCACCGGCAGGTCAGGCGATGGAAGTGCAACGGCAAGACGCCGCGGTATTTCGGCGCGACCCGCATCACGACGAGCTGGAACAGGACGAGCCCGAACGTGCCGCCGATGAGCAGGGCAAGGCGAAAGAGCGCACCGACGCGGAGGTCTTTCATGCGCGGACGGGCCCGGTCATCGGCAGGGAGAACATCTCGCTGGTCGGAACGCCGTCAATGGCGTGATCATTCGGCAAAGTCACGTGAGATCGAGGCGCATCGCGATCGCAGTGGCGCGGCTGCCATCGGCCTTGGGGTAATACCCCTTGCGGCGGCCGACCTCGCGGAAGCCGAAATGCCGATAGAGGCGCTCCGCGGCCAGATTGCCTTCCTCGACCTCGAGGAAGACGTGCGCGACGCCATCCTCCGCGAGCCTGGCAAGGTGAGCCGAGAGCAGGGCGCGGCCGAGGCCGTCGCGCCGGCTGGCGGGGGAGACCACGATGCTGAGAATCTCGGCCTCGTCGGCCGCCTTGCGCGACATCACGAAGCCAGCCGGATCGCTGCTCCTGCCGAAGACGCCATCGGCGGCGACGCCGGCATCGGCGATCAGCGCGGCGCATTCGGCCGGCTCCCAGCCACGCGCGAAGCCGCCCTGATGGTGCAGAATCGCGACCTGCCGGGCGTAGCCGGCATCGAGTCGCATCGTACGCGCAGGCGCCGAATCAGGGTGCAGAAGCTTGCGCAGCCAATCCATGCCGTTTGTTCGCACGGATTGATGTTTCGGCAACCACCATTTGGAGGAGGCGTTCACCGGCGCGGCAGGCGGGCTTTGTCCTGCGGCGTCGTCTCCGGCGCCTTCAGGTAGAGCGGACGCGGCGGCGCGGTCTCCGGATCGGCGATCAGGCCGAGGCGCGCAACCCAGGCAATGTCCGGCGCCTTCGTATCGTCGACGACCACCGCGTCGAGACCGATCGCCCAGGCCTCGTTGGCGACGGCCAGCGCCGAGGAGCCGACGAGGCTGACGGGGCCGGCGCCGATGGCACGTGCCGCGTCGCGATAGCTGACCTGCCGGAGCGAAACGAGCGGCTTGCCTTCCGAGGTCAGCGCCTGGAACCAGACCTGGCCGTGCTTGGCATCGAGCGCAGCCGCGATGACGCGGCCGGATTCGCGGCCGATCAGCGGGGCGGCGCAGGCGGCGACTGTGGTGACACCGACGGCCGGGATGCCGGCCGCGAAAGCGATGGCGCGGGCCGCGCTGACCCCGACCCGCAGCCCGGTATAGCTGCCGGGACCGACGGTGACCGCGACGCGGCCCAGCGAGGAAAAGTCGCCGTCGACGGCCTTCATCACCCGCTCGACCAGCGGCATCAGCGCCTCCGCATGGCCGCGGTCCATAGCGAGCTGTTCGTGCGCCAGCGGCTCGGTCTCACCGGCCTCCAGGACACAGGCCGAGCAGGCCCCCAACGCCGTATCGATCGCGAGAATGCGCATCAGATCTTCATTCCGCGAAAGCCCGGCCGGTCACGCGCTCATCCCTTGGCCAACTCAAACCGCCTCGACCTCGCGCACTTCCGGCAGGAAATGGCGCAGCAGGTTCTGAATGCCATGCTTGAGCGTCGCAGTGGAGGAAGGGCAGCCCGAGCAGGCGCCCTTCATGACGAGATACACCGTGCCGTCGCGATAACCGCGGAAGGTGATGTCGCCGCCGTCGCCGGCCACCGCCGGGCGGATGCGGGTTTCGAGCAGATCCTTGATCGTATCGACCGTCTCGGCATCTTCCGGAGCGAAGAACTCACCTTCCTCGTCGAGATCGGCGGCGGAATTCTCGGCCAGCACCGGAGCGCCGGACATGAAGTGCTCCATGATCGCGCCGAGGATCGCCGGCTTCAGATGCGGCCACTCGCCTTCCGACTTGGTGACGGTGATGAAGTCCGAGCCGAGGAAGACGCCGGAAACGCCGGAAACACCGAACAGGCGCTGGGCCAGCGGCGAGCGGGCGGCGTCATCGCCGTCACGCAGGTCGAGCGTGCCGCTGCCCATGACGATGCGGCCGGGCAGAAACTTCAAGGTCGCCGGATTCGGCGTCGCTTCGGTCTGGATGAACATTGATACCTCCGGTACCGGCGGTTCAAGGTCGCCGTTCCTGGTCTCGATATAAGCGCGTCACTGGAATCATTCCAGCACGAAGGGCGCCGTCATTGCGAGGAGCAAAGCGACGACGCAATCCAGGAGGACTGGGTTGAACGTCTCACGCAGCCCCCTGGATTGCTTCGCTGCGCTCACTAGGACGGTCAGGCGAGCGCGTCGATTTCCTCGTCCTCCAGATGCCCCGGCACGATGGCGACGGGAACCGGGAAGCTCGCCGAGGATTTGCCGGCGAGCGCGCTGACCAGCGGGCCCGGGCCGTCACGCCCGGTGCCAGCGGCGAGCACCAGGAGCGAGATGTCCTCGTCCTCCTCGATCAGCTTGACCAGCTCTCCGGCCTTGTCGCCGATACGCACGACGCGCTCCGGCTCGAGGCCTGCGAGCGTCCGTACCGCCACAGCAGCCGCGTCGAGCCGCTTCTCGGCCTCGGCCTCGGCTTCCGCCCGCATCACGTCGCCGACGCCGAGCCAGGTCTCGTGCTCGGGCGGCGGAGCCACGGCGAGCAGCACGATCGCCGCACCGAGGCGGGCGCAGCGGCGTGCGGCGAAGCGAATCGCCTTGGCGCATTCCTCGGTATCGTCGACCACCGCGAGAAACTTCGGCCGATGGCCCGTCTCATAGGACCGTCGTTTCTTGACCATGAAACTGTCCTGCCGCCGCTTGAGGGACGAGCATGGTGGCCTGCGCCGGCACCCCGGCGCAAGCCCGTCGCCCCAAGTGCCTTGTCAGCTGCGCACGAAGCCGACGATGTCCTTGACCTCGCGCATGATCGGCGCGGCGATGGCATCGGCCCGGGCCGCACCTTCCCCGAGGATCGTGTCGATATGCTTCGGCTCGGCCAGCAGGCGGCGCATCTCCACGGCGATGGGCGCGAGCTTCTCGACCGCGAGGTCGACCAGAGCCGCCTTGAAGCCCGAGAACTGGCCGCCGCCGAACTCCTTCAGCACATCGCCCTTCGCCATGCCCGAGAGGCCGGCATAGATGCCGACGAGGTTCTCGGCCTCGGGCCGCCCCTCGAGCCCCTTCGCCTCGGAGGGCAGCGCCTCCGGGTCGGTCTTGGCCTTGCGGATCTTCTGGGCGATGGCGTCGGCATCGTCCGTCAGGTTGATGCGCGAATAGTCGGAGGCATCCGATTTCGACATCTTCTTGGTGCCGTCGCGCAGGCTCATGACGCGCTGGGCCGGCCCCAGGATCATCGGCTCCGGCAGCGGGAAGAAGCCGAGTTCGCCCGTGCCCAGACCCAGCTCGGCGATCTGCGGAGCGAAGTCGTTGTTGAACTTCTGGGCGATGTCGCGGGTAAGCTCCAGATGCTGCTTCTGGTCCTCGCCAACCGGCACATGCGTCGCCTTGTAGAGCAGGATGTCCGCCGCCATCAGGCTCGGATAGGCATAGAGGCCGAGCGAGGCATTCTCGCGATCCTTGCCGGCCTTCTCCTTGAACTGGGTCATGCGGTTCATCCAGCCCAGCCGCGCGACGCAGTTGCAGATCCAGGCGAGTTCGGCATGGGCCGAGACCTGGCTCTGGTTGAAGATGATGCTCTTCTGCGGATCGATGCCGGCCGCGATATAGGCGGCGGTGACCTCGCGGATGGCGCGCTTCAGGTCGGCCGGATCCTGCCACATCGTAATCGCATGCATGTCGACGACGCAAAACACGCATTCATGCGTCTTCTGCATCGCCACCCAATTGGTCAGTGCGCCCAAATAATTGCCGAGATGCAGCGTCGAGGTCGGCTGCATGCCTGAGAAAACGCGCTGATGAAAACCCGACATGGGGCACTCCGTCGTCACGATGGAGGAGGGAAGCGGCGCTTCTGGCTCAAGCCCGCCGCTTGCGCAAGGGGAGAGCGCCGAAGGCGCCGAGCACCCAGCCCGCTGTGCCGTAGCTGACAAGGCCTGCGAGGCAGAGCAGGCCGAGCGCGCCGATGCGGCGGAATGCCGGCTGCTCCGTCATCAGCGGCTCCGCCAGCAGGCCCAGCAGGAGGGCCAGCACGGCGAGCATGAGCGCGCTGGCGGCGAGGCTTGCGGCGATGGGGCGTAGATTGCCGAGGCTCGGCCGCCAGATGCCGTCGCGCAGCAGGGCGATACCAAGCATGAGCGCCTGAACGGCAAAGGCGAGCGTCGCCGCCAGGGCCGCCATCTGCGCCGCATCGCGACCGCCCGGCAGCAGAAGCCCGGCAAGCAGCGCGACGAGTACCGCCAGGCCGCCCGAGATCAGCGGCAGCCGCGGCCGGCTGCGCGCGAAATAGACCTGGCCGAAGACCTTCGCCACGACGGCGAAGGGCAGGCCGCAGCCGAAAGCGGCGAGCGCCGCAGCTGTGCGTTCGCGATCGCCGACATCGAAGCGCCCGTACTCGAACAGCACCGAAACGATCGGCTCGGCCAGCGCGACGAGCGCGGTCGCCGCGGGCAAAGCGAGCGCGAGGCCGAGCGCCAGCGACTGTCCGAGCATGGCATCCGGCCCGCCTCGGGTCGCCGCAAGCGCCATGTCGGAGAGCACGACCGTGCCCATCGCCACGCCGACGAAGCCGAGCGGGAGCTGGAAGACGCGGTCGGCATAGTAGAGCGCCGCCACCGCGCCCGGCTCGGACGAAGCGATCTGCGTCGCGACCAGCAGAACGAGCTGGGCCGCAGAGGCCGCCAGCAGCGTCGCGCCGCCGGTGCGGATCAGCCGGGTCATCTCCGGCGACCAGCGCAGGCTTGGACGCGGCAGGCCGGAGCCGCGCAGGCTCGCCAGGATCATGGCCAGGTGGGCGAGCCCGGTCAGACTGACGCAGAGCGCGAGCCAGCGCGCCCCGTCCTCCGGCCCTGCACCCATCACATGCAGGGCGAGCAGGACGCCGAGCAGGATCGCATTCATCAGCGCCGGCGCGAGGGCTGCGACCGCAAAGCGGCGCTCGGCGTTGAGCAGCGCCGCAAGCAGCGCCGCAAGCGTCGTCAGCAGCAGGAAAGGCAGCATCAGCCGCGTATAGGAGGCGGCCATTGCGAGCGTTTCGGGCTCATCGGCGAAGCCGCCGGCAAGGCCGAGCACGAGCCAGGGCGCGAAGAGCTCGCCGAACGCGACGAGCACGAGCAGCAGCAGGCCGAGTTGGCCAGCCGCCTCACCGGCGAATCGCCGCGCAGCTTTCTCACCCCTGTCCGCCTTGACGGCCAGGTAGAGCGGCACGAAGGGCGCGTTCAACCCGCCCTCGCCGAGCACGCGCCGCACGAGATTGGGCAGGCGCAGCGCCGCGAGGAAGGCGTCGGCGGCCGGCCCGCCGCCGAGCAGGCGCGCGATCAGCACGTCACGCGCGAAACCGAGCAGGCGCGAGGCGACCGTGGCGGCTCCGACAACGGCCGAATCGCGGGCGAGCCGGGAGGAGGCTTCCGGCGCGGACGCGGCCGGCTCGTCCATCAGAGGATGAACCGGCTCAGATCGGCGTTCTTGGCAAGATCCCCGATGCGGGCCTCGACATAGGCCGCGTCGATGATCACGGTCTCGCCCGAGCGGTCCGGCGCGGTGAAGGAGATGTCGTCGAGGATGCGCTCGATCACGGTCTGGAGCCGGCGGGCGCCGATGTTCTCGACCGTGGAGTTCACGTCGACGGCGATGCGGGCGATGGCATCGATCGCGTCGGGCTTGAATTCGACGCTGACCTCCTCGGTCGCCATCAGCGCGACCGACTGCTTGATCAGGCTCGCCTCGGTCTCGGTGAGGATGCGCTTGAAATCGTCGATGTCGAGCGGGTTGAGCTCGACGCGGATCGGCAGACGGCCCTGCAGCTCCGGCAGAAGATCGGAGGGGCGGGAGACGTGGAACGCACCCGAGGCGATGAAGAGGATGTGGTCGCTCTTGACCGCGCCGTGCTTGGTGGCGACGGTCGTGCCCTCGATCAGCGGCAGCAGGTCGCGCTGCACGCCCTCGCGCGAGACATCGGCGCCGCCCTTGCCCTCGCGAGCGCAGATCTTGTCGATTTCGTCGAGGAAGACGATGCCGTTCTCCTCGACCTCGCGGATCGCGGCCTGCACGATCGCCTCCTGGTCGATCAGCTTGTCGCTCTCCTCGGCCAGCAGCGGCTGGTAGGCGTCCTTGACCAGCATGCGCTTCGGCTTGCCCTTCTGGCCGAAAGCCTTGCCGAACATGTCGGAGAGGTTGATCGCGCCGATCGAAGCGCCCGGCATGCCGGGAAGCTCGAACATCGGCGTGGCCGCGCCGGCGCCCGCCGCCACCTCGACCTCGATCTCCTTCCCGTCGAGCTCGTTGTCGCGCAGCTTGCGGCGGAAGGAATCACGCGTCGCCTGGCTGGAATTCGCGCCGACCAAAGCGTCGAGCACGCGTTCCTCGGCGGCGAGGTGAGCCTTGGCCTGGACGTCCTTGCGGCGGCTCTCGCGCACCAGCGCGATAGCAATCTCGACGAGGTCGCGCACGATCGATTCAACGTCGCGGCCGACATAGCCGACCTCGGTGAACTTGGTCGCCTCGACCTTGATGAAGGGCGCGTTGGCGAGCTTGGCCAAGCGGCGCGCGATCTCGGTCTTGCCGCAGCCGGTCGGCCCGATCATCAGGATGTTCTTCGGCGAGACCTCCTCGCGCAGCGGCCCTTCGAGCTGCTGCCGGCGCCAGCGGTTACGCAGCGCGACCGCAACGGCGCGCTTGGCGTCCTTCTGGCCGACGATGAAACGGTCGAGCTCGGAGACGATCTCGCGGGGGGAAAAGCTGGTCATTACGGTACGATATCCGGGTGAAATGCCTTGGGAAGCGCCTTGGCTACGGCGATCACGCCGCCTCCAGCGTCTCGATGACGAGGCTGTGGTTGGTGTAGACGCAGATGTCGCCGGCGATCTTCATCGCCTTGCGCACGATCGTCTCGGCATCGGGCTCGATATCGATCAGAGCGCGCGCTGCCGACAGGGCATAGTTGCCGCCGGAGCCGATGGCCATCACCGCGCCGTGCTCGCCCGCCTCCGGCTCCAGCACGTCGCCGGTGCCGGAGATCAGCAGCGAAACCTCCTTGTCGGCGACGAGCAGCATCGCCTCGAGCCGACGCAGATAGCGATCCGTGCGCCAGTCCTTGGCGAGCTCGACGCAGGCGCGCAGCAATTGCGTGGGATATTGCTCGAGCTTGCTCTCGAGCCGCTCGAACAGGGTGAAGGCATCGGCCGTCGCCCCGGCGAAGCCGGCAATCACCTGCCCCTTGGCAAGGCGGCGAACCTTCTTCGCATTGCCCTTCATGATCGTCTGGCCGAGCGAGACCTGCCCGTCGCCGCCGATGACGACCCGCCCGGCCTTGCGCACCATCAGGATGGTGGTGGCGTGCATCACAGGGACATTGCTGTGTTCGGACATGGCAATCGTGAACCGGAACTGGACTGCGGAAGACGCCAACATGTTCAGGCGAGCCCGCTCTATCAAGGGGGCACGCGCGCGCCGTCCCTGCAAAGCAGGGTTTTGGCGCCGGATCACGGCGGGCGCCACCCGTGACAGATCACCGGAATCCGGCCCATGAGCCATCGAATAGTTCAAGTGTAAACTGCTTCGATGCCGACTGTTGACTTCGCTGCCGGAGGAAAACTCTTCGACACGTCGAAGACATTTCGAGCGTGAACGAGCCCAAAATCAGGGCGATTGAATCGATCAATTTTTAAGCAGTTTTTTATTGTTAACGACGAATGGTCGCCTTGTGGAAACGACCGCCTCGTTCAGGAGGTCGCCTTGGGACCGTTGTCATGAAATCCATCCGCCTGAAGATTCTCGCCATGCTCGCCATCGTCGCGGGCGGAGCCATTATTTCCGCGATCATCAGTATCTACGGTCTGCAAAAGGCGGATGACCTGAATACGCGTTCTCAAACCCAGGGTAACGTCGCGCTGCTGACGCAGCGGATCAACGGCGTCGTCACGGCCGTGGTGATGGAGTCGCGCGGCATCTACATGGCCAAGACGCCGCAGGAAGCCGAAGCTTACGCCAAGGGGATCGACGATCGCATTCCGACGCTGCGCAAATTCGTGGCCGAGCTGCAGACGGTCGCGTCGGCCGAAGAGCGGGAGACGATCGCGCAGATCACCAAATCCGTCGAGGAATTCATTGCCTTCCGCGTTGAAACAGCCCGGCTCGGACGCCAGGTTTCGCCGGAGGCGGCCAGTGTCCAGGGAAATAACGAGGCCAATCGCGCCAACCGGAAAGCCCTCAACGACCTGCTGATCGGCTTCAGCCAACGCGTCGAGAAGGCTGGCGCCCTCGTCGGCGACGAGGCGACGGCCTTTACCCGTCAGGTCCAGTGGCTCATGCCGCTCGTCCTGCTCGCAACCCTGCTGATGTCCGTTGGGGTGGCCCTCGTCTTCGCGCAGCGTTCGATCACGCGCCCGATCCTCGATCTCAGCGAGGTGATGGAGAAGCTCACGGCCGGCGATACCCGCATCGACGTGCCTCATGCCGATCGTCCGGACGAGATCGGCGCCATGGCGCGCGCGGTCTCGGTGCTGCGCGAGAGCACCGAGCAGGTCGCGCTGCTGCAGGAGCAGGAACGCGCCGCGGCGGCGGCTCGCCTGGCGCGGGCGCAGTCGATGGAAGCGGTGGTGTCGGATGTCGGCGAGGTTGTCGCGGCGGCAGCGGCAGGCGATTTCTCCGCCCGGTTGCAGATCGATGACGCCGACGAGCAGATGCAGCGGCTGGTGGCCGGCATCAACGAGATCAACGTGGTGGTTGATTCTGCAACGACGGAGTTTGCGCAGACGCTGTCGGCGATCGCGGGTGGCGACCTGACCAACCGGGTCGAGACGGCCTATCGCGGGCGCTTCGCCGATCTGAAGGGCGCGATCAACGAGACGGTCGACCGCCTCTCGGCCACGGTGGCGACGATCCAGACCACCTCGGCCGATGTCGGTCTCGCCGCGCGCGAGATCCATATGGGTTCCGACGATCTCTCCAAGCGCACCGAGGAGCAGGCCTCCTCGCTCGAGGAGACCGCCGCCACCACCGAGGAGCTCGCGGCTTCGGTCAAGGCCTCGGCCCAGGCCTCGAAGGATGCCGCCCGCATCGCCGACGACGCCATGCAGGCCGCCGAGAACGGCGGCGCCATCGCCGGCCAGGCGGTCGAGGCCATGGCCCGTATCGAGAGCGCCTCGCAGAAGATCTCCGACATCATCCGCGTCATCGACGACATCGCCTTCCAGACCAACCTGCTGGCGCTCAACGCCGCGGTCGAGGCGGCCCGCGCCGGCGAGGCCGGAAAGGGCTTCGCCGTCGTCGCCTCCGAGGTGCGCACCCTGGCGCAGCGCTCGGGCGAGGCGGCCAAGGACATCTCCGGGCTGATCTCCTCCTCCAATGTCGAGGTCGGCGCGGGCGTAAAGCTGGTGCGCCAGGCCGGCGACCAGCTCAGCCGCATCCTCGAAGCCTCGCAGAAGGTGGCGGCGACCATCGCCGACATCTCGGCGGCGTCGGGCGAGCAGGCCAACGGTATCGACGAGATGAGCCAGGCGGTGGCGCATCTCGACGAGATGACCCAGCAGAACGCGGCGCTGGCCGAACAGAGCGCCGCTTCCGCCAATGCGCTTTCCGGCCGGATCGGCCAGCTCAACGAGCTGGTCGCGACCTTCCGCACCAGCCGCGAGGCGGTGGGGCAGTCAGGCTATCCGCAGCCTGTCCCGGC
>NZ_JBFTKQ010000027.1:0-55218 GCF_056396025.1 Allobosea sp. 05T438
CAAACTCAACGGCGTCGATCCGCAAGCCTACCTCGTCGACGTCATCACCCGTATCGTTGCCGGCCATCCCCAGAGCCAGATCGACAACCTGCTGCCATGGGCCTATGCGCCTCAGCCGCTCAAGGCCGTGGCCTGAGAACACCGCTTACGAAGAAGGTCGAGATGCTCTTTGCCCATCTCAAGCGCATCCTGAGGCTCGACCGGCTGCGCCTACGCGGACCCAACGGCGCCAGAGACGAGTTCCACCTCGCCGCAGCAGCCCAAAACCTCAGGAAGCTCGCGAAGCTCCTGCCGAACGGACCTCAGATCAGGCCAGTTTGAGAGGCCGAGCCTCGATCGGCCAAATCCGCCACGCCGCCGCTGCGCTCAGATGGCCGACTTTTTCAACGATATCGGCGGATAGCAAATGCGACCCGCTGTCTCTGCGGATGAGCCCTAGCTTTTCTGTTGATCAGAGTTCAGCCAGCGGCTGTAAGCTCTGATATCAACCATCGGCACCGTGGCCAGCGCCTGCAGCCGTGCGATCAGCTCGAACAGGAACGCTGTTGCCGGCTTGCCCTCCGAAGTGAGCGTATAGACGCCATCCGCGTCTCGGCTGTAGTGGCCATGCGCCGCGACGCAACCAAGGTCGATCTGCTCGGTTGCGGCGGCCCTTGCCAGGGCATCCCGCAGTGCGTCGCCCATTGCCGGCTTCCAGTCACTCTCAAGCGTCAGGAGCCCGCCTAGGATATGATGGAGCGGCTTTGGCGCCGCTATCCCGCCGACATGGGGAACCGGCAGGCTCGTGCGGTGCAGCGCCCGCACGCTGGCGATCTTCTTATGGGCGTAGGCGACCTGATCAGCATTGAGCGATTGCTTGGCCTCAAAGGCCGCGTAGACGCTCTCGGCCGGAATCACCTTAGTGCCCTTCATGACGAAGATGAACGGCGAGTACTGACGGTCATAGACCACCACATCCATTTGATGGCTAAAATTTCCCTCGCTATCGACCACATGCGCCTTATCGGCCTTGTAGCGCGCCGGCAGATAGGTGCTCAGCAGCTCTAGCCAGGCTCCTTCGCTGGCATCGCCCTTATCTACAGAATGGCCCAGCAGTTGACGTGCCGCAGCCAGCTTGCCTTGAATTTCGTCGTGAAGACCCGCCAGGAGGTCTGAAAGGGACCAGCTCACCGGACGATCTCTCCCCAAGTCGCAGCCTGCGCCGCAGCTCCAGCCGCCTTGGCGATTGTTGCTTTTTCAGCCGCACTCAGATCGTCGGAGATGATGTTGTTCGTGTTGGCCGGATCAACAATGCGCGCCGCGCCGATGTTGTCTCGGATATAGGCCAGCGCCGCCATCACGTTGCGGCCGACATCGCCGGCCCTCTTACCGTACAGCGCATCGATCGCCAGCAGCTCAAGATAGAACGACGGGATATCCAAGCCTTTTTGGTTCCGCCAGAGCTTCAGAATTCGGATTTCATTCGTCCTGCCCGAGTTGCCCACCAAGTTGATGTGGGTAGCAATGTTAGTCTTGGTCCAACCGCCTTTCCGGTTCCGATACAGGCTGTGGTCCTGGCTCTGGCCATCCTGCCGGCGAGCCGGCACCAGATCGACGTCGTGGCCGCCTATTGTGACGCCGATCGAAACATTCTGCCTGCGCGCCTTGAAGCCTGCTTGGTTCATCCGGTTGAATAGCGTCGTGTAGATATTCTCAAGTGTCGCAGTCAGCGTGTGCGACAGCGAAATAAACAGATCGATATCCGTACCGCTCTTCACGGCCGTGCCCTTGGCAAATGAGCCGCTTGGGGTGACTTCGCGGATATGATCTCCGGCCCATGCTCGCAGGTGCGGTAAGACGACTCCAGCACAGCCGCGCAGCGGAGATGTGGAACTGATGTCGACGCGCTCGCGCGCTAGAATGTTCTGAAGATATTCGTTTTCGGTCATCTCTCCCCCACCGGGATGCTATGTCATCGGACGCCCGGATCGCAATCGAGAAGCACTGCTTCTTTGGTCGGCAACGGGGCTGCTAGCCCAGCGGAGCGGTTACGGATTTCCAGTGAATGTCCGCTTGCAGGCGGGAGCTCAATGTCCGGAAGTGGCGCACTCCGAACGGGAGCGGGAAGGGCGGTTTTATCGGCCCATTCCCGACGCTTAGAAGGTCTGGTTCTGGGTTGCTTAACTTTGCGACACGGCTGCAAGTTTGAGGCTGGCGCAGTGACCAACCTACGCGTCGATCACGACACGAAACGGCGCGCTCTGCCCAACCAAGGCTTTGTCGCGCTTTCGGATGACGAAGGCTTCAGCGAGGTGCACGCCTCGGTACTGCAGTTGCTCCCACCGGACGCTCGCGGTATCTGAATCATAGAAATCACCCCGCAAAGCGCGAGCGGAGTAGGCCGCTTGGTCGGTATTGGTGATCCGCCATTTGACCCGAAACTCATTGGCGGGGAACGGGAGCCCCATCGAGGTGACCGCTTTGAACTGGATCCAGTTGCCCGCGCCTACCGGATCGAGCGACTGTATCAGTCCGACCCTATTGAACCCCTTCGATCGATAGAGTTCCGCCCTGACCTGCACAGCGACCGAGTTTGAAGCAGCCTTCCACCGGGGCTGCTTCATATGCGGCATGCGGTTGAATTCGGGCGGTAGCGCGCGCGACCCAAACTGCTTCACTGCCATCACCAGGTCGCCGGCGAACTGCACGGCAGCCACTGCAGTCTCTCGGATATGCACAAGCGCCGTGGAGCTAACGGACTTAGCCGTCTCGATCACGACGTCGCTGGCAAAGTCCTCGCCAAAAACGCGCCGCCATTTAGCGATGCTGGCGTTCCGTGAAGTCTCGGCATAGGCGTCGTCGATCCAGCCTCGGTAGCGGTTAATGACGTCGCGGAAATTGGCGTACTGATCGTCGGTCCAGTTGTCGGCGAAGTTCTCCGTGTTAAGAAATGGGTTGCTGACCACGGGTTTGCTGGAATTTGCCTGTGCCCAGTCGTCCATGCGGCTGAAAAGCGTCTTCAACGCTGTCGGGGTGTCGGCAAACTCGCTGCCGTGCTGGTCGAATGCGCTGATCCGCTGGCCCAGGATAGTTGTCAGCAGCACCGATGAGCAGGTGAACGTCGTCTTGATGTCCCGCAGGTACTTGATGAGGCGGGTCGCCTTCCGGAAACTGTTGCCGCCGGTGTAGCCGTTTCGCTCGATAATCCAGTCCGTGTATTGCCGGGGCTCTGTCAGCTCGAATTTATCGCTGTCGCGGTTGCACACCTCGAGCCGCTGATACCCACCCCGGTTGATGATGCACGGCGCCACGTCGACCTTTTGCTCCGACGCGTAGGTGATGGTCACGCAATGTGACCACCTGCGAACTTTGTTGGCGTAGACGCCATTGGCCTTTAGGACATTATACAGCTCGTCGATGTATTTCGCAGCGCTCCAGCCATCGACTGGATATACGAAGACCAGCAGGTCGGCGTCGAATTCTCCCGCATCAACAGGCCTGATGATCGTTTTGTGCGCCCAGGAGCCCTGAGGCATCCAGCTGGAGATCGTCGGCTCCCAATCAGATTCCCGAATGGCCTTCTTGATGGCCTCAGTCGTGCGCTCAAGGTCTCCTATCCGAGTGGTGTTGAGATTTACAACTTCCTTGAGAAAGTCGTTGAATAGATCAACGTGCTTCATATGCCCCCGGCTAGCCTTCTTGACGTGCGGCTTCGCGATCGACCTTGTATTCCGCCCACAGCTTGTTGAGCTTTTTCTCGCTGAGCTTGTAGGCGTAGGGCACGCTCTCAGGCGCGCTTTCGACTGCGGCGTTGTAGTCGACCATCGCCAGAAGGACGTCAGCCTCAGGGTAGCCTTGCCCCTCGGCGGTCACGAGACGCATCCTGACCTCGTTGATGGCCTTGGCTGCTGATTTGTGAAGTCGGTATCCGAGACGCTTTTCCATAGGCCGACCATGCGAAGGCTTTCCGTGATCGGTTCGGCTCACTCTGAACTAAAGGCCGGAAAGGACGGACCGTCGCCTGTTAAGTCGGCACTTGGCCGAGTTAGTCGCACGGAGTTAAGGCCATGGCTAAGCGCATGTTACGCGCCTACCTGGGGCGCCAAGAGCAGCGCTGTTACACGAGGGGTTCCCGGAAAATTTGCACGGGCGTAATCGGTGCACGAAGCCGATAGCCCGAAATAATCGGCGAGATACCAGCCAGATAAACAACGGATGCGATCCGGATGTCCTGGCTGGCACAAATCGAACATGCGCCCGATAAGGGCGAGGGGCAAGATGCGAAGGCGATCGACGGCCGCCTATTGCTCGATGTCACGGCCGCGCGGTCTCTGTCGGACCGGGGTAGGCCTGCGCCGGACCTGACTGGCACCGACCCCATCTTGGCCGGGGAGGGCTGGGCCGGGTCTGCTTTGGACTGCACGCCGTCGAGCCTGGGCTTCCTGCTGAGCGAGCTGGCGCAGCCGCTGCAGGTGCTGTTGCCGACGCAGCAGGTCAGCCTGCGCAGCGCGTTGCTGACGGGCCTGTTCGGCTCGCTGCCGAGCCCTGCGCTCGTTTTCCCGCTGCTCTGCCAGCCGTCTGGCCACGGCACGCTCCCGGAAGAAGCGCTGCGTCTCTCTCCGGACATCTTCGGCCATATCGTTCCGCTCTGCGATGGCCGCCCGATTAGCAGCGGTCTGCATGTTCTTGGCGCTCGTGAACGTTGGAATAGCAGCCACCGCGAAGCCAGCTGCGGCGAGGGCGGCCATCAAGCCCGCACCGGTGGCAAGAACGCCGATTGCGACAAGGTAGAAGGCAGCCTTTCGCATATCGGGACTTCCGAACAGCGAGGCTGCGAGGAAAGCACGTCTGACGCGGATTCGGCGTATGAGATCCCGAAGCCGGTAAGGATCCCGAGCCCGCCTCTGGATCATTCGCAGATCGACCTTTTCCTGGGCCGAAAGCCCGGCTGCGACGCGTGCCCGTCGTTTGCGAGCCTTCTGTGCTTCTTCGCGTTCGCCGTCGAGCTCCATCTCGGCAATGAGATGGTCGAACTCGCCCAGCACGGCGGAAGTGCTGCGCTGGGGAGCCTCCTTCCGCAGGGCAGCTTTCGTATTTGCGAGCGGAGGAAGATCGCCGAAGGTAGCGCCGATTGCCACCTCCCGAAATTTAGGCCCGTCGCCGTAGAGCGCCAGGCGGTTCAGGTGCCGCGTCAAGCTCCCGTCTTTCACCCTCTCGGTATCGACCAGCATAACGATTGGTACGCCGGCAATACGCTTATCACCGGCTGCGAGACGAAACCCCATGGTCTCGAGCTCGCCGCGCAGGCGAAGGATATCACCATCGGTTTGGCGCCAAGCATGCTGAAGGCGTTTGTCGAGCAGGCGGCTATCAACTCCGAGTCGGGCATCCTGTCGCATCTCGGCTTTGGACCGACGCAGCCCCTTCTTGGCGACGGGGCCGTGCGCGGCGATGTCAGCAAGATCGTCGAGCTTACGCTCGCGCAGCAGCTCCACGGTCCTCTCGACTCGGGTGCTGGGCTGGAGCGCCTCACCAAGCTCGATCTCGAACCGGCGGGCGAGCATCTCGTCGCGGTCGCCGGAGCGGGGAAAGCGCAATGCCTTCCCTGTGCCGTCCGCGGCCATCGAATACACGACGTGGTAGTGCCACGCTCGCTCGCCCTTGTGGTGTTCAACGACCAGACGAGCGTTGTTCGCGGGGATTTTGTACTCCGCTTCGAACGTCCGCAAGATATGGGCGAGTTCGTCGGCGGTAAGCATTCGCTCCGGCGAGATGACGACGTGCACGACATCGTTCGTCATGCGCCGGATACGACGGGCGGGTGCAGCCAGGAGCCGCAGTGCCAGGGGAACGTCGGATGGCACATCACGGCTAAGATCCGACCGCACGATAACAAACTCGTTCGAGCCTCGGCCGGTGTCCATCAGATGCCGGCCGAGGCCACCCAGCTGACGCGGTATCGTTTCGATATACATTACGCATCTTCGTCGATGCGGAGCAGGTCCAGGATGCGCGCCATGAGCGCCTCCAGCGCTGCCCCCATCGTCGCTGTGTCCGCCTGGATCTGCGCCGACGAGCCGGTGGTATTCACACCCCTTGCGATCTGGTTGATGTTGCGACCCTGCGTCCGCAACTCGTTGAGGATCGCGTCCAGTTGCACAGCATTCGCTGCTGCGCGACGGATCCTCGGCGCCTTCATTTTCGAGTCCACCGCCTTGAGCACCAGGGTACGGACCCAAACCCCGACTGGCGTGCCGTCAGTCTCGGCGAGGGTGCTCAGCATGGTGTGCGTAGGCCCGTCGACCCGGAACGCGACCAGATGGGGGAAGCGGTTCCTCTCGTTCTTCGCGGTCATCTCGATCTCCGATCTCGGCGAAGCCGGCGCCCAAGGGCGCACCCGGCTCAGGGTTGGGGGTTCCACAGGGGGCAGAGCCCATTTGGCAAGAATTCCCTGTTGCTGCATCGCAGTTAACAGGGACCGGACTTGCCCTCTCATGAAATCAAAGTCTGAGTTTTGGTCAATGTATATTACTATTATCTTGGTTCGTCGCCAAAATATATCCGGATATGCAGCGTATAGAACTTAGATGTATCCAGATAGCAAATGTAAATACTCGGGAACAGCAAAAATATACTTTTTATAAATCTAGACGAACCCGGCCGGTCCGACGAGAATAAATCGTGGAGAACGTGAAATGACGGACGAGATCGATCTCAAAGCTGCGCGCCGGGTCGCCAGCAAGGAAGCTGCAGAGGCGGCGCAGAAGCGCGAGAGCAGCATCCGCAACCACCGCGACGCCGTGCGTGCTTTTCACCCTCAGATTCTCGCAGTCAGCAAAGCCGAACGGTCGTGGAAGAAGGCGGCGGAAGCGCTCGAGCGCTGGTGCGGCCGAAAGATCCCGCCGAACACGGTGAAGACCTACACCACCATGGTGAACATGGGGCACTTGCCCCCTTGGCCTGATGACGAAGCGCAGCAGCCCATTCGGGGCGCCCGCGTCGGACAGGTCGGCGCATCGCCCCACGCGCCTGCCAAGCCCAACCCTTCCCACATCGCCGGCCTGCCTAAGCCGCCGGGAAGCCATCCTCAGTCCACCACCCGGGTCAAGCCCGACCCCGAATAGCAAGGAGCAATGACATGGCCAGCACCGAGAAGTCGACCAAGGGACCAATCATCTTCGGGAAGAACGGCAATGGCGGGGTCGGCAAGACCGAAGTCATCGCAACCCTCGCTCATCTGATGCAGGTGCGCGGACACCCGCTCTACGTCGCCGAGGCCGACGACGATCATCAGGATGTCTACAAGGCATTGAACGGCGAAGTGCCTTGCGACGTGATTCCGCTGCTGAACGAGTATGGGTACAGCCGGCTGTGCGCACTCGCTCACGATCCCGCGATCGAAGGCTCGATCCTGATCTCGGCGCCGGGTGGAGGGATCGAGACCTTCATCGAGAACGTGCCCATCGTGCAGGCCGTCGCCAACGAGGTTGGTCGCGAGACTTTCGTGATCTGGCCGATGGACAAGACCAAAGACAGCTTCATCCATCTTCAGGATGTGATCGACGTCGTCGGTCAGGAGCACGTCTGGGTTTTGCGGAACCTCGTATGGGGAGCTGCGGAGGAGTTTGCGGCCTTCAACAGTTCGAAGATCGGAGCGCGTTTGATCGCAGAGCGCCGTGTCCTCGATTTTCCTGTGATTTCTCCGGCGATCGTCTCGGCCTTCCGCAATGGCCGGATGTCTCATTCGCGCATGGTCCTCGAGGGCGGCGTCGAACTTCAGAGGCGTGTCCCGCTCATGCGTCTCAAGGTCGAGCGCGCGCTTGAGCCGATGCTTGCGGAGCTCGGGCTGTGACCATCGCCCGTAAGGACATCGACGACTTTGCCTACGCGATCCTGGGACGTCGACTGTCGCGGGCGGAACTCGAAGATCTCGAACGGCAGTGCAAAGTCGTCAGGTTACGCTCGGGTGAGGAGGCCTATCTACTGGGTCTCGTCCAGCAGCGAGACCTGGCTACGCGGCTGGAGTTCATCGCGTACAAGGCAGTGCGCGACCAAACGCTCGTGAGCGCGCTGACGCGCTTGCGGTCGTGGATCGCGGTGGCGGTCATCGCGCTCGGCGTCATCGGCTGGTCGGTCTACGAGGCCGGCCATCGCCGTGGATTTGCGGTGCGCGATGGGATGGTCGTTAAGGACCTCGCCTGGGCGACCACACCCGCTGGCCTCGGCGCGCGCCTGCTCTACGACGTCGGCGTCGTCCCCTTCCTGATCGAATGCAAGCTGCCTGGCTGGTCTCAGGTCGAGCATCAGTGTGTGCCCGGCGTCGACCCGGCCAGCAAGCGGATGTTCGGCGTCCCCAATCAGCGTCCAAACCCTTCCGAATGATCCTCGCCGTGCCGTCCCTAACACGCACGCAAGACCGCTCATCAACCTGCGCCGCTTCACGCCGCCGGACAGCGAACGGAACATGACATGTCGATCTCCGATCAGAATCCGCCAGAGCACAGTCCCGACCGCGACGGCAAGCCCGAGCGGTTCGACGCGACGGATTTCGAGACGTCGCGGGAACTACGTGACGGACTACTCGGCCTTGGCAAGGCCGAGCCGCTTCCGACGGATCCCCCGACAACGAGGCAGAAGCAGGATGCCGCGCGGCAGCTGGGAGATGGCGAGTTCGCGCTCTCGCTCGTCGAGGACGACCTTACGCCGTTCCGCAGCGGCGGCGAAGCCTATGCCGTCCTGTCCGACAAGGTGGGCACGCGTATCATGGCGTTGCGGTCGCGAGAGTTCGGAGCCTTGATCCGCAGCCGCTTTCGTTCCGAAACGGCCTGCCTGCTCGGCAAGGCCGCGTTCGGGGCAGCGCTTCAGGCCTTGATCGACAAGGCCCTGAACGAGCCGGAGCGAACGCTCTACCTGCGGACGGCGCCGACATCTGAAGGGGTCTGCCTCAACCTCGGTGGAGCGGGAATGCGGGCCGTGACGATCACGCCGGACGGCTTTGAGGTGACGGCTTCTCCGGCGGCCATGTTCAGGTCTTCGTCCGGTCGACTGGTTGAGCCGGCAGGACCCGGAGACCTCGGTCTTCTGCGTCATCACCTCAACGTCAGCGATGCCGAGTTCCAGCTGATCGTCGCATGGCTGACTTTCGCGATGTGTCCGACAGGCCCGTATCCCCTCCTCGTGCTCTCGGGCGAGCAGGGCTCTGCGAAAACCTCGGCATCTGGGGTCTTGCGACGCCTCCTGGACGGGAATGCCTTCGGCGGCCGGCCACTGCCGTCGTCGAAGCGGGATCTCGATGCCGCCGCCCGGCACGCTCACCTCCTGTCCTTCGACAACGTCTCCTACATCTCCCCGACCATGTCCGACAATCTCGCCCGGCTCGCGACAGGCGAGGAGGATGGCCGGCGCCAGCTGTTCACCGATAGCGATGAAGTCGTGTTCCAGGCGATGCGACCAATCCTGGTGAACGGGATCGCCAATGTGATCACGCGGCCTGACCTCGTGGACAGGGCGATCTTCATCGAGCTTCCGTTCATTCCGCAGAGCGAGCGGCTGACCCGGCAAGTCTTCTGGCGGCGCTTCGAGCAGGACGCGCCCGCCATTATGGCAGGGCTCCTCAACCTGGTCGCCTTCGGCCTGAAGCGGCTGCCGGAGACCATCGTGTCCGATCTGCCTCGGATGGCGGATTTCGCCCTCTGGGGGAGCGCCATCGAACGCGCTCACTGGCCGGAGGGATCCTTCATGGCCGCCTACGAGGCGAACATTGCGCACGGCAACACGGATCTCCTACAGGTCAATGACGTCGGTATCGCGATCGTCGAGATGATGTCTCAGCGCTCGTCCTGGACGGGGACGGCGACGCAGCTCCTCGTACTGCTCGACAGCGGCCGGACACGCTCGCAGCGTCGGCTTCAGCCCCTGCCGCCCAATGCCCAGCGCCTCTCGATCAAACTCGATCGGCTGGCACCGGTGCTCCGTCGGCGGGGGATTGATGTCCGCTCCCATCAAGCGCCCAGCAAGGACAGGACCAGGCTGATCACGATATCCGTCAACGAGGGTAGATAAGGCGATCAGTCAAGCTACGACGCACCTTCGCTTTTCGCTGGAATTTAGCCCGGCATCGCACCGTTGCTGGCGGTAGAGACGACTGCCTGGGACCGCCGAGCTCATGAAACAACGAACGAAGAGTTTGATTGCGTCCACTGCGTTCGTTCCGTCCGCAGGTCGGACAAAGCGGACGCAACGGACGCAGCATTTCGGCAGATAATACCGCCAGCCTCGAAATTTCGAATCTCAGCAAGCCGCAGCAAACGATCAGTGACGAGGCGATTGGCATGAGGTCCGTCCGCCCGGACATGCCGTCCGCTCTGTCCGTTGCGTTGGCCGTCCCAAGCCGGCGGACAGAGCGGACGGCCATGTCGCACTTCGCCAGCATATCGGTTGGTTCCATGCCTGCGGGACAGCGTCGCAAAAAGACGCGCTGCGACAGAATGCCGATTTAAAGCACCCGATTGACGATGTGGGATAGTATGCATTATGCATTATATGTTTTGGGATACGCTGTGTGCATCGCAAGCTGGGAAAGCGTACCTGAGAGAAAGCGAAGGCCGCCGCCAACCAGTTCCACCCTTGCCGTTATCGATACTTGATGGCTCGAGGGGGAAGCGTCTTCAGCATCTGGTGGAGGCCTCAATGGACCCCTGCCAGCAAAAAAATAAGATCTGAACATCACGGGAGGTTTCATTGCGATCAGGTGTTGGAGCCGCTTTGGCGGCCTTTTCGCTCGCCGTTTTCGGCCTGCCTACGGCCTCAGGTGCGCGGGCTCAGGGCCTTGATGCGGCGCGGCCGGTCATCATCATCGTGCCTTATTCTGCGGGTGCGGCGTCGGACATTTTGGCGCGCCGAGTCGGGGACGGCATGTCCAAGCTGCTGAAGAACGCTTTCGTCATTGAGAATACCGTTGGCGCGGGAGGCGTTGTGGGCACGATGCGGGCGATGAAGGCGCCCGCGGATGGCCATACCTTGGTGATCGGCACCCAAGGTACTCATATGATGAACAAATATATTTACAAGAATTTGCGTTACGATCCGGACAAGGATTTTACTCCGATTACAAATCTGGTCTCGTTCCCAAATCTCGTTCTTGTTCCGAAATCGCTGAACATTAAGACGATGAGTGATTTTATTGCCTTGGCGAAGTCTCGCGCCGCCGAAAAGAAGCCGCTGAACTATGGCTCCGGGGGCCTAGGGTCGTCGTCGCATCTGGCGGCGGAGCTACTGAAAATGGAAGCGGGCATCGAGCTTGCCCACGTTCCATATCGCGCGATCGCAGACACGACGTCCGATGTGCTGGGCGGACGCCTCGACGTCATCTTCGGCAGCGTCGGCACATTCGCGCCGATGGTCGAGAAGGGGGAGATGGTTGCGCTGGCCGTAACGTCTTCGGCGCGTTCCCCGATCCTTCCGAATGTGCCGACCATTGCAGAGACCGGCTACCCAAAGTCTGAATTCTCGGTTTGGCTCGGCCTTTTTGCGCCTGCCGGCTTGCCAAACGGCATGGAGGAAAAGCTGAGGCAGGCCGCTGTGCAAGCAATGGCTGCACCGGCGAACCGCGCCTTGTTCGCGGCTGAGGGAATTGAGATCCAGTCGGATGCCAAAGTCGGCTTCAGAGAATTCATTCGCGAGGATGGCAAGAAGTGGGAACCTGTCATCCGGGAGCTGAATATCTCGCTCGATTAGCCGCGCGGATCATTGGCTTGGCTGGTTGGTCACGACGTAAGCCAGCCAGCCGAGAAAGCAGACGAGACCGCTCCACCAAAGCCACTGGTGCCACAACACAAGAACCGGGTCGGCCCCGAAGATGTCTTCGAGGTCTCGATCACCGGGCGGGCCGTCGACCGATCGTTCTGCCATGGCATCCTCCGTGTCACCGCGCCCACCGCTCTTCCGGCATGGGTCATTGCGTTGACACTTTCAGTATGCACAGTGCACAGATATCTGCAATTCGCATGTCGGCCGGGACCGCCCGGGACGCCACCCTATGAGGTCTCAATGTCGAAGATGCTGCTCGTGATGGACATGATCAATGACCTGGTCCACCCGGACGGGCCAAACGCCAAAACCTATGTCGTCTGCGGCCAAGCAAAGGGCATGTACCAGGCGACGGCGCACGTCATCGGCAAGGCCCGCGCGGCTGGCGTCCTCATAGGCTATGTCAGGGTCGGCTTTTCGCCGGACTATCGCGAATGCCCTCCGGGGTCTCCGGTCTTTTCACGCGCCAGGGAGGTCGGCCTCTTCAAGCTCGGGACATGGGGAACCGAGGTCTACGAGCAGTTCGCGCCGCAGGACGGCGACGTCGATATCGTGAAGCATCGTGTCAGCCCATTCTACGGCACGCGTCTGGAGCCGGTGCTGCGCGCGAATGGTATCAGCGAGCTGATCCTTTCCGGCGTATCGACGAACGGAGTCGTCCAGGCCGCCATTCGTGAAGGCCACGATCGCGACTATGCCTGCACGCTGCTCGAGGACTGCTGCTGCGGCGCAACCGAGGACGAGCACAATTTCGCGCTGGCGGGGCTGAAGCGTTACGCGACGATCGCGACTTCGGACACGATCAGCTTCTGACGAGCGGAGCCTGACGGGAACTGGGTGACAGCCAAGCGATTGTGCATTATGGGCAAACGCTAAGCGTTTCCTGTTCCCGTACCACCTTTCCGTCTTAGGACGGTGCTGTCGATAACCGGACCCCATGGATTACCGCACGAAGGAAGAGCAGGTTGCCGACTTTCTCCGCGAGGGGATCCTGTCTGGACAGTTTCCGCGCGGGGCCAGGCTGAAGCAGGTCGAGATCTCCGAGATGCTGAAGACCAGCATCACGCCCGTGCGCGAGGCGCTCAAGCTTCTGGAGGCCGAAGGCTATATTACCGGCGGCTCGTATAAGGGCGCGACCGTCGTGCCCTTCGATGTCGGCACCTCGACCGAGGTGCTCAATCTTCGCATGTTGCTCGAGGCGCAACTGGTGCGCGGAGCAACCGAGCGGCTGCAAACCCAGGACGTGGAGAAGCTTCGGAGCCTCGCAGCGGAATTCGAAGCTGCGGCCAAGGCCGGCGACAGCTCTGCTGCGAGAGCGATCAACTATCGCCTTCACCGCCGCATCTACGACATCGCCGACATGCCGCAGACCATGCATTTCGTGCAGATCCTGTGGGCGCGGTACCCGTTCGACCTGATCAATAAGATCGAGGGGCGCGCCGAGCGCGCCGCCGCCGAGCATACCGAGCTCCTCGACCAGATCGTCAGTGGAGACGTCGCCGGCGCCATGTTGACGACACGGCGCCATATCGAGAGCGGCTGGACTGAATTCCGCTCCACTTTGTGACGCCCGCACAACCTACTCCGAAGCGGCTGGCGCCTGCCTTTCAGTGAGCTGAACACGTCTGCGCTTTGGGGCATGGCTGTATCGATATTATTTATGCATTGTGCATTGTGCGTCTTTGTCGATTGCGCTAGCTTGGCGCCAATAAAAATGAAGCTAATCATCCAGGGGAGGAGAACATGCAGTTTCTCAAGAAGCTCGCCGTTTCGGCTGGTTTTGCGCTGGCGGTCTCTGCCGGGGCGGTGTCTGCGCAGGAGGTGTCGCCAGGCATCGACATGGCCAACAAAACCGTCACGGTTGGCGCCTTCACGCCGCTGACCGGGCCGGTGCCGTTTTATGCGATTCTGACGCGGGCCGCGGAATCGTTCTTCCGCAACCTCAACGAGAACGGTGGCATCAAGGGCTGGAAGGTCAATTACGTCACTTTCGACGACGGCTACGAGCCTGCCCGCAGCGTGGCGGTGACGAAGCGTCTTGTCGAGGAAAGCAAGGTATTTGCGCTGGCCGCACCGGTCGGCACCGCGACGACCGTCGCCGTCATTCCCTATGCCAAGGAGGTTGGGCTTCCTGTCATCGGACCGATCGGCGGGGCCAGCGCTTTCTTCGTGGAGCGCAACCTGTTCCCGCTGCTGCCCGATTACGGCTGGTCCGCTGCCTCGAACGCCGAGTACGCGATCAACGACCTCAAGCTCAAGCGCGTCGCGCTGCTCTGGGAGAATGACGAACTCGGGCGTTCGGCCAAGCGCGGTTTCGACCGCTACATGGCGGACAAGAAGCTCGAGATCGCCGAGTCGGTGCCCTTCGAGGTCAAGACAACGGATTTTACGCCCCATATCCGCCGGCTCTCGAACGCAAATGTCGACGGCGTGATCCTGTTCGGCTCGAACGCCAACCTGGCGGCGGCGCTCAAGGCCGCCGACCGCAACGGGCTGAAGGCCAGCTGGTTCGCGCCCTTCTTCACCGCTGATCCCTCGACGCAGAAGCTCGCGGGCGATCTGCTGGACGGCGTCTACTTCTCGTCCTGGCTGCTGCCGGTCTCGGGCGACGATGCGCAGGTGAAAGCATATCGCGACTCAATCAAGAAGTATTATCCGAACGATCCTGTCGGCGTCTTCGGTCTCAACGGCTGGAGCAACGCGGCGCTGTTCGCCGTCGGTTTCGAGAAGCTGCTGGAGAGCGGCAAGCCGCTGACGCGAGACAATCTCATCGCGGCGCTGGATGGGCTGACCGACGCAGATGTCGGCGGGTCCCGCAAGGTCTCGTTCCGCCCCGGTGATCATCGCGGCACGCGCCAGGAGGCGATCATCCGCGCCAAGGGCGGCGGCTTCGAGCTGGTTCGCGATTTCAAGCCGTATCCCGCGGTCGTCTTCGACGCCAAGGGCGAATAATCTCGCCCTTCCGTTGAGCAGCAGGGGCCGGCAGGGGCCGGCCGCAGGAGTGACTCTTCATGTCGAATGTCCATCTGAGCGGGGCAGCGCGCCTCGACGGTCAAGTCGCGCTCGTCACCGGAGCGGCAGGAGGGATTGGCGGTGCAACCGTCGAGGCTCTGGCGGCGGCCGGCGCTACGGTGATCGCGACCGATATCGCGGAGGGGGGGCGCGCCTGGCCTAAAGGCGCCTTCTTCCGGCGCTGCGACGTGACCTCGGCCGGCGACACCTCAGCCGTCATCGACGCGGTGATCGCCGAGCACGGCAAGATCGACATCCTGATCCTGTGCGCCGGCACGATCTCCCACGCCTCTCTCGTCGACTCCACCGATGACGAGTGGCGCGCGATCCTCGACGTCAATCTGTTCGGCGTCGTCAATCCGGTCCGTAAGATGTTCCCGATCATGGCCGAGCGCGGCTACGGCAAGATGGTCGCGCTCGGCTCGATCGCCGCCAAGATCGGCGGCGTCGCGTCCGGTCCGTCTTACGTCTCCGCCAAATCGGCGGTTCACGGGCTGATGAAGTGGGTCGCCAAGGCCGGCGCCGGAAAGGGCGTCTACGCCAACATCGTAGCGCCGGGGCCTGTCGAGACGCCGATGTGGTCGAAGGTGACCCAGCGCGCCGCACCGTCGCCGCATGGCAGTGTGCCGCTCGGCCGCTACGGCCAGCCCGAGGACATCGCTCAGTCGATCCTCTTCCTTTCCTCGCCAGCGTCGAACTGGATCACCGGGACGGTGCTCGACGTCAATGGCGGCATGTTGATGGATTGATGCGATGACCCAGTCTCCCACCATCGGCTTCATCGGCCTCGGCGTCATGGGCGGGCCGATGTGCCGCAACATGGCGACGAAGCATGGCGGCATGGTCCTCGCCAGCGATATCAACCGCGCGAGCTTCGACGAGGCTCTGGGCGGCACGCCGGCCCAATGGTGCGCCGCGACCGCCGACATTGGGCGCCAAGCGAGCGTGATCTTCTTGTCTCTGCCGGGCGGGCGCCAGGTGCACGAGGTCTGCCTGGGAGAGGGCGGCATCGCGGCGCATGCAGCGCCCGGCACGGTCGTCGTCGATCTCAGCACGACGGCGGTCGCCGAAGCGCGCGAGATCGCTGCGGCACTTGCGCAGCGGGGGCTGGCCTTCGCGGATGCCCCGGTCGCCCGCACGCGGGAGGCTGCCCGCAAGGGTGAGCTCAGCGTTATGGTCGGTGCCGAGCCGGAGCTCTTTGCGCGGATCCGCCCGTTGATCGCGTACATAGCCACCGACATCACTCACGGGGGAGGGGTCGGTACCGGGCAGGTGCTGAAGCTCGTCAACAACATGCTTGTGTTCGAGCATGTGGTCGCGCTCGCGGAGATGATGGTCGTGGCGCAGCGGGCCGGTGTGAATCCGGAGACTATGCTCGACGCCGTCTCGAAAGGCTCCGGTGACAGCTTCGTGCTGCGCAATCACGGGCGCAACGCGATGCTGCCACGGCAGTTTCCGGAAAAGGCTTTCCCGCCGGAATACGTGCTCAAGGACATCGGCTACGTGCTCGAGCTGGCGAGGGATTCCGGCGTCGAGGCGCGGATGGCCGAACTCGCCCAGCGCTACTACCGGGCGTCGGCGGCGGGCGGTGGCAGTGGCCGCTATTTCCCGGGAGTAATTGAGCTGATCGAAGCCGGCGCCGCCCTGCCGGTGGCGGGCGATGCGGGCGCAGCGTCATGAGCGGGCTCGCAGGCGTGCTTGGCGACCTGACGTCGCTTGCGTGGGCGGGCCTGATCGCCGGTTGCCTGTATGCGCTCGGCGCTCTCGGCCTCGTCATGATCTTCAAATGCTCGCGGGTGGTGAACTTCTCTCACGGGAATGTCGCGGGACTGGCGGCATTCCTAGTCTACGGGTTTTCGACCGGAGCGCTATTGAATTTGTCCTGGGGCTCGGCGGTGCTGATGGCGCTGGTGATCATCGTCGCGCTCGCCGCGCTGACCTATGCGTTGATCTCGCCGCTTGTGTTCGAGTCCGATCTGACCGGGACGATCGCAACGCTTGGGGTCGGTCTGATCGTGCAGGGGCTGATTCAGCTGATCTTCGGCGCGGACATCGTCAATCTCGATTTGCCGATCCCGCGCTGGAGCACGGCGATTCTTGGCCAGCGCATCACATCCTACGACCTGACCATCCTGGCCGCGACGCTCGTCATCGTGGCAGKGCTGTTCCTGGTGATCGATCGGACGCGGCTCGGCATTGCCTTCCGCGCCGTTTCGGCCAATCCCTTCGCGGCACAGATCTGCGGGCTCAACCTGCGCTCGGTCCATGTCTTCGCCTGGATGGTGTCGGCGATGCTCGGCGTGGTGGCGGCGCTGCTGATCGTGCCGACCACCTTCCTCAGCTCGACGACCGTCTCCTCCTTCATGCTGCAGGCCTTCGCTGCGGCGGTTGTCGGCGGCTTCAGCAGCCTGCCCGGCACTCTGTTCGGCGGCATGCTGGTCGGCATTCTGGTCAATCTCTTCACGTTCTATGTCTCGCCCGAGTTCAGCAACACCTTCCTGCTCGTGCTGATCCTGCTGACGCTGAACCTCTTCCCCAACGGTTTGCTGGAGAAAGCGGTGGGCTCCCGTGTCTGACGAGGTTCTGTCGATGGCGGCGGCGTCGCCGCGCGCGTCCAATCTGATGCGGGTGCTCCCCGTCGCCGCACCCGTGGGCGTGGCGCTGGCGCTCGCTGCTCTGCCGATCGGGCTGCAGGGCTTCTGGCTCTACAGCCTCGGTGTCTGCTTCGCCAATGCGCTCGGCGTGCTCGCGGTTACTTTTCTCGTCCGCTATGGCGGCGAAGTCTCGATCGGCCACAGCTTTTTCGTCGCGGCCGGCGCCTATGCGGTCGCCATGGCCGATCGCTGGTACGGCATTCCCGCCACCGTCACGGTGTTGCCGGCGGTCGCGATTGGCGTCGTGTTCGGCATCGCCTTCGCCTATCCGTCGCGGCGTCTCTCCGGAATCTACCTCGCCGTGACGACGATGGCGGTGGCGCTTGCTCTGCCAGAACTGATCCTGCAAGGCGGAGTGTGGACGGGCGGATTCGAAGGACTCTATGTCTCCCGAAACATCGTTCCGTCGCTGCCCAAGCCACTGCAGCAGTACTATTTCTCGCTGATCCTGCTCGTTGCAGCGGTTTGTCTCGTCGCCCGACTTCGCCAATCCAGGCAAGGGCTGGCCCTGCTGACTGCCCGCTCGCACCCCGCCGCAGCCGAAGCCTTTGGCACGCGCCGCGGCTGGGCACGGCTGGCCGTGATGGGGATTAGCGGAGGCCTAGCCGCCGCATCCGGCGCAGCGCTCGCTTTCACGAGCTCGACGGTTTCCCCCAACAGCTTCACCTTATGGACCTCGATCTTCCTGCTCGTCGGTTCCGTCGTTAGCGTCTACGGGCTGAGTTTCGTCAGGGCTCTGCTCGGAGGGGCCTTCGTCACGCTCGTGCCGCAAGTGCTAGCGGGTGCGGGTGACTGGATCCCGGTCCTGTATGGTGTGGCGCTGCTCGGTTTCATCCTCGCAGGCCATTTCGTGCCGCGGCTACGCACGGCCGGGAGGTCGTCATGAACGAGAGCGCACCGCCACGGCTCGAGGCGCGGGAGGTGTCGCTGAACTTCGGCGGCGTCACCGTCCTCAAGGAACTCGACGCCGTGTTCGAGCCCGGCAAAGTCACCGGGCTGATCGGCCCGAACGGGGCAGGCAAGACGAGCTTCTTCAATTGCCTCGCCGGTCTTTACCAGCCGCAGCGGGGGCGCATTTCGTTCGGCGACATCGATCTCGGCGCGCTCAGAGCCAGCGAACGGGCGCAGCACGGCATGGCGCGCAGCTTCCAGCATGTCGCGCTCTGCCCGGATCTGACTGCGATCGAGAACGTAATGTTCGGCCTCGGTCGGAACGGTAAGAGTGGCTGGGCCGGTGCGCTGCTCGGCCTGCCCTCGGCGCGCAGGGAGGAGGCGCGGGCGCGCGCCGCGGCGGCACAGGCCCTGCGGCGGCTCGGCATCGGCGATGCCGCGAACCTTCTGCCGGCCGAACTGCCGCCCGGCGTGTTGCGGCTGGTCGAAATCGCGAGGGCGATCGTCGGTTCGCCGCGCATTCTGCTGCTGGACGAGCCGGCGGCGGGTCTGAACGCGGCGGAGACCCGCGAACTCACGCTCGCGCTGCGGGAACTGGTCAATCCGCAGCTCGTCATGGTCGTCGTCGAGCACGACATGGATCTGATCATGGCGATCTGCGACCGGATCTACGTGCTGAATTTTGGCCAGCTCATCGCCCATGGCACGCCGGAGCAGATCCAGCGCGATCCCGAGGTGGAGCGCATTTATCTGGGAGCGGAGGATGACGAAGCTGCTTGAGGTCTCGGGGCTGACCGCGCGCTATGGTCGCTATGTCGCGGTCAGCGCTGTCGATCTGGAACTTGGCCTCGGTTCCGTCGCCTGCCTTCTGGGCGCGAACGGCGCAGGCAAATCGACGACGCTGAAGGCGCTCGCCGGCCTGGTGCCGTCGGAAGGATCGGTGCGTTTCGACGGCGAGGAGATCGGCCATCTCTCGACCCAGCAGCGGGTGAGGCTCGGCATCGTCTACGTGCCGGAAGGCCGGCAGATCGTAGCTCCGCTCACCGTCGGCGAGAATCTTGCCCTCGGCGGATACCATGTCGACGCCGCGACGAGCGCGCGCCGCCAGCGGATGGTTCTCGAACTTTTCCCCGAGATCGCCAACCGGGTGAACGGGCCGGCCTGGATGCTCAGCGGCGGCGAGCAGCAGATGCTCGCGATCGGGCGGGCGCTCATGGCGGGGCCGCGGCTGCTGCTGTTGGACGAGCCGTCTCTCGGGTTGGCGCCATTGCTGGTCAAGCGGGTCTTCGAAAGGCTGGAGACCGTGCGAAGCCAAACCGAGCTCTCGATCGTTTTGGTCGAGCAGAATTTCCGCATGAGCGTGCAGTTGGCCGAGGAGGTCTACTTCATGCGAGGAGGCCGCGTGCTCAACCGACAGCCCGCGAGCGGGCTACGCAGCGCCGCAGCTCGGCAGCAGGCGATCGCCAGCTATCTCGGACCCGCCCAGAGCGCCGCCTGAAGACACACGTCGGATAGTACATAATGCATTCAAGGGGTGCTGCCATGCAGGCTGCCGAGGCTCCGGCCCCGTTCGAACTCTACGCCATTCGCTATGCCACCAACCAGCGGCGCACCCGCGGGCAGAATTTCATCCTCGAGACACGACCTGACGAGCCGCAGCCACTCGACTTCTACAGCTGGGTCGCGATCGGCCCTGCCGGCACGTTCGTCATCGACACGGGCATGGCGAAAGCCAAGGCCGAAAGGCACGGACACGAATTCCTGCATTGCCCCGTCGAGAGCCTGCGAGCGCTCGGCGTCGAGCCGGCCGAGCAGGAGCGCGTCATCATCACGCATCTCCATTACGATCATATCGGCCATGTCGGCGCATTTCCGAACGCAGTGTTCGAGCTGCAGAAGGCGGAGATGGACTATGTCGTCAGCCCTTTCATGCAAAAGGCATGGTGCCGAAGGGCTTACGAGCCGGATGAACTGGCTGGTTTCGTCGACTTGCTGCACCGCGACAGGCTGATCTTGCATGGGCCGGACAAGACCATTGCTCCGGGGCTCTCGGTGCATCTGGTCGGCGGTCATTGTGCCGGGCAGGAGCTCGTCAGGGTCTGGACCCGCCGGGGTTGGATCGTGCTCGCCTCGGACGCGCTGCATTACTATGAGGAGTTCGAGCGCGGCGTGCCCTTCAGCGTTGCCTTCAACGTCGCAGATATGGTGACCGCGCATGACCGGATCCGTGAGCTCGCTGACTCCGATCAGCATGTCGTCGCGGCCCATGATCCCCGGGTGATGGAGATTTATCCGGCCGCCTCCCCGGAGCTGGCCGAGCGGATCTGCMGGCTCGACTAGAATTGCCGCCTAGGCAGGCGAAGTCAGTCCATTGACTATCACGAATTAAGATGCATTGTGCATTCTTAGTTGAGCCGCATCGGCGGCAAGGCGCCAGGAATTGTGGATCGCCAGGGGACGTGTCGCGTCCAGGCCAGACTTGAACAGAGGAAGAAACCCATGAGTGCCGTCGAGGCCGTCGCCAACAACAGCAATGTCGGATCCGCCCCGGCGGAAGGTAAGATCACGGACCAGGCGGTCGCCGATGCGCGTGCGATGATCGGCCTGCAGCTGCGCCCAGAAGGTCCGTATCTCCAGGATGCGACCGCCGACACGCTGCGCAATTTCTGCAATGGCATCGGCGACCTCAACCCGCTGTATCGCGAAGGCGAGTACGGCCGCGTCAGCCGCTACGGCACGCAGCTGGGCCATCCGATGTTCCCGATGGCCTTCGGCTGGGTCGGCCGCACGCGCTGGGGCCTGCCCGGCGTTCACGGTTTCTATGCCGGCAATGACTGGGAGCTGTTCCGCCACATCCGTCCGGGCGACCGGATCATGGCGATCGAGCGGGTGGTCGGCGTCGAGGAGAAGGAGAGCAAGTTCTCCGGCCGGCTGGTGCTGCAGTATGTCGAGGCGAGCTACAGCAATCAGCGCGGCGAGCTCGTTGCCCGCGCGCTCGGCACCTGCACCCGTCACGAGCGCAAGGCCGCTCGCGATGCCGGTAAGTATGCGGACATCAAGCCCTACGAGTATTCGCCCGAGGAGTTCGAGAAGATCGATGCGGCGATCCTCGACGAGGACAGGCTGATCCGTGGCGCCAATGTCCGCTACTGGGAAGACGTCACCGAGGGCGAGACATTGCCGAGCATCGTGCGCGGCCCGCTCTCGCTGATGGACACGATGGGCTTCCTCGTCGGCTGCGGCCGCGGCCACACCCATGGCGTCGTCCTGAAGGCGGCGGTGAAGCACCCCGGTCATTTCTTCCGGAACCCGGAGGCCGGCGGCGGCATCGAATATACCGGTATCGGCCATCACCGCGAATCCGTTGCGAAGGAAGTCGGCGTGCCCGGCACCTATGATTACGGCCCGCAGCGCTCCTCCTGGATGTGCAGCCTCGTCACCAACTGGATGGGCGACGCCGGCTTCCTCAAGCGCGTCCGCACTGAGATGCGCCGCTTCAACACCATGGGCGACTGCACCTGGTGCAAGGGCAAGGTCGTCAAGAAGTACATCAAGGATGGGCATGCCCTGGTGGACATCGAGATCTGGGGTGAGAACCAGCGCGGCGAATTGACCACCCCCGGCCTCGCCACGGTCGTCCTGCCGTCGCGCAGTGCCGAGCTGCGCGTCGCCTTCGACGGTTCCGCGCTGGACCTCGACCTTCCTGTCGTCCGCTGAGAATGGTGCCGCCGGTGTCCGCGCCCCGTAGCCAGAAACCGCTCGAAGGAACGCGCGTCGTCGAGTTCTCGCAAGGGGTCGCGGCCGCCTATTGCGGCCGTATCCTGGCCGTGCTCGGCGCCGAGGTCACGCTTCTGGAGCCGCCGGGCGGGCACAGGCTCCGGTCCGAGCCGCCTTTTCTCGATGCGGCCGCGACCAGCAGTGCATTGTTCGCCTATCTGGCGGCGGGCAAGGTCAGCCGCATCTACGAGCCCGATGATGCATTAGGGGTCGTACCGGACGATCTGCTCCGGGAAGCCCATGTCTTCATTCACGATGTGCCGGCCGCGGATACCTGGCAGTACGGGCTCGATCCCGACACGATGGCGCAGCGCTTCCCCGCGCTCGTCAACGTCTCGGTCCTTCCCTTCGGGGCTTCCGGCCCGAAGGCGGACTGGCGTGCGGAGGAGGTCAATCTCATCCATGCCGCCGGCGAAGGCTATCTGCTGCCGAACGGGCTGTCGGTCGAAATGTTTCCGGACCGACCGCCCTTGAAGATCTACGGACATTTCGCCGAGATGCAGGGCGGCATCGCCGCCGCCCTCGGGGCCCTGTCCGCGCTTTGGGCGGGCAATGGCCAAAGCGTCGACGTGTCCGCCCAGGACGCTGCGCTGGCGGTGGGATGCTTCGCCATCCAGCGTCTCGGAGACGGCTCCGTCGAACACAGGGCCGTCCGCTCCTTCAAATACGGCGGCGTCCTTGAATGCCGGGATGGCTTCGTGGAACTGCTGACTCTCGAGGAGCGGCAATGGCGTGGCCTCGTCGAACTCATGGGCAGGCCCGAATGGGCGACCGATTCCGCGCTTGAAGACGGGCTGGAACGTAGCCGCCGCGGTCCGGAGCTAAACGAGCGGATCCGCGCCTGGGCCATCGAGCACGATGTCACGGAGCTGGTGACTCGTGCGCAGACACTCGGCGTGCCTATGGCGCGCTACAATTCTCCCTCCGACGTGCTCAGCGGTCCGCATGAGCGCGCCCGAGGCCTGTTTCAGCCGGTCGACGTCAGTTCGGGAGGTGCGCTGCCGATGCTGGTGGCACCGTATCATTTCGGGGGGGCGCCGCTGGAATTGACACAAGGCGTGCCGCAGCTTGGGGCCGGCGCGAAGCCGCAGGCCGTGAGTGGAAAGGTGAGGGCCGCTGGATGAAACCTCTTGCCGGGGTCCGCATCGCGGACTTCACAGTACATGCCGCAGGCCCCTTCTGTACCCACATGCTGTCTCAGCTCGGGGCGGAGTGCATCAAAATCGAGAGCGCCCTGCGCCCGGACATCTTCCGCAAGCCCCACCCCGTCTATGGCCGCAATGGCCCCGCCAGCTTCGACCAGGTGGCGTCGAACAAGCTTTCGGTGCGCATCAACCTGAAGAATCCCGATGGGATCTCGCTGGCTAAGCGCATCGTCGCCACGTCAGATGTCGCCGCGGAGAGCTTTCGTCCGGGCGTGATGGCTCGACTGGGGTTGTCCTACGCCGAACTTCGCGCGGTGAAGGAAGACATCGTCATGGTGTCGGTTTCCTCCTCCGGCCAGTCCGGACCTGACTCCCATTTTGCCGGATATGCCCCGCTCTTTGGGGCCTGGGGCGGCCTCGGCTACCTGACCGGCTATGCGGATGGCCCTCCGGTGGAAATGCGTCATGTGATGGACCATTCCGTCGGCCTCAACGCCGCCATGGCGACTGTCGCGGCGCTGCTGCAGCGCCGTCGGACGGGGCAGGGGACGCATGTCGACGTGGCGGCGCGCGAGGTCGCGTCCGCGATGGTCGGCGAGGCGTTGCTGGAGACCGCGGCCGGCCGCATGCCAGTGCGTGTGGGAAATGCCGATCTGCGCATGTCGCCCCATGGCGTGTTCGCGACGCGGGTGCCCGATCGCTGGTTGACGATTGCCGTCGCCGACGACCAGCAATGGCTGGCGCTAGCCGAGCTCATCGGCGGCTCGGGTCGATCCGTCGATCCGGCTTACGCATCGGGCTCCTATCGTCTCGCGCACGCCGACCTCGTCGATCAGATCGTCGGAGACTGGGCTGCCAAGCAGGATGCCGGAGAGGCCGCGACGCTTCTGCAGAGCCGAGGCATTCCGGCGCATGTCTCCTGGACGACCGAGGACATCGCCGCCGATCCGCATCTGCGCGCGCGCGGCGCCATCGTCGACGTATGTGAGCCGGACGGGCGGGTCCGGGCGGCCATCGGCGTGCCGGTGCGGTTCTCCGAGACGTCGGAGGTTGGCATCGTCCGAGGCACGCCCAAGCTTGGCGAGGACGAGGACTACGTCTTCGGCGAGATACTCGGCATCAGCACGGCGGAGCGTCGGCGCATGGTCGATGCCCAGATCATTTTCTGAAGCGAGCAGCGCGCATGAATGACGTATCCCTGAGTTCAGGATCGCAGCAGGATTGGTCGAGTTGGATCGGGAAACGCGAGACGGCCACCGACCTGATCTCGGCCGTGCGCGTGCGTGATCTCGCCGCGACGCTGGGGCATCCGGCGCCGGCCAAGGCGTCGGCGCTGCCGGCGGGCTGGCATTGGATCTTTTTCAACGGGTTCGTCCCGATGAGCGAGGTCGGGCCGGACGGTCACCCCAAACGCGGCGGCTTCCTGCCACCCGTGCCGCTGCCGCGGCGCATGTGGGCGGGCGGACGCATCGAATATCTCCACCCGATCCCTATCGGCATGGAAGCGACGAAGACGAGCGAGATCATCAAGATCGAGCAGAAGTCGGGTCGCCGAGGGCACCTCGTCTTCGTTACCGTGCAGCATACGATCGCCGTCGCCGGCAAGAGCTGTGTCGTCGAGGAGCAGGACATCGTCTATCGCGAACCGGCGCAGCTCGGTGGGCCGGCGCTGGTGCCGGAGCCAGCCCCGATGGCAGCCAACTGGGGCTTCGACGTCCATCCCGATCCTGTGCTGCTGTTCCGCTACTCCGCGCTGACCTGCAACGGACATCGCATCCACTATGACCGCGCCTATGCGCAGGACGAGGAAGGCTATCGCGACCTCGTCGTGCACGGGCCGTTGCTTGCGACGCTGCTGCAGGATCTGGCGCGCGCGTCGCGGCCTGCGGCGCGCATGCGGGAATTCAGTTTCCGCGGGTTGGCGCCAACGTTCGTCGATGCCTCTTTCCATGTCGAGGCGGCGGCTGGCGAGACCGAGAACACGATGGCGCTGTGGATCCGCGACAAATCCGGCGGCCTCGCCATGCAGGGCAACGCCGTCTTCACCTGAACCTCGCATCTTCTGCCGGAATCCCGACATGAACCGCTCCATCCTCTCCGGCAAGACCGTGCTCGAAATCGGCTCGATGTTGGCGGCACCATTTGCCGCACATATCCTGGCGCAGCTCGGTGCCGATGTGATCAAGCTCGAATCCCCGGTCGGCGATCCGACGCGCAGCCTCGTTCGCGGCGGCCCCAGCGGCACTTACATCGCCTATAGCCGCGGCAAGAGAAGCCTTTGCCTGGATCTCGCCTCGGAGGCGGGGCGCGAGGTCTTCCGCCGGTTGATCCCCACCGTGGACATCGTCCTGCACAATCTGGCGCCCGGCGCGGCTCGACGCCTCGGGGTGACGTATGAGCAGTGCGCCGAGCTCAATCCGGAGATCGTGTTCTGCCATATTCGGGGCTACAATGATGGCCCTCAGGCGGATGAGTTGGCATCCAATCCGATCGCGGAGGCGGCGACCGGCGTGATGCATGAGCACCGCATCGATGGCCGGCCGACGCGGCTCGGACCGTCCTATCACGACCAGTTCGCCGGCTGCTATGCCGTCATCGGAATCATGGGCGCGTTGCTCGACCCGCGAACCGGGGCTGCGCACAAGAAGGTCGAAGTCGGCCTTTACGAGGCCGGCCTTCATGTGGCGGCGCGCGACTTCGCGGGCATCCAGCTCAAGATGCATCTCACCGGCCGCCCCGATCCGGAACCGTCGGGCGAGTTCAGCATGCCCGGCTACGGCGCCTATCAGACCTCCGACGGGCGCTGGATCTATCTCGTCATGCTGACCGACCGGCACTGGAGCGATTTCTGGGCCGCCATGGCCGAAGCCGTCGATCAGGAATTGGCGACGCTTCGGCAGCGCAAGAAGGAACGCGAGCGCGTGGAAGCGCTGATGCGAGAGACCGTCGGGCGCTGGAGCTTCGACGACATCGCGGCGAAACTCACCGCAGCGCGGTTCGGCTTTACGGAGGTGCTGGCGATGGATCGCGTTCTTGACGCGCCTCAGGCGCGCCATGGCAACAAGCTGGCCCGGCTCGATTTCCAGGATTTCGACTTCGCCTTGCCGGAACTGCCTTTCCAATCGGAGGGCGAAGCCCCGACGGATCTGCCGCCTCCGCTGCTGGGTGAGCATAGCGGCACCATCCTGCGTTCGCTGAGCTTCAGCGATGCCGAGATCGAATTCGCCATCGCCTCCGGGGCGGTGCGCACACCGAAGGCCGGAGTGCCGGTCTGGGCTCCGCTGCGCGCCGCAACGGCGTGAGCACCGACCGATCTCCAGGAATGCGAGCGATCTGATGCCTGAAGACAGAAGCTTGCTTTTCGTTCCGGGCGATCGACCGGAGCGTTTTGAAAAGGCTGCGAGCGCAGGGGCCGATCGGATCGTGATCGACCTCGAAGACGCCGTGCTGCCCGAAGCAAAGGCGGTCGCCCGGGACAACGTCGCGAACTGGCTCTCGAAAGAGGGGCCAGTTCAGGTCGCGGTGCGTGTCAATGACACCGGCACCAGCTGGTTCAGTGAAGACATGGCGCTCGCCGTGTCGCTGCCAAGGGTAACAGCCATCATTCTCCCAAAAGCGGAGAGAAAGGCTACCGTCGAGGCTGTTGCCGCTCGCTTGAACCGGGGCCAGCAACTCATTGCGCTCGTCGAGACGGCGGCCGGCTATGTCGACCGCGTCGAGATCGCTCGGGCTCGCGGGGTGGGCCGCCTAGCCTTCGGTTCTGTCGACTTCTGTGCCGATACCGGGATGAAGGATCTGGGTGACGACCTCAATGGTATCCGCATAGAGCTCGTCATAGCGAGCGCCGTCGCAGGCTTGCCGGCGCCGATTGAGGGTGTGACGCTTTCGGTCAGGGACGCTGCCGCGCTCGACCTCGATATTGCGCGCGCAACGCGTCTCGGTTTCGGTGGGAAGCTTTGCATACACCCCAGTCAGGTCGCGCCAGTGAACGCTGGTTTCTCGCCGAGCGCCGAGGAGTTGGTCTGGGCAGAACGCGTCATCGCCGCTGCCAGTCTGCAAGGGGCGACCGTGGTCGACGGCAAGCTCGTCGACAAGCCGGTGATGGATCGGGCCAGGAAGTTGCTAGCGGCCCGTGCTTGAAGGGGTTCTACGGCCGGGTCGTCTCGGACTGCTGCTGCGGGCGCAACAGTTTCCAGACACCGCTTGCCATCGCCACGACCCTGTCATCGACGACCAAGGTGCCTCGCAGGAACATGATGCTGCTGGTGCGGCGTATCAGTTCCGGCTGGAGCGAAACGACCTCACCGATCTGCACCGAACTGACGAAATGAACATCCAGCTGGGCCGTTGCCTGCGCCAGCTCGCCGGTCGCATGGCGTGCATACATTCCGAGCGCCCGATCGGCATAAGCCATCAAGACGCCGCCCTGCACGACACCACGGCGATTCCGATGCTTCGGCTCGGCACGAAACGCCAGGATCGGCCCCTTCTCCGTCATCCGCTCCCAGAAGGGGCCGATAAACTCGATAAAACCTTCGTCCTGATGCTGGATCCAGTCAGATGAGGGGAATTCGTCACCAAGCAACCTGCCGTTCTCCTGATCGCGCCGCGTATTCGGACTAACATAAAGCGGCCCCGCCAGAACTCGCTATCGCTGCCGATTCCTGGGCTGGGTCCGGCCGAGCCGCCATCAACTCAGCGCTTGGAGGCCTTGCCGCTGAGCGTCCGTGAGAGTTGCTCGGCCGTCGGGATAAGTATGTTTCGCATGCGCTCGATCGCCTCCTCTGTGAAGCGCTCGCCCGGACCCGATAGCGAGATGGCGCCGGCGATCCTGCCATCGGGTCCAAAGACAGGGGCTGCGACCGCTGCGCAACTGGGATCGCGCTCACCATGCGAAACGGCGTAGCCCGCCTGCCGCAAGGTTTCGAACTCTGGAGGGCGCTTCGCATCGAACGCCATCAGAAGTTTCCCGGGAGCCCCGCGATCGAGCGGAAGGACGGTGCCCGGCTCCAGTCGATCAACCGTGGAATGGCGTGATATCACGCGAAACATGCAGATTCGCGTGTTCGGACCGTGCCGAACATGGAATGAAGCGCTCTCGGTGCCTGCATCAACGAGGTCCTGCAAAACAGGCATGACTTGGCGCTGCAATGGGTTCTGATGTTCGTAGGCAAGACCGAGCCGATAGGCCGACGGTCCCAAAAGATAAGTCCCGTCGTGCAGGCGCGAGGTAAATCCGCCGCTCTCAAGCGTTCCGAGAAGTCGGAGGATCGTTGATTTGTGAAGCTCTGTCGCGCGCGAGATTTCGGCGAGCGAACTGGGCTCGATTTGATCGGCGACTGCCATCAAAACGCTGAAAGCGCGCGAAACGGCGGCCACGCCATCGTGCTGGGAAGCGGACTTCTCGGTGATTATGGCCGACAATGACGCACCCTGTCGATGGCGACGAAACGGTGAAGCGCGCGGCGGTGAAGCGCTTTAGTGCCGCAGCACGATAGGATACGGCCTAGCATGGTCACAGGCCGAGATAGATGCTTTTTGACTGCTGGTACAGGCGCATGCCCGTGATTCCCTTTTCGCGGCCGACGCCACTGTCTTTAAAGCCGCCGAATGGCGTCGAAATGCTGAGCTGCTTGTAGGTGTTCACCCACACGGTTCCCGCCTGCACCGCAGATGCCACCCGCAAGGCCTTCTTGTAGTCAGCGGTCCAGATGCCACAGGCCAGGCCGAAGGCGCTGTCATTGACTTGAGCGATGAGATCGTCCTCGTCGTCAAAGGGCAAGATGCAAAGTACGGGCCCGAAAATCTCTTCGCGGCAGGCGCGTGCCTGGTTGGTCAATCCCGCAATGACCGTCGGGCGGTAGAACGCTCCAGACGCCAGACCAGCCTCGTCAGGGCGATGTCCTCCGGCGACGACTTCACCGCCTTCCGATCGAGCGGAGCTCACGAAGTCCTCGATGCGCTCGCGGTGCTGGAACGAGGCGATCGGCCCCATCCGGCTCTCGGGGTCCGTCGGCAAGCCGACGCGGATGCCGTCGGCGCGGCGTCTCATCCCTTCAATCGCCCGATCCAAAATCGATCTGTGCACGAACATGCGAGATCCGGCGACACAAGATTGCCCACTACCTTCGAAGATCCCTCCGGCGACGCCATTCAGCGCTGTCTCGATATCCGCATCCGCGAAGACAATGTTCGGTGATTTTCCGCCAAGCTCGAGGACCACGGGAACGAGTCGATCTGCAGCAACGCGGCCGATGGCGCGTCCGGCGCCGACGCCGCCGGTAAAAGAGATCATGCGCACATCGGGGTGATTGATGAGCGGAAGGCCGGTTTCCTGTCCGGTGCCGGTCAGCACGTTCAGGATGCCCGGTGGGAGACCCGCCGCAAGGGCGATCTCAGCGACTTGCAGGGCCGGGCTTGGCGTAACTTCCGACGGCTTAACCACGACCGCATTGCCGGCCGCAATGGCAGGCGCGATTTTCTGCGCCTCCATCGTCAGCGGCGAGTTCCACGGTGTGATCGCCGCTACGACGCCGTATGGCTCGTAGGTCGTCATAGACAGATATTCGCCACGAGGTGGCGTCAGCTCGGATACGAGCGTTTCGCAAACCGCGCCGTAGTACCTGAACGTGGCGGCCGCGCTGGCGACTTGAGCACGGCATTCAGCCATGACTTTGCCATTCTCGCGCATTTGGGCTTCCGCAAGACGTTCTGTGTTCTTCGTCATGCCATCGGAAATCGCATGCAGGAGTCGGGCTCGCTCATGCGGCCGCAAGCGCTTCCAGGACGGTTGCTGCGCGGCGCGGCGACCAATCTCGATGCAATCTTTCACGTCATCGGCGCTTGCGGAAGCGACGCTGTAATTGGCCGCGCCGGTCGCGGGATTGCGCGAGACGAAGGCCGCAGCCGAACCCAGTCGCTTCTCGCCTCCGACGAAAAACGGGACGGTGTCGGAGCCGGCATTGCCCGAATGGCTTGATACCTGCTCGGTTATCGGCGAGCATGCTTCATCAGACCGCAGAGGCATCGACGCTTCCATTTCTGATATTCTGTTCTGCGAAACGGTCATTTCATTATCCGGTTTGCGCTATCGAGGCCATTCATCAGTCACGCGGCTTCCGGACGAAGAGCGGCAGAGTCGGCTCGGAGCATGTCGGCGGCCTTCTCGGCGATCATCAGCGTGGTGGCGTAAGTGTTCGCCGAGGGCATGCTGGGCATGATGGAGGCGTCGACGACGCGAAGGCCGCTCGTTCCGTGAACCCTGAGCTCATCGTCCACCACGGCCTGCGGGTCGCTAGCGGGGCCCATCCTGCAGGTGCCGATCAAGTGGAAGGCGGTGCTTCCGTTCGCGTAGGCGAAGTCGAGGAGCTCGTCGTCCGACTGGACCTGTGGGCCGGGGAGGGTTTCAGCGGTTACGAATTTGGCCAGCTCAGAGGATGCCAGCAACCGGCGGACCAGGCGAAGCCCGACGATCGTCACGCGCTTGTCCGCGTCGGACGCCAGATAGTTCGGCTGGATGATCGGATCCTCGAAGACGTCGGCCGATCGGGCGTGGACATGGCCCGTGCTCTCGGGCCGATGCGGCCACAGGCCCGCCGTTACGCCGGGATAGTCATCTAGCACGTAGGTCTTGCCCTGCGCGTACGAGCCCGGCGTGAACACGCATTGAATATCAGGGGCGTCCAGTCCCTCGAACGTCTTCCAGAACACGAAGACCTGAGATGGGGACGTTGCCAGAATGTTGGGGCGCCGTAGTGCCCAACGTGCAATCTGGCCGCCAAGCCGGACGCCTCGCGAAAGCTCGTTCAGCGTCACGGTGCCGGGCTTGGCCCGCATGACGGCGCGGACTGCATAATGATCCCTGAAGTTGGCGCCGACACCCGGGCGATCAACCACGACCGGCTTGCCGATGTTCCCGACGAGCGCGGCTGGGCCCACGCCCGAAACCTGAAGCAGGCGCGCCGAATTGACCGTGCCGGCGCATATTAGAACCTCGCGCCTGGCCCGGACCTCCTGAGGAGCGCCACGGCGCTCGCGCAAGAAGGTCACGCCCACAGCGCGTGTGCCCTCGAACAGGATCGAGCTCGTTCGGGCGTTCGTTAATACCTCGACATTTCGTCTTTTCGACGCCGGATGAAGGAAAGCCCTAGCGGCGCTAACCCTCAACCCATTCGAGATCGTGCGCTGGAAATAGCCGACGCCGGTTTGCTCGCCATTGTTGTAGTCGCTGTTGAACGGAATGCCGGCCGCGATGCAGCCCTTGATGAAGGCCGCCGAAACGGGGTGCAGCCAGTCCATGGGCGAAACCTTGACGGGGCCGCCATTCTCCTCGCCCGCGACGCCGATCCGGCTGACGGAGCGCCTGAAATAGGGGAGCACGTCCTGCCAGCCCCAGCCGCGATTTCCGCGCTGGGCCCAGCCGTCGAAGTCGGCGGGCTGGCCGCGGTTGTAGACGCAACCGTTCACCGAAGATCCGCCGCCGAGCGTTCGGCCCTGCGTAGTGCTGATCGTCCGTCCGCCGGTGCGATCGGTCGGCTCTGTCTTGAACTGCCAGGTGTAGGCCGGATCGAACAGCGTCTTGATGTAGCCCGCCGGGATATGGATGTAGGGGCTGAGGTCGCGGGGCCCGGCTTCGAGCACGCAGACAGTCGTCTTGCCGTCTTCCGAAAGCCGATTGGCGAGCACCGACCCGGCCGCGCCCGCCCCGACGATTACATAATCGAATTCCAACGCCATCCAGGCTTTTCCTCACAACCTGCCGACGCCCAACTGGCGCTTGGCATGCCGCTCTATGAAATGTCCGTTTCAAAAAACGGCATGGCCCTTCTTGACGCCCATTCTTCAAAAATGCAATACGCATTTCACAGAATAGAACGATATGGGAGGTTGGACATGACGATTATGCGTAGCGGATTGAGCCGGAGAAGCTTTCTCGCGACCTCAGCGGCAGCAAGCGCCGTCATCGCGTCGCCGCGACTGGCGATGGCGCAGGGCGCCCCCGGTATCGATGTGGCCAAGAAGACTGTCCGCGTCGGCGCGTTCGCGCCTGTGACCGGGCCTGTCCCGTTTTACACCGTGATCAACCACGCCTCCGAGGCGTATTTCCAGGAGCTGAATGCCAAGGGCGGCATCCAGGGCTGGAAGGTCGAGTATGTCGTTCGCGACGACGGCTACGAGCCGGCACGAAGCGTCGCGGTCACGCAGCGCCTAATCGAGGACGACAAAGTCTTCGCGCTGGTGGCGAGCAACGGCACGGCGCAGAACGTCGCGATCATCCCGCTTGCCAAGCAGCACAACCTTCCGATCGTCGGTCCGTCCGGCGGATCGCCGAAGCTGGTGGCCGAGCCGAACATCTTCCCGCTGCTGCCCGACTACGCGCTTTCGGGGTCGGCGTGCACGGAATACGCCCTCAACGTTCTGAAGAAGGACAAGATCGCGCTTCTCTGGGAGAACGACGAGCTCGGACGCGCCGCCAAGCGCGGCATCGACCTCTATCTGAAGTCCGTGAACAAGGAGACGATCGTCGACGCGTCCTTCAACGTGCGGTCGACGGATTTCTCTGCCCAGGTTCGGCGTGCCGCGGAAGCCAATGCCGATGTCACGATCATCTTTGGCTCGAACGCCAACCTCGCCTCAGCGCTTAGGGCGGCCAACACGCTCGGATACAAGTGCGACTGGTTCGCCCCGTTCTTCACGGCCGACCCCTCGACTTACGGGCTGGCGAAGGACCTGCTGAACGGCGTGCACTTCTCGTCGTGGCTGATGCCGGTCGATGCCGACAACGCCAACGTCCAAGCCTACCGCGAGGCCATCGGCAAATACTATCCGAAGGATCCGATGGGTGTCTTCGGACTCAATGGCTGGACGCAGGCTTCGCTTTTCGCGGCGGCCTTCGAGCGCATGCTGGCCGCTGGCGGGACACCCAGCCGCGAGGGGCTGATGGACGCGCTGAACGGCATGTCTAACGTCGCCGTCGGGGCCTCGAAGAACGTGACCTTTACGAAGGACGACCATCGCGGGACGCGTCAGGAGACGATGATCCAGGCGCAGGACGGCAAGTTCAAAGTGGTGCGCGACTTCACGCCCTATCCGTCCGTCGTCTTCAACGCGAAGCCGGAATGAGATCGCGATGATCTCGTTGCTTTGGCAGGGCACTGTCACCGGGCTCTTGTATGCGATCGCGGCCATGGGCCTCGTGATGATCTTCAAGAGCTCGAAGATGGTGAATTTCGCACATGGTGCCATCGCTGGCCTGAGCGCCTTCGTCGTCTATGTGGCGACGACGGGATCGCTGGGCTGGCCCTGGCTCGCAGGCGTCGCGTTGGCGCTGGTCGTAGCGATCGGGGTCGCCAGCTTCGCCTATCTGGCGATCGCACCGCTGCTGAACGACTCCGACTCGTTGAAGGACAACGCGACGACGGCGACCATAGCGACATTGGGCTTCGGTCTGATGATGGAGGGGATCATCCTCTGGGCCTTCGGCTCGAACATCGTCAGCCTGGATCTCCCCCTGCCGGCCTGGTCGACCACCGTCGTCGGTGTCCGGTTGTCGAGTTACGACGTCGCAGTTCTCATTGTCACCGCTATCGTGGTGGGAGCGCTCTTCTGGCTGATCGACCGGACGCGCCTCGGCATCGCCTTCCGCGCGGTGTCGACACGCCCGTTTGCGGCGGCGGTTTGCGGCCTCAGCGTCAGGAAGGTGCACCTCTTCTCTTGGGTCGCCTCGGCGATCCTCGGAGTCGTGGCCGCGCTTCTTATCGTGCCGACGACCTTCCTGTCGTCGACTACGGTGGCGACGTTCATGCTCCAGGCTTTCGCGGCCGCGGTGATCGGCGGCTTCGAGAGCCTTCCCGGAGCGGTCGTCGGGGGCATCCTGGTCGGCATCGCCTCGAACCTCTTCACCTTCTACGTGGCGCCGGAGTTCATCAACTCGTTCCTCCTCGCGCTGATCCTGCTGTCGCTGAGCTTCTTCCCCGGCGGTATCCTGTCCAAGACGGTAGGTGCCCGTGTCTGAGGTGCTGCTTTCCTCCACCAGCGGCTCGAAAGGGGCCGCCCGGCCGCGAGGGTTCTCGGTCGTGCAGGCCGAGATCCTCGTGGTCCTCGCCCTCGCGGCGCTGCCGTTCTGGCTGTCCAATTTCTGGACCTACACGCTCTCTCTCACGCTCGCGAATGCGATCGGCATCCTGTCCGTCAGCTTCCTGATCCGCTACGGCGGGGAGGTCTCGATCGGCCAGAACTTCTTCGCCGCGGGCGGGGCCTACGCGGTCGCGATCTTGCAGACGCGGTACGGCGTGCCGTTTCCGATCGGGGCCATCGTGGGAACCGTCGCGGGGGTGCTGACCGGGCTGGTCTTCTCCTGGCCCTCGCGCAATCTCTCGGGCGTCTATCTCAGCGTGGCAACGCTGGCTCTGGGGCTCTGCGTTCCGGAAATCCTGTTGCAGTGGTCTTCCGTCACAGGCGGCTTCGAGGGCCTCTATGTCGAGCCGAACCTCATCCCCGGTCTTGCGGCAAGCGTTCAGCAATTCTACGTCGCGCTCGCCGGACTTGCGATAGCCGCGATCGCTCTCGCCCGCTTCCGTGGCTCCCGCTATGGGCTCGCGCTGCTGACGGCGCGCTACAATCCCAAGGCGGCCGAAGCCTTCGGCATGTCCCTCCCACGGGTGCGGTTGCTCGTCTTCGCGGTCAGCTCTGGCATCGCCGGGTTCGGCGGCAGCGTGCTGGCCTTCGCATCGTCGACCGTATCGCCCAACAGCTTCTCCTTCTGGACGTCCGTCTATCTGTTGGTTGGGGCGGTCGTCAGTCTCTATTCGACGCGGATCATCGGCGCGGTGGTGGGCGGAATGTTCATCACGCTGGTTCCGCTGCTCATGTCCGAATACGGCGAGATCGTCCCCATCATCTACGGGCTCGCATTGTTCGGTGTGATCTACATGGCGAATGTCGTCGTGCCTTCAATCCAGGCGGCGATCCGCCGGCGAAAGGCCTGAGCATGGCGAATCCCCACACACAGCAGGGCTTGGCCGCGGACGGCGTCCATCTGGCCTTTGGTGGCGTGAAGGTCTTGAAGGACGTCAGCGTGCGTTTCGCCGCCGGCCAGGTCACCGGCCTGATCGGTCCGAACGGTGCGGGCAAGACCAGCTTCTTCAACTGTCTCACCGGCCACTACCGGAACGATAAGGGCGCGATCTCGCTAGACGGCGTGGCGCTGAACGGCATCACGCCCCCGCGCAGGGCCCGTCTCGGCATTGCCCGGACCTTCCAGCACGTCGCTCTCAGCCCCGAGCTCAGCGTGGTCGAGAACGTCATGTTCGGGCTTCATGCGTCCCGGACGAGCGGGCTCGTCGATGCGTTCGTCCCATTGCCTTCGGGCCTTTCGGACCGTGCTCCGACGCGCGACAGCGCGATGGCTGCGCTTGAGGCAGTGGGGTTGGCCGCAATCGCCGACCGGCCCGCACATCTCGTCGCCCCCGGTACGTTGCGACTTGTCGAACTCGCCCGTGCGATGGTTGGCAAGCCTCGCGCGCTGCTTCTCGACGAACCGGCGGCAGGGCTGAATTCCAGCGAGACGCGCGAACTGATCGAGATGCTGCGCAAGATCGCGGCCCCCGATCTCGTGATGGTTGTGGTCGAGCACGACATGGATCTGATCATGCAGATCTGCGACGTCATCCACGTCCTGAACTTCGGAGCCTTGATCGCCTCCGGCACGCCCACCGAAATCCGAGCCGACAAGACGGTGGCGGAGGTTTACCTTGGAGCGGGCGATGAGTGAGATTCTTCGCGTCGAAAATCTGACCGCCGGCTACAGGGGCGCCGCCGCGATTGAGAATATCGCCTTCTCGGCCACAGCCGGTAGCATCGTCGCGCTGCTCGGCGCCAACGGCGCGGGCAAGTCGACCCTGCTCAAGTGCATCGCGGGGCTAATGCCGGTCTTCTCGGGGCGCATCAGCTTCCAGGGCAAGGATGTGACCGGCCACTCCGCCATCCAGCTCGTCCGCGCAGGGATCGCCTATGTTCCCGAGGGGCGCGAAATTGTTACGTCGCTCAGCGTCAACGAGAACCTCACGCTCGGCGGACTACACGTTCCCAAGGATGAGCTGGAAACCAGGCGCGATCTGGTCCTGCGACTCTTCCCCGAATTGGCCGAGCGCCTCATCTCGCCATCCTGGCAATTGAGCGGCGGCCAGCAGCAGATGCTCGCGATCGGCCGGGCTCTCATGGCCGGGCCGAAGGTTCTGCTACTCGACGAGCCATCGCTTGGGCTGGCGCCGCTTCTCGTGCAGCGTGTCTTCAACCAGCTCGCCGAACTACAGCGCCAGTTCAATCTGACGGTGATCCTCGTCGAGCAGAACTACCGGCTGACGATGCGTCTGGCCGACACCGCCTACTTCATGCGCAGCGGTCATATCGTCGGGCACCACACGGCTGACGAACTGCGCACGCCGGAAGGCTACGGCAAGATCATCTCCGCCTATTTCGGCGCCGCGGCCGCGGCGTGACTCGTCCTCATGGAACTCTGAAAATGCCGGTTGAACACAATGACGCGGTGAAGGTTGGCCTGATCGGCCTGGGGAATGCCGGCAAGGCGATGTTGCGCCCGCTCGCCGCGCGCTTTCCGGTTCATGTCTACGACCGAGACGCGGCGAAGCTCGCCAATCTTGGGACGTCTACCGGACACGCGCCCAAGCTCGCGGCGAGCGTCTCGGAGCTTGCCGCAAACTCTGACGTCATCATCCTGTCGCTGCCCACGCCGGCCGCCTCGATCTCCGTCGCGCAGCAGCTCAAGGAGGTCGTCGGCCCCGGCAAGACGATCCTCGAGACCAGCACGGTGCGGCCGGAGGATGTCGAGGCGATCCACGAGATTTGCGGTGGCTCCGGCGCACGCGTGGTCGATGCGGCCGTGATCGGCGGCGTGCACAAGCTTGCAGATGGGCGCGGGGTGTTCCTTGCGGGCGTCTCGGAAGAGGAAGCGGGCCCGGTGGGAGACATCCTGAGGGCGATGGCGGAAGAGCTGTTCTTCCTTGGCGCGAGAGGCAACGGCATGCGTGCCAAGCTCGTCGCGAACTCGGTCTCCCACACAGCTTACATCCTGCTGGTCGAGGCGGCCGCCATCGCTGCGGCGCAGAATATCCCGATGGACGTCTTCTATCGGCTGATGGAGCGCGAGTCCGGTCTCATGCGCCCGCTGACGCACCGCTTCGGCGAACGGCTGCGCAACCACGATTTCGAGGGCGGCATGTCGACCACGAACGCCTGCAAGGATTCGGCGCTCGTCATCGACGCGGCGCAGAAACTCGGCGTTCCACTCTTCGCCATCCAGGCGACGCATGCGGTGTACGAGATCGCTGCCCGCGAGGGCCTGGCGAACAAGGACTACTCGTCGATCGGCTGCCTTTGGGAAAAGTGGCTCGACGTCTCCTTCAAGAAGGACGGTTGACCGGGACCAGGTCTCAACCTGCCAGCTGCGCTTTCGCGGCGAAACGACACGCGACAGGGACGACGCCATGTCCGACGACATCTACGAGCTTTTCGCCATCCGCTACGCCCACCATCCGCGGACCGCGCGGCAGAACTTCATTGGCGATGTCCATGACGGACCGATGCCTCTGGACTATTTCGTCTGGGTCGCCCGGAACGAGCACCGGACCTTCGTCATCGATACCGGCTTCAATGAAGAGACCGGCAAGAAGCGGGGCCGCAATTTCATCCAGTGTCCGACGGTCGGCCTTCGCGGGCTGGGCATCGATCCCGACTCCGTCGCGGACGTCATCCTCACGCATCTGCACTACGACCATGTCGGCAATTTCGACCTGTTTCCGAACGCCTCGTTCCATCTCCAGGAGCGCGAGATGGCCTACGCGACAGGGCGGCTGATGTGCCACCACCTGCTCCGTCACCCCTATGACGTCGAGCATGTGACCGGGATCGTACGGCGCCTCTATGCGGACCGTGTGGTGTTTCACGACGGCGCGGAAGATCTGGCGCCAAGCCTGTCGGTGCATCGCGTCGGTGGGCACGCGCTCGGGCTGCAATGCGTTCGGGTGAACACGAAGCGCGGCTGGGTCGTCGTCGCCTCGGATGCCAGCCATTGCTACGCCCATTTCGAGGGAGCCAAGCCGTTCCCGAATGTGGTGCGCGTCGATGAGATGCTGGATGGATACCGGACGATCCAGAGGCTGGCGGCGTCGAAAGACCACGTCATACCCGGGCACGACCCTGAAGTGATGCGCCGCTATCCAGCCGCGACGCCGGAGCTCGAAGGCATCTGCGTTCGCCTGGACGTGGCTCCGACCATCCCATCCGCCTGAAAGGCAATAACGATGAATGCTCACCAGAATTTCATCGGCGGCGCCTGGGCGCCCACGACCGCGACGCTGGAGGTGCTCAACCCCGCCGACGGCACCGTGATCGGACACATCGCCCGCGGCGGCGAGGCCGAGGTGGAGCGCGCGGTTCAGGCCGCTGAAGCCGCGATGGACGGGGAATGGGGCGCCCTGGACGCCGCTTCGCGCGGGCGCCTGCTCATGAAGCTGTCGCAACTGATCGCGCGCGACGTCGAACGCCTTGCGAAGCTCGAGAGCGACGATGTCGGCAAGCCGCTCTCGCTCGCACTCAACGACGCGCGCGTCTGTGCGCGCTACTTCGAATACTATGCGGGAGCGCCGGACAAGCTCCACGGCGAGACCATTCCGTTCCAGAACGGCTTCACGGTCGCGACCGTTCACGAGCCCTATGGCGTCATCGGCGTCATTTCGCCCTGGAACTATCCCCTCCAGATGAACGGAAGAGCGGTCGCTCCCGCGCTGGCCATGGGCAACGCCGTCATCCTGAAACCGGCCGAGGACACCTCGCTCACGGCGCTGGCGCTGGCCGAACTCGTCGTCGAGGCCGGCTTTCCGGCCGGCGCCTTCAATGTCGTGACAGGCCTCGGCGAGGAGGCAGGCGCGGCCCTCGCGCGCCATCCCCGCATTCGCCACATCAGCTTCACCGGTTCGCGCGAAGTCGGCACGATCATCCAGGCCTGCGCCGCGAAGAACGTGATACCGGTCACGCTCGAACTGGGCGGCAAGTCTCCGCACCTCGTCTTCGCCGACGCGGATCTCGATGACGCCGCGAACGTCGTGGCGCGCGGCATCGCCGTCAATGCCGGCCAGACCTGCTCTGCGGGTTCTCGCGTCATCATCGAGGACGCGATCTACGATCGCTTCCTGCAGATGCTCGCAGAGCGCTTTCGCGCGTTCCGCATCGGCACCGGCCCTCAGGATCGCGACCTCGGTCCGCTGGTCAACGCCAAGCAGAAGGAGCGCGTCGAGAGCTATCTCGACATCGCGCGCAAGGACGGTCTGACCATCGTCGCCGAAGGGCAGCTTCCGGAGGATGTGCCGGTTGCGGGCCACTATGTCCGTCCGACTCTGATCGGAAACGTGCCCGCCGATCACCTGCTGGCGAAGGAGGAGGTCTTCGGCCCCGTGCTCGTCGCCATCCGGGCGAAGGACGAGGCCGAGGCGCTCGCCATCGCCAATGACAGCGAGTTCGGCCTCGTCGCCGGTGTCTGGACCTCGAATATCGGCCGGGCGATGCGCCTCGCGCGCAAGCTTCGCGTCGGTCAGGTCTACATCAACAACTACGGCGCCGGAGGCGGCGTCGAGCTTCCCTTCGGCGGCGTCCGGGGATCCGGGCACGGCCGGGAGAAGGGGCTGGAGGCGCTCTACAGCTTCAGCACCGTGAAGACCATCGCGATCAAGCACGGCGTCTGAGGAATACCGGTCGATGACCAGCCAAGCCGCAAAGACCTGGGCGATCTACGCGATCCGTTATGCCACCAACACGGTGCGGACCCGCAATCTGAACTTCATCAAGGACACGGAGCCGACGGCGACGCTCGCCATGGACTTCTATTCCTGGCTTCTGGTCAGCGGCGAGGACGCGATCGTCGTCGACACAGGCATGGCTCCTCAGAAGGCCGCCCGCTTCGGACACCAATTTCTGGCGAGCCCGCCGGAGGTCATCGCAAAACTCGGTATCGACCCCGCGACGGTGAAGACGGTCATCATGACCCATCTGCACTACGACCATACGGGGCATTCCGAACACTTCCCCGCCGCGCGCTTCCTGCTGCAGGCCGAGGAGATGGCCTATGTCGCAAGCGCTCACATGGAACGCCCGATGTTCCGGCATGCCTACGAGGCCGACGAGCTCCAACGCTTCCTCGGCTATCTGCATGCCGGGCGGCTGCACCTGCACGGGCGAGACCATGACGTCGCCGACGGTGTCAGCGTGCACTGGGTGGGCGGTCACACGGCCGGTCAGGAGATCGTTCGGGTCCGGACGGAACGCGGTTGGGTCGTGCTGGCGTCGGACGCCCTGCACTATGAGGAGGAACTCACGCGCGGAGTGCCCTTCGCCGTCGTGTTCAACCTGGCCGACATGCTCTCCGCCCATGATCGCATCCGAGAACTCGCCGATTCCGACGAGCACGTCATCGTCGCCCATGACCCGCTGGTCGTGGAGAAGTACCCGGCCGCCCGCGATGAGTTGAAAGGCATCGCGTTGCGCGTCGATCTCGCCCCGTCCGGGACCGCGAGCTAGAATGACGGCGGCACCAGCGAGGCGATCGGACACCGGCTCCGACACCTACGACGTCATCGTCATCGGCGGCGGCAACGCTGCCCTTTGTGCGGCGATCTCCGCACGCCGCGAGGGAGCGCGCGTACTTGTCCTGGAGGCGTCGGACTGGTTCTGGCGCGGCGGCAACACCCGCCATACACGCAACATGCGCTGCGCTCACGACGCCGCGACCGAGAGCCTGTCAGGTCCCTACAGCGAGGAGGAGTTCTTCGACGATCTCTTGCGCGTCACGAAGGGCAAGACGGACGAGCCGCTGGCGCGCTTCATGATCCGGGAATCGAAGTCGATGCTCGGCTGGATCGAGGAACAGGGCGTGCGCTGGCAGCCTTCGCTGGGCGGTACCCTGTCTCTTGGCCGAACCAACTCCTTTTTCCTCGGCGGCGGCCGAGCCATGCTCAACGCGCTCTACCGCACGGCGGAGAATCTCGGCGTCGAGATCCGCTATGAGGCCGAGGTGACCGCGCTGGAGATCGTAGATGGCGTCTTCCGCTCGCTATCGGTCGGCGGCGAGACGCTGCGGGCCAAGGCGCTGGTGGCAGCTGCCGGGGGCTTCGAGTCCAATATCGAGTGGCTCAAACGCTACTGGGGCGAGGCGGCGGATAATTTCCTGATCCGCGGCACCCGCAACAACAAAGGCACGATCCTGCGCCTGCTGCTCGACAACGGCGTGCAGGAGGTCGGCGATCCGACGCAGTGCCACGCCGTCGCGATCGATGCTCGCGCGCCGAAATACGATGGCGGCATCATCACCCGCCTCGACTGCGTCGTCTTCGGTATCGTGGTCAATCGCGACGCCGAGCGCTTCTACGACGAGGGCGAGGACATCTGGCCGAAGCGTTATGCGATCTGGGGCCGCCTCGTCGCCGCTCAACGCGACCAGATCGCCTACATCATCTTCGACGCGCCCTCCCTCGAACTGTTCATGCCGTCGCTGTATCCCCCGATCAGCGCGCCGAGCATTCCGGAGCTGGCAGAGAAACTCGAACTCGATCCCATCGCACTGGTCGAGACGCTGGCGGCTTTCAATGCCGCCGTCCGCCCGGGAACCTTCGACGACAAGATCCTGGACGATTGTCGCACGGAAGGGCTCACCCCGCCCAAGACGCACTGGGCGCGCCGCATCGAGCAGGCGCCGTTTTACGCCTATCCGGTGCGTCCCGGCATCACATTCACCTATCTCGGCGTGCGCGTGAACCAGGAGGCCAGGATGCAGATGGCCGACGGCCGCGGTGCACCAAACATGTTCGCCGCCGGCGAGATCATGGCCGGCAACGTGCTCGGCGAAGGCTATGCCGCGGGCATCGGCATGACCATCGGCGGCGTCTTCGGTCGCATCGCGGGACGGGAAGCGGCGAGGAGTGCCTTGTCATGACAGATTTCGCGTTCCTGAGAGACACGGTGGGGTCCGGCCCGGCCGGAACCGCCGGCTCGACCACTCACCATGCCAGTGCCGCGCTGGCCGAGGCGGATCGCCTCATGACCGTCTGCAATTCCTGCCGCTATTGCGAGGGGCTCTGCGCGGTGTTCCCGGCGATGGAGATGCGGCGCTCCTTCTCGGACGGCGATCTCAACTACCTCGCCAATCTCTGCCACAACTGCGGCGCCTGCTATTACGACTGCCAGTTCTCGCCGCCGCATCAATATGCGGTTCATGTGCCGGCGACCCTGGCACAGGTCCGGACCGAGTCCTACGCGCATTACGTCTGGCCCCGCGCCTTCGCCGGCGTCTTCGAGCGCAATGGGCTGTTCATCGCCATCGCGCTCGCGATCGCAGTCACCGGCTTCATCGCCGGCTTCATCGCCTGGACCGACCCCGCCGTGCTCTTCGGCGTCCATACCGGGCCGGGTTCCTTCTACAAGCTGATGCCGCACAACACGATGGTCGCGATCTTCGGCCTCGCAACCCTCTATTGCGTCGTGGCGATGGGCATGGGCGTGCGGGCCTTCTGGCGCGATATCGGCGAGCCTGACGCCACTTTGCGCGACCCCGGATCGCTCTGGCAGGCGTTCAAGGACGCCGGCAGCCTGCGCTATCTCGATGGGGGCAAGGCCGGTTGCATGAATGATGGCGAGCAGCCAAGCGATCGGCGTCGGCTCTATCACCACCTGACCTTCTACGGCTTCATGCTCTGCTTCGCCTCGACATCGACGGCGACGCTCTACCACTACCTGATGGGCATGCAGGCGCCTTATCCCTGGTACGATCTGCCCGTCCTTCTCGGGACGGCCGGCGGCATCGGCCTGATCGTCGGCCCGATCGGGCTGCTCGCCGAGAAATGGCGACGCGACCCCAAGCTGCGCGAAGGCACGCCGTTCTCCATGGATGTCGCCTTCCTGCTGATGCTGCTGCTGACCAGCGTCACCGGCCTCGCCCTTCTCGTGCTGCGCGCGACACCGGCGATGGGCCTGCTGCTCGCCCTGCACCTCGGCGTGGTGTTCGCGCTGTTCGTCACCATGCCCTACGGCAAGTTTGTCCATGGCATCTATCGCTTCCTTGCGCTCGTCAGAGCCGCCAAGGAGAGGCATCGGGAACTCGCCGCCGCCGCGAAGCGCTGAGCGCGAGCTTGAATCAAGCCGGCCTTGAGGCGGTACAAAGTCAAACCAACAAGGCAGGGGAGGAACGGGTGTTTTCGAAGAACTGGCTCTCGGCTCTCGTCACGTCGATCGCAGCATTGGGACTCGTCTCCCTGTCCGGGCCGGCCTTCGCCCAGTCGTTCCCGTCGAAGACGATCACGGTGATCGCGCCTTACTCGGCCGGCTCTCCGGCCGACACGCTCGCTCGCCGGCTTGCCGAAGGCATGGCGAAGTCACTGTCTGCCACCGTCATCGTCGAGAACGTCGTCGGCGCTGGCGGCATCATCGGCACGCTACGGGCTCAAAAGGCCGCCCCGGACGGCCACACGCTGCTGATCGGCACGCAGGGCACGCTGATGATGAACAAGTTCATCTACAAGAACCTGCGCTACAAGCCGGGCGAGGATTTCGACCCGGTTGTGAATCTGGTCGAATTCCCGAACCTCGTCGTCGCGCCCGCCTCCCTCAAAGTGAAGACGCTGAGCGAGTTCGTCAGCCTCGCAAAGGAGCGGGCAGCAGCGGGCAAGCCTCTGACTTACGGCTCGGGCGGCGTCGGATCCTCCGCCCATCTTGCCGCCGAGCTGTTGAAGATGCGTGCCGGCATCGAGCTGACCCATGTTCCCTACAAGTCGGTCGCCGACACGCTGCCCGATCTCCTGTCCGCACGTATCGATCTGATCTTCGGCAATGTCGGCGTATTCGGGTCGCATGTTCAGCAGGGATCCCTGGTCGGGCTGGCCGTGACAGCGCCCGAGCGGTCCAAGGCTTTGCCGAACGTGCCCGCCATCGGCGAGGCGGGCTATCCGGATGCGGAGTTCTCGGTCTGGCTGGGGCTGTTCGCGCCCTCCAGGACGCCGGAGGATATTCTCGCGAAGCTCAGGTCGGCTGCGATCGCCTCGATGACGGTACCCGCGACCGTCACGTCTTTTGTAAGTGAGGGCGCTAACGTCCGTGCGGACTCCACGCAGCCTTTCAAGTCTTTCATCGCGCAGGACGCTGCGAAGTGGCAGCCGATCATCGGCAAGCTCGGCATAGAACTGGACAACTAGGGTCTGCGAACCCGCGAGGGCGACGGGGCTGAGCTCCCCGATCGCCGACGAGCTTTACCCGGAGGTGCCAGATGCAGGACGAGAAGGGAATGATCTACAACGTCATAGCCATTCGCTATGCGACCAATGCCGGACGCACGCGAAATGGTGCATTCGTCCGGGATCCGGATCCGAACGCGGCGCTTGGGATCGACTTTTTCTTCTGGGTAGCCATCAGCGATGACGATGTGATCGTCATCGACACTGGCATGGCGCCCGAGAAGGCGGAGCGTCAGGGACATAGCCTGCTCATCGAGCCGATAGAGGCGTTGCGGAAGCTCGGGATCGACCCCGCAACGGTCAAGACCGTCGTCATGACGCATCTGCACTATGACCATGCCGGCAACTCGGACGCCTTTGCCAACGCCACCTTCCATCTCCAGGCCGAGGAAATGGCTTACACGACCGGGCCCTTGATGGAGCATGGTTGGCTGCGCCATGCCTACCATGCCGACGAGATCCAGGCATTCGTGGGTTACCTCCATGACGGCCGCCTGCGTCTTCACGGACGCGATGTCGAGATTGCCGACGGACTATCCGTCCACTGGGTCGGAGGACACTGCGCGGGGCAAGAGGTCGTGCGCGTGCGCACCCGGCAAGGATGGCTGGTCTTGGCCTCGGACGCGCTTCACTACAAGGAAGAGCTCACTCGCGGAGTCCCCTATGCGCTGTCCTCGAGCAATGTGGAGATGCTGGCGGCTCATCGTCGGATCAGGGAACTGGCCGAGAGCGACGAGCACATCATTGCGGGGCACGATCCTGATGTCTTGAGGCGTCATGAGCCCGCCATGCCGGAGCTCTCCGGTATCGCCGTGCGCCTCGATCGGACAGTCGATAGCTGAAAAAAACCAGAAACCGCTGAAGTGGAAACGTCCATGCGTCCTATTCGAGGCTTTCTCGCACTTGTCGCCACGATGCTGCTGCCCATGATGGCCGTGGCGCAGGAGGCTTATCCCAGTCGCCCGGTGACCCTGATCGTGCCGCAACCCGCCGGCGGAACGAATGATATCGTCGCCCGATTCCTCGCAGAGCAGTTCGGCACAAAACTGGGGTCGTCGCGGTTCATCGTCGAGAACCGCGCAGGTGCGGGAGGAACGATCGGAACCGCGGCAGCCGCGCGCGCGAACCCCGATGGCTACACCCTTCTGCTCACGATCTCCGCCTCGCAGGCAATCGGGCCGGGACTCTACGCGAAGCCAAACTTCGATCCGATCGCCGATTTCGAGCCGATCTCAATGCTGGCGCGGACCGGCTTCGTGCTCGTGGCCCATCCCTCGTTGAACGTCTCGACGATGGCGGAGCTCGTTGAGCTCGGAAAGCGCCAAGGCGAAATTCAGTACGGCTCGGCCGGCAACGGGACGATGAACCATCTTCTCGGGGAAATGCTTCGCTCGAAATCCGATCTCAAACTTGTCCACGTACCATTCCGCGGGGTGGGACCGATGCTGAACGACATGCTCGGCGGTCACGTCAAGCTCGGCTTCGCCAGCATCCCTTCGGTGCTGGCGCATCTGCAGTCTGGTGCCTTGAAACCCCTCGGTGTCAGCTCCGCGCAACGAGACAAGACACTTCCTGATGTACCGACAGTGGGCGAAACGGTGCCGGGCTTTGCGGGTGACCTATGGGTCGCCCTGTTCGCGCCCAAACGCACTCCGGAGCCGATTATCTCCAAGTTGTCGGCGGCCATCAAAGACGCCGCCAACGATCCGACCTTTGTCGATAAGCTGGCTGCGCAGGGAGCTCATATCGAGACGAGCGACCCGCTGTCCTTGAGCCAGATCTTGCGAGACGATCTTGTCAAATGGGCGCAGGTCGTCAAGGAGTCCGGCGCGAAAGTCGACTGAGGCCCCTGTACAGCGCGCCCTGAATCGGTGTCTGGCGGGGTTCGCCCGATTGTAGCAGGCGTTGCGACCGCGCCCAAGAGGATTGGAATTCGCTTATGGAGAAGGGGCTTTTTGGCGTCAGATAGCCAGTTCCAGCGAATGTCGGCATCGGTGGTTGCGAGCCCCCGCAACCAAATCAAAAGCCCGCCCCTCAAAAGGCGGGCTTTACGTCGTCAGCTGCTCAAGCGCCACCTGCTCACAAAGATCCACCCCGAAAACCAGGCAAACAGCCAAAGCCCCGAGCTCTCCGCTTGACCGCTCGGCAGGAACGCTGCCCGGGAACAACCGGCCGGATTATCTCGTGATCGGGGTTGGCCCGCGAGACACGCTTATCTGTATCGGGAGCCTTCACGAAGTTTTGCCGATCCCGTAGGAGTTTATCGATATCCTGATGCCGGCGCCGCGCTTCGAGGAGCGCTTCGCCATCTGGGGCGAGGCGGTGGAAGCGCAGGCGAACACCGATGGGGACGGCAATGCGGCGGGGCTGTCGCACCGCACCGGCGGCGCCATCCTCGGCGCTAACGTCAAGCTCTACGATACCGGCGCGAGCTTGCTCAAGGTCGGCGTTGCCGGCGGCTATACCCGGCCGAACTTCGATGTCGACGCCAAGCTCCCTTCCGGCCGGCTCGAGAGCGGCCACGCCGCGCTCTATGCCGGTGCGCACTTCGGTACCTGGCGGCTCGACGGCGGGCTGGGCTATTCGTTCGGCGATACCAGCCTGCCCCCCAGGTCCAGATCCGTGGATTCGGCGACACGCTGCGCTCGGACCGCGGCAGCCGGGTGGCGCAGGCCTTCGCCGAGCTAGGCTATCCGTTCACCTATGAGCGCTTCGCCATCGAACCCTTCGCCCAACTCGCCTTGCTGCGGGTCTCGAGCGGCTCCGACGTCGAGCAGGGCGGCGCTGCGGCGCGATGCGTCTTCCCCGGCGACCAGAATCACGGATTCACGACATTGGTCCTGCGCGCTGAGGCGCAACTCGGCACGATGCCGCTCTTCGCCCCGAGTCTGCTCGGCTGGCGCTATGGCTTCGGCGATCTGACGCCGAATACCGTGACGGCCTTCGGCGCCGGCACGGTGTCGGCCGGGGTCTACGCCGCGGCCATCGATCGCAATGCGCTGGTCGCCGAAGCCGGGCTCGACTGGCGCGCCAACGCCTCGACCACTTTCGGGATCTCCTACTCGGCCGCCATCGGTGAGCGAATCCGCGACCAGGCCTTCAAGGGACGGCTAGACGTCAGGTTCTGAAGGCGATCACAAGCCAGCAGCGACCTGCGGGCATGAGGTTCGGGTACGGCAGGCCACCGCGTTCGCGCTTATGAATGTCCGCTCTCAGGCGACCGCCCAATGGCTGCAATTGGCGCAAACCACCCTATTCAGACTCCGTGGGTCGGCGGATCGCATTCCGCGCTGGCACCTTCTGCATCGCGCCCGTGGCGAACCCAGCCGGCAATACATCTCATTGGATCGATCATGTACGATCCGCTTCGCGATGCCTCGGCGCCGAAGTCAGGGCTCGGGTGGTCACAGGGAGATTATGATGGACCTCGTCAGAGCAACCCTCAACATTGTCGGCGTCCCGCTGATTGCCGCGGCCGCGATCATCGGCACGGCCGGCGCATTTGCTCAGTCTCATCAGAAGATAACCGAGTGGACCGTTCCGGACGTGGCGGCGCTTTCCAACAGCGCGGCGGATCAGCTCGTCAAGAAGGGCCGCGATCTCATCGTCGCGACCCCCTCGCTGATCGGGCCGAACGTGGAGAGCCCGGGCCAACGCTACGCCGGGAACAACCTGTCGTGCAGCAATTGTCACCTCTCAGCAGGGACCCGGAAATTCGGCTTGCCGCTGTTCGGGCTGGCTCACCTATTTCCGCAATACAGCAGCCGGACGGGCGGGCAGATTACCGTCGAGGATCGCCTGAACTCCTGCATGACACGCAGCATGAACGGACGCGCGATGCCCGACGACGCGCCCGAAATGCTGGCCTTGGTTGCCTATATCGACTTCCTCTCCAGCAATGTTTCAAAGGGCGAGACGCTGTCGGGGCTCGGAGCCGGTTCTATGCCCGAATTGTCCCGCGCAGCCGATCCGGCGCGGGGGCAAGGCGTGTTCCAGAAGGTTTGCGCAGCCTGCCATGGCCCGGACGGCTTGGGCGTGCGACGAAACCTGCCGACCAGTGACTTCGGCTATATGATCCCACCTCTTTGGGGCAACGACAGCTTCAACAATGGAGCCGGGATGGCTCGGTTGAGCGTGGCGGCGAACTTCATCCACTTCAACATGCCTCACGGCACCGACTTCACCGATCCGCAGCTTTCCGTCGAGGAAGCGTGGGATGTCGCCGCCTACATGCTCTCGCATCCTCGGCCGATCAAACCGGGGTTGGAGAAGGACTTTCCTGACATGCTCCTGAAGCCGGTCGACGCTCCCTACGGCCCGTATGCCGATGGCTTCAGCGCGGATCAGCATCGCTACGGGCCATTCGGGCCAATACGCGACGCGATCGCCAAGCTGAAGCAGAACTCCGCACCGACCTCGCTGCGATAGGAGCGGACAGGCAGAGTTCCCATAAATCATCCAATCGACCGAGCCCTTGTAGCGGCAAGGGAGGCGCTCCTGTGAGAATGGTCGATCGATAGTTGGCCATTCTGTCAGAGAGGAGAACACAGCGAGGGCGAACGTACCTCGGCGCTGAGGCGCGCGCGGCTAGGATAGAGTCCCTCGAGTCTGGCGCTAATGCGCATCATTCGAAGGGAAGCGGAAGGAATGTCCGGTTCAAGGCGTAAGCTGATATTCCCTCAAGGCGCGGGTAATGAGCCGAACTCTTCGGAACTACCGCGGGAAGACGGCGAGAGGGCAACGCTCTCGCCCCAGACTGCTCATCCAACCAGTCGAGCACACGCCTATCAGGCAGCGAGCGGTCCCCATCGAGCCGCCTGCGCCAGTATCTTCTGGCGCAGGTATTCCATGACGTCTGCCCGCTCGCTTAAGCCATTCAACAGGCTGCACCCGATCGATGGGGTCAAGCGGGCTCACGGTCTCCCGCTTCGGCTGGCTTCGTAACCTGTCGGGGAGATGGCTTGCTGCTCCCCCCGACAGTACCACCGAGCGAGGCGGCGAGGAGAGCCTGGGTCGGGTCCGCCCCCTTGAAGCCGGCCTGGGCCAGGATCTCGTCCAGGATCGGCTTCTGTGCCGTGAAGCTCAGCAACTGGCTCGACAGGTCGCCGACCGGGTTGCCGCTCTGCTCGCCCGATCCGCCACCGAAGGAGCCCATGAGTCCGCCGGTGCTGAATATCCGGATGTCGGAGATCTTCTCGATCGGCTTCATCGCCTGCGCGAGCGCCTCGGGCACGATCTCGACGCGCGCCCTGGCCAGTTCGAACTCGATGATGTTCGCGGCAAGGGCGTTGCGGGCCTCGTTCTTGGCTCGCTCCGCCCGAGCCTCGGCTTCGCCGAGTTCGATCACACCGGTCGCCCGAATCTTGGCGGCTTCGGCTTGCGCCTCCGCCTGTATTTTCATCGCGGCTGCGAGGTTTTCGGCGGCTTCGCGCTCCGCTTCGGCCTTGACCGTGATCGCGGTGGCCTCCTGTTCGGCTTCCTTGCGGGCGGCGATCACTGCGATGCGCTTGGCGCGCTCGGCGATCTCGACCTCGCGGGCGGTCGTCACCTGTTCCTCGGCCGTGATGGCGCCGGCCTTGGCCTCGTCGGCCTTGGCCCGGGCGGCCTGCTCCTCCTCGGTCTTCTGGGCGACGGCGATGGCGGCCTCGATACGGGCCGTCTCGGTGATCTTGCGCGCTTCGGCCTCGCGCTCCGCGATGCCGCGTTCGGCGGCGATGCGAGCGGATTCCCGTGCCTGACGTGCCTCGGCGTCGCGTTCGGCGATGCCGCGTTCCGTGTCGAGGCGCGCTGTCTCCTCCGAGAGGCGCGCGAGTTGCTCCGCCTTGGCGGCTTCGGCGCGCGTTTCGGCGGTCTTGTTGGCGATGTCGCGCTCCTGACTCAGTTCGGCGTCGCGCTGCTCGCGTTCGATGGTCAGGCGCCGCAGCGAGGCCTCGCGGTCCTTGGTCGCGATCTCGACCTCGTTGTCGCGAACGATCTGGTTGCGTTCGCGCTTGCGCTCCTCGGTGATCTTGGTGAGCGCGGTCAGGCCTTCGGCGTCGAAACTGTTGTTGGGGTTGAAATGCTTGATGTCGGTCTGGTCGAGCCGGGTCAGCGAGACCGATTCCAGTTCGAGCCCGTTGGACTGGAGATCGTGCGCCACGGCGGCCTGAACCGATTTCACGAACTCGGCGCGCTGCTCCTGCAGGTCGCGCAGCGACATCGTCGCAGCGACGGAGCGCAGGCCGTCGACGAATTTGGCCTCGACCAGGGTCTTGAGCGCGTCGACATCATTGGTGCGATCGCCCAGCGTCTGCGCGGCAAGCGCGATGTTGTCGGCATCCGGCTTCACCCGAACGTAGAATTCGGCGGTGATGTCCGCGCGCATGCGGTCCTTGGTGATGAGCGACTCGTTTTCGGCGCGCTTGACCTCGAGCCGCAACGTGCTGAGCGAGACCCATGAATAGGAATGGAAGATCGGCAGGATGACCGAGCCGCCGTCGAGCACCACCTTCTTGCCGCCGAGCCCGGTACGGACATAGGCCTTGTCCCGCGTCGCCCTCGTATAGAGCGACGTCATGATGATGCCGATGACGACGATCGCCGTGACGATGACGCCGGCGATGATGCCCAAAGAGATGAAGTCCATTATCAGCCCCTGTCGATATCAGCGTTGCCGAATTCCTGCGGCGCGGGGATGGCCTGGAAGAGACCGTCCGAGCCGTCCACGATCACGACGAAGCCGCCGGTCTCGATGAGATGGCCCGGGGCCGCCTGCGCGCGCAGGATGTGAATGTTGTCGTGCCTGTCCTTGACCCTCACCGAGCCGGGATGTCCCTGGTCGAGCGGTCCGATGGTGACGGTCCCGACGAGGCCTATGAACTCGGCCTGGCTGAGGGCGGCCGTCTCGTCGCGCGGGATGATCCGGGCGATGCCGCGGCTCAGCCAGCGCGTCACGGGGACGGCCAGCAGCAGCGACAACGGCCCGGCGGCGATGAGAGGCAACGGCCGCACCAGGCTCGCGGCCAGTCCCTGGATGGCGAAGCCGAAAGCCGCGAAGGCCGAGAGCAGGAGCACCGCCAGGACCAGGACCGGGACGCCGCCGGCATTGAGCCAGGACATCCAGCCACCGAGCAGGCCGGCCTCGTGGTCGGCCGGTCCGTGATGGCCGAGGCCGTCATCGAGCAGCCCGGAAGCCGAGGCTCCGAGCAGGACCGAGATCAGCTCGACCAGCCCGAGGCCGGCCACGACCATGAGTGCCACCCAGAAGGGCCCCGTGCCCGGCTGGATGATGGAATCCATCAGCGCTGGCCCTCGCGGAAGGCCTTGAGACGCGCCTCGATCGCATCCTCGCGCTGGATCTTGCCGAGTTCCTCGACTTCGGCGGAGCCCTGCACCGGCTTGGCCGGAACGCCTGTCACCCTTTCCACCGCCGCCAGCGCGGCGGCGAGCCGCTGGTCGTTACGCTGGGAGGGGGTGGCGGTAGCGGGCGTCGCCCGCTCGGCGCGCCGGGCATCCTCCAGCCGCTTCGTCGCATCGGCGCGGGCTGAGGCGATGCTGCGCAAGGTCGCCTCGGTCTCCGCGATCTCCCTGGCGTTCTCGGCGATGGCCTTGGCGAGCGCGGCGCGTTGCGCTTCTAGATCGATCTGCACGCCGGTCGCCGCGCGCGCCAGGTCCTCGCGCCCCTTCTCAAGGCCGGTCTTGATCTTGTCGTCGAGATCGCGGATCTCGGCATCGAGATCCTGCGCCTTGGCCTTCAGGCGGTGACCGGCCGCGATCGCGACACCGAGCGCCGCGCGCGCCTCGTCGGCGATCTTCTCGATTTCCCGCACCGCCTGCTGCGCGACGGCGATGGGGTTGGAGCCCTCCGCGACATCGACCGCATTGTTGACGACGCCGGCGATGACGCGCCCGAGGCGAGCCAGAATACCTTCATTGGACATCTTGGTCTCCTTCTGGGGATGGAGGCCGGCCTGGACGCCGACGAGGATGTTGATCGACGTTCCACTGAAGCAAAGACGGGCTTCGGCGAAATCGTCCCAACCGCTGCGATAGCCATCCACCGAATAGGGGACGACGACCCGTCCGCCGATGGTGGCGATGCTCAGACTGTCCGGCCCCTTCACCGAGAACAGCTTGGAATCGAGAGGAATGTCATCGATCGGGGTGTTGACCCCGCGCCGGCTATGATCGCGCAAGGCGAGCGTCACCATGCGCGAGGGCAAGCCGGTCCTGGCGCGGATCTCCTCATAGGCCTCTTCATGAAGCGCGACGAGATTGGCGCCCTTGGTCCCGTCGAGGATCGCCATGGCCTGGCGATAGGCGGCGAGCGTCCCCTGGAGCGCGCCGCGCTCTTCGGATGATGGCGACAGGATGAGAGCCATCGTCGTTTGCAGCTTCCCGATCATAGTTCTAATATAAAGCACTTCATTAGTGCTTTCAAGATAGCGCGCCGATTTCCCGCTCATCATGCCGCCGGGAAACGGCGTTCTCGCACCTGAAGACCGCCGGCTGGGCGGGACGACCGGTGGAAGATCCGAGGCCTGCGCAAAAACTGCACGAAAATCCTGAGCTTCCGCCGATCGCCGCCGGAGCAACTGCAAGCGGTGGGTCCATGGATTGCGCATGGCGGACATCGTTACCCCCAGCTCCTTCTCGTCGCGGCTGCCACGCAAGCTGGTCAACGACGGTTGGTGGCTGGAGGCGGCGATGTTGCCCGCCAATGCCGAAATCCTCGCCTTTCCGGTCCAGGCGCCAGCCGCGGCCGAGGGCGCTTGCAGCCGAGACCGACCATCATGCCGAACCATACATCCACAAGCGACGCCGCCCTTCCGCAGGTAAGGCGCCCGGTCGGATGGCTGACCATTCAGCTCACAGCCGCGGCAGCCCTGGTCACTCTAGCGGATGCTCTGTTCTACGGGCACAGGCTCGGGATCTCGCTCGCGCTCTTTCTCGCCGCTCTCGCCGCCGCTTCGGCCAGTCTCAACACAGTCCGCGCCGAGCCCGCGCGGCGCTGGCGCGCCGTCGCCCTGCTGACCGCCGGAATGCTGCCGGTCATCGAAGACATCAATTGGCTCTCGGTGACGATTGCCCTGTTTGCGACCGCCGTTTCCGCCCGGATGTTGACCGAAGCCCCGCCCCTGTCCTGGCTGGAGCATATCTGGGCTGCGCTGCGCCTGCCGTTTTCCGGCTTCTTCCGACTGGTCAGCGATTTGGGGTGGGCGAGCCGCAGCGGCACGCGCCGGCAGAGGCCGGCAGGCGTCCTGGTCGGATTGCTGGGCTGGGCATCTTGGATAATTCTATCATATGTAGACGAAAGGCAGCGCGCGCAGGCGCCAACAGCTGACCGTGGCCTATCGCACCGGAAGCCGACATCTTGGCAAAGCGGCTCAAGGCCCGGCCACGCCCATAGGCTATGTCGCACAGTTGTCCGTTCGTGCAGTTCCAACTCGCCGACTCCGGCGCTAACGCCTTCTCACTGCTAGGTCGATCCAGATACAGAGAAGAATGCCGAGCCCATAAGCCGCTAAGTTCCAGAGCGAGAACACTCTGCCAAGCAGAAGGGCGCCGGATGTCGTCAACCTGAACGCGCCGAGCCAAGATGTATGATAGAGGCGAAACAGTTCAACGCTGACCGCGATCAGCGCAGCCAGCATTGCAAGGTGCGTGGCAGGCCGCCGGACGGCGGTGGCCGCCAACAGCAGGTAGACCATCATTCCCCAAAGCAGCGAGCCACCATACTTTACGGCTGGTCGGCGCTCAGTCCAGATAGTCGACCTTCAGATGCCGGATCTTGCCATTGAAGGCGAAGGGCTTGCGGTCGAAATATGCAAGTGAGACGGGGGAATAGCTGTCACGGCCGACGTCGAAGGCGTCATTGGCAGTGAAGGTAAGCGCTGCCGAGCGTGGGACGCGCCCCTTGCTGACTTCCTTGCCGTCGACGCGGATGACGATGTCCAGAGGCGCGGGACGGAGGCCGCTGGCTTTGCGTGTTTCGACCTCGATCTTGACCTTTCCGGTCGGGAGGGGGGCGGAGGTCTCCAGCTGCGTCCGTTCGATCTCGAACAGATTGTACTCGTAGTTGAGCTTCCCGTTCTCGACCCATAGGGCGACACCGCCCGAGATGGCGCCGAGCGCGTAGAGCACTCCCTTTGAGTCGGGCTGCAAATCCGCATCGATGGCAACGAGATTGCTGCGCGATCCGAGCCGCGGCGCGGTGAACTCGGGAACGCCGACGACCTCCTGCGTGAAGCTGAACGACTTGGCGGGGTTGGACGGTGCGTCCTCCGGGTGGAAGATCGCGGACCATAGCCCGCCGCCGACCGGATCGACCTTGTTGTCTTTCGCGCTCACCTCGAACGCCTTCTTCAGCTCCTCGAGCTTGCCGGGATGAGCGGCGGCGACGTCCCTCGCCTGCGAGAAATCCTTTTTGAGATCGTAGAGCTCCCAAACATCGTTCTTCGGCGACCATTTCATGATCGAGGGATCGAGGCCCGTCTGCCAGGGCACGCGCGGCCCGAATGCCGAGGCGATCCATCCGTCCTTGTAGTAAGAGCGGCTGCCCATGACCTCGAAATACTGCTCCTTCTTGCGATCCGGCTCAGTCGGGGACGCGAAGGAATAGGTCATGCTGGTGCCGTCGAGCTGATCCTGGCTGACGCCATCGACGAGCTTGGGCGGCGTGAT
>NZ_JBFTKQ010000028.1:0-45871 GCF_056396025.1 Allobosea sp. 05T438
GCAACCAAATCAAAAGCCCGCCCCTCAAAAGGCGGGCTTTACGTCGTCAGCTGCTCAAGCGCCACCTGCTCACAAAGATCCACCCCGAAAACCAGGCAAACAGCCAAAGCCCCGAGCTCTCCGCTTGACCGCTCGGCAGGAACGCTGCCTAGTTCGGGGCTGGCTGTCACAGCTCAGCATCATTCCCGCATGATAAAGCGATGTCGGGACAAAGTGGCGTCGTTGTCGGGGGCGGGGATGCGTATTGCGTTACTTCACAAGGTCGGGCTCCGGTCTTTCTGGGCAGGAGCCGCCGCCTTGTTGCTCGCGGGCTGCGCCGGTGATGTGAAGGGCGTGCTTCTGCCCGTGAGCTCGTCCGCTACGGATACGAGCAAGGTCACCATGCTGGTGGCCACGACGCGCGCGCCGGACGAGGATGCCGGCGTTCTGTTCTCGGGCGAGCGCGGCAAGCCCGCCTTCGCCGAGATCACTGTCTCCCTGCCGCCGGGGACCCGCCGCAAGGTCGGCGAGGTGCAATGGCCGAGCCGCCTGCCCGGCGATCCGGAGACGGAATTCGTGACGCTGAAGGTCGAAAAGCTCGACCGCGCCCAGGCGGTGTCACGCTTCCACAAGGCCGTGGTCAAGGTGCCCAAGCGCCGGGTGATGGTCTTCATCCACGGCTTCAACAATCGCTTCGAGGACGCGGTTTATCGCTTCGCGCAGATCGTGCACGACTCCAACGCCAACGTCGTGCCGATCCTTTTCACCTGGCCGTCGCGCGGCTCGATCTTCGCCTATGGCTATGATCGCGAGAGCGGCAATTATTCCCGCACGTCGCTCGAGAACCTGCTGCAGGATCTCGCGCGCGATCCGGCTGTCGGCGAGGTCTCGATCCTCGCCCACTCGATGGGGAACTGGGTGACGATGGAGGCGCTGCGGCAGATGGCGATCCGCAACGGCAGCATCCCGCCGAAAATCGCCAATGTCATGCTCGCCGCGCCGGATGTCGACGTCGATGTCTTCCGCAGCCAAATCTCCGACATCCACGGCAAGCTGCCGCGCTTCACTGTGTTCGTCTCGCAGGATGACAGGGCCCTTGCGGTCTCGCGGCGCGTCTGGGGCAGCACGGCAAGGCTGGGCGCGATCGATCCCGATGTCGAGCCCTATCGGACGGAGCTCGCGCAGACCGGCATCACCGTGCTCAACCTGACAAAACTGCGCTCCGGCGACAGCCTGAACCATGGCAAGTTCGCCGAGAGCCCGGAAGTCGTACAACTGATCGGCTCCCGGCTGGTCGAGGGGCAGCCGATCACGGATTCGCGGGTCGGCCTGGGCGAGCGCCTGATGCAGGTGACCGCCGGCACCGCGGCGGCCGTCGGCACGGCAGCCGGCCTCGCGATCTCGGCGCCGATCGCCGTCGTCGACCCGCACACGCGCCGGAATTTCAACGACACGATCGAGCAGGTCGGTCGGTCTGTCGGGGATGCCGGACAAGCCACGGGCGAGGCCGTGACCGCGCCGTTCGAGGCGGGAGCGCCTTCCGGCCGCTGAGAATGAAGCGACCCGCACGCCGGCTGTTGATGATGCAGGCCTTACCCTCCACGGACGCTCTTTCTCATCGGTCTGTGGAGGTCTAACCACGAAGGGATCGGGACGCCGCGAGGCGTCCGGCAGCTTCGAGGCCGCTATGCAGCATGCTTCCGACCACGCCGACATTCGCGATGCGGTTGCCAGGTTGTGCGCGGATTTCCCCGGCGAGTACTGGCGCAAGCTCGACCGTGAGATGGCCTATCCGGCCGCGTTCGTCACGGCGCTGACGGAAAGCGGCTTCCTCTCGGCGCTGATCCCCGAGGAATATGGCGGCGCCGGCCTGCCGCTTTCGGCCGCCGCCGTCATCATGGAGGAGATCCAGCGACAGGGCTGCAACGGCGCCGCCTGTCACGCCCAGATGTATGTGATGGGCACGGTGCTGCGTCACGGCACCGAGGACCAGAAGCAGCGCTATTTGCCGAAGATCGCCTCGGGCGAGCTCAGGCTCCAGGCTTTCGGGGTCACTGAGCCGACCAGCGGCACCGACACCACGGCGCTGCGCACCACCGCTCGCCGCGAGGGCGACCATTACATTATCAACGGCCAGAAGATCTGGACGAGCCGCGCGGCGCAGTCCGACCTGATGCTGCTGCTCGCCCGCACCACGCCGCGCGACCAGGTCGCCAAGCGCACCGACGGGCTCTCGGTCTTCATCCTCGACATGCGCGAGGCGCTGAAGGACGGGCTGACCGTCCGGCCGATCCGCACGATGATGAACCACGCCACCACCGAAGTCTTCTTCGACAATGTGAAGGTGCCGGCGCAGAATCTCGTCGGCGAAGAGGGCAAGGGCTTCCGCTACATCCTCTCCGGCATGAACGCCGAGCGCATCCTGATCGCGGCCGAGTGCGTCGGCGATGCCAAGTGGTTCATCGACAAGGCCTCGAACTATGCCAGGGAACGCCATGTCTTCGGCCGGCCGATCGGCCAGAACCAGGGCATCCAGTTCCCGATCGCCAAGGCCTACGCCAATATGCGCGCCGCCGAATTGATGGTGCGCGAGGCGATCCGGCTCTACGAGGCCGGCGCCAATCCGGGTGCAGAGGCCAACATGGCCAAGATGCTGGCGGCGGACGCGTCCTTCGAGGCGGCCAATGCCTGCATCCAGACTCATGGCGGCTTCGGCTTTGCCGAGGAATACGACGTGGAGCGCAAATTCCGCGAGACGAGGCTCTACCAGGTCGCGCCGATCTCCACGAACCTGATCCTCTCCTATCTCGCCGAGCACGTGCTGGGCATGCCGAGGTCTTACTGATGGCTGCTTCCGATAGGTCCGCACTCGACATCGATCACCTGCGCGGCTGGATCGGCAACGAGGATATCGGCGTCGACATCGTCAGCGAGGATCTGGCGCGGAAGTATCACGCGACATTCGATGATCCGGGCGAGGCGCCGAAGCCCGGCGAAGTGGTGCCGAGGCTGATCCATTTCTGCCTGGCGCAGCCGGCGGCTCCGACCGGCGCGCTCGGCCCCGATGGCCACCCCGCTCGGGGGGGCTTTCTGCCGCCCGTGCCGTTGCCTCGCCGGATGTGGGCCGGGGGCGCATTCTCCTTTTCCGGCGATCTCAGAGTGGGGGATGTCGTCAGTCGTATCTCCCGCATTGCCGACGTCGTGCTGAAGGAAGGGCGCACCGGGCCGCTCTGCTTCGTCACCGTGGAGCATCGCGTCGAGGCGAATGGAGCGCTCGTGCTGGAGGAGCGACAGGACATCGTCTATCGCGATCTCGACGGCGCCGCGGGCACGACAAAGCAGCCACCATCTGCCGAGCAGGGCGCTCACCAGCGGCCTATGAGGGCCGAGGCGCCGCTGCTGTTTCGCTATTCCGCCCTGACGTTCAACGGCCATCGCATTCACTATGACCGCCGCTACGTCATGGAGGTCGAGGGCTACCCCGGTCTCATCGTCCATGGGCCGATGCAGGCGGCCCTGCTCTGCAACTACGCCACCGAGTTACGCGGAGCCCCGCCGCGCCGTTTCAGCTTCCGGGGGCTGTCGCCGCTTTTCGATGACGATGCTTTCGCCTTGCACGCGGCGGAGGAGGGGGGCCGATTGAAGCTCTGGACCGCCAAGCAGAACGGCACGCTCTGCATGACGGCGGAAGCTTCCTGGTCGTAAGGGCGCCAACCGTGGTCGTCGGTCAGCCGGCTCGGGCGGCGGACGGCGCCTTCTCGGCGGCACGCTGCCTCGGCCAGACAACGGCCCAACTGCCGATGAGGACGATGACCTCCGACAGCGCTCCGCCGAGAAGCACCCAGGAGGGAGCGGCCGTCAGCAGCAGGACCAGCACCACCAGCATGCCGATGGCGGCGGCTATCGCCGAGAGGATCGCGATCGAGCGGAAATCCTGGGCGATCTCGAGCCAGATGCGGGGCATGACATAGAGCATTGGCATGCCGCTCATGACCCAGGCCATCACCGATATCTTGAAGAAGCGGGTGTCCTCGAGGCTTTCCGGCAGGATGAGCGGGAGCGCGAGCAGAATGACGATCCCGTAGACGACGCCGAGGGCAGCCAGCGGGATCGGCCAGTAGCGCAGCAAGCGCCCGACCTTCGCGGAGTCGCGATGCGCCACGAGCGCCGTCATCTCCGGATGCATCATGTTGGCGAAGGCGGTGGAGACGATGCGCAGCGGCACGAAATTGACCAGTGCCGCCGCGATCGGCGCATAGGCTGCAGGCCCCGCGATCGTGGCGACCAGCAGTGCCATGCCCTGGCCCTGGAGGTTGGTGATGGTCACGCTCAGCAGCGACCATTTCAGGTCTCGCCAGAGTTTGCGATAGCGCCGCCAGACATGTGTGCCGAAGCTCAACCGTATGGGCCGCCGGCCGAACGCGAGCATCACGGCGATGCCGAGCGCGTTTGCCGTCATCATGACCAGAAACGTGTGTTGCAGGATATGGGTGCCGTTCCACACCACCCATGCGGCGCCGAGGGAGCCACTGATCGTGAACGTCAGGTCGCTGGCGCTGACCAGCATCTGCCGATTGCGGGCGAAGAAGACAGTGCGGATATGCGCGCGTGCGGTCCACAGAGCGACGAAGGCGCCGCCGCCGAAGGCCCCTTCGGGAAGCCAGCCGCTCAGGGCGCAGGCGACGCCGACGCCGAGCAGCGCCGACAGCAGCGCGGCCGCCGAGCCGAAGGTGATCTCAAAGGCCCCGGCCGCGGCGACGCTGTGGCTGCGGGCGATGAAGATGCTCGCCGGCAGAGCCGTGAGCGCGCGGATATAGGTCAGGCCGATGCCGCCGACCACCATGACCAGCGCGAAGACGCCGTAGTCCCACGCGGACACGGAGTGCAGCAGGACGAGGTTGAGGGCGAGGTGAAACGCGCTTTGCAGCGCCTCGCCGCCGACCATGACGACGAGCTTCAGGATCAGGCGGCGCAGGGATTCGAAGTTCATTGCTGCCCCTGCCGGCCGCGGGAGAGCATGTCCTCGACAACCGCACCGATGGCGCGGGCGACGGCCCGATCGCTGAACAGTGCGGAGAAGCGTTCGCGGCCCGCATGCGCCATGGGGGCGAGCATCTCCGGCGCGAGGATCACCTGTTTCAGCGCTTCGGCGAGAGCGTTGGGGTCGCCAGGCGGCAATAGCCGGCCGGTCAAACCGTCCACCACCACCTCCTGCAGGCCCCCGATCGCCGAGGCGAGCGGAGGCCGGCCGAATGCCATGGCTTCGATTGCGACGCGGCCGAGCGACTCCGGGCGACGGGACGGCACCACGACGATGTCGGCCCACTGATAAAGCGGCGTGGGATCATCGCGGAAAGGCTCGACTTTGACCTGCTCGTCGAGACCCGCGCTCGTCACTGCTTCGTGCAAGCTCTGTTCGAGGGCGGGGTCCTCGAAAGCGCTGCCGACGATCCGCACCTCAAGGCGGTCTCGCAGCTCCGGAGGCAGGGCGCTCACCGCTGCGAGCAGGATTTCCTGGCCCTTGATGCGGTTGATCCGGCCGAGCATGAGGACACGCAGTCGGCGCTTCCCGTCATAATCCGTGGGTGCCCAATCGGCGGGTCCGGCCACGCCATTGTAGATGACGTCCGCCGCATGATMGGCCGGGAGCGGAAAGGCGGCGCGCGTCGCCTGCGAGTTGAAGATCAGCCGCGCCCGGCCCCAGAGGATGAGCCGGCGCAGGAGCGTGCGGGTCATTCCCTCCGGGATTTCGTGGATATGCTGGATTACCTTGCCGGCAAAGAACCGCGCGGCGAGGACATGGTCCACGATGACCGAGGTATTGATGTAGACGAGGTCGCAGCGGCGCATGCGCCGCGCCGCTCGCAATACGGCGCGAGGCAGCTCGACCGGGGCCGTGGCCATCAATCTGGGCAGGTTCCTGCGGCGCAGGACCCATAGCGGCTCGATGACGACCCGGCTGGCGATCGGCTGCAGCAGGCTGAGAATCGGACCCTCGCGCGGGAGCACGACCTCGATATCGGCGGCCGGGTAGGCCTGCCGCAAGGCAGCCACGCTCTCGGCGAAAGCGCGATCCGAGCCGTAGAGTTCATAGCCCTGATGAATGCAGGCGATACGCAGCGTCACAATCCATTTCCATTCGAGGACGCCGCCATCGCGCTTCCACCGATTCCGCATGGCCGGAAAGCGCGTCCTAACCATCTTCGATAAAAGGAGAATAAACCCCAGAAACTCAAGGTATTATTGGAGGTATGCGCTATCTTCACGCAGCTTTGCGCGCCTCCGGATAAAATCATGGCAAATACCGCTCCCTCGTTGCTGATCCTCGGAACACGGGGGATTCCAGCTGCGCATGGAGGCTTCGAGACCTTCGCCGAGAAGCTCGCCTTGTTTTTGGTCGAGCGGGGCTGGCAGGTCGGCGTGTACTGCCAGGACGAGGTTCCGGTCGTCACGCGCCGGTTTCACAGCGAATCCTGGCGGGGCATAGAGCTTATCCGCACGCAGGTGTCGTCTTCGGGGCCGCGCGCGACCATCGATTTCGACTGGCATTGTGTGCGGCACGCGGCACAGCGCCCGGCGCTCAGTCTCGTCCTGGGATATAATGGCGCGATCTTCCTGCCCTATTTGCGCCTGGCCGGGCGGAAGATCATGACGAATATGGACGGGATCGAGTGGCGCCGGCCGAAATGGTCTTGGCCCGTCCGCAGCTGGTTCTGGATCAACGAATGGGTCGCGGCCTGGTCCTCGAACCGTCTCGTGGCCGATCATCCGGTCATCGCCGATCACCTCGCGACGCGGCGTCCGCGCAGTGCCACGGTCATGATTCCCTATGGCGGCATGCCCATCAGGATGGCGCCGGCAAAGCCGCTCGCGAGGTTCGGGCTGGAGAGCGGCTGCTATCTGATCTCGATCGCCCGGATCGAGCCCGACAATTCGATCCTCACTCTCGTCGAGGCATTCTCGTCCAAGCGGCGCGGCATGCCCCTCGTCGTCCTCGGCAATTTCTCTGATGAGAACGCCTATCATCGCCAGGTCAAGGCGGCGGCGGGGCCGGAGGTGATCATGCCCGGCGCGATCTACGATGACGAGACGGTAAGGGCCTTGCGCTTCCACGCGCGGGGCTATCTGCACGGACATACGGTCGGCGGGACCAACCCCTCTCTGGTCGAGGCGCTGTGGGCAGGGAACCCGGTCATCGCCCATGACAATCCCTACAATCGCTGGACGGCCGGCGAGGCAGGCCTGTTCTTCGGTGACGAGGCGAGCTGCTCCAATGCGATCGGGAGGCTGCTGGCCGATGACGAGCTGGCCGCGCGCCTGAAGCAGGCTGCGCTCGGGCGCGCCCGGTCCAGCTTCGAATGGCAGACGGTCCTCGAACAGTACGAGCGCGAGGCGCTTGCCCTGCTCGGCCTCGAGCCGGAAGCCACTTTTGCTCCTGTCGAAATGACCGGCAGCCGCCGGGGATGAAGGTCAGCCGCCGGTCTCTGCTCGCGGGTGCAATCGGCACGGCGACCATCGGTGGCGGTCGCGCCCATGCAGCGCGGCCCCTCAGCGTCCGGCGCGGCGTCAATCTCTGGCCGTGGTTCTCGTTGACGCGGGAGCACCCGGCGCCGCGAACCGACTATGATTGGCCACCATTCCAGCTCGACCGGCAGGTTCCGACGCGGGCGGATCTTGCGCTGCTGCGTCGTGCGGGCCTCGACTTCGTCCGGTTGCCTGTGGACCCCGGTCCGTTCCTTGCCGGCGCTCCTGCCGCCAGGAAGTCATTGCTCGATCAGGTGATGGCCGCCGTCGCGCTGGCGCAACGCGAGGGGCTCGCCGTGATCGTCAACCTGCACGCCAACGCCGCGACGCATTATTGGACGCCGTCGCGATTGTTCGGAAGCTTGGATGCTCCGGCGTTTCCGGCCTATCGCGACCTGGTGACGGAGCTGGCGTCGCGGTTGGGACGGAGCGATCCGGAGCGGACCGGTTTCGAGCCGGTCAACGAGCCGCTCCAGGCCTGCGGCTCCGCCGAATGGGGAGAGATGCAGAAGCGGCTTCTGGCCTCGGCCCGGCTGGCCGCGCCAGGGCTGACATTGCTGGCGACCGGCGCCTGCGGCAGCATGATCGCCGGCCTCGAACCCCTCCGGGTTCGCGAGCTCTCGCTCTATGAGCCGCTGCTCTTCACCTTTCACTTCTACGAGCCCTACCTCTTCTCGCATCAGGGCGCGCGCTGGATGAGCGAGCCGGTCTACCGGGCGCTCAACTCCGTGCCCTGGCCGGCGGCGCGGGGAAGCCTCGACGCCACCCTCGCTGCGGTCCGTGCTCGAATGGCGGCGCTAGGCGGGCCGGCACAGGGCAGCGGTGCGGCCGCCTATCGCGAGACCGAGCGTGTCCTGAAGGAGTATTTCGATGCCCAGCCGGACCGCCCCTTCATCGATGGCTATCTGCGCCGGGTCCGTGCCTGGGCAGAGCGCGAGGGCGTCCAGCCCGGCCGGATCCTGATGGGCGAGTTCGGGGCGCTGCGCTCCGGGGGCGGCACGGTCGCCTCCGCTCCGGACGATCGCGCCCGCTATGTGCGTGACGTCAGGCTCGGCGCCGAAGCGCTCGGCTTTCCCTGGGCGTTCTGGAATCTGTTCGACAGCATGGGGATGATGGACGACGTCAGCCGCCGGCTCGACCCGGCCATGATCGCGGCCCTCGGCCTGAGAATGCCGGATTGAGCCGGTCGGAAACGCGCCTTTCCGGTCGATAGAGGCACAGAATCACGACGACGAATTTCGACGGCATCGTCGTCTTCGTCGCGATGCTCTCCGAGCCGTTCAGCAGGATGATCCAGACGATCATCGGGAGCCAGACGCCGGAGCGTCCGCGCCCCAGCTCGTACATGAAGAGGCCGAAGGCCAGCGTCACGAGCGCGGTGATGATCGCCCCTTGATACAGCGTCATGCGCACGAACGGGTTCTCGATGCCCCATTCGAGCCCGTTGACGCGGCGCAGGGTATCGACGAGCTGTACATCCGGCCCGACGATGAGGTCGCCGATCGAAAACATCTGCAGCAGCTCGAACATTTCCTTGCGGGCATTGGCGCTGCCGCCGTCGGAGACGAAGCGCGTGGCCACGTCGTCGAAGAAACCAAGCGCCACCAGCCCGCCGATGGCGACGGGCAGAAGGGCTACGAGCACGCAGCCGATGGCGGCGGCGATGAGCGATATCCGCCCGCTCCGCAGCAAGGCGAACAGCTGTACCGTGCCGTAGCAGAGGCCGAACGCCAGCGACGTCAGAAGCGCGGTCCGGCCGCCGAAGACCACCAGGGCGGCGCTCTGCAGCGCGATGAGGACGCCGCGGACCGCCGGCGGCAGGGAGCGTGATCCGCTGATCAGGGCCATCAGATAGCAGGCGGTGATCATGGCGTTGGCCAGCGGATGGCCGTGAAACGCGCTGGAGCGGGTGTCGGTTTCGAAGACGGCGCCGTCGAAGCGGTAGGGAAAGAGCCGGAACTGCGTGACGAACTCGAAGAGCGCGAGCAGGGCGTTGAGGGTCATGACGACATGCAGCATCGTCGTGAGCGTCGTCATGGTCTCCTCGTCGGCATCGACGAGCAACAGGACCAGCAGGCAGACGGCGACATAGGTGTCGACCATGCCGCCGAGGCCCGGCCCGTCGCGCAGCACGGTGACGATGATCGTCCCCATCGTAACCAGCAGCATGAACAGCGTCGCCGGCCGAKCGCTGACGAGATGAATGATGCKGCTGACCGGATCGCCGCAGCCGATCAGGCTCCAGCCGAACAGCAGCACGATCATATAGGTCGAGGGATGGATCTTCGTGGCGGCGGCGCCGGTGAGGCCGTCGTAATTGTAGCCGACGAGCCAGAGCATGCCGCCCGACACGCAGAACAGCACCAGGACAGTGGCGAAAAGACCGTAGCGCGTCAGCCCATCCAGGTGGGCCCAGCCCGGTGCCCCACGGGCCGAGGCGTCGGCCGTGGGATTGGCGGCAGGCATCAGCCTCGCCCGTCGGCGTCGATCAGGATCGTTGCCGTCACCGTGCGACCCATGACGCGCGCGGATTCGACCGCCCGCATGATCTCCTGCTGACGCGTGGTGTAGAGGCGAGCGACGAGCACGATCTCCTCGACCATGCCGACCAGCGGCGCGATCTTCACATTGCGCTCCAGCGGCCCGCCGTCGATGACCACGACGTCGAAGTGACGGCTGGCATCCGCCAGCATTCGCATCGCATAGCTGCGTGCCAATGCCTTCTGCGTTGCAGCTTTCGGGCGACCGGCCGACATCAGCGCAACATCCTTGGCGCCGCTGAAGTGAATGGCATCCTCGAAGCTGCATTCGCCCCGCAGAATATCCATGAGCCCGGCAGGGCCGCCCTGGACTGGTTCGGTCGTCGTATCGACCAGGAGGACGCGCTCTCCATGCTGGACCGCTGCGCTGGCGAGCAGGTCGGCTGCATGCTCTCGCTCATCGCCATCGGCCTCGGCCGAAATCAGCAGGGCGCTGCGTGCTGCCGGGACCGGCACATCCGTGGGCTTGAACAGCAGCAGCAGCGCGAGTTGCGCCGCGCCTTCCGCATCCGCTTTCCGTCCCGTCGAGCGCCGGAACCACCGGCCGAAACCGCGCGCGGGGGCCGTCCTGGAGCGCAGGATACCGATCACCGGAGCGCCGATCAGGGTCTCGGCCTGCGAGCGGGAGAGCAGATGAGGCGCAGCATATTCGCGAAGCAATGCGAGGCCGGCGCCGAGTCCCAGGCCGAGGACGGCCGCTGCCGCCGCAAGCGGAAGCGTCGGCGGCCAGCTCGCCTGTAGCGGCGGCTGAGCCCGGCCGATGATGCGGGCGTTGGTGGTGTCCAAGGTCGCCTGCTCGCGTGTTTCCTGCGCGCGCAGCAGGAACGTCGCATAGACGGCACGGACCGCTTCGAGATCGCGCTGGAGCTCGCGCAGTCGCACTGAAGCCTGGTCCGCCCCTTGCGTCTGGCGCGTCAGGGTCTCGAGCTTGGTGGCGAGGAGCTTCTCATTGCCGAGCGCGCGCTCATATTCGGTGCGCACGGATTGCTCGACCCGCTCGATCTCCGTCGCGATGAGGCGGCGGATGTGGACGAGCTGGTTTTGCACCGCGCCGATCGACGGGTGCCGCGGGCCGAACTGGCTCTGCAGGTCGGCTTCGCGCTGAACCAGCGTGGCCTCCTGCTCCCGCAGTCTTCCGATGACCGGAGACTGTATTGCCTCCGTGGAGTTGCCGGCCAGGGCCCCGCGCCGGCGTTGCTGCGCGATCAGCTCGACCTGGGACCGGAGGGTGGCGGTGCGTGCCTGGGCGGCCGAGAGCTGATTGCTGATCTCGCTGAGCTGCTGCTCGCTGATGAGGCGCCCGGACGCTGCGACGAGATTGTTCTCGGCACGGTAGCGCTCGACGGCGTTCTCAGCCGCCTCGACCCGCTTCCGCTGTTCCGCGAGCCTGGCGGTCAGCGACTCGGACGCCTCCGTCGCAGCGCGGCTGCGCGCATCGGCCTGGTCGGTGAGATAGGCTTCGGCGATAGCGTTGGCGAGCTTGGCGGACTTGTCGGCGTCGCGCGTCGTCACCACCACGTCCAGCACCAGGACCTTGTCGGCGCGCCTGACGGAAACCTTCCGCCGGAGGCTGGCGAGCGTCCGCGCCTCGGCAGGTGTGAGAGCGCCATCCAGGGCGGGAGTATCTGCCGCGATCCGGCCGAGCAGGCGACTGAGAAGCCCGGCGCCGTTGAATTCCGTGTCCTCGGTGAGTTTCGTTGCCCTGATCGCCCGAGCCAGCACGCTTGTGGACTGAATGACACTGGCCTGGCTTTCGATCTGCGCCAGCCCGCCATCCGGAGAGACCGTATTGGGGTTGACGTCATTGCTGACGACGTTCCGGTCGCGCGGGTCGATCAGGATCTGCGTCGAGGCGGTATAGAGCGAAGGCGTCAGCAGCCCATAGGCGAGGGCCAGCCCCGCCAGCACGCCCGCGACGGCCAGGATCGTCAGGCGCCGATGCCAGAGGATGCGCCAGAGCTCGGAGACCTCGACGGCGCCATCCGGGCGGCGACGAAAGGCTTCCTGAGGAGGCGGCTGCACCGTTTCCTCCTGCCGATGAGCGGTCGCAGCCAGACTTGCCATTCCTCTACTCGGACAACGCAACGCGATGCCGCGGCGTCTTCCAGCCGCAGCTTCCAGGCGCGACACTGCCACGAACTCCTTAACAAGTGCCCCGATCGGTCGAGCCACCCGCATGAGCGGGCTTGCACGCGGGGCTAACCAAATCGAAATGCGGGTATTGGAGAATGCCGGCTGCTTTGGCGCAGTTGCCGCAAGAAATGCGGCTGGGCTTGGATATGAGATTGAGATTGAACATGGGTGCTTCGCCCTTGCGGCGGTGGCATCTGGTCCTGATCGAGCGGCTGCGGGCTATCCCCGGCCTGGCGCTTTCGGTCGTTCCGCCGGCGGCGAACGCAGCCGACCCGCATCGACTCGACGGTCTCTTCCGCGTGGAGGGCTATCTACACGGCCTCCAGCCTGAGGGTCTTTTCACGGCGGCCCCGCCGGCCGAGGCGGCTGCCGTGGCTGCCGCGCCGGGGCACGACGAAGCCGACCTGCTTCTCGATCTCGGCAGCGATGAACCGTCCGGATCGACGCGGCGCTGGAGCCTGCGCTTCGAAGGGCGGGCGGGAGAAGCGGCGCTCGTCTCCGCTCTTCTCGCCGGTGGCGTTCCCTTGGTCGAACTGACGGAGAACGGGGCGCGGATCGCCGCAGCGCGGCCGGGCAGCGATCACGGCCGCATTCTGCTGGCGAAGCTCGACGATATCCTCAGCCGCGTGATCACATTCATCGTGGCAGCGGTCGAAGGCAGCCGCATGCGTGTGCCGCAGCTGCCTGCCGAAGCCGAGCCTTCGCCCCCGCCCCAGACCGGCCTCGCCCGGACCATGGTCCGGGCAGTGACCTCGAATGCGGTCGATCGCATCTATCGCCGCTGCTTCCATGCCCCGCACTGGCGGGTGGGCTGGCGCAAGCTGGCCGGCCCGGATCTGTTCGATCTGAAGCGCCATCCCGGTACGGGCTGGCACGACCTGCCCGATGACGGCACCCGCTTCTACGCCGATCCGTTTCCGATCCTGCATCGCGGGCGCCTCATGCTCTTCGTCGAGGACTTCCCCCATGCCACCGGCAAGGGCATCATCTCGGCGGTGGAGTTCGGGCCGGATGGTCCGACAGGGCGCCCCGAGCCGGTGCTCGAGCAGCCCGGCCATCTATCCTATCCCTTCGTCTTCGAACGGGATGGGCAGGTCTGGATGATCCCGGAAAGCTCCGGTGCCGCGCGGGTGGATCTGTTTCGCGCGACGGCGTTCCCCGGCGGCTGGGTCAGGGAGGCGACGCTGATCGACGGCGTGGTCGCGAGCGATGCGACGCTGATCGAGCACGGGGGTCTTTGGTGGCTGTTTGCCACGGTGCGCGACGGCGGCGGCTCCCATTCGGATGCGCTGCATCTCTGGTCGGCGCCGGATTTCCGCGGTCCCTGGAAACCGCACCCCCGCAATCCCGTGCTGATCGACATCGCCTCGGCCCGGCCGGCCGGGCACATGACCATCCGCGACGGTGTTCTGCTGCGTCCGGTGCAGGACTGTCGGTTCGGCTATGGCAAGGCGCTCGGCATTGCCCGCGTCACCCGGCTCGACCCCGAGGGCTTCGATCAGGAGGTCGAGACCATCATCCAGGCAGGTGCTCTCTGGCCCGGTCGCCGCATCCACAGCCTCAACCGGGCCGGCGGATACGAATTCATCGACGGCTCGGCAATGGCTCGCCGGCCGCTTCTGGCTCGTCCCCGGCCTGTGCCGGCGCTCGCCGATTCCTGATGGCGTGCTGGGCGCCGTCGGCAAGGACGGCGAGCCGTCCGAGCAGCGTGCGGCCTCCCGAAACCGAATCCAGCGTCACCGCCTGTGTGGCGAAGCGCCGCTTGAAATCCTCGCCGCCGCAGAGGAAATCGACCATCGACAGGCCCTGGTCGATCGACCACTGGATGTAGTCCATCATCAGCACCATGCCCGGAGAGGCACGCTCATGGTCCGGGTCATAAGTGGTGACGAAGGCCATCATCCTGTCGCGCTGCACCAGATTGATCGAGACCGCGACGATGCTGTCGCCGCATTCGAGCAGGAAAACACGCAGGATGCCGAGCTTCGCCATCACGCCGACGAGCGCGGCGAGAGCCGGCGAGCCTTCGTCGAACAGGTCCGAAGCATGGCCGTGGCGCTCGAGCCATTTGCGCTTGAGGGCGGCGACGCGCTGCAGCACCGGTTCCAGAGGTTCCCCCGGAGCCATCAGCCGGAAGCGGACCTCCCCTGATTCCTCCATGAACTTGCGCCCGCGCCGGTAATTCTGCCGCGTCTTCTTCGACTGCTGGTCGAACCAGAGCGCGCCACGGTTCCAGGAGCCGCTCACGCGATAGTTGATCTCGCACCGGTGGTTCGGGCGCAGGCGAAGGGCTGCGTTGTCGTCCGTCACGATCTGACGGGCCACCGCCTCGGGCGCGAGCCGGTTGAGATAGGCCATGTCGAAGCGGCCGGCGGTGGCGATCGCCCGCCACAGGGCGGCTGCAGCTTCGCGGCTCCAGCCGGGAGCCACGAGGATGTCGCCATAATCGCTATGCTCCTTCGCGGCCCATTCGAGGATGCGGATGCCGCGGCGCCGGATCGTGGCGAAAGGCAGCACGGCCTCGAGGTTTTCGCCATTCCAGACCAGGCCGATCAGCAGCTCGCGCTGGTCGCGGCCCGGCGTGGTCCGCCACCAGGCGCTGATCCAGCCATGGCTCTGGAAGACGAGGCCGTCGGCTTGCCGCCACAGCGCATCCCAGGCGGGAGCCAGCGCCGTGAGCCGCTCTTGCGAGGTGACGATCTCCAGCTTTCGGCCGTCGACGGCGGCGAGCGCGGTTGGGGCGCTCACTGCTGTGTTCCCTCGATCTCGGCTTCGGTGCGACGAGCGGGACGCAGGCCGAGGCGACGCCGGATCTGATACCACATGCGTTTCAGCGGCAGCAGATAAAGCCCCGACAGCGACTGGTAATCACGAACGCCGCGTTCCATCAGCCCGAACTTGAAGTCCTCGTCCGGCTTCGGCACGCACAAGGTTCCGAAAAGACGATCCCAGAACGAGAACAGCAGGCCGAAATTCTTGTCGTAGTGGCGCGGATCGACGCTGTGATGCAGCTGGTGCCAGTGCGGACACAGGATGAGGTTGTTGAGCGGGCCGAACGAGATCTTGAAATGCGTGTGCCTGACGAAGTCCATCATCAGGATATTGCGCATGATGTAGACGTTCACGCCGAAGACGGTGAGTTCGACGAGGTTGAGCGAGACCAGCGACCAGATCCCGAAGCAGATGCCCGGGATTACGCCGTCCCAGGCCCGGTTCATCAACTCGTCGAGCGGGTGGACGCGGTCCTTGGTGATGCCCACCATCACTTCCGCGGAATGATGGACCTTGTGCAGCTCCCAGAGGATGGGAAAGCGGTGCTGCGCGACATGATAGAGATAATAGGAGATGTCATAGGCCAGCAGCATCGTGATCGTGAAGATCACGGTGGTCATCGGCCCGGCCGGCCCCGGAATGAGGGGCGGCTCGATCTGGAAGATCGTCGCGAGGATCTTGTTGGTCGCGTAGCCGACTGCGACGACGAAGGTGACGCCCGCCGGCAGCATCAGGAACGGCATGATCGCCTTGCGCGTCACCCAGAAGAGCAGATCCGCCTTCGCCGAGGGGTGAGTGATGATCTCATTGGGGAAGATGAAATCGAAGAACTCCCGGAAGTTCTTCTGCTCGGCCGTCCTCCAATAGGCGACCAGCGCGCTGACCAGCGCCGTCAGCAGCAGCAAGCCCGTCGTCAAGAGGCTCGTCGCCGAAATCTTGTCGAGGATTTTGCTAATGAATTCGGTCATTCCGTCTAGCACCTGCGGCGGGGGGCGGTACCCTTAGGCCACAAGGCTATTAAATATTCGACACATCGCAGGAAAGCTCGCGCCTTATGGTTAAGCGCGGCTTCGGGCGGCGCGATTCCGCTGCGGGGCGCGGCTTCAGCCCCGCTCCGCCGCCAGCCGGCAGATCATGCGCGCGGTTTCGTAGGACTTCACGAAAGCCGGAACGGGCAGGAATTCGAAGCGCGAGTGGAAATTGCAGCCACCGGTGAAGAAGTTCGGCGTCGGCAACCCGCGCGCCGACAGCGCTGCCCCATCCGTGCCGCCGCGCATCGGGATCAGCTTCGGTTCGATCTTCAGTGCATCGAGCGCGGCGAAAAGCAGATCGACCGGGCGGCGGTCGTCGCCGAGGCTGTCATGGATGTTGCCGTAGGTATCGGTGACATCAGACGAGACCCGTCCCCTCGGATAGCGCTGTGCGATCAGCTCCGCGACCTCGCCGATACGGCGCTTGCGCTGTTCGAACCGGGACTTGTCGAACTCGCGGATCATCACCTTGAGCTTGGCCTCGCTCTGGCCGGCGGCGATCTCGGTGAACCAGAAATAGCCCTCGCGCCCTTCGGTGTTTTCCGGTGTCTCGGCGCGGTCGAACTCAGCGATGAAATCCATCGCCATCAGCAGCGGATTGACCAGCACGCCCTTGGCCGAAATCGGATGGGCGCTGACGCCGGTGAAGCTGATCTCGCCCTGGGCCGCGTTGAAGTTCTCGATGACGACCTCGCCGAGTTCGCAGGCGTCGATCGTATAGGCGAAGTCGCAGGCGAAACGCGTGAGATCGAGAGCCTTGGCGCCGCGCAGGCCGATCTCCTCGTCGGGCACGAAGGCGACGAGGATGTCGCCATGGGCGTCTTCGGGGCCAAGCTCGGCGAGTAGCGTCATGATCGCGGCGACGGCGGCCTTGTTGTCGGCGCCGAGCACGCTGGTGCCGTCGCCGACGATGACGTCCGCGCCGACCCAGGGCTTGATCTGCGGGTTCTCCTCGACGCGCAGCCAGATGTCCTGCTCGCGGTTGAGGCACAGATCCTGCCCTTCGAAGCGCAGGATCTGCGGGCGGATGACCGGCGAGAGCCCGACATCGACGGTGTCGAGATGGGCGATGAAGCCGATGCGCGGCGCGCCCGGCCGTGTGCCGGGCTTGCGCGCGGTGACGGTGGCGTGGTCGTCGATGACGATATCGGCGAGGCCGAGGGCGGCGAGTTCCTCGGCGAGAAGCGCGGCGAGGCGCTGCTGCCCGGGCGTCGAGGGCAGGCTCGTCGCCCGCGCGTCGCTCTGGCTCTCGACCGCGACGTAGCGCAGGAAGCGCTCCGTCAGTTTCGCCGCAATGGACATCTCGACCTCGCTTCGCGTCTCGCCGTGCCCCGCATCCTGCGGATGCCGGGCGCAGCGAGAGCTATCGCGTCGGCCTGCGCTTCGGCAAGGGCCGCCGAAGCGCAGCGGTCACGCCGCCTTGGCGAGGAAGTCCTCGGCGTAGTGGCAGGCGACCTGCCGGCCGTCGATCTCGCGCTTCTCCGGGCGCTCCGCCCGGCAGCGATCGGTCACATAGGGGCAGCGCGTCGAGAACACGCAGCCCTTGGGCGGGTTGAGCGGGGAGGGCAGTTCGCCGCGCAGCACGATGCGCTCGCGCTTGCCGGCATCGACGCGCGGCGTCGAGGCGAGCAGCGCCTGCGTATAGGGGTGCAGCGGCCGGGCGTAGATGCGCTCCTTCGGGCCGTGCTCGATGGCATTGCCGAGATACATCACCATCACGTCATGGGCGATGTGACGGACGACGCTGAGGTCATGCGAGATGAAGAGATAGGCGAGCTTCAGCTCTTCCTGCAGATCCGCCAGCAGGTTCAGCACCTGCGCCTGAATCGAGATGTCCAGCGCCGAGACCGGCTCGTCCGCCACGACGAGCTTCGGCGAGAGGATCAGCGCCCGGGCGATCGCGATGCGCTGGCGCTGACCGCCGGAGAACATGTGCGGATAGCGGGCGTAATGCTCCGGCCGCAGGCCGACCTTGGCCATGATCGCGCGCGCCTTCTCGGTGCGCTCGGCCTTGGAGAGGTCGGTGTTGATCTTGAGCGGCTCCTCCAGGATCGTGCCGACCTTCTTGCGCGGGTTGAGCGAGCCATAAGGGTTCTGGAAGACGAACTGGACGGTGCGGCGCAGGCGCTTGCGCTCGCTCGCGGGCGGATTGACGGCATCGACCCCGTCGAGCATCAACGTGCCCGAGGTCGGCGTCTCGATCAGCGTCGCCATGCGGGCAAGCGTCGACTTTCCGCAGCCGGACTCGCCGACGACCGCGAGCGTCCGGCCGGCCTCGACCGCGAAGGACACCTTGTTCACCGCCTGCAGCTGCGCCGGCGGGCGGAAAAGCCCCTGCTTGACCGGATAGATCTGCGTGAGTTCACGCGCCTCGATGACGGGGCTGCTCATCGCACGGCCTCCTTCGCCCGGCCGGCTTCGTCGCGGGCGCGATCAGCGTCGCGCTGAGGATCGCCGAGCGGATAGTGACAGCGTACGCGCCCGTCAGCCCAGTTCCTGAGTTCCGGCTGGACATTGCGCGAGTGCTCGGTCGCATAGGCGCAACGCGGGCTGAACAGGCAGCCCTTCGGCCGGTCGTTCAGGCCCGGCACCATGCCGGGGATCGTGGCGAGCCGCGTCGCGTTTTCGCTCCGCTCCGGCAACGCCGCGAGCAGCGCGGCGGAATAGGGATGCTGCGGATCGGCGAAGAGCGCGTCGACCTTGCGCTCTTCCATGATCTGCCCGGCATACATCACCATGATGCGCTGTGCCGTCTCGGCGACGACGCCCATATTGTGGGTGATGAGGACGAGCGCCATGCCGCGCTCGCGCTGCAGCGACATCAGGAGATCGAGGATCTGCGCCTGGATGGTGACGTCGAGCGCGGTCGTCGGCTCGTCGGCGATCAGCAGGCGCGGATTGCAGGCGATCGCCATCGCGATCATCACGCGCTGGTTCATGCCGCCGGACATCTGATGCGGGAAGGCCTTGAGGCGGCTCTCCGGGGCCGGGATGCCAACCTGCTCGAGCAGCTCGATCGAGCGGCGCTTTGCGGCCTTGCCGTCCATGCCCTCATGCTTCCTGAGCGTCTCGGCGAGCTGGAAGCCGATGGTGAAGCAGGGGTTCAGGCTGGTGCTCGGCTCCTGGAAGATCATCGCCACATCCTTGCCTGTGAGCTGGCGGCGCTCGCGGGCGGACATGGTCAGGAGGTCGCGGCCGTCGAAGCGCAGCTTGTCGGCGCGGACGCGGCCGGGATAGCCGACGAGGCCCATCAGCGCGAGCATGGTGACTGATTTGCCGGAGCCGGATTCGCCGACCACGCCGAGCACCTCGCCCTCCTCCAGGGTGAGGTCGATGCGGTCAACGGCGCGCAGCGTTCCCTGGGAGGTGGGGAATTCGACGCTGAGGTTTTCGATTTCGAGCAGGGGCATGGGATCAGCGCTTCAGCTTGGGGTCGAGCGCATCGCGCAGGCCGTCACCGAGAAGGTTGAAGGCGAGCACGGTGATGAGGATGGCGAGGCCCGGGAAGGTGACGACCCACCAGGCGCGCAGCACGAATTCGCGCGCATCGGCGAGCATCGTGCCCCATTCCGGGGTCGGGGGCTGGGCGCCGAGGCCGAGGAAGCCCAGCGCCGCGGCGTCGAGGATCGCCGTGGAGACGCCGAGCGTCGCCTGCACGATGAGGGGAGCGGCGCAGTTCGGCAGGATCTCGGAGAACATCAGTCGGATGGTCTGCGCACCGCTGACCTGGGCGGCGATGACGTAATCCTTGCTGGCCTCGGTGATCACGGCGGCGCGGGTGATGCGCACGTAATGCGGCAGCACGACGATGGCGACGGCGAGCATCGCGTTCATCAGGCCGGGGCCGAGGATCGCGACGATGACGATGGCGAGCAGCAGGCTCGGCATCGTCATCAGGATGTCCATCAGCCGCATGATCGCGATGTCGGCGATGCCCTTGAAGTAGCCGGCGATCAGCCCGAGGACGATGCCGACGACGATGGCGATGGAGACGACGGCGATGCCGATCACCAGCGAGAGTCGCGCGCCGAAAAGCAGGCGCGAGAGGATGTCGCGGCCGATGGCGTCGGTGCCGAGCGGATAGGAGAGCGAACCGCCCGCCTGCCAGAACGGCGGCTTCAGGAAGACCGCGTTGTTGGTCAGGTTCGGGTCATGCGGCGCGATCAGCGGCGCGAACAGCGCGCAGACCAGCACCAGCACGATGACGACCAGGCCGGCGACGGCGCCGCGATTGGCGCTGAAATAGGTCCAGAACTCGCGCGCCGGATGGGGCGGCGTGCCGCTCGGTGCAGCGACTGCTGGGGCTTCGAGGGTTTCTGCGCTCATGGACGAGGGCTCCGATGGGAGCTGGAATGTGAAGGGCGGATCATTTGGCGTGCCTGATGCGCGGGTTGATCAGGCCGTAGAGCAGGTCGACGAAGAGGTTGACGCTCATCACGACGATGCCGAGCAGCAGCGTGCCGCCCTGCAGGACGGGATAGTCGCGCCGGCTGATCGCCTCGATCAGCCATTTGCCGACGCCGGGCCAGGAGAAGATCGTCTCGGTCAGGATCGCACCGGTGAACAGCGTGCCGACCTGCAGGCCGATGACGGTGACGACCGGGATCAGCGCGTTGCGTAGCGCATGCAGCGCGACGACGCGGATCGGCGCCATGCCCTTGGCCCGCGCCGTGCGGATATAGTCCTCGCCGAGCACCTCGAGCATCGCCGAGCGCGTCATGCGCGCGATCACGGCCAGCGGCACGGTGCCGAGCACGATCGCGGGCAGCACCAGATGCGACAGCGCCGACCAGAAGGCGTCGATGTCGCCGGCCAGCAGGCTGTCGATGGTGAGGAAGCCGGTGACCGGCTCGATGAAGTATTGCACCGCGATGCGTCCCGACACCGGCGTGATGCCGAGCTGCACCGAGAACAGCAGGATCAGCAGCAGGCCCCACCAGAAGATCGGCATCGAATAGCCGGTGAGCGAGATGCCCATCACGCCATGATCGAAGATCGAGTTTCGTTTGACCGCCGCAATGATGCCGGCAGGCAGCCCGACGATCAGCGCGATCAGGATGGCGCAGAGTGCGAGCTCGATGGTGGCGGGGAAGAGCTGGCCGAATTCCGTCAGCACGTTCTCGCGCGTCACGATCGACTTGCCGAGGTCGCCCTGCACGACGCGCTCGATATACTTGCCGTACTGGACGAGCAGCGGCCGGTCGAGGMCGTATTCGGTGAGGAGCTGCGCATGGCGGGCGGCGTCGATGCCGCGCTCGCCGGCCATCGTCTCGATCGGGTCGCCCGGCACGAGCCGCACCAGGAAGAAGGCCAGCAGCGTGATGCCGATGAAGGTCGGGATGACCAGGCTCAGCCGTGTGAAGATGAAGCGCAGCATGGTTCTGCCATTTTTGTCGGCCCGGGCATGTCATCTGCGCGGCGGCCTGTCTTGTCATTTTAGTCGAATTTGAATTCCGGCGCAGCGGAAACACCAGAATCCACGAAAGATCAAGAACGCGATGACAAAAACCGTGGATCGCCGTCAGAGGCCGCGGTTCTCGGGTGTTCGGCTGGTGAAATACTTGGGAAAAACCGAGAATTCCGGCGCAACAATGCGAATTGTTTCGGCGCCAGCAAGGCAATGAATGCTCTGCTGGCGCCGCTGATCGTTGGGTGTTCAGATCCTACTTGGCGATCGACACGCCATAGAACGGCTGTCCTCCGAAGAAGTGGATCTTGTAGTCCTTCACTTCCTTGCGGACCGGCGTGAAAGCCTGCGCATTGGCGAAGAGCAGGCCCGCAACATCCTCGTGGAAGAGCTCCTGGAAGCGCTTGTAGAGCTTGGTGCGTTCGCCCTGGTCGGTGATGGTGTTGGCCTTGGCGAGCGCGTCCGAGGCTTCCTGGTTGCACCAGCGGGCCCGGTTGGCGCCGGTCTTCACACCCTCGCAGGTCCAGCCCGAGAGCAGGATCTGGCTCGGATCAGGGTAGTCCCAGGTGTAGCCGAACATGCCGACTTCGTGCTCGCCGGCCCTGCCGCGCTTGAGATACTCGCCCCATTCGAAGGTCTGGATCGTCGCCTTGACGCCGATCCTGGCCCAGTCTGCCTGGATCAGTTCGGCCGCGCGCCGGCCGTTCGGCATGTAGGCGCGAACGACCGGAATGGCCCACAGCGTCGTCTCGAAGCCGTTCGGATATCCGGCCTCTGCCAGCAGCGCCTTGGCCTTGTCGGGATCATAGGGGCGCGGCTTGAGGTCGGCGTCATGCGACCAGAGCGAGGGCGGCACCGCCGCCGCGGTCGGGTTGCCCGTCCCCTGATAGACCGCGTCGATGATGGCGGGGATGTTGGTGGCGTAGGCCAGCGCCTCGCGCACCCGCTTGTCGCCGAAAGGTTTCTTCTGCTGGTTGAAGGCAAGGAAGCTCTGATCGGCGATGCTGCCCTGCAGCAGGTTGACGGTCGGCTCGGTCTTCATCGCCGGCAGGTCACCGGGATTGGGGTAGCGCGCGATCTGGCATTCGCCCGAGCGCACCTTGGCGAAGCGGACGGCGGCATCCGGGGTGATCACGAAGATCAGGTCGTTGACCAGTGCCATGCGGTCGCGATTGCCGACGGCCTTGGTCCAGTGATCCGGCACCGCCTTGAAACGGATGATCGCATCCTTCTGGTAGGACAGCAGCGAGAACGGGCCGGTGCCGATCGGCGCGAAATCGACCTGCTCCGGCGTGCCGGCCTTCAGCATCGCGGCCGCATATTCGGCCGAGAGGATGGACATCGGCTCGACCGAGAGTGCCGACAGCATCGGCGAGTTCGGCTTCGTCAGCGTCAATTTGACCGTGTAGTCGTCGACCTTCTCGATCGACTTCAGGCTCGGCTTCACGATCTCGCTGAAGAACTGGTAATTGCCGCTGCCGACCTTGTTGTAGGGGTTGCTCGCATCGAACATCCGTTCGAACGAGAAGACGACGTCGTCGGCATTGAACTCGCGGCTCGGCGTGAAGGCCTTGTTGGCGTGCCACTTCACGCCCTTGCGCAGCTTGAAGGTGTAGGTCAGCGCGTCGTCGGAGATCGTCCAGGACTCGGCGAGGCTCGGGATGATCTGCGATCCCCCGCGTTCCGTCGCCGTCAAGCGCTCATAGATCTGCGCCGCCACGTCGTAGGCGGTGTTCTGGCTGCTGAATTGCGGGTTCAGGAAATCGGGGCTGGCTTCGGAGCAGACGACGAGCGCCTGGGCGCTGGCGACGGCGGGCAGCAAAAGGACACTCAGCCCCAGCGTCAGAGCGAAGGAGCGGGCACGAGCGGACATGGCGTTTCTCTCGGATAGGCAAGGAGACGGATCGGGCGCGGGGCGTCATGCCCCATCGTCTCCGCCTCCCGAAACGCGGCCCCGCGGGGGCCGCGTCGTTTGGCACGCATCAGCCACGCCGGATCGGGGCGCGGCTGGCACTTCGCTCAGTTGGCGATGTCGACGCCGTAGAAGACATGGCGGCTGAACGGCGAGAGCTTGAAGTCCTTCACTTCCTTGCGGACGGGCTTCAACTGCACCGCATGCGCGATGGTGAACCAGGGCGACTGCTCCTTGAACACCACCTGCGCCTGCCGATAGAGCCTCTCGCGTTCGGCCTGGTCGGTGACGGTCTTCGCCTTCGTCACCAGCTCCTCGAAGGGCTGGTAGCAGAACTTGGCGACGTTCGAGCCGTTGGTCTTGGCCGAGTCGCAGCCCAGCAGCGTGTGCAGGAAGTTGTCCGGATCGCCGTTGTCGCCGGTCCAGCCGAGCATGCCCGTCTGGTGTTCGCCGTTCTGCATGCGCTTGCGGTACTCGCCCCATTCGAAGCTCTTGATCTCTGCCTTGACGCCGACCTTGGCGAGGTCCGCCTGCATCAGCTCGGCGATGCGCTTGGCGTTCGGGTTGTAGGGGCGCTGCACCGGCATGGCCCAGAGGTCGATCTCCAGCCCGTTCGGATAGCCGGCCTCGGCCAGCTCCTTCTTGGCGGCCTCCGGATCATAGGGGTCGTCCTTGATGGTCTCGTTGTACGACCACATCGACGGCGGGATCGGGTTGATCGCTGCGATGCCGCTGGAGAGATAGACCGCGTCGATGATCGCCTTCTTGTTGATCGCCTTGTTGACGGCCCGGCGAACCCTGACGTCGTCGAAGGGCTTCTTGGTGGTGTTGTAGGCGAGATAGCCTATGTTCAGGCCGGGCTGCTCGAGGATCTGGACGTTGGCGTCCTTCCTGATCGCGTCGAGATCGGCCGGGTTCGGATAGGGCATGACATGGCATTCGCCCTTCTGGAGCTTGGCCCAGCGCACCGAGGCGTCCGGCGTGATCGCGAAGATGAGGTCATCGATCTTCGCCTTGCCGGCCCAATACTCCGGGAAGGCCTTGTAGCGGATGATCGCGTCCTTCTGGTACTGCACCAGATAGAACGGGCCGGTGCCGATCGGGTCCTGATCGAGCTTTTCCGGCGTGCCGGCCTTCAGCATCGCGTCGGCATATTCCTTCGACTGCACGCTGGCGTACTGCATGGCGAGGTCGGAGAGGAACGGCGCCTCAGGCTGGTTCAGCGTGAATTTGACCGTATAGTCATCTACCTTCTCGACCGACTTCAGCAGCTTGGGCATGCCCATGTCGTTGAAGTAGGAGTGGTTCGAGCTCGTCACCTTGAAGAACGGGTGATCTTCCTTCCACTGCCGCTCGATCATGAACATGACGTCGTCGGCGTTGAAGTCGCGCGTCGGCTTGAACGTCTTGTTCGAATGCCACTTCACGCCCTTGCGCAGATGGAAGGTGTAGGTCAGGCCGTCCGGCGAGATGTCCCATTTCTCGGCGAGCGCCGGCTGGACCTTGGTGCCACCGCGCTCGAACTGGACGATGGTGTCGTAGATCTGGGTGTTCGCGTCGAAGGAGGTGCCGGTCGTGTTGACGCTCGGCGCGAAGTTCTCAGGGCTGCCCTCGGAGCAATAGACCAGCGTCTTCGCCATCAGCGGCTGCGCCGCCATCAGCGCCGAGGCCGACAGCGTCGCCAACAGAATTTTCTTCATGGATGTCTCCTCGAACGCCTCTCTCCGCCGCCTCAGGCGGATGATGATCCCGTTGCATCGGAAGCTTCATGGGCGGAATTCCCCGAGCCGCCTTGTCAACAGCTTATTGAAAGTCGAGGGGCGCGAATAGTCGTTTCCGCAGGCGTTTTGCGACCTGTGGAGGGGAGGGTAAACGATTGCGCTGTGCGTCCGCGTGGCCTGGAAAGAGGCGCCGCAGGGGCCGGCCAGCCTTCCGGCTAGAGCACCTCGCGCACGCGCAGCAGGGTGACATCCATATGACGGCCGATCGCCTCCGACAGGGCATCGGCGTCGCGCTTGAGCAGCGCCGCCATCATCTCCTCATGCTCGGCCACCGCGCCGGCCCATTTCTCCGGGCCTTCATTGCCGACGAAGCGCAACCGCTTGATGCGCGACTGCAGGGTGGTGTGCATCTCGAGCAGCACCGGGTTGCCGGAGGCGGCGACGATGGCGCTGTGAATGGCCTGGTTGAGCTTGAAATAGTCGAGGCGATCGCGCGTCGCGTAGAGCGCCAGCATATCCTGATGCATCTTGTGGATCGCTGCGATCGTGGCGTCGCTGGCCTGGGCGCAGGCGATCCGGCCGCCGAGTTGCTCCAGGCTCTTGATGACCTCGAGGATGTCGGCGAGGTCGCGCGCCGAGAACTTGCGGACCACGGCGCCCTTGGCCGGCAGGATCTCGACCAGCCCCTCGCTGGCGAGCGTCTTGATCGCCTCGCGCAGCGGCGTCCGCGAGACGCCGAGCTGCGTGCCGATCAGCCCCTCGTTGATGCGCTGACCGGGAGCGAGCTGGCCCTCGATGATCATGTCGCGCACGCGCTCCAGGACCTCGTCATGGAGGGTCCGCCGCGTGATCCGGGGGAAGTCGACCGCCGTCTCGCTCATCGCTGCTCCATTGTTCTCGGCCGCTCCGTTACGGCATGCGGCTTCGTCGCTGTCAAACGGCGGCGAAGAGCTTGTCCTGGCGCTGGCGCATCGCCAGCAGGCCGGAATCGCCGGCGATCTCGACATCGCCGAGGCGGATCGCCTCGCCGGCCGTGACGGCGCGGACGAGCGGTCGGTCGGCGACGAGATAGAACGGGGCAGGGCGGTCGGCCGCGAGCGGAGCGGCAGGGCGAACCTCGGCGCCGATGCCGTCGATGCTGTGATGGTGGCCGCCCATCTTCAGAGCCGTGCCGGCCGGGAGGTCACGCTGCGCCACCGCGACGAGATCCTGCCGCGGCCGATAGTCCTCGCCATAGCCGGAGCGGCCGAGGCCGGCGGCGTCGAGGATGGAGGTGGCGACTTCCACGCCCAGCAGGTGGCGCGGCAGGTAGAGCGCCGCAGTTCGGCCGGTGCGGCTGACGACATGGCCCTTGCCGGCGAGCATCTCCCAGGTCTCGGCATTGTCGCAGCGCACCACGATGAAGACGCCGCCGGCGAAGCTCGCCTCTTCCGTCAGGCGGAGGTGATGGAACACGTCGATGCGGCGCGTGCCCGACATCAGGCCGCCCTCGCTGCGCTCCGCAAAAAGATCGGCGAGCTCCGGGATACGCGCCGGCGGTGCATGGAAGCCGGCTGCGTCGGCCGAGAAGCCGAGCGCGTTGGCGACCAGCGTCATCTCGCAGAGATCGGGCACGGCTCGCAGCGGGAAGGCCTCGCCCAGAATGCGCGCACGCTCCGCCGCATTGGCGACGGTGGAGCGCGAGCCGGGCAGCCAGTGCTCGCGCAGCGCCGGCAGCGAGCGGGTCACCCCATTGCAGGTGACGTTGCCGGTGGCCGCGTCGAGCACGAAGTCGTACTCGCTCGACTTGCCGGCCGCGATGATGTCGAGGCCGAGCACCTCGGCCCAGCTCGCCAGCGCGATCAGCAGGCTCGGCTGGTCGCCGTCGACCGGCGTCACCACGACACCTTTCTCGCGGGCGAGGCGCGCCAGCCCCGGCCCGACGACGCTGTCGGCCTCCTTCGAGACAAGAGCGACATGGCGGCCGGCATCGATCGCTGCGAGGCTGTGGCGGGTCGCGCCTTCCGGGCTGCCCGTCGCTTCGACGAGTAACTGAAAGGGGAGGCCGAGGACGATGCCGAGGCTCGCTGCTGCGACGCATTTGCCGCTGTCCCAAGCCGCACGCGCTTCGGCTGTGGTCTCGCACAGCGCGATCTCGGAAGGCGCGAAGCCGGCCGCGGCGAAGGCGCGCCCGGCGGCGTCGGCCGTCATGTCCACGGCAATGCGCGCACTGACCAGCCGCGTGCGGCGCGACTGCGCCAGATAGCTGCGGCCGAAGCTGCCGCTGCCGACGAGGCAGGTTTCGACCGGTTCGGTGATCCCGGCGTAATGCGCGTGGAAATTCATCGCTCTCCTCCCGGCACGGCCGATGACGGCGTGGCCGCGCTTTTGGCGATGACTACAGCAATCTCGTTATGCTGCATACAGCATACTTGAGGCGATGAGAGGCCTGTGTTAGCGAGGAGGGGCAAGAATGCTGGGCAGCGGAGTGCGGCCATGAACGAGCGGATGAATGAGGCCCTGCCGGTGATTGCCGTTGCGATGGGCGATCCTTCGGGCATCAGTCCGGAGCTGACGGCGCGGATTCTTTCAGAGGCTGATCTCAGGGCGGCGGCGCGTTATGTCGTGTTCGGCGACAGGCGGCTTCTCGATCTCGGCATCGAGGATGGCGGCGTCGATCCGCAGGTTCAGGTCGTGAAGGACGGCGATGCATTGCCACTCGGCGACAAGCCCGTCTTCGTCGATCTCGGCAACCACGACCCGGCCGATCTCCAGCGCGGCAAGGCGACGCTCGCCGGCGGCAAGGCTGCGACCGAGAATTTCCGCCGCGCGCTGCAGTTCGCCGCTGCCGGCCAGGCCGATGCGGTGTTCTTCACGCCCTTCAACAAGGCGGCGATGCGCTTCGCCTATCCCGGCTATGACGACGAGATCCGCTTCGTGCGCGACGCCATCGGCTTCGAAGGCGCGGCGAGCGAGTTCAACATCCTCGACAAGCTCTGGAACGCCCGCGTCACCTCGCATATCCCGCTCTCCGAGGTGGCCAAGAACATCACCCAGGAACGCATTCTGCGGGCGCTGACGCTGGCGGACGCCAATCTGCGGGCGGCCGGCTTCAACCCGCCGCGCATCGCGGTTGCCGGCATCAATCCGCATGCCGGCGATGGCGGCAATTTCGGCCGTGACGAGATCGAGACGATCGAGCCGGCAGTCGCGGCGGCCAAGGCCAAGGGCTTCACCGTCGAGGGGCCGTTCCCCTCGGATACGGTCTTCCTGCGTGCCAAGAATGGCGATTTCGACGCCGTGCTGACGATGTATCATGACCAGGGGCAGATCGCGATGAAGCTGATCGGCTTCGACCGCGGCGTTACCCTGATCGGCGGCTTCCCCTTCCCGATCTGCACGCCCGCCCATGGCACGGCCTATGAGATCGCCGGCAAGGGAATCGCCAATCTCGGCGCGACGCGCGCCGCGCTCTCGCTCGCCATCAAGATGGCTCAGGACGGAAAGGCGAGGGCGCGCGCTGCGGCCTGAGTTTCAGCTGCTTTCAGTGAAGCCGCCAATAAGAGCGGCGTCGCAAAAATCCAATTCCTAGGGAGAAAAACCATCATGAAGACCATTGCCATCTCGGCTGCGTTCGCCGGCGCGCTCGCGCTCGGCGGCGTCGGTGCGGCGCAGGCCTGGGAGCCGACCAAGCCGATCGAGTTCGTCGTGACCTCGGGCGCCGGCGGCGGCACCGACAATTTCGCTCGCATCATCCAGTCGATCATCACCAAGCACAAGTTCACCGAGCAGCCGATCGTGGTGGTGAACAAGGGCGGTGGCTCCGGCGCCGAGGGCTATGTCTATGGCAAGGGCGCCAAGGGCGATCCGAACCGCGTCATCTTCGGCACCAACAACGCCTATCTGCTGCCCTATGTCGCCAAGCTCGGCTACAAGTTCACGGACCTCACGCCGGTCGCCTCGCTCGCGCTCGACGAGTTCCTGATCTGGGTGAAGGGTGACGCGCCCTATGCCGACGCCAAGAGCTATATCGAGGCGGTCAAGGCCAAGCCCATGGGCTTCAAGATGGGCGGCAGCCAGTCCAAGGACACCGACCAGACGCTGACCTCGATGATCCAGGACGCCACCGGCGTGAAATGGATCTACGTGCCGTTCCAGGGCGGCAGCGCCGCGGCCGTGCAACTCGCCGGCGGCCATATCGACTCCAACGTCAACAACCCCAACGAGAATATCGGCCAGTGGAAGGCCGGCCAGGTGAAGCCGCTCTGCGTGTTCTCGCCGGTTCGCCTCGCCAAGAGCGATCCGGTCTTCGAGGGCAAGGGCTGGGGCGATATCCCGACCTGCAAGGAAGCGGGCCTGCCGCTCGAGACCTTCCAGATGCCGCGCACCGTCTGGCTGCCGGCCGACGTCCCGGCCGATGCCGTGGCCTACTACGCCGACCTGATGGAGAAGGTCTCCAAGACGCCGGAGTGGCAGGAGTTCGTGCAGCGCACCGCCCAGACCGCCCGGTTCATGAAGGGCAAGGAGCTCACCGACTTCGTCGCCAAGGACGAGGCCGCGAACAAGAAGGTCTTCGAGAACGAAGGCTGGGTCGCGAAGTAAGGTGTAGTCGGCGCGTGCCGATTTGCCTCGGAACCGCGCAGTCATCCCGGGCTTGACCCGGGATCCATGCCAGAACCTCTATCGGGTAGGCTCAGGCATGGATCCCGGATCTCCGCTTCGCTCAGTCCGGGATGACCCGCTTCTCCTTTGAAACGCGCGTTCCCGCCGCCCCCCGCAAGGAGGAAACCACCGCATGATCACCCGCTTCTGGGCTGAAATCGGGACGGCGATCCTGACGCTGGTCTTCGGGCTCGTCATCGTGAAGGGCTCGCTGGAATTCGGCATCGGCTGGGATTCCGCCGGGCCGCAGCCCGGTGCCTTTCCGTTCTATGCCGGGGTGCTGATCGCGCTGGCGAGCCTGGGCACGCTGGCGATGACGGTCGGCCAGCGCGTGGCCGGCAAGGCCGCACTCGCCGAGTCCTTCCTCGATGCCGAGCGCGGCAAACGGGTGCTGTCCTTCCTGCTGCCGCTCATCGGCTTCGTGGTGCTGAGCGCGACGCTCGGCATGTATGTCGCGACGATCCTCTATCTCGTCTTCGCGATGCGCTTCCAGGGCGGTTACGGCTGGCTGCCGACGCTCGTCACCGCCTTCGCGACGGCGGCGTTCTTCTACTTCGCTCTCGAAAAATTCTTCCAGATCGGCCTGCTCAAGGGCCCGATCGAGCCGCTCATCGGCCTCTGAGGCGGCAGGGAAACGCGCATGGACAACGTCGCCAACCTGATGCACGGCTTCTCGGTCGCGCTCACCACGCATCATATCCTGCTGATGATGGCAGGCGTGCTCCTCGGCGTGCTCGTCGGGGTGCTGCCGGGGCTCGGCGCCCCCAACGGCGTCTCGCTGCTGTTGCCGCTGACCTTCTCGATGGATCCGGTCTCGGCGATCATCCTGCTGACCTCGCTCTACTGGGGGGCGCTCTTCGGCGGTTCGACCACCTCGATCCTGTTCAACATCCCCGGCGAACCGTCTTCGGTCGCCACCACATTCGACGGCCATCCCATGGCCAAGCAGGGCAAGGCGACCGAGGCGTTGTCCTTCGCCTTCCTCTCCGCCGGCTTCGGCGCCATGGCCGGCGTCATCCTCATCACGCTGCTCTCCGGCTGGGTCGCGAAATTCGCGCTGCGCTTCTCCTCGCCCGAGTATTTCGCCGTCTATTTCATGACCTTCGCGAGCTTCATCGGGCTCGGCGGCGCCTCGCCCTTCAAGACGGTCGTCTCGATGGCGATCGGCTTTGCGCTCGCGACGATCGGCATGGACTCGATCTCCGGCAATGTCCGCCTCACCTTCGAATTCGACGTGCTGCTCGCCGGCGTCAGCTTCCTGATCGCGGTCATCGGCCTCTTCGGCATCGGCGAATTGTTGCTGACGATGGAGGAGGGTCTGAAATTCGAGGGCGTCGCCGCCAAGGTGCGCATCAGCGACGTGCTGCGCACGGCCGCGAAGCTGCCGCACTATTGGCTCGCCCTGCTGCGCTCCTCACTGATCGGCATCTGGATGGGCATCACGCCGGGTGGGCCGACCGCGGCCTCCTTCATGAGCTACGCCATGGCCAAGCGCTCCTCGCGCAACCCGGCGAAGTTCGGCAAGGGAGAGCCCGAGGGCGTGATCGCGCCCGAGACGGCAGACCACGCCGCCGGCTCCGCCGCCATGCTGCCGATGCTGGCGCTCGGCATTCCCGGCTCGGCGACAGCGGCGGTGATGATGGGCGGTCTGATGATCTGGGGCCTCAACCCCGGCCCGACGCTCTTCACCGACCGGCCGGATTTCGTCTGGGGCCTGATCGCCTCGATGTATCTCGGCAATGTCGTCGCGGTGGTGATCGTGCTGGCGACGGTGCCGCTCTTCGCCTCGATCCTGCGCATTCCCTTCTCGATCATCGGGCCGATCATCGTCGTGATCTGCTTCATCGGCGCCTACACCGCCGCGAGCAAGGAGTTCGACATCTGGCTCGCGCTGATCTTCGGGCTCGTCGGCTACGTCTTCAAGAAGCTCGATTATCCGATCGCGCCGCTGGTGCTCGCCATGGTCATCGGCGACAAGGCCGAGGACGCCTTCCGCCAGTCGATGATCTTCAGCCAGGGTTCGCTCTCGATCTTCTGGTCGAACCCGCTGGTCTCGACGCTGATGACGATCGGTCTGGCGCTGCTGGTCATGCCGGTCGTCGGCGGCGTTGCCCGCCGGTTGCGCGGCACCAAGGCCGCCAGCACGGCCTGACCACCGTATCGCCCGCTCGAATTCCGCCCTGTCCGCCATACGAGATGACGCCATGACCGAACCCTACAAGGGCATCCTGCCGATCGCGCCGACCATCTTCCACGACAATGGCGACCTCGATATCGAGGGCAACAGGCGCGTGATGGACCTGATGGTCGATCAGGGCGTCGACGGCATCTGCATCCTCGCGAATTTCTCGGAGCAGTTCCTGCTCACCGACGAGGAGCGCGATCAGGTGATGCGGCTGTCGATCGAACAGGTCGCCGGCCGCGTGCCGGTCATCGTCACCACCTCGCATTTCTCGACGCGCATCGCCGCCGCCCGCGCCAAGGCGGCGGCCGATGCCGGCGCCAAGATGCTGATGATGATGCCGCCCTATCATGGCGCGCTGCTCAAGGCCGACGAGCAGGGCATGATCGAGCACTTCAAGGCGGTCACTGACGCCTGCGGCTTGCCCGTCATCCTGCAGGACGCGCCGCTCTCCGGCGTCACCATGACCGTGCCCTTTATGGTGCGCCTGGCGAAGGAGGTCCCGCTCGTCCGCTATTTCAAGATCGAGGTGCCCGGCACGGCCAATAAGCTGCGCGCGCTGATCGAGGCCGGTGGCGAGGCCGTCGTCGGTCCGTTCGACGGCGAGGAGGCGATCACGCTGATGGCCGATCTCGACGCCGGCGCCACCGGCACGATGACATCGGCGATGATCCCCGACCTGATCAAGCCGATTCTCGCGGCCCACGCTGCGGGCGACCGCAAGCAGGCGGCGGCGCTCTATGCCCGCGTCCTGCCGATCATCAACTACGAGAACCGCCAGTGCGGCCTGCGCTCGGCCAAGGCGGTGATGAAGGAAGGCGGCGTGATCAGGTCGGAGGCCGTGCGCCATCCGCTGACCCCGCTGCATCCGAAGACCCGAGAGGGCCTGATCGAACTCGCGCGCGAGCTCGATCCGCTGGCACTGCGCTGGGGCAAATAGGACGGATGGACGTGGCGCGCGCCCGTGCGCGCGGCTTCGTCTTTACAAAGCGCGGAGGGGCGGCGAGAACACCCGATGACGGCCGGGCCTGAAGGGCCGCGACACAGGGGAAGTTCCCGACGATGACCGAAGCTTTCATCTGCGGCTATGTCCGCACGCCGATCGGCCGCTTCGGCGGCTCCCTCTCCTCGGTGCGGGCGGACGACCTTGGAGCGGTGCCGCTGAAGGCCCTGGTCGAGCGCCATGCCGGCGTCGATTTCGGCGCGATCGACGATGTGATCTTTGGCTGCGCCAACCAGGCGGGCGAGGACAACCGCAACGTCGCGCGCATGTCGCTCCTGCTCGCCGGCCTTCCCAAGGAAGTGCCGGGCACGACGATCAACCGGCTCTGCGGCTCCGGCATGGACGCCGTCATCACGGCGGCCCGCGCGATCAAGGCGGGCGAGGCCGAGCTGATGATCGCCGGCGGCGTCGAGAGCATGTCGCGCGCGCCCTTCGTGCTGCCGAAGGCCGACAGCGCCTTCTCGCGCCACGCCGAGATCCACGACACCACCATCGGCTGGCGCTTCATCAACCCTCTGATGAAGAAGCAATACGGCGTCGACTCCATGCCGGAGACCGGCGAGAACGTCGCGGCCGACTGCAATATCAGCCGTGCCGATCAGGACGCCTTCGCCCTGCGCTCGCAGCAGAAGGCCGTCGCCGCCCAGCAGAACGGCCGGTTCGGCAAGGAGATCGTGCCGGTCGTGATTCCGCAGCGGAAGGGCGACCCCGTCGTCGTGGAGAGCGACGAGCATCCGCGCGGCGACACCACGCTGGAGAAGCTGGCCAAGCTGCCGACGCCTTTCCGCAAGGAGGGCGGCACCGTCACCGCCGGCAATGCCTCGGGCGTCAATGACGGCGCGGCGGCGCTGATCATCGCCTCGGAGAAGGCCGCGGCGAAATATGGCCTGACCCCGCTGGCGCGCGTCGTCGGTGGCGCTGCGGGCGGCGTCGCGCCGCGCGTGATGGGGCTGGGGCCGATCCCGGCGACCCGCAGGCTCTGCGCGCGGCTTGGCCTGAAGCCGACGGATTTCGACATCGTCGAGCTCAACGAGGCCTTCGCTAGCCAGGGCATCGCCGTGCTGCGCGACCTCGGCATTGCCGAGGACGGCGCGCATGTGAATCCGAATGGCGGCGCGATCGCGCTCGGCCATCCGCTCGGCATGTCCGGTGCGCGTATCGCCGGCACGGCCGCACTCGAATTGTCGCTGACCGGCAAGCGCCGCGCACTCGCCACCATGTGCATCGGCGTCGGCCAGGGCATCGCCATCGCGCTCGAAGCGGTCTGAGAGGCCGTCCGGCGCCACTGTAGCCGGCGTCATTCCTGATTGAGACAGGTCAATTCCAGGGTGTGGGCTCCATTCGAGCCCGCCCCAAAACCATCACGCGATCGACCTGGAAGCCCGAACGCTGCAGCGCGTCGTGGTCCTGCGGCCAGGCCGCGGAGCGCTCCAGGGAGATCGAGATTCGGGGCAGGCCGAGCTCGACCGCGAGCTGATTGGCAAAGCGCAGCATCGCATCGACCAGATGCGTTCCCGGCAGGCGCAGCATCGCCAGCTCGAAGATTTCGAGCGTGGTTCCTCCAGCGATGGTCTGCGCGACGCGGAAGGTGAACAGGGCATGCGGCATGCCGCGGGCATCGCGCAGGGCAAAGACGCCGCGCGGGCGGGCGCCGTCCTGCGAATGGTCGCGCACGAAGGCGGCCCAGTCATCGGGCGTTACCTCCGGATGCAGCATGGCGACGAGGCCGTAAACGGCGTCGGCTCCGGCCGGCGCGATGCGCGCGACCTCGAAGATGTCATCGCCGGTCACGTGCGGCTCTCCCGAATTTCTGGAGCGCACGGTGGTTGCGGGGGCGATGTTGTCGCATTGATCTGGATCAATTCCGCCGGCTACGGTGGCAAGCGTGCTTTGTGACCCTGTTGGCCTCGGCTATGGTCGCCGTGAAAAGCGGGAAGATGCGATCGTGAACTGTCACCCTTCGGTCTGTAGCGCTGCCAACCGCGGCGAAGGCAATTGCCGCACCTGCATGGTTCGCCTGGTGAGCGTTTGCGCCTCGCTCTCGGACGACGAGCTGGCGCTGCTCGAATCCCTGGCGCACACCACGCATTTCGCATCCGGCGAGACGCTGTTCACGCAGGGGCGCGAGGCCCACTCCGTCTACAATGTCACGGCTGGCGTGGTGCGCCTCTACAAGCTGTTGTCGGACGGGCGTCGCCAGGTCGTCGGCTTCGCTCTGCCGGGGGATTTCCTCGGGCTCGCCATGCGCGACGCCTATGGCTTCTCGGCCGATGCGATCGGCGATGTCGCGGCCTGCGCGTTCTCGCGCGGCGCCTATACGGCGCTGGTCGACGCCAAGCCGCATCTCCTGAAGCGCCTCCACGAGTTCGCCACGCATGAGCTGACGCTGGCGCATGAGCAGATGATGCTGCTCGGCCGGCGTACGGCCGAGGAGAAGCTGATCTGCTTCCTGCTCGGGATGCAGCAGCGCTGGGCACGGCTCGGCAAGCCATCGGTCACGGTGCCGCTGCCGATGACGCGGCAGGACATCGCGGACTTCCTCGGCCTGACCATCGAGACCGTCAGCCGCACCTTCACCCGCCTCGCCAAGGACAAGACGATCCTGATCGTGCCGGGCGGCGTGCGCGTGATGAATCCCGAGCGCATGAGCATGGTCGCGGCCTGAGGCCTGCGCCCTCTCGCCGCAACCCGCTGCCGGCTCCCCTTGACCTGAATCAACGCCCGGCCTCCGGCCGCTCGGTAAGGCTCCCCTTCATGGCGCGCTCATGCGCCGGCGACGAAGCGGGAGTCGAATGTGACGGCAACGGCGAGCCAAGTCAGGCAGGCGACTGTCGGCGAAATGATCGGCATGCTGATCGCGGCGGCCTGCGTGCTGCCGCTGATCGTAATCTCGGCACTGGCCGAAAATTCGGGCTATGCCTTCCACGCCATGCTGGGCGTCGTGGCGGCTGCCGCCAGCGTCATCCTGATCGCGAACCGCTGCTTCGACGGCACGCCCGCGACTGAGCCGCAAGAGATCGACGGCAAGCCGAACTACAATATGGGGCCCGTCAAGTTCGCGACGGTCGCTGCGATGGTCTGGGGCATCGCCGGTTTCACGGTCGGGCTGCTGATCGCCTCGCAACTGGCCTTCCCGGATCTCAACTTCGATCTGCCCTGGATCAATTTCGGCCGCATGCGGCCGCTGCACACCTCGGCCGTGATCTTCGCCTTCGGCGGCAACGTGCTGATCGGCACGTCCTTCTACGTCGTGCAGCGCACCTGCCGCGCACGCCTGGCGGGCACGCTTTCGCCCTGGTTCGTCGTCCTCGGCTACAACCTCTTCATCGTCATCGCCGGCACCGGCTACCTGCTGGGCATCACCCAGGGCAAGGAATACGCCGAGCCGGAATGGTATGCCGACCTCTGGCTGACCATCGTCTGGGTCGCCTACCTGCTGGTCTTCCTCGGCACGGTGATGAAGCGCAAGGAGCCGCATATCTATGTGGCGAACTGGTTCTATCTCGGCTTCATCCTGACCATCGCCGTCCTGCATATCGGCAACAACGTTGCCGTGCCGGTCTCGGTGCTGTCGCCGAAATCCTACGGCCTCTGGTCGGGCGTGCAGGATGCGATGTTCCAGTGGTGGTACGGCCATAACGCCGTCGGCTTCTTCCTCACCGCCGGCTTCCTCGCGATCGTGTACTACTTCGTGCCGAAGCGTGCGGAGCGGCCGATCTACAGCTACCGGCTCTCGATCATCCACTTCTGGGCCCTGATCTTCATCTACATCTGGGCCGGCCCGCACCACCTCCACTATACCGCCCTGCCGGACTGGGCGCAGACGCTGGGCATGACCTTCTCGATCATGCTGTGGATGCCCTCCTGGGGCGGCATGATCAATGGCATCATGACCCTGTCGGGCGCCTGGGACCGGCTGCGCACCGACCCCGTCCTGCGCATGATGGTGGTCTCGCTCGCCTTCTACGGCATGTCGACCTTCGAAGGCCCGCTGATGTCGATCAAGGCGGTCAACGGCCTGTCGCACTACACCGACTGGACCATCGGCCACGTCCATTCCGGCGCGCTCGGCTGGGTCGCCTACATCTCCTTCGGCGCGATCTACTGCCTCGTGCCCTGGCTGTGGAACCGCAAGGGGCTCTACTCGCTCAAGCTGGTGAGCTGGCACTTCTGGATCTCGACGCTCGGCATCGTCTTCTACATCTCGGCGATGTGGGTTTCGGGCATCCTCCAGGGCCTGATGTGGCGCGCCTACACCTCGCTCGGCTTCCTCGAATACTCCTTCATCGAGACCGTCGCGGCGATGCATCCCTTCTATGTGATCCGCGCGATGGGCGGTGCCCTGTTCCTGATCGGCGCGCTGATCATGGCCTTCAACCTCTGGATGACCGTGCGCTCCGAGAGCGCGGCCGAGATGCCGCGCGTGGACGATGCGCCGGCGCCGCTGGCCATGGCCGTCTGAGGAGTTTCCGCAATGACGAGCATCGAACACAAGCCCGCGCGCCGGTCGCTCTGGGCCAAGCACAAGATCTTCGAGACCAACTCGATCATCCTGGTCATCGGCGTGCTGCTGGTGATCTCCGTCGGCGGCCTCGTCGAGATCGCGCCGCTCTTCTACCTGAAGAACACGATCGAGACCGTGCAGGGCATGCGCCCCTACACCCCGCTCGAGCTGGCCGGCCGCTCCATCTACGTCCGCGAGGGCTGCTACAACTGCCATAGCCAGATGATCCGGCCGCTGCGCGACGAGGTCGAGCGCTACGGGCATTACTCGCTGGCGGCCGAGAGCATGTACGACAAGCCTTTCCAATGGGGCTCCAAGCGCACCGGGCCCGACCTCGCCCGCGTCGGCGGCAAATACTCCGACGAATGGCAGCGGGCGCATCTCGCCGAGCCGCGCGCGGTCGTGCCGCAGTCGATCATGCCGGGCTATCCCTTCCTGGCGAAGACCGAGCTGTCCTATGGCGACATCGCCGACGACCTGCGCGCCAATCGCGCCGGCGGCGTGCCCTATACCGACGAGATGATCGCGCAGGCGCAGAGCGACCTGAAGGCGCAGGCGACGCCGGACCATCCCGGCCAGTCCGATCTGGAGAAGCGCTATCCCCGGGTCCAGTCGCGCGATTTCGACGGCAACCCGCAGCGCATCACCGAAGCCGACGCCCTGATCGCCTATCTGCAGGCGCTCGGCACGCTGGTCGACTTCAAGCTCTACGACGACAAGGCCAACATCCGCTGAGCGAGACGACGATGCAAACGACCTATCACTGGCTCGCCGGCTTCGCCCAGTCCGCCGGCCTCCTCTACTTCGTCGCCGTCTTCCTCGGCGTCTGCCTCTACGCCTTCTGGCCGAAGAACCGCGCCCGCTTCGAGGAAGCCGCGCTCAATCCGCTGCGCGAGGACTGAATGATGGACCAGCACCACGACGTCCCCAAGGTCCACGCCCCCCATATCGATGCTGCAACCGGCCAGGCTACGACCGGCCACGAATGGGACGGCATCCGCGAGCTCAACACGCCGCTGCCGCGCTGGTGGCTCGGCATCTTCTACGCCACCATCATCTGGTCGTTCGGATACTGGATCGTCTATCCCGCGTGGCCGCTGCTGACCGACGCGACGAAGGGCGTGATCGGCTATGCCACCCGCTCGGACATCACCGTGCAGATGAACGAGCTCAAGGCCCAGCGCGCCGCGCTGGCCGCCGGTATGACCGATGCGACGCCAGCCCAGATCAAGGCCGATCCGGCGCTGTTCCAGATCGCGATGGCGCAGGGCAAGGCCGCCTTCGGCGACAATTGCGCCGCCTGCCACGGCGTCGGCGGTGCCGGCGCCAAGGGCTATCCAAACCTGAACGATGACGACTGGCTCTGGGGCGGTTCGCTCGACGCGATCATGCAGACGCTGCGCCACGGCGTCCGCGTCGCCGGCAATGACGAGACGCGGGTGAGCCAGATGCCGGCTTTCGGCCGCGACGGCATGCTCAAGCGCGACGAGATCAACGCCGTCGCCAACCATGTCCGCGAACTCGCCGGCCTGTCGACCGAGCCGAAGGCCGACCTGGCGCTGGGGCGCAAGCTCTTCGCCGACAACTGCGCCGCCTGTCACGGCCCCGCCGGCAAGGGAAACCGGGAGCTGGGTGCGCCCAACCTGACCGACGCGATCAGCCTTTACGGCATGGACATGGCCTCGCTGACCGAGACGATCACCAACAGCCGGGGCGGCGTGATGCCGGCCTGGGGCGGCCGCCTCGACGAGACGACGCTCAAGGCGCTGACCGTCTACGTCCATTCGCTGGGGGGAGGGCAGTAGCGTGAGCACGGCCGAGGCCGATACCGACGATGTCCCGCTGTTTGCGGCGTCGCGGAAGGTCTATCCGCAGAGCGTCTCCGGTCCGTTCCGGCGCGCGAAGTGGCTCATCCTGTTCCTGTGCCTCGGCATCTACTATCTGCTGCCGTTCCTGCGCTGGGACCGCGGCCCGCATTTGCCAAACCAGGCAGTGCTGGCCGACATCGCCAACAATCGCTTCTACTTCTTCTTCATCGAGATCTGGCCGCAGGAGGTCTACTACTTCACCGGCCTGCTGATCCTGGCGGCGTTCGTCCTCTTTCTGATGAACGCCGTCGCGGGGCGGGTCTGGTGCGGCTATCTCTGCCCGCAGACGGTCTGGACCGACCTTTTCCTCGCCGTCGAGCGCTTCTTCGAGGGCGACCGGCGCGAGCGCATGCGCCGCGACGAGGCGCCCTGGAGTTTCGACAAGCTCTGGCGCAAGAGCGCCAAGCACGCCGTCTGGCTCGTCATTGCCTGGTGGACCGGCGGCGCCTGGGTCCTCTATTTCGCCGATGCGCCGACGCTGGTGCGCGAGCTTGCGACCTTCACTGCGCCGATCTCGGCCTATGTCTGGATCGCGATCCTGACCTTCACCACCTATTCGCTCGCCGGCATCATGCGCGAGCAGGTCTGCAAGTTCATGTGCCCCTGGCCGCGCATCCAGGCGGCCCTGACCGACGACGAGGCGCTCAACGTCACCTATCGCTATGATCGCGGCGAGCCGCGCGTCTCGGTCAAGCAGGCGCAGAAGCTCAAGGCGCAGGGCGCGCCGGCCGGCGACTGCATCGACTGCCACCAATGCGTCGCCGTCTGCCCGGTCGGCATCGACATCCGCGAGGGCGCCCAGCTCGACTGCATCCAGTGCGGCCTGTGCATCGACGCCTGCGACACCGTCATGGCCAAGATCGACCGTCCCAAGCGGCTGATCGCCTATGACACAGAGATCAACGTCAAGCGGCGCATTGCCGGAAAGCCTGCGGTCTACAACCCGCTGCGGACGCGCACGCTGATCTATGCGGCGCTGATCCTCGTCGTCGGCGGCGCCATGATCTGGCAGCTCGCGACGCGCCGCACCGCCGATATCTCGGTGCTGCACGAGCGCGCGCCACTCTTCGTGACGCTCAGCGACGGCTCGATTCGCAACGCCTATACGGTCCGCCTGCTCAACAAGCGCCCGGAGGATCGCCCCTTCGCGCTGACCGTGGACGGGCTGCCGGGCGTCCGCATCGACGCGGTCGGGGTAGCGCCCACCGCCGATCTGCGGCCGGTCGTGACGGTCGACCCGGATTCCTCGCGCGAAGTGCGTGTCCTCGTCACCGTGCCGGCCGGCGTGCCGCTCGAGGCGTCTCAGCCCATCACCATCACGGCCTCGGATCTCTTCGCCGGGGAAACCGTGCGCGCAACCGACCACTTCATGGCGCCCGGAGGCAAACCATGAGCTGCTGCGGAGTTTTCCTGATGTCGTGCGACACCCAAGCCGCGCCGCGCCTGCGCCGCTCTTTCCAGCTCACCGGGCGCATGGTTGCCGCGATGCTGGTGCTGTTCTTCGGCGTCATCATCTCGGTCAATGCGACGATCATGACGGTGGCGTTGCGCACCATGCCGGGGGTCGAGACCCGCAGCGCCTATGAGGACAGCCAGCACTTCAACGAGGAGATCGCGCGCCAGCACGAGCGCGATGCGCGTGGCTGGAACGCCGCGGCCACGCTCGCAAGGCAGGGCGAGGGAGCAGCGCTCGACGTGACGCTGGCGGATCGGCTCGGCCAGCCGCTCTCCGGCTTCACGGCGACGGCGCGGCTGCGCCACCCCGCCACCTCCGCGCGTGATCACAGCGTCGCGCTGAGCGAGCGCCAGCCGGGGCGCTACGAGGCGCGCTTCGACCGTATCGAGGCCGGCGCCTGGATCCTCGAGCTGAAGGCGCGTCGCGGCGAGGAGGTCGTCTTCGTCTCGCGCAGCCGCATCACCCTGCCGGAGAAGTGAGATGGCGACGCAGGATCTCTCCGTCTTCGTGCGCCATCGCGATGGCGGCGTCGCCAGCATGGAGCTCGCGGTCGACGGCATCCGCTGCGCCGGCTGCATGCAGGCCATCGAAAGCGGCCTCGGCCGCGAGCCCGCCATTCTCGGTGCCCGCGTCAATCTCGCGCTGAAGCGCGTCTCGGTCGAATGGCGCGAAGCTCTGCTGCGGCCGGAGGCCGTGGTCGACAAACTCGCGGCGCTCGGCTTCAAGGCCTATCCCTTCGTGCCGGAGCGGCAGGAGGATGGCGCCGCCACCGAGGAGCGCAGCCTGCTGCGTCGGCTGGGCGTCGCCGGCTTCGCCTCGATGAACATCATGCTGCTCTCTGTCGCGGTCTGGTCCGGCAACAGCGGCGACATCGACCCGACGACGCGGGATTTCTTCCACTGGCTCTCCGCGCTCATTGCCCTGCCGACGGCGGCCTATGCCGGCCGCCCGTTCTTCGAGAGCGCGCTCAGGGCTCTGAAGGCCGGCGCCGTCAACATGGACGTGCCGATCACCATCGGCGTCGTGCTGGCGCTCGCGATGTCGGTCGCCGAAACCTGGACCCATGGCCGCCACGCCTATTTCGACGGCGTGGTGATGCTGCTCTTCTTCCTTCTGATCGGCCGCTATCTCGACCAGCTGATGCGGCGGCGCACCCGCGACCTCGCCGGCAACCTCGCGGCTCTCAAGGCCGAGACGGCGACGCGCCTTGCCGACGACGGCAGCTGGACGATCACGCCGATAGCCGCGATCGTGCCGGGCGACCGCGTCCTCGTGCGGCCGGGCGAACGGGTCTCGGTCGACGGCATGGTCGAGACCGGCCGCTCCGAGCTCGACCAGAGCCTCGTCACCGGGGAGACCGCACCTATTGCGATCGGGCATGGCGAGCGCGTTCACGCCGGCACGCTCAACCTCACCGGCGCGCTGACGGTGCGCGTCGAGGCGGCGGGCCAGGGCACTCTGCTCGACGAGATCGATCGGCTGATGAGCCAGGCTGTCGGCAGCCGCTCGCGCTATGTCCGCCTCTCGGACCGGGCGGCGCGGCTCTATGCGCCGGTGGTTCACACTCTGGCGGCCACGACGTTTCTCGGCTGGCTCGCCTGGGGGCTTGCCTGGCCGGAGGCGCTGATGATCGCCGTCACGGTGCTGATCATCACCTGCCCCTGCGCGCTTGGCCTCGCGATTCCGGCGGTGCAGGTCGTGGCAGCATCTGCCCTGTTCAAGCGCAAGATCATGCTCAAGGAGGGCGATGCGCTGGAGCGCCTCGCCGAGGCCGACATCGCGGTCTTCGACAAGACCGGGACGCTGACGCTGCCCGAGCCGGACATCCTCAATCCCGAGGCGCTGCCGCCGGAGCATCGCGCCGAGATCGGCGCGCTCGCGGCGGCGAGCAACCACCCGCTGGCACAGGCCTTGGCGCGAGCGCTGGGTGGCACCTCCGCGAGAACCGACGTCCGCGAGGAGCGCGGACAGGGGCTGTCGGCGGGCGAGGGGAACGACGAGCAGCGCCTCGGCAGCATCGAATTCTGCGGCGCGCAAGCAGATGCCGAGTCGGTGAAGGCGCTTCACCCCGGCGCCTCGCTCATCGCCTATCGCCACGGCTCCTATCGCACCGTGCTGGCGCTCGGGCAGAGCCTGCGCCCGGAAGCGCGCGAGACGATCGCCGCCTTGCGCGCGGCGGGGCTGGAGATCGCGATCCTCTCCGGCGACCGGCCGGAGGCAGTCGCGCCGATCGCGGCCGAGCTCGGCATCGCGCATGTTCAGGCCGGCCTGCTGCCAGGCGACAAGCTCAACCTGCTCGACAGCATGGCGGCGAATGGCCGCAAGGTGCTGATGGTGGGCGACGGCCTCAACGATGCACCGGCGCTCGCGGGGGCCCATGTTTCGATCTCGCCGGTCAGCGCCACTCATCTGGCGCAGGCGGCAGCCGATGTCGTCTTCCTTGGCGACAGCCTTGCGCCGGTATCAGCTGCGCTCGAGATCGCCCGCAAGGCGCGCGGGTTGATGCTGCAGAACCTGTGGTTCGCCGTGCTCTACAACGCTGTGGCGGTGCCGATCGCGATTGCAGGATTGGCGACACCGCTGGTGGCCGCCGCCGCGATGTCGGGCTCGTCGCTGGTCGTGACGCTCAACGCCATGCGCGCACGCAGCCGCAGGGCCGCGCCGGAGGCAGAAGCATGAACATTATCGTGATCCTGTTTCCGCTCGCGCTGGGGCTCGGGCTGGCCGGCCTCGGCGCCTTCTTCTGGTGCATGCGATCAGGCCAGTTCACCGATCTCGAGGGGGCGGCCTGGCGCGTCCTGCAGGACGACGACGCGGAAAGAAGCACGCCGGAAAACGAAGCGAGCTGATTGGCACGCGGGCTTGAGCGCGCCACCTTCGGGCATCGAAAAGGAGACTACCGGAACGGTCTCTTAACCGTGCCGGGCTAGGACTGGGTCTCAGGTTAACGAAGCGTAGTGTTCGCCTAAGCCCATGCAAAAACTGGATCGTTTCCGCCGCGCGAACGCCGTCGCTTCCGAGGATAATCGCCTCGCTCATCCGCAGGAGGGCGTGGCGTCCGCGACCCCGCAAATGCCTGTCTTGGAGCCGATTCGGACCGAGCCGGCATCATCCAGTCTCTGGCCGGCCTATGTCCGGCCCTCGCGTTCCACCGACGCCCATCGCAAGCTGGCGCAGGCCGAGCGGGAACTCTCCGCCTCGCCGGTGCTGGGACAGCGCTTCGACATCAGCCTGTCGCCGACCGCCCCTGCGCCGGGAGAAAGCCGCGTTCGCTTCTGGCGCACGCCGGATCACCTGATCCGGCAGGTCTGGGGTGCGCCCGGCGCCGAGCCGGCGCCTGAACCCGCCATGGACGAGCCGGCAGACGTCGAGTTGACTTTCGACGCGGACGAGAACGCCTTTGTCGATGAGATGCAGCCCGTCAAGGCGGATTTCGCGGCTCACGAGGAGATTGCTGCCTTCCCGGAGCAGGATGTTGCGACGCCGCTCGATTTCATCTCGGATCACGCCTTCTGGGAATGCGTGCCCGAGGCCGAGCGCGACGACGCCGATTTCACCTTCGATCCTATCGCTCCATCGATGATGGCGGAAGCGACGGTCCATGCCCCGGTCGTGGTGTCCGACGAAGAGCCGCGGGTGGCGATGCGCGCCGCCACGCCGCTTGCGATCGCAGCGCCGGTCGTTGCGCCTGCCTGGTCCGGTTTTGGCTGGGGGCAGAGCTATCAGGTGAGTTTCCAGATCGCGGCACCGTCCTGGCAGATGCCGGCCGCGGATGTGCCGGCGGTCGAAGACGAAACTCCGATCCCGGACGAACCCGTGCCTGCGGCAAAGCCCGGCGTGCCGCTGGCGCGCCGCACGCGGCCTCCGGTCGAGCCCAAGCCCGTTCTGTCCAAGCCTTTTCAGCCCGAGCCCGCTCAGCCTGAACCTGTTCGTCGCGAGCCGGTCGCGGCCGAATCCGCGCAGGTCACCCCCTTCAGGGCCAAGCTTCGCCTCGTCGAACTCCCTGTCGTGCACGATGCGGGCTTCCAGTTGCCGCCGATCGAGTTCCTCGCCGAGCCGCCGGTGGCGCAGAGCGAGGCGATGCCGGTCGAGGTGCTGCAGCAGAATGCCGGGCTGCTCGAAGGCGTGCTCGAAGACTTCAATATCAGGGGCGAGATCGTCCAGGCTTGCCCCGGCCCGGTCGTGACACTGTACGAACTCGAACCCGCCCCCGGTATCAAAAGCTCGCGGGTGATTTCGCTTGCCGACGACATCGCGCGCTCGATGAGCGCGGTCTCGGCCCGCGTGGCGGTGGTGCAGGGCAAGAACGCCATCGGCATCGAACTGCCCAACAGCAAGCGCGAGACCGTCTTCCTGCGCGAATTGCTCGCCTCGGGCAAGTCCGTCGCGATCAACACCATGATCCTGTCGATCCTCTACCGGCTGAAGCCCGAGGAATGCCGGCTGATCATGGTCGATCCCAAGATGCTCGAGCTCTCCGTCTATGACGGCATCCCGCATCTGCTCACCCCCGTCGTCACCGATCCCAAGAAGGCGGTCGTCGCCCTGAAATGGGCGGTGCGCGAGATGGAGGAGCGCTACAAGAAGATGTCGAAGCTCTCGGTGCGCAACATCGACGGCTTCAATGCSCGGGTCGGCGARGCCAAGGCCGCCGGCGAGATCATCACCCGCACGGTCCAGACCGGCTTCGACAAGCATTCGGGCGAGGCTGTCTATGAGGAGGAGGTCATGGACCTCGAGCCTCTGCCCTATATCGTCGTCATCGTCGACGAGATGGCCGACCTGATGATGGTCGCCGGCAAGGAGATCGAGGGCACGATCCAGCGCCTCGCCCAGATGGCGCGCGCCGCCGGSATCCACGTGGTCCTCGCCACGCAGCGCCCCTCGGTCGACGTCATCACCGGCACGATCAAGGCGAACTTCCCGACCCGSATCTCCTTCCAGGTCACCTCGAAGATCGACAGCCGCACGATCCTGGGCGAGATGGGCGCCGAGCAGCTGCTCGGCCAGGGCGACATGCTCTACATGGCCGGCGGCGGGCGCATCACCCGCGTCCACGGCCCCTTCGTCTCGGATAACGAGGTCGAGAAGGTCGTCGCGCATCTCAAGACGCAAGGCCGGCCGCAATATCTCGACGCCGTCACCTCCGAGGAGGAGGAAGGCGCAGAGGACGAGGACGGCGCGGTGTTCGACAAGAC
>NZ_JBFTKQ010000029.1:0-44345 GCF_056396025.1 Allobosea sp. 05T438
CAACGGATTGCCCCTGCGAGACCAACACATCGACCTGGCGTAGCTTCCCGACGATCTCTTCGGGCTTGTGGCGTTTCTTCGGCATCTCGGTCCTCCTGTCTGCCAAAACACATACTTCAGGGTGGACCAATTCAACGGGGGTGGATCAGAAGTCCGCTCCAAGTGTGATCGATGAGTTCGGTCTCTGGCTCTCGGTCAAGAGTCGCATATCATTGCGGTGTCGTTCACGGGATTCGGCATGATTGGACCTGGCACGCCGACATTGGACCAACTGAAAGTGTTCCTGACGATCGTCGACGGTAGCGTCGGCGGAATGAACAAAGCACTGAAATCATCACTCAGATTCTGGTTGGCCATTCATGCTGTCCGTAGGATAAGCCCGGTGCGCACGCCGACCTCCCGACCGATACGGAGGAGCCGTTCTGCTGCCTCGCGGTCGCTCGGCTCTACCGGCATCCGCGCCATGGCGAGCGCTGTAGTAGCCGGCGCCCCCTTCGATCTTGGCGAGATGAATAGTCGTTAAGTCGAGAAGGCCCTGATAGTAGCGATGGCGGGCAAACTATGATGAGATATGCATCGTCGATATAATCCTACCTAAACCAGAGCTGCTGTCGCGTTACTATGACTATCGACGATCAATTGGAATCAAACCGTTTGCGCGTTGACTTTATTGCGTCTTTTCTATGCGCCTGCCTCACGCGCTCTTCCCTCGAAACGCGGGCAATCCTTCGGCAATGGCCGTTGGCGCGGGGATGCATTCTTCGGCGAGTTGAGCGGTCCGCGTCCGCCGCCACGCGCCGGGGCTTTCCCCGGTCATCTGCCCGAAGACGCGTGTAAAGTGGCTCTGGTCGCCGAACCCGCAAACGAGAGCGATATCCGATAGCGGCAAATTTCCTTTCGTCAGGAGCTTTTTTGCCTCTTCGATACGGAGCTGCGTGAGATAGCGCTGCGGCGCGACGCCCATGCTGCGACGGAAAGCTCGGGCGAAATGGCTCGGGCTTAGCCTGCACTCGTCGGCGATCTGCGCGATTTTCAGGTTGGAAGCGAGACGGGCGGCCATCATTTCCGTAGCTCGCCGTCTCTGCCACGGAGCCAATCCAGTTGCATGTTCTTTTTCAGGAGGCTGCAGATTTCCGTAGCTCTCCATAAAATGCGTCAGGAGCGCGATGGCCAGCTGATCGATCAGGAGCTGATTTGAGTTCGGCGCTGCGGCGGCGTGGATGAGGGCGTTGGATAATCCCCAGAGAACGTTGTCAGTAATCCCAGTCTGCCAGCTCAACGAAGTGATCGCTCCTACGCTGCACTGTTTGGCGAATGATGCCAGGCCAGCGACGGAGACATAGAACTGGAGGGCGTGGAACTCGCCGCTGAACTGCCATTGCGGACGATCGCGTAGATCGACGATCTCCACCTCCCTGGCGTGGACAGGGCTAGAGATATCCAGGTGTCCGCGAAGCCAACGCGAGCGGCGTTGTAGATCGCTGAACTGATAGAGGATTGAAAAGGCCGCATCGGAGGCAATCGGCAGGGTTCGTTCCCTTGATTGCCGACAGCAACGCAGGTGGGTTGCGACGAGCGCCGGCTGTCCCTCGACCTTGAAGGAGGCGAGGGCGTTCCCTGTCATACCGAAATGGTCCACGGCACTCTGGCCGTAGAAGCCCCGATGAAGGGTCGACAGCGCTTCGCCCATGACCATCACACCATGACCGTTGCCCGCATCCTGACACGTAGAACCGCGCGATCCAGACGCGGCGGCCTGCCTCACAGAGCAATCCGGAACGTCGCCAGAAACATTTGACGTCGGCACGATTATTTATCCCGCGACATAATTCGGCCGTCAAGTTCCAATTTGATGGGAATGCGCTAGCCTAACGAGAATGAATCGAGTGCCGGCCGGCTGGGACGGAACATGCTATCGCTAGACCAACACATCTGCTTCGCGGTCTACTCGACCGCACACATGTTCAACCGCGTCTATCGTCCATTGCTCGACGAATTGGGGCTGACTTACCCGCAGTATCTGTGCCTTGTCGTGCTCACTGACGAAGGTGCGCAACCCGTTGGCGCGATCGGAGAGCGTCTTAAGCTTGAATCGAGCACGCTCACGCCGATGCTCAAGCGTTTGGAGAAGGCGGGGCTTATCTCTCGCGCTCGGGCCGTGGCTGACGAACGTGTCGTCACGGTGGATTTAACCGCCTCGGGTAGAAAACTTCTCGAAAAGGTCCCTCCGATCAACATTGCGATTGCGGACGCCATCGGCGAGACCGAAGAACAGCGTGAAAAAATTCGGCAAGCCATTCTCGCAATCCGGGATCGGCTGGAGGCGAAGGCCGGATAGGCGCTGCCGCGGTCCGGTAAGTCGAAACCTACCAGGACCGAAGATGCCAGACCCAATGGCAGCCCAGCAATTTGTCGCTGAGAATTTTAGGGACCTCCTGCGCCGCTGGCACGGCTTTGACGCGCATGTCGGTCATTGGTTTCGATCATGATGGCTAAGGAGCCGCGCCGCGAGGCTGACAAGGGTCGCCGCGTCGAACCGACGGCCCAACGCTAAAAAATGGGCTCAGCAACCTTGGGCAGCCGCCGCAAACGCTAGCGGCAGCACGGGCATTTCGCGTCCTTATTCCATCAAAGCTCGATGTATAGGACCATCAATCTGGGTCAGTAAATCGAAGCGTGCAGGGCAGTTAAGTTCCGAAACACAAGGCCAAGATGACATCGGAACGAAAGAGATCCCCCATGGCTAGCATCACTGTCGAGACCCCATCGAGAGGTCTCTCGCCCCTCACGACCTTCGCGATGGCCGGTGCCGCCGGCATCGCGGTCGCCAACATCTATTACAACCAACCCATGCTCGGGCTGATTGAAGCCGACATCCCTGGCTCGCTGACAGCGCTCGTCCCGACCGCGACCCAGTTGGGGTATGCAGCAGGCTTGTTTCTGCTGGTACCTCTCGGCGATGTCGTTGAACGCAGACGCCTGATCGTTCTTCAATTCGGACTGCTCGCGCTTTCCCTGATTTTGGCGGCTATGGCGCCGAACGCGGCGATGCTCGTGCTCTCTTCGGTCGCCGTGGGTCTGACGGCGACCGTCGCCCAACAGATCGTTCCATTTGCCGCGCATTTGGCGTCGCCGGAGCGACGGGGAGCGACGGTTGGAACCGTCCTCGCCGGAATTTTGACCGGTATTCTTCTCAGCCGAACTTTGGCTGGTATCGTCGCAACTCACGGCGGCTGGCGTGAGATGTTCTGGCTGGGCGCTCCCATGGCGCTCCTGGCTGCCGGTCTCGTGATATTGGCCCTGCCTCGCAGTGAGCCCGATTCTCAACTCAGCTACGGGCGGCTGCTCCGCTCGATCGCCGGTCTTTGGCGCGAGTTTCCGCAGCTGCGGCTGGCAGCCACGACGCAGGCCCTGATCTTCGCGGCCTTTACAGCCTTCTGGACCGTGTTGGCGTTCCGTCTTCAGGCGCCTCCCTTTGGCATGGGTGCTGATGTTGCAGGACTGTTTGGGGTTGTGGGCGCAGTCGGCATCTTCGCAGCTCCGCTGGCCGGGCGTTTCGCGGACTCGCATGGGGCGGCGCCGGTGGTTGCGCTGGGAGCCGTGCTCACCGTCATGTCCTGGCTGGTGTTCGGGCTGTGGACCTCCTTGCTGGGTCTGGTCGTCGGCGTGATCCTGCTCGACTTCGCCATGCAGTCGGCGCTCGTCGCGAACCAGCACATCGTCTTCGCCCTGCGGCCCGAGGCCCGTGCACGACTGAACACCATCTTGATGGGCGCGATGTTCCTGGGCGGGGCGGCCGGATCGGCCGCGGGCACTGCGGCCTGGCAGTTCGGAGGCTGGACCGGTGTCGTGGCGCTGGGACTCGTGCTCGGGCTTCTCGCGGCGCTGCTGCAGGTTGTTAGAACCCGTCCGCTTGCACGCAAGCACTGACCGTACGACGCGGCGCCTCGACGAACGCCGAGGCGCCGCCCAAATCTCCAATGCCTACCCGCCCGCAAGTCGAGAATAGCAGTGTTCCGGCCAGGAGGTGCGCTGTTCGGCCCTGCTGGAATGCTGCAATTTAGGGGCGCGAAAAACGCACGGTGAAAACAACTCGCCGCGTCCGACAAAAAGGCAACGAAGCGAGCTGCTCAGTCCAGTGGCCAGAGGTTGTCATCAAGCCTGGCTCGAAGCTGCTCGACGAATAGTCTGACCTTTGACGGCAGAAATTGGCGGCTCGGATAGACTGCGGAGACTGACAGGGTTTCGGCAATTGCATCATGCAACGGCAGGGGAACCAGCGAGCCGTCCTTTATCTCGCTGTGCACGTCCCATTCGGAGAGAAGCGCGATACCGAGGCCTTCGACGCATGCACGGTGCAGTATCTCGATCGAGTTCGCCGTAAACCGCCCGCCGGCAAGCTGTGTAACCTGCTTGCCTCCTTGACGAAACGACCAATGGGTTTGGCCGGCGAGCGACAGGCATTCATGGTTCGCGAGGTCGCTTAGCTGTCCCAGGGGGCCCGCGCGTTCCAGATAGCTGGGGGCGGCGACGAGTATCCGCGTACTGTCGAACAAGCGCCGGGCGATCAGGTCGCTGTTTCGAAGCTGAGCGATTCTGATCGCAAGATCGTAGCCCTCGCCAACGAGATCGACCAAGCGGTCTGTAACCAGAAGGTCGACCTTGATCTTCGGGTGCTGGTTCATGAACGTGGCGATGAAGGGCACGATGACCTTTCGCCCGAATGCGGCCGAGGCGGTCACGCGCAAAAGACCGCTCGCGTCCGTGTTGCCGGCGATGCTCGCAATGGCCGCCGCTTCCGCTTCCAGCATGGCTTGCGCGTGGGGAAGAAATGCCACGCCAGCTGCGGTCGGAGATAGGGACCGGGTGTTGCGCTGGAGGAGACGGACGCCAAGCCGTTGTTCCAGTGAAGCCAAGCTGCGCCCAGCGGCCAACGATCCGAGACCCAAGCGACGCGCCGCGCCGGCAACGCTCCCGGCGGAAACCGCTTCAACGAAAACGGCGAGAGAGACTGAGTCCATTCAGGTTTTCCGTAAAGCAGGGCGCCAAAACTGGCGCTGACGCGCTGTGACGATCGCCCGGCGCAATTGCCCCGTCATCGATCAAGACTTGTCGCCTCAAACGCCCTGACGATACCGGGAGGGAGTTGATGTTCCCGTGGGGCGACTGCCCGGAGCGTCTGCCTTTGCTCGCCACGCAAAAATGAACTCCGGCAACGTTGGATTATCATGCAGGCCCGACGGTTACATCTCTTGGCGACATCCGCCGAGAGATGAAGCATGACCCAGATCTTTGAACCTTTGACACTGCCTTCGCTGCAGCTGCCGCACCGGATTGCAATGGCTCCTCTGACGCGATCGCGCGCTGGCAAGGGGAACGTGCCGACCGCGATGATGGTCGAATATTATAAGCAGCGAGCGAGCGCGGCGCTTATCGTGACCGAAGCGACTCAAGTATCTCAGCAGGGCCAGGGCTATGCCTGGACGCCTGGCATTCATACGCCTGAGCAGGTTGCCGGGTGGAAGGCTGTCAGCGATGCCGTTCACGCCGCGGGCGGGCGGATATTCTTGCAGCTCTGGCATGTGGGGCGCGTGTCGCATCCGAGTTTTCAGCCAGGCGGAGCAGCTCCGGTTGCGCCGACCTCTATGGAAGTCCAGGGCAAGACCTTCATCGTCGATGAAAACGGGCAGGGGGCTTGGACCGATATTCCCGTCCCGCAGGAACTTGCCATCGAAGGTATCGAGGCGATCGTCGAAGACTATGTGTCTGCCGCGCGAAATGCGCTCGCTGCCGGAATGGACGGGGTCGAAATTCACGCCGGAAACGGTTACCTCCTCGATCAGTTCATCAATAGCGCCAGCAATCGCAGGACCGACCGGTATGGCGGGAGCTCGGAAAATCGGGCCCGGCTGCTCATCGAGGTGGTCGATCGGATCAGCCAGGTCGTGGATTCGCGGCGAGTTGGTGTTCGCTTGACGCCGATGGGCCGTTTCATGGGAATGGACGATGAGACGCCTGAGAAAACCTTCGGCTACATCGTGGACGAGCTCGACAAGCGCAACCTCGCCTATCTGCACCTCGTCGAGCCGGAAATCGTCGGGACCGAGAAGGACGCCGTTCTCGATCCGCGCTGGGATGCCATCATTCGCGATCTGCGCCGACGCTTTCATGGCGTCCTGATGCTGGCGGGAGGCTATGACGGTTCCAAGGCGGCAGAGGCGCTTGAGACGGGCAGGGCGGACATCATCGCCTTTGGCCGGCTCTTCATTGCCAATCCGGATTTGCCCGAGCGTCTGAAGCAGGTCGCGGAACTCAATGTGCCGGACAGCGCCACATTCTTCGGAGGCACGTCGCGTGGGTACACGGACTATCCGTTGCTCTCCGCTTAGAGCGCTTTCGCGCGAACTGGACACCGGTTCGCGTGAAAGACAATGCGATAAAACAAAGCCTTGGAGCATTTCCTTGATGCGCGGAAATGCTCCAGGGCACGATCGGATCGGCACAGGCGCGAGGCCGCGCTCCCCTCAGTCCAGCTTCAGCTTGCGCTGGGTGACGAGGCGCGTCCACTTGCCCTGCTCGGTCCGGAGCGTGCTGGCGAACTGGTTCGGCGTGCTTGCCACGCCGGTGAGGCCCTGCTCCTGGAGGCGCGCTGCCAGGGCGGGCTCCGTCACGATCTTGCGGATTTCGGCGTGGAGCCGGTCAATGATCGGCTGCGGCGTGCCGGCCGGAGCGAGCAGGCCGACCCATGAGTTGACGGTGAAATCGGGATAGCCGCTCTCCGCCACGGTCGGCGTATCCGGATAGGCGGGAACCCGTTCCGCTCCCGTCTGTGCCAGTGCGCGCAGGGCGCCCGCCTTGACATGCGGATGCGCGAGCGAAGCCGACAGGAACATCATCTGCACCTGCCCGCCGACCAGGTCCTGCTGGGCCGGGCCGCCGCCGCGATAGGGCACATGGGTGATGGTCGTGCCGGTGGCTTCTTGGAACAGCTCCGCCGTCAGGTGATTGCTGGAGCCCGCGCCGACCGACGCATAGTTGAACTTGTCCGGCTGCGCCTTGAGCAGGGCGACGAACGCCTTCAGGTCGTTAGCCTGGACACGCGGATTGACGACCAGGACCAGCGGATTGCTGGCGATCTGCGTCACAGGCTTCAGATCCTTCAACGAATCGAAGCTCAGCTTCGGAAAGACCAGCGGATAGGTCGCATAGCTGTCAAAGATCATAAGCAGCGTGTGCCCGTCCGGCTCCGAGCGGGCGACCTCGGCCGATCCGATCGTGCCGCCCGCGCCGCCGCGATTGTCGATCACGACAGGCTGCCCGAGCGCTTGTTGCAGGGAGGGCTGCAACTGGCGGGCGACGGTGTCGACGAGGCCTCCGGCGGGGAAGGCGACGATCAGGCGGATCGGCTTGCTCGGCCAGCTTTGCGCCTGCGCGAGTGCGGGCAGCATCAGCAGCAGGGCGCCTGCGGCAGCCAGCTTGAGAGCCTTGCGGATCATGGGGTGGTTTCCTCCCTGGTGTTTTCAGCGCTGGAAATGGGGTGGGATCTCGGCGTCCACGTTCACCCAAACGCTCTTGACCTGCGTATATTCGTGCATCGCGTCGAAGCCCATCTCGCGGCCGTAACCGCTCTTGCCGACGCCACCGAAGGGCGAGCCGGGGTTCACGCGCTTGTAGCTGTTGACCCAGACCATTCCGGCATTGAGATCGCGGGCGACGCGATGCGCGCGGCTCAGATTCTGTGTCCACAGGCCGCTGCCCAGGCCGTAATCGGTGCCGTTGGCGATCTGCAGCGCCTGCTCGTCGGTCGAGAAGGTCAGCACGGTGGCGAAGGGGCCAAACACCTCCTCTTGTGCGACCCGGTCGCGGAAGGACTTCGCCCTGACCACAGTCGGCTCGACATAGCAGCCCCCGGCAAGCGCGCCTGCGGGTGCCTTGCCGCCGGCCAGGATCTCGCCACCCTCCTGCATGGCGGTGTCGACATAGGACAGGACACGTTCGCGATGCTGCATGCTTGTCAGCGGACCCATCTCGGTGGCCTCGTCCAGCGGGTTGCCGAGCCGGATCGAGCGTGTCAGCGGCAGGAACTGGTCGAGGAAGGCGTCGGCGATCTTCTCGTGCAGCAGTAGGCGCGCTCCGGCGATGCAGGCCTGACCCTGATTGTGGAAGATCGCCCAGGCGCTGCCGTTCACGGCAGCTTGCAGCGGCGCATCCTCGAAGATGATGTTGGGGCCTTTGCCGCCGAGTTCGAGCTGGACCTTCTTCAGATTGCCGCTGCTGGCCTGGACGATGCGCCGGCCGGTGGCGGTGCTGCCGGTGAAGGCGATCTTGGCGATGTCGGGATGCTCGGCGATGTATTGTCCTGCGACGCTGCCGAGCCCCGGCAGCATGTTAACGACGCCGTCGGGTAGGCCGGCCTGCGCCATCAGTTCGGCGATCTTGAGCGAGGTCAGCGGCGTGATCTCGGCCGGCTTCAGGACGATGCAATTGCCGGCCGCAAGCGCCGGGGCCATCTTCCAACTCGTAAACATCAGCGGGAAGTTCCAGGGCACGATCTGCCCGACGACGCCGACCGGCTCGCGCAGGGTGTAGTTGAGGAAGCCCGGCTCGACGGGAATGGTCTCGCCCTGGAACTTGTCGGCCATGCCGCCGAAATAGCGGAAGCAGGCAGCGGTGCGGGGAACGTCGAGACGCCGCGAATCCCGCAGCGGATGACCGGTGTCGAGCGTTTCCAGCCGCGCGAGGTCTTCCGCATGCGCCTCGATCAGATCGGCCAGGCGCAGCAGGATGCGCCCGCGTTCGGCCGCCGCCATCCGGTTCCAGGCCGGGAAGGCGCGTTGGGCAGCGACGACGGCGGCGTCCACATCCTCCCGCCCCGCGACCGCGACCTGCGCGATCACGCTGTTGTCGTGCGGATTGAGCGTTGCGAGGGTTTCGCCGGAGATTGCGTCGGTGAAACGGCCGTCAATGAAGAGCTGATGCCGGATGGGCGTCGTCAACCCGAGTTTCGCTTCGAGATCGGCGAAGCTCATGGGGCGACGTCCGATTGCGGGATCGTTGCGCGATTGCCGTATCTCATGACCCCTCTCGCGACATGACAGTGCCTGTCACGGCCGCTCGGGGGCGGTCATGTCCGATCGGTGAAGGTGCCTTCGCCGGGCAGCTGTGTTGTGGTGACCGGCCGACCTTAGGGGAGGCGCGCAGTGTTCGATAGCTGCCTCACGCCGAGCGCATTGTTCGGTGATCCCGACTAATCGCCATGAGGTCCGCAGCGAGTGCGGCGCCGTTTTCATCGTGCGGCGTCGCCGGAAGTAGACCCGCTTCGATCAGGGCCTCGTCCCAGGGCGGCAATCCGCCGAAGGTTGCGCGGATATGGTCGATGAACAGCTTAAGCTTGAAGGTCTGGCGTGACGTCACTGCATAGACCGCGTTCAAGGGGAAGGACGACAGGGAGTATTGCGGCAGCACGAGCTCCAACCGGCCCCTCTGGATCTGTTCGCTGGCGAGCAGCGTCGGCAGGCAGACAATGCCGGCCTGTTCCTGCGCATATTCGCAGAGCAGATGAACGCTGTTGGTCAGCAGCGTCGGGGCAAGGTCGACGATCTCGGCCTGCCCGTCGCGGTGAAACGTCCAGCGGTCGCGCGTCGGATAGCCGGAATAGAGGCCGAGCCGATGATGATGCAGATCGCGCGGGTGCAGCGGCGTGCCATGAGCTGCAAGATATTTGGGCGCCGCGCAGAAGACGCGCCTGACGAAGAACAGAGTTCGGGAGATGAACTCGCCGGATGTCGGCTGGAACATCTGCAGCGCGCAGTCGACGCCTGCCTTGATCGGGTCGACGACGACGTCGCTGACCGTCAATTGCATCTGGAGCTCGGGGTGAGAACTCTGGAAATCCCGGAGCAGCGAGGCGAACCGCCCCAGAACCAGCCCCGTCAGCGCATGGACCTTCAGAGTGCCGGCCGTTCCAGCCGGATCGATGCGCATCTCGCCGAGCAGATCCTTCGCCTGCCGGACAAGCGCGGCGCATTGAGGCAGGAAGGACTGCCCCAGCTCGCTGAGCCGCACCGCACGGGTGCTGCGATGGAGCAGCGGGCCGCCGACGAACTCCTCAAGCTGCTTGATGCGGTCCGTCACGACGGAGCGGGAAACACGCAGCTGTCGCGCCGCCTCGACGAAGCTGCCTGTCTCCGCGACGCGGACGAAGGTTTCGATGCTCTCAAGCCGATCCATGATGCGCAACCCAGGAGAGCAAATTGCCGGAGAAGCGCGAACCGATCATGCGCGCACGGTTCAATTCGGCCACTGCGTCTCTCGCCGCCTTCAGGGCGATGCGCGATCGTCCAACCATTTCAGGATGTTCGCGACGGTATCGCCGTAGAAGCGCTCATACAGGTTCTGCGAGACGTAACCGATATGGGGGGTGGCGAGCAGGTTCGGCAGGTTGCGGAACGGATGGTCCGGGGGGAGAGGCTCCTGATCGAAGACATCGATGGCGGCGCCGGCGATCGTCTTCTTCTCCAGAGCGGCGATCAAATCGGCCTCGACGACGATCGGCCCGCGCGACGTGTTCACGAGCCGGGCGGTAGGCTTCATCAGCGCCAGCTCCGCCGCGCCGACGAGCCCGCGGCTGCGGCCGCTCAGGACCAGATGGACGCTGAGGAAGTCCGCCTGGCGGAACAGATCCTCCTTCGAGACCCAGGTCGCACCCGCTTCCTCGGCCCGTTCCACGGTCAGGTTCTGGCTCCAGGCAATCACGTTCATGCCGAAGGCCTGGCCGATCCGGGCGACGGCGGTGCCGATATTGCCGAGGCCGAGAAGGCCCAGGGTCCGTCCGCTGAGATCGCCGCCGATACGGCGCTGCCAGCCGCCGGCACGAAACGAGGCGTTCTCGTCGACCAGTCCACGTGCGCTTGCCAGGATCAGCGCCCATGTCATTTCGATGGTCGGCGCTGTGGAGTAGCCGGTAAAGGCGACCAGTATACCGCGCTCCTCAGCCGCCTTGGCATCGATCGAGGCGTTGCGCGCGCCGGTCGAGGCGATCAGGCGCAGCCTCGGGAGGCTTTCAATGATCGCGCGCGTCATCGGCGTGCGCTCACGCATGATGCAGACGACATCGAACGGCTGAAGGCGCGCGATGACTTCAACCGGATCGGCGAGATGGTCGTTGAACACGGTGATCCGCGCTCGCCCGTCGAGCGCGGACCAAGCCGCCATCGACAAGGCCACGTTCTGATAGTCGTCTAGCACGGCGACGTTCACGGGGGTGGAGGGGGCTGGCATGCGCTCGTCCTCATGATCTCGGGCAGTGCTTTGGCTCGCGGGACGCTAGCCGCCCCGCAAGCTTGCGACAATCGTTGACGCCTCAGGCTTGCCCCGTGGCGCCGCTCAGCGCCTCGCCCGTGCGGACGGCGAGGCCGTGCGTGCCGGGGGCAATCGCTGGATGCTCCTCTGTCGCCGTATCGGGCAAGGCTTCTCCCGACAGCGCTGCCTCGAGCTTCGCCTGATCGAGCTCGCCCTCCCAGCGGGCCATGACCAGCGTCGCGACCCCGTTGCCGATCATGTTCACCAGGGCGCGGGCCTCGCTCATGAAGCGGTCGATGCCGAGGATCAGCGCCATGCCGGCGACGGGGATCGCGGGCACCACCGAGAGCGTGCCGACCAGCGCGATGAAGGAGGCGCCGGTGACGCCGGAGGCGCCCTTCGAGGTCAGCATCGCCACGGCGAAGATCGCGAGCTGCTGGTGCAGGCTGAGGTCGGTATTGGTCGCCTGCGCCACGAAGAGCGCGGCGAGCGTCATGTAGATCGAGGTGCCGTCGGTGTTGAAGACATAACCCGTCGGCACGACCAGCCCGACGACCGGTTTCGAGCAGCCGGCGCGCTCCAGCTTCGCCATCAGGCTCGGCAGGGCCGAGTCGGAGGAGGAGGTGCCGAGGACGATCAGTATCTCTTCCTTGATGTAGGCTAGGAACTTCAGGATGCTGAAGCCGGCCCAGCGGGCGATGAGGCCGAGGACGCCAAGGACGAAGATCGCGCTGGTCAGGTAGAAGGTCGCAATCAGCAGGAAGAGCGGCCCGAGCGAGCCGACGCCGTAGCGGCCGATCGTGAAGGCCATGGCGCCGAAGGCGCCGATCGGGGCAAGCTTCATGATGACGTTGATCGCGCCGAAGACGAGCTTCGCGCCGGCATCGATGACATCGCGCACCGGCCGCGCCCGCTCGCCGAGATGGGAGAGTACATAGCCGAACAGGATCGAGATCAGCACCACCGGCAGGATGTCGCCCTTGGCGAAGGCGTCGACGACGGTGTTGGGGATGACGTTGAGCAGGAACTCGGTGATCGTCTGCTCGCCGGCCTTGCCAGCATAGGCGGCCACGGCTTTGGCATCGAGCGCCGAGGGGTGCGCGTTGAAGCCCGCGCCCGGCTTGACGACATTGGCGACGACGAGGCCGATGACCAGCGCCAGCGTCGAGACCACCTCGAAATAGATGAGCGCCTTGCCGCCGACGCGGCCGACCTTCTTCATGTCGCTCATGCCGGCGATGCCGGAGACGACGGTACAGAAGATCACCAGCGCGATCACCATCTTGATCAGCTTGATGAAGCCGTCGCCGAGCGGCTTCATCTCGACGCCGATCGACGGCCAGAAATGGCCGAGCACGATGGCGAAGGCGATGGCGATCAAGACCTGGATGTAGAGAATATTGTACCAGCGCTTGGCCGGGCGGGGTGAAGGATGATCTGCAGCCATTTTGGTCCTCCCTGGGCGCACGAGGGCGCCGCCGCGGACGGACGCGCCCGCGCTTGGTTGTGTTTCTTGGCTAGGCGTTTCGCAGTCTCTTCGTGGTCGCGCCGATTCAGGCCGGCGTCGGAGGCTGGAGCGACATGACGAGCAGGATCGAGGCGGGCGCGTTCGTTTCGTTGCTGAGCTGGCGCCCTTCGCCGGGGGCGATCCGGCAGGAATCCCAGCGGCTCAGGCTGACTCTGTCCTGTCCGTTCGAGACGGTGACGGTGCCGTCGAGCACGACATAGAGCTTCTCGACGGCGGAAGCGTCGAGCGTCGTGCCGCCGCCGGGCGCGATGGTCGAGACGCCAAGCCACGCCGTGTCGGCCGGGCCGGCCTCGCGGCCCTGCAGCCGAACCATCTTCATCAGCGCATGGCCGGGGGCGTCATAGGGCGGGGCCTCGCCGAAGCGCACGACATGCATGGCGTCAGGCTCCCGGCACCAGCACGACGCGTTCGCGTGAGGAGCCCATCACCGCCTGATAGGCGGCGTGGGCGTCCTTGAGCGCATAGACCGCGCTGTCCTTGATCGGGAAGGGCTTCAGGAAGTCGACAGCGAAGCCCGGAGCGAGATCGCGCAGGATCGCACCGGTTTCGACCGAGCTCAGCGCGATGGTGTCGATGCCGACATAGGTGTGACGGCCCTTGTAGAAGGCCAGGATATCGAAGGTGACGAAGCGGTCGATCACGGCGATGAAGATCGCCCGGCCGCCGACGGCCATGGATTTCTGCCCGATCTCGTAGAAGGGGTCGCCCACCGTGTTGAAGACGATGGCGGCGCCCTTGCCGCCGGTGAGCTCGCGCACCCGCGCCGGCACATCCGTGCCGCTGGCGGAAATGACCTCGACCGGGCCGCTGGCATGGCCGGCATAGGGTTCCTGCCGGCGGGTGATGCCGATGACCTTGGCGCCGCGCCAGCTCGCGATCTGCGCAGCGGCCTGGCCGACCTTGCCGTTGAGGCCGAGGATCAACACGGTCTCGCCAGCCTTGGGCAGGCCGGCGCGCCGCAGACCCTCCCAGGCGGTGACGAAGGGCACGCCGATGCCGGCGGCCTCGCGCATCGTGACACCCGCGGGGATCTCGACGACCGCATCGGCCTCGACGATCAGATGGCTCGCCTGGGCGCCGTCCTGGCGGATGCCGAGATCGCCGGAGGAGCCGAAGACCTGCTTGCCGAGGAGGCCGGCCAGCCCGGCGACGACCGTGCCGGCGAAATCGCGGCCCGGCGTGCGTGGGAACACGGCATAGGGCATCAGCCCCGTCGCAGCCTTGGCGTCGGACGGGTTGACGGCCGCGGCCTGGATTTCGACCAGAACCTCATGGGCGGCGAGCGGGCGTAATGGGCGTTCCTCGATCGGCAGCGCGATCTCTTCATAGCTCGCGGCCTTGGTATGGAGCCGCAGGCCGCGCACGGTCTGCGGGCGGGTGGCCTGGGCTTCGCGAATGAGGGCTTGGGTGGCAGGGGACATGATGGTTCGCTTCCGATGAGAGAGGTCAGGCCACCCGCTTCGCGCCGGCGGCGTGGTCGGGCAGGCCAATGAGGGCGCGGGCTTCCTGCGGGGTGGCGATCTGGCCGCCGAGGTCCTCAACGATACGGCGGGCCTTCTGAACCAGCGCCGCGTTCGAGGGAGCGAGGACGCCGTGGTCGATATAGACACCGTCCTCCAGTCCGACGCGGACATGGCCGCCGGCGAGATAGGAGAGCGCTACGCTCTGGAAGGCCGAGCGGCCGATGCCGATCGCGGTGAAGAGCGCGCCTTCAGGCAGAAGGCCGCGGGCATAGAGCACGGTCTCGGGCGAGGGCTGGAAGCCGTAGCGCACACCCATCACGAAGGAGGTCAGCGGCTTCGGCTGCAGCGTGCCGTCCTTGATCAGGTCGGTGAGCAAGGCGATGTCGCCGGAATCGAACAATTCGATCTCCGGGCGCACACCGGCCTCCGCGATTACCCTGGCCATGCGGCGGACGTTGCCGGGCGTGTTGATCACGACCTCGCCGCCGGAATTCATGGTGTTGAGGTCGAGCGTGCAGATATCGGGCTTCAGCGCCGCGACGTGGGCGACGCGCTCTTCAGGCACCATCAATGTCGTGCCGGGGCCAGCGACTTTCGGATCCTGTTCGGAGGGTACGAAGCGCCCGCCCGGACCGGTCGTGAGGTTGATAATGAGATCGGGATTGCCGGCGCGGATGCGCTCGACCACCTCGCGATAGAGCGCAAGCTCCATCGAGGGCCGGCCACTCTGCGGATCGCGGACATGGATATGGGCGATCGCCGCACCGGCTTCCGCCGCTTCGAGCGCGGAATTGGCGATCTGCTCCGGCGTGATCGGCAGATGCGGGCTCTGCTCGGGCCTGGTCAGGTTGCCGGTGATCGCACAGGTGATGAAGACTTTCGGGAGGGGCGCGCGCATCGGTTCGCCCTCAGAGCGCCCGGCCGCCATCGACCTGGACGGTATGTCCGGTCGAGTAGCCAAGCATGGTGGCGCAAGCGGTGATGGCGGCGGCGATGTCCTCGGCCGCGCCGATGCGCTTCAGCGGCGTCGAGGCGCTGACCTTGTCGTTGAAATCCGCGCCGCGGCCAGGGACGAACTCGGTGTCGACCACGCCCGGCGAGACAGCGAGCACGCGCACTTCGGGCGCTAGCACGCGGGCCAGCGCCTTGGTCATCACGTCGATGCCGGCTTTGGCGGCGCAATAGGCGATCGAGGAGCCGACGGCGGTGAAGGCGGCGATCGAGGAGATCGAGACCACGAGCCCGTCGCCCGAGGCCTTCAGCATCGGCGCGAAGGTGCGGATCGTCGCGAATTGCCCGCGCCAATTGACCTGCAGCATGCGGTCGATCAGCTCGTCGGTGAGCGCGTCGAGGTCGGCATGGGGCACCGGCTTGGTGTAGCCGGCCGCGTTGATCAGGATGTCGAGCTGGCCGAAGCGGGCCTGAATGGCGTCGCGCAGGGTGATGAGCGAGGCGGTGTTGGCGACGTCGGCGACATAGGCGGCGTGTCCGTCGCCGAGATCCGCGATGAGGGATTCGGCGGCCTGCGTATCGCGTTCGCTGTCGAGATGGGTGACGATGATGGTCGCGCCAGCGGCGGCGAGCATGCGGCTGGTGGCGGCGCCGATGGCGCCTGCGCCACCGACGACGAGTGCGACCTTGCCGTCGAGCGAGCGTGGATAGAGCTTCCGGATCGGTGCCGCGGCGAGGGCATCCGGTTGGGCGAGATGAGACATGGCTGTCCCTGCTCCTGACTGTGAGGGGGAATGCGCGGATCAGCGGATCGGGGGGACCGGCAGCTTGGCTTCGCCGGGTTCCATCACGAAGGTGTAGTCGAAGAGGTACCAGGGCCCATCGACATCGGCGGCGGGCGCGGGGCCGGTGCCGGGCCGAAAATCGCCGATGAGATGGCGGGTCACGCCGAAGACGACGTCCGTTTCCAGATGCTCGTCGTCATCGACGAAGACCTGCGTGATCAGCGTCTTGTAGCCCGGCTTGAAGCCGAGGAAATGCAGATGGGCCGGGCGGAACGGGTGGCGCTGCTGGGCCCGGAGCAACTCGCCGACCGGGCCGTCGGTCGGGACCGGATAGCCGGCGGGCTTCACCGAGCGGAAGGCGATGCAGCCATCGGCATCCGTGGTGAACTTGCCGCGCAGGTTCATCTCGGCTTGGCCGGGATCCTGGTTCTCGTAGAGCCCGACCGGCGAAGCCTGCCAGACATCGACCTCGACGCCGGCGAGCGGGCGGCCCTCGGGATCGGTGATCCGGCAATTTGCGAAGAGGGCGGGGCCGGGCGTCTCTGAGCGGATGATCGAGCCGCCGTTCGGTGTCGTCGGCGAATGCATCCGCCAGAACGGGCCGAGCAGCGCAGCGGCCGTTTCGGTTGCGCCATTCTGGCCGTTGTTCAGCAGGCAGACCAACGTCGAGAAGCCGATCGCGTCGGAGAACAGCACGGCTTCGTTATGGCTGTCATTGGTCGCCTGGCCGATGCGGTTGAGGACATCGAGGCCGAGTTCGAACTCGTCCTCGGTCAGCCGGACCTCCCGGGCGAAGGCATGCATATGTCGCACGAAGGAGGCCATGACCTCCCTGAGCCGGGCATTCGGGGCTCGCGACATCGCGTCGAGCACGACCGGCGTCACGGCATCCTGGGTCTCGATGATGTGGGAGCGGAGTGCGGTCTCGGCTCCCACGGGGGTTGCCCTCGCATTCATCGGTGTTTCCTCCGTCGCCTGTGCCGCGTCAGCGGTGCATTGTTGTGCGATCGATTGCATTAACAGTTATGCGATCGATTGCACGTTGTCAAGCGAGCCAAAAAATGCTCAGTTGCAGGCGACGATTCAGCCGGCGGAAAACTGATGAAATCCATGACCTTGGCGTCTGGCGGGCCACGTGGGGCGACACTCCAGTCGATCGCCGAGGCAGCCGGCGTGCACCGCTCCACGGCGGCGCGCGCGCTCGATCCCGCCCAGGCCCATCGGATCTCGCCGGAAGTGGTGGAGAAGGTGCGGACGGAGGCGCTGCGGCAGGGTTATCGCCGCGACGCCATCGCGGCCTCGCTGCGGACCGGCCGGTCGCGCCTGGTCGGCGTCGTGCTGCCGGACCTCGCCAATCCGGTCTTTGCGCCGATCCTCGATGGCATCGGCGCCGCCTTGGCCCAGGGTGGCTATTCGATGCTGGTGGCGGAAGGCGGGGCCGACGAGGGACGTCAGGTCGCGATCGTCGAGGAGTTGATTGCGCGTCGGGTCGACGGGCTGGTGCTCGCGACGGTGCGGCGCTCCGATCCGGTCCTGACCGTCTGCCTCGGCGCCGGCGTCCCGACCGTGCTGGTCAACCGGGCGGAGGATGATTTGCGCGCAGCGACCGTGGTTTCCGACGATATCGGCGGCATGCGGCTGGCGGTCGAACATCTGGTCGCGCTCGGCCATCGCCGGATCGGACACCTGGCCGGTTCCGAAGCGCTCTCCACCGGTGTTCTGCGTCGGCGGGGCTTCGAGGCGGCGATGGCGTCGGCGGGGCTCGATGCTTCGGCCGTTTCGGTGGCCCCCGCCTACAGCCGGCCCCTGGGGCAGGCGGCGACGGCGTTTCTCCTAGACACATGGCCCGGCCTGACCGCGGTCGCGGCGAGCAACGACTTGCTCGCGCTCGGCGCCTATCAAGAGCTGAAGCAGCGCGGGTTGTCCTGCCCCGACGATATATCGGTCGTCGGCTACAACGATATGCCGCTGGTCGACATGGTCGATCCGCCGCTGACCACCGTACGGATTGCTCATGCCGAGATGGGCAGGACCGCAGCGCAACAACTGTTGGAGCGTCTCTCGGACGCGGATGTTGCTACGCGCATGCAATTCATGCCCGTCGAACTTGTCGTGCGCGCTTCGACGCAGGAGCCGAAATAAGGTTCCTCGCGACGCGGTCGCGTCCATCCCACTCGCTGTCATTCAATCGGAACGCGGTCGAAGAACTGCCTTCGGGCATGGTCGAAGGCTCAGCTCGGCCGGACTAAACCACTGTATGATTTCGTTCGGCACGAGATCAGCGCACTTGTCTGCAGACCACATCCACCATCGGCTGGATCGAAATGCGGATAAGAGGATCGAGGCTTCGCGAAAGAGCGGCAACGAAGCGCCGGCCCTGGCTGACACCCCTCGTCGCTCTTGGCCTGAAGGCACCGGCAATCACCTGTCGGCGTGAGACGGAAACCCTGGCAGCACGAATTCCGCAAGCTCTTGCAGAACCTCCTTAGCCGGGCGCTGACTATGGCGCAGGTTGAAGGCGACGTGATGAACACCTTGCGTAGAAAAAGCAACGAGTCGCTCGATCAGGCGTTTCCGGCCGATTTGGTAGCCGAGAAAGATCGGTGACGGCTCGGTGTCGGGACCGTCTGTCAGGTCGATGAACATGGATTGTGCGAAGGGCCGAAAGGCGCCGCCGCCTTGGGTCTCGACCGCACGCTGCCAGAGATCGATGCGGGGCTTCTGCTCGGCGACGGGCCTGAAATAGGAGACCCAGCCATCGAGATGGCGCGCGATCCACTGGATGCTCTGCTGGGCGCTGCCCACTGCCAGGATTGGCAGGTGGCGCCCCGTTGCCTTCGGAAGCAGATCGAGGCCCTGCATCTCGCCGAAAGACCCGGMCAGGGCAGGGTAGTCCTCGGAGGTCGTCCGGCGGATGACCTCGACCGCCTCGCGAAAGATCGTGCCGCGCTCCTCATGGGAGCGGCCGAAGGCCGGATATTCCCCCGCGCGATCGCCCGAGGCGGCGCCGAGCAGGAACCGCCCCCCGCTGATCACATCCACCGACGCCGCCGCCTTGGCGGTATGCAGCGGGTGGCGCAGCGGCAGGACGATTCCGGCGGCGCTGAGCGCGATCCTCTGCGTCACCGTCGCGAGCTGACCGAGCCAGACCCAGGGGTCGTAGATCTGCCCGGCGTCGTTGAAATCGGGATCGAACAGCGGCACGTCGCGGATCCAGAGCGTGGCGAAGCCGGCCCGGTCGGCCGCGACGGCAAGGTCGAGTTGGCCGGTCATGTCGGGCACGCCGTTGGTCAGCGGCGCCATCGGCAGCATCAGACCAAGCGTCATGCCGCCCGGCCGGAACATGCGCGCAAACCCTTTGTGCTGGAACGGTGTATCGGGCACGCGCATGTCTCCTTGGCGAGGTGGCCGGGATCGGGATCGTCAGCCGATGCTGCAAGCGCCGTCGACAAAGGCGGCATCCTGTTCGGCGGCGCGTCGCAGCGCGGCCTCGAAGGTCGCGACCGATTGTGCCCCGGAGATGATGTCGCCGCCGATGATGAAGGTCGGCACGCTGCGCAAGCCGGCCGCGCCTTGCGCCTCTTCATGGGCACGCACATCGGTGGCGGCTTCGCCATCGCGCAGGAAGGCCTCGGCCTCGGCCCGGTCGAGCCCCTGTTCGGCAGCGATTTCGACCAGTGTATCGAGATCACCGATGTCGCGCCCTCGCTCGAAATAGCCCGACAGAAGTGCTTCTGCGAGCAGCGTCGCGACGCCGTGACGCTCGCCGAGGTGCATCAGCCTGTGGGCTGCGAAGGTGTTCGGCGTCTTCTCCATGGCGGCATAGTCGAAGGCGGCTTCACCGTCCTTGGCAGCCGCGACCGTTTGCGCGTCCAACATGCTGCTGCGCTCCCAACTGCCGAATTTGAGCGAACGATAGGTGCGCCGGTTCATGCCTTCGGCCGGCATGGTCGGATTCAGCTCGAAGGGCTTCCATTGGATGTCGACGGCGACATTCTCGGGCAGGGATTCGATCGCCCTGGCCAGCCGGCGCTCGCCGATGAGGCACCATGGGCAGATGAAATCGGAAACGATCGTGACGGGAATGGACATGGTGGGTCTCCTTCTGCGACCCAATGTCGGTGTTGCTCCCTTCAGTGATAATAGACTGGTTGGCGAGATCATTATTGCTCACAAGGCAAAGGTGGGACATGGACAGATTTGCCGCGGCAAGCGCCTTTGCAGCCGTCGTCGAGCATGGTGGCTTCGCCCCGGCGGCTCGCCGCCTCGGCGTGGCCCCATCCTCTCTGACCCGGCAGCTCAATGGCCTCGAGGAGGCGCTCGGCGCGCTGCTTCTCAACCGTTCCACGCGCAGCGTGACGCTCACGGATGCCGGGCGGCGCTATTATGAGGATGTCCGCCGCATCCTTGAGGATCTTGAGAATGCCGATCGGGCGGTAGGCGAGCGGGCCGGCCCGCCGAACGGGCTGTTACGGGTGACGATGCCGGTCGCCTTCGGCCGCCTCCATATCGCCCCTGCCTTGCCAGGCTTTCTGCGGCGCTGGCCGCAGGTTCGGGTTGATATCCAATTGACCGATGCAATGACCAATCTGGTGGAGGACCGGATCGACATCGCGATCCGCTTAGGGCCGCTGCAGACATCGAGCCTCGTCGCGCGCAAGCTTGCGCCGCATCGCCGCGTCATCTGCGCCAGCCCCGATTACCTGGGCGAACGTGGCGTGCCGCGCGAGCCCCTCGACCTCGCGCACCACAATTGCCTGCTGTTCGACTATCAGACACTCGACCACAGCTGGACGATGGCGCGCGACGGCAAGAGCGAGAAGGTAGAGGTCTCGGGCAATCTGCGTGCCAACGGCTCAGAGGTACTGCGCGAGGCCGCGATCGGCGGCGCCGGCCTGATCCTCATGCCGACCTGGCTCGTCGGCGGCGACATCGCGGCCGGCCGGCTCCAGCCGGTGCTGGAGGAATGGTCGCCATCTCCCGGCGCCGAGGAGGGCGCCATCTCGGCCGTCTATCTCCACAATCGGCGCGGCTCCAAGAAGATCGGGAGCTTCATCGAGTTCATGGCGGACCATTTCGGCGCGCCGCCCTATTGGGATCGTTACGCGCGCTAGCGATCTTTGCGCAGATCGCAACGAAGAAGCGCACCGAAGGCGAATTATCATAGCCGCGTGGGGTGATCATCTTGCTGTCGTCGAAAAGGAGACGACCCGTGCAGACATCACCTTCGTCGGCGCAATCGAAGCACCGCGCCCTGATCATCGGCGGCTCCCTCGCTGGCTTGTTCACCGGCAATATGCTGCGCAGCATCGGCTGGAACGTCGATATCTACGAACGCTCGCGCCATGACCTCGACAGCCGCGGCGGCGGCATCGTGCTGCAGCCCGACGTGGTCGAGGTGTTCCGCCGTAGTGGCGCTTCGCTCGGCGGAGGCGAACTCGGTGTCGCTTCGCGCTATCGCACGGTCCTGCGGCCGGATGGCACGGTCCAATCCAAGCAGTTTGCCCCGCAGGTCCAGACCTCCTGGTCACTGATCTATACGACGTTGAAGCAGGCATTCGGCGAGGTCCATTATCATCGCGGCAAGGTGCTGGCCCGAGTCGAGCAGAACGCCGGGGCCCGAACGGTCACCGCGTTCTTCGACGATGGCTCCAGCGAGACGGGCGATCTGCTCATCGGCGCCGATGGCGGCAACTCGACGGTCCGGGCGCAGATCTGGCCGCAGGAGCAGCCGAGCTATGCCGGCTATCTTGCCTGGCGCGGGCTCGTGCCCGAGGATGAGATGCCCCCAGTTGCGCGCGAGGCGCTGCGCGGGGATTTCGGTTTCGCCAATAATCGCGGCTCGCACATCCTCGGCTATCTGGTCCCCGGTCCAGACAACGACCTGCGCCCCGGCCACCGGCTCTACAACTGGGTCTGGTACCGCGTTGCGAGCGATGACGAGATTGCCGGCATCATGACCGACCGAGATGGCCGCCAGCGCGGATACGCGATCCCCGAAGGGCTCTTGGCGCGGAAGTGGATCGTCCATCTCGGCCGCGAGGCGAAGGCGCTGCTGCCCCCTGCGTTCCGCGAAATTGTCGAGGCGACAGCGGAGCCTTTCGCTCAGGCAATCCGCGATCTCGCTTCTGACCATATGGTGGCGGGGCGGGTGATCATCCTCGGCGATGCCGCCGCGATCCCGCGCCCCCATACCGCGGCGAGCACATCGAAGGCGGCGGCGAACGCGCTGGCGCTTGCCGAGGAGCTTGAGCGGTCGCCGGATGATATCGAGGCCGCGCTCGCGCGCTGGGAGCCGGCGCAGGTCCGCTACGGCGAATTCCTGAAGCGGCAGGGCGTCGAGACTGGGGAATATCTGCTGTTTCACAGGGTTCACGCCTTGTCGCAGGCATAGACCGCCTTCGACACCGAGCCTTGCCGGGCAGGCATGAAGGATCGCGGCGGCTGTCCAATCGCCCTCGCTCATTTCTAGAATTGATCGTTTGATAAATAGTTGTTGACAGGGGCGCGTCGCTGCGAAATTGTTTATCAAAAGATAAATGAAAGCGGCAGGCCTGCCGCCCGCAGAACAACTAGGGCCAACGAGCGAGGAACGCCATGAAGATCGACCGTCGCGGGCTGCTGGCCGGAGCTGCCGCCGTGACCCTTCCCGCCTATATCCCCTCCCTGCAGGCACAGCAGGCGACCATCAAGATCGGTTTTCCGACCTCGTTGACCGGCCCGTTCGGCGCCGAGGCGCAGGATCAGGTCCGGGGGGCGCAACTCGCCGTGCAGCAGTTCAACGAGGGTGGCGGGCTCGGCGGTCGCATGGCCGAACTGCTGGCGCGCGACGACAAGCTCAATCCCGGCGAGGCGGCGACCCGTACGCTGGAGCTGATCGAGAAGGATCAGGTGCAGTTCATGGCCGGTAGCCTTTCGGCGGCCGTCCAGCTCTCGATCAACAACATCACCAGGGAACGGAGGGTCATCTTCAATTCCTGCAGCCAGTCGGACGCCATCAACGAGGCGCGCGACTGGTCGCGCTACACCTTCCACGAGGCGCTCAACCCGCACATGACGACGGGGCCGGTCGCGCGTCACGCCTTCAAGACTTTCGGCAAGCGCGCCGCGCTCCTGACGGCGGATTACGCCTTCGGCCATGAATTGTCGCGGGCGGTGCGCCGCGTCGCGCAGGAGGTCGGCGCGGAGATCGTCACCGAGATCCGCCACCCGCTCGGCCAGGCCGATTACTCGACCTTCATGCCGCGCATCCAAGCGGCGCGCCCGGACGTGCTGTTCCTGCTGAATTTCGGCCGTGACCAGATGATCTCGGCGAAGCAGGTCGGTGATTTCGGCTTGAAGCGCAGCACGCGCGTCGTCGCCCCGGTGCTGGCCTTCTATGCTCGTGTCGCCGGCGGGCCGGACGCGTTCGACGGCGTAATCGGCGGCGCCCCCTATTTCTGGCGGCTGGAGGAGACCTCGCAGACGGCGCGCGCCTTCAACGCCGGCTTCCGGGCGGCCAATGCCAATCTCGACCCGTCCGACTACGCCGCCGTCTCTTATTCCGGCGTCAGGGCCCTTCTCGAAGCCGCAAAGGTCGCAGGCAGCACCGAGAGCGAGCGCGTGGCCGCGGCGCTGCGGGGGCTGCGCTACGATCATTACAAGGGGCCACAATATTACCGCGCGTGCGACCACCAGTCCGTGCAGAGCGTCCTGATACTGGAATCGAAGCGCGGCGGCAGCAGCGCCAACGACGTCTTCCGGATCATCGGCAGCGAGGGTCCGGATGAGGCCATGCTGCGGAGCTGCTCCGAGCTCGGCCACGCCGGCAACTGAACCGCCGCAAACGCACGCAAAACGGGAGGCGCCCATGCCGCTCTCCGAGATGACGCTCGACCTGTTCCTGCTGCAGCTTTTCACCGGGCTTGCATTGGGGGCGATCTACGCGCTGATGGCCATCGGCCTCTCGCTGATCTTCGGCATGCTGACCGTGGTGAATTTCGCCCATGGCGCGATGTTCATGGTTGGCGCCTACGCCGGGCTCGTGATCTTCAACGCGACAGGAAGCTTCTGGCTCGCCGTCCTCGGCGGCCCGCTCGCGGTCGCGGCGATCGGGCTCGTCGCCGAGCGCTTCCTGATCCGGCCGCTCTACGGCAAGGGCATCGATTATCCGCTGCTCGTCACGTTCGGCCTCTCCTATGTGATGGTCGACAGCATCCGCATGATCTTCGGCAAGGTCGGCATGCCCTTCGCCCAACCGGAATGGCTGCAGGGCGCGACCGATATCGGGATCGGCTTCTTCCCGACCTATCGGCTGTTCGTGCTGGCAGCCTCGGCCGCGATCCTCGCGGCGCTCTATCTCTTGGTCGAGAAGACGCGCTGGGGCTTGGTGATCCGCGCCGGCGCTCGCGACGCCACGATCATGAAGGTGCTCGGCGTCGATGTGGCGCGGGTTTGGCTCGTCGTCTTCGGCATCGGCGCGGGGCTTGCGGCGCTGGCCGGCGTGCTGGCGGCGCCGCTGCAGGGCGTCACGCCCGAAATGGGCAATGCCATGCTGATCGAGGCTTTCGTCGTCACCGTGATCGGCGGCATGGGCTCGCTCGCCGGCGCCGTGCTGGCCGGGCTCATTGTTGGCGTCGTGGTCAGCATGACCTCGCTGCTCATGCCCGAGATGGCGCAGGTCTCGATCTTCATCCTGATGGCTTTGGTGCTGATCGTGCGGCCGTTGGGCCTGCTCGGCCAGACCGGGCTGATGTCGTGACGCGCAGTGAGGTTCCGATGAGCACCCTCTCGACACCGGCCGTTGCCGCACGCTCGAATTGGCGCGACGCGGTCGCCCGGCACCAGTTCCTGATCGTTCTCGCCGTGCTCTGCGTGCTGCCTTTCGTACTGCCCTACAAGGCGCTCGCACTCAACGTCCTGATCTTCGGGCTGTTCGCCGTCGGCTTCAACCTGATGTTTGGCTATCTCGGCATGCTCTCCTTCGGCCATGCCGCCCTGTTCGGGGCCGGGGCCTATGGCGCGGGTATTGCCATCGTCCGCTTCGGCCTGCCCTGGCCGCTTGCCGTCGCACTCGGAACCCTGCTCGGCGGCCTGACGGCGCTTGCCATCGGCACGCTGGCAGCCCGCACGCGCGGTATCTATTTCGCCATGGTGACGCTCGCTCTGTCGCAATGCGTCTACTACATCGCGCATCAGGCGGTGGACTGGACCGGCGGCGAGAATGGGCTACGCGGGGTCAATGTTCCCGCGACCTCGGTCTTGGGCGTGGCGATCGACTTCCACAATCCGACGACCAAGTATTTCGTCGTGCTGGGTTTCGTCGCGGTCGCGCTCTATGTGCTGTCGCGCATCCTCGGCTCGCCCTTCGGGGCGGTGCTGGAGGCGATCCGCGAGCGTGAGGCCCGCGCCATCGCCTGCGGCTACGATGCCCGCATCACCAAGCTCGTCGCCTTCGTCATCTCGGGGCTGTTCTGCGGTCTGGCCGGTGCGCTCTATGCGATCCATCTCTCGGTCGTGCCGCTGGAGACGCTGCATTACGAGACCTCCGGCATGGTGGTGATGATGACGCTGCTCGGCGGGATGGGCACCTTCATCGGGCCGTTCATCGGCGCCTTCATCTATCTCGTGCTGAAGGATGTGGTGACGCTCTGGACCGAATACTGGCAGTTCGCCGTCGGCCTGGTCTTCATCGTCATCGTCCTGCGTTTCCCTGGCGGTGTCCTTGGCACGCTCCTGCAGAAGGTGAGACCATGACGGATGCGACCATGATCGAGGCCGTCGGGCTGACGCGCCGATTCGGCGGCTTCACCGCGGTAAAGGACGTCTCCGCCCGCTTCGAGCGCGGCAAGATCACCTCGGTGATCGGTCCCAACGGCGCCGGCAAGAGCACCTTCTTCAATATGCTGTCTGGCTCGCTTAAGCCGAGCAACGGGCGCATCCTCTTCGAGGGGCAGGATATCACCGGCCTGGCGCAACATCGCTTTGCTCCGCTCGGCATCGCCAAATCCTTCCAGATCACCAGCGTTTTCCCGCAGCTCTCGGTGCTGGAGAATGTGCGCCTCGCCTCTCAGGCGCTGGTCAGCCGCTACGACTTCTGGACGCCGCGTGCGCGATTGGAGGGGCTGCGCGAGATCGCGCTCGGGCTCCTGTCGGAGGTGGGGCTGGAAGCTCGCGCCGATGGTGTCGCTGGCACGCTCGCTCATGGCGAGCAGCGTGCGCTGGAAGTCGCGATGGCGCTGGCCTCGCGGCCGCGCCTGCTCCTGCTCGACGAGCCCACCGCTGGCATGAGCCCAGAGGAAACCGTGGCGATGATGGCGCTGATCCGCAAGCTCGCGAGCGAGCGCACGATCATCCTTGTCGAGCACAAGATGAAGCTCGTCATGGGCGTCTCGCATGCGATCGTCGTGCTCCACCATGGCGAATTGATCGCAGCCGGCACGCCGGACGAAATCCGCGGCAACGAGCAGGCGAAGCGCGTCTATCTGGGCGAAAGGCAGCACTGATGCTGGAGATTGCCGGACTCAATGCCTGGTACGGGCGCTCGCACGCCATCCAGGACGTATCGCTGAGCGTGCGCCGCGGCGAACTGGTCTGCCTCATCGGCCGCAACGGCGCGGGTAAGACCACGACGCTCAAATCAGTGATGGGGCTCGTCGCAAACTGCGCCGGCAGCATCGTCTTCGATGGGCAGGAGATGACCGGGCAGCCGGTCCATGCCCGCTATGCCGCGGGCCTCGCCTATGTGCCCGAGGAGCGCCGGATCGTGCCGGGGCTGACGGTGCGCGAGAATTTGATCCTCGGTGTGGTCGCCTCGCCCCGGCGGGCCGAGGCCGAGGACATGATCGAGCAGGCGACGGCGATGTTTCCGCGCCTGAAGGAGCGGCTCTCCCAGATCGCGGCGACGATGTCCGGCGGCGAGCAACAGATGCTGGCGATCGCGCGCGCCATGATCGCGGAGCCGAAGATGGTGCTGCTCGACGAGCCGAGCGAGGGCATCATGCCGCTGCTGGTCGACGAGATGTTCGAGCAGTTCGAGCTGATGAAGCAACGCGGCACCACCGTCCTGCTGGTCGAGCAGAATGTCGGGCTGGCGCTTGCGATCGCCGACCGCGCCTATGTGATGGAGAGCGGCGCGGTCGTCCACGCCGATACGGCGCAGGCGATGCTGGCGGATCAGTCCGTTCAGGAGCGCTATCTCGCCGTCTGACGTGCCGGTTGCCGGCCAGCTCGTTCAGGGCGCTGCAGATGCCAACGCTGTGAATAGACGACGGCAGGCTGCCAATGGCAACGACGATTGGACGTTGAAGCCGGATTGTCGAATCTGGCAGACCTTAACAGGAATGCTTGCCACGATGTCGAAAGGGGCCCTCGATCCGCAGGAGCGAGCGGCCAGATGTACTTTTGGCGACTGGTGGAAACCGCAGTCTTCGTCAAAGAAAGGATTTGGGATGGTCAAAGTTAAGTACGAGGTCGTCGAGCACGACGGAGGCTGGGCCTACAAGGTTGGTGACGTGGTCTCTGAGACATTTCCCAGCCATGAGGCAGCACATAAGGCAGCGTCGGATGCCGCCGCTCGGCAGACAGTCGCTGGTCAGACCGGTGGGATCGTCTATGAGGATCGCGATGGTCGCTGGCATGAGGAAGTTGCTGATGGACGTGATCGGCCGTCGACCGAGGTTGTCGATAAAGACTGAGATCCCTGGCTTCGACCATCTATTCCTCCCTGATCGCCATCTATCGGTCCGATCAGGATGAGAATGTCTTGGAGAGTGCTACCCGGATGGTTCACGGCCGGCACGTTGGATCAGGCAACATCGCAGGCATCGCGACGGCCTTGAATTCGATGAGGTTATGCAGAAATCGGAGTGGGCGTCGGGAACCCGACGCGCACTCTGGAAGCAGTGCTGTCAGGCGGCGGAGGAGGTCAGCGCGGGATAGTCGAGATAGCCTTCGACACCCTGCGAGTACCAGGTCTCCATGTCGTCCGGATTAAGGGCGGCGCCTTTTGCGAGGCGCTGGGGCAGGTCCGGATTGGCCAGGAAGGCGCGTCCGAAGGTGATCGCATCGGCCTCGCCTGCGGCCAGAGCCGCGCTGCCGCGCGCCAGATCGAAATCCGAGTTCAACACCAGCGGCCCGTCGAAAGCTTTGCGGATCACCGGCGCGATCGGCGGATGGTCGGGCCGGCCGCGCGTGCCGTTCGGCGGCGGCTCGCGGAGTTCGAGGAAGGCGATGCCGAGCGCCGACAGAGCCTGCGCCGCCGCGGTGAAGAGGCGCACCGGCTGCGGATCGTTGATGCCCTGGGATTCGCCGTTGGGCGAGAGCCGTACCGCGAGCCTCTCGGCGCCGACCACGCCGGCGACCGCCTCGCTGACCTCGCGCAGCAGCCGCGTCCGGTTATCGATCGAGCCGCCATAGGCGTCTGTGCGCAGATTGGCGCTGGAACGCAGGAACTGGTCGATCAGATAGCCGTTGGCGGCATGGAGCTGAACACCGTCGAAGCCGGCGCGCAGCGCGTTGTCCGCCGCCTTGCGATAATCCTCGACGATCCGCGGGATTTCCTCGATCGCCAGGGCGCGGGCCTGGACGTAGGGCTGCTTGCCGTCATAGGTGTGGGCGAGCCCCGGTGCGGTCGTCCCTGAGGACGAGACCGGCGCGGCGCCTTCGCGCAGGCTCGGATGCACGACGCGGCCCATATGCCAGAGCTGGCAGAAGATGCGCCCTCCGGCAGCATGGACCGCGTGGGTGACGCGGGTCCAGCCGACGACCTGCTCGTTCGACCAGATGCCGGTGGCGAAGGGCCAGCCGAGCCCTTCGCGACTGATGCCGGTCGCCTCGCTGATGATGAGGCCGGCACCGGCGCGCTGCGCGTAGTACTCGGCCATCATCGGGGTTGGCAGATGGTCGCGCGTCCCGCGGGCGCGTGTCAGCGGCGCCATGAAGATGCGGTTCGGCGCCTGCACCGCCCCGATGAGGATCGGATCGAACAAGGTCGGCATACAGTTTCCTTGAGGGTTGAGGACGGCGTCACGCGGAGGGCAGGGGGGCGTTAGCACCCTGCTTGAACTCGACCGTGGTGAAAACGAGTTCGGTGTCGCCTGTATTGGTCAGGTCGTGGATCATGAACTCACCCGCGCCATAGGCATGGTGCTGGGTGTCGCCCGGCTTGTACGAGACCTCGGCGACGCGGCCGTCGGCATATTGCGAGCGCGCGCTGCCACCCGTTACGGCGGTCCAGAAATAATCCAGGACATGGGTGTGGAAGCCGATGCGCTCGCCGGGCTGCAGGGCCAGTGCCCAGACCCGGACGCGGTCGGTCTCGGACACGAGCTGCGTACCGACGAGGCCACGGCCAAGATTGGCTTCGAACTCGGCGCGCTCATGGGCCGAGAGGTTCGCGGGAGGGTTGGGCCAGACGAAATCGCTGTTCTGGGTCATCGTTCTCATCCTTTCTGTCGCTGTTGCAAGGAAACGGTCGTCGCGTCAGGCGGCGATGCCGGTCGAAACTGCGGTTTCCGTCATCACGGCCTCGGGCTTGCGGTGGCGTTCGGCCAGCTCGCGCTCCGCCGGCGTAAGGAGCTGGGCCTGCATGTAGGCGCCGAGGTCGCGGGCGCGCTTGATCACCGCCCGCCCATAGGGCAGCCGCTCGGCCTCGAAGGCGGCCAGGCCGGCAGCGATGTCGTCGCCATGGGCCTCGAGGGCGCGGGCGAGCGACCAGGCGTCGGCCGCGGCCTTGGTTACGCCCATCCCGACATGCGGCCGGGCGACGAAGGCGGCATCGCCGATCAGGGCGACGCGGCCCTCGATCGCCATCCGCGGCGTCTCCAGATCCTGGATCGCCTGGATGAAGGGCTGCGAGGTCTTCTCGACGACCTCCGCGAACTGGGGCGACAACAGACGCCGCGCCGCCTGCCGCATCTCCTGCTGAACCGCCGGGCGGATCTTGTTGGGAGGGATGGAGAGCTCGTGCTGCACGCCGTCCACGTCGGTCAGCAGTTCGCGCAGCGCGCTTCCCTGCGCGGCCGGCCGGTACCAGACGAAGTTGAAGCGGCGCTGGCCGGGCTCCATCGACTCGCCGGCTCCCGCGACGGGATAGCCGAGCATCTGCTCGCCCGGCGGCAGCGAGAAGGCGAAGCTGTCGAACAGGGCCTCGCGCGTCTGGGGCGAGAGATCGGCTTCGTCTACCAACCCGCGCCAGGCGATGTAGCCGACATAGGAAGGCATGGCCTCGGGCAGCAATTGCCTGCGGACGGCCGAGAAGATGCCGTCCGCGCCGATGAGGAGGTCGGCGCGTGCCGTCTCACCATAGCCGAAGCGGGCGGTGACGCCCTCGGCATCGACGGCGAGCGCTTCCAGGTTCCTGCCCCGGTGATAATGCGCGGCCGGCAGCGCCTCGCGCAGCAGACTGTAGAGCCGTCCCCAGGAGGTCAGGACTTGCGGCAGGGCATGTTCGCCGAGCAGGCTGCCGTCGGGAGCGAAGACGCAGCGTCCGCGCACGGCGACGCCAATCCGGGCCGTCTCGCTGTCGATCCCGCAGAGCCGCAGGACCTCGAACAGTTCGTCATGGGTGACGATGCCGGCGCCACGCCCCGAAAGCTCGTCGGCGATGCGCTCGTAGATATCGACCTGCCAGCCCTGGCGCAGCAGCAAGAGTGCCGCGAACAGGCCCGCCATCGAGCCGCCGATGACGATTGCGCGGCGCGATGGCGGGCGCAGCTCATGCGTTCCTTCGGACATGGGGTCGTTCCCTTTTCATATTTAATTGATCAATCGATCAATTGATGGCGCTGATGATGCCTTTGCCGTGGTGGTGGTCAGTGCACGCCGAGATGCTCTTCGAGGCGGGCCGGCTCGGCCAGGAAGTCTGAGGCCGGACCCTGTTCGACGACGCGGCCGGTGCTGATCACCACGACCTCGTCCGCGAGTTGCAGGGCGAATGTCATGTGCTGCTCGACGAGGATCACCGAGAGCCCGGCCTCACGCAGGCGTCGGACGATCGAGCCGACCTCGGCGACGATCTGCGGGGCGAGGCCTTCGGTCGGCTCGTCCATCAGCAGGACGCGCGGCGCCGTCATCAGCGCCCGGCCGATCGCCAGCATCTGTTGCTCGCCGCCGGAGAGCAGGCCGGCCGGATGCCGATGCCGCTCCTTCAGCCGGGGAAAGAGGCCGTAGATGTCGTCATTGCTCCAGACGACCCGGCCAGCGGGCGCCGACGCCCGGCGCGCCACGGCGAGGTTCTCCTCGACGCTCAGGCTGCGGAATATCCGCCGTCCCTGCGGCACCAGCGCGATGCCGGCCCGGCAGATCGCCTCAGGCGAGAAGCCTGAGACGTCACGACCCTCCAGCGTGATGCGGCCGGAGCGCGAGCCCAGCAGGCCGGCGACGGCGTTCATGCAGGTCGTCTTGCCGGCGCCGTTGCGTCCGAGCAGGGCGAGGATGCCGTTGGCCGGAACCTTCAGCGACAGGTCGTGCAGGATGTGGCTGTCGCCGTAGAAGGCGTTCAACGCTGAAAGGGAGAGGATGGGTTCACTGCGCAAGATAGGCCTCCCTGGTACGGGGATCGGCGATGACCTCGTCGCGCGTGCCGTCGACCAGCAGGCGGCCGTGATGCAGCAGCGCGATCTTTTCCGCGAAGGCCAGCGCGACGTCCATGTCGTGCTCGATCATCAGAATGGTCAGGGCGCGGGGCAGTTCCTCCAGCAGCGTGCTCACCGTCTTGCGTTCCTGCTTCGAGAGGCCGGCGAGCGGCTCGTCGAGGAGCAGGATCTCTGGATCCTGCGCCAGCGCCATCGCGATTTCGAGACGGCGCTTCTCGCCATAGGAGGTTTCCTGCACCGGACGATCGGCGAGGCTCTCCAGCTTGACGCGGGCGAGCACCTGCATGGCCTCGCGGCGCAGCGTGGCGTCGGCCGCGACCGCGCCGTATGGCCGCCAGCGCTGGCGGCGATTGCCGAGGAGCGCCATGATGACGTTGCCGATCACGGTCTCCCGCCCGAACAGCGTCAGGATCTGGAAGGTGCGGCCGATGCCGCGTGCCGCCCGGCGGAAGGTCGGCAGGGTCGAGACGTCCTCACCTTGCAGGAGAATCTGCCCGGCGCTGGCGCGCAGATCGCCGGCGATCAGGTTGAACAGCGTGGTCTTGCCGGCTCCGTTCGGCCCAAGCAGCAGTCGCCGCTCGCCGGGCTCGACCGTGAAGGTCACGCTCTGGATGACGTTGAGGCCGCCGAAACTCTTGCGGAGATCGTTGACTTGGAGCGCGGTCACGGGCGGGCCTCCTCGATGCGCGCGGCGGCGTTCGTCAGCCGAGCCCCCATCTCCCGGCGCGCCACCAGCCGTGCCCGCAGCAAGCCGGTCAGCCGCCTGGCGCCGGGCAGGAGACCCTCGGGCACGACGATGATGATGAAGAGGAAGATCAGCCCGAGCAGTGTCGGCCAGCGATCGGTATAGGCGCTGGCGACGTTCTTGAGCAGGACGACGAGGGCAGCGCCGAGCACCGGCCCGAAGGTCGTGCCGAGACCGCCGGCAATCACCATCAACACCGCTTCCGACGATACGGTCAAAGATAGCGAGTGCGGGCTGATAAAGCGGAAGACCAGCACGTAGAGGATGCCGGCGACGCCAGCGAGGACGGCCGAGAGCACATAGGCAGCGAAGCGGATCGCCCAGACATCGTAGCCGAGCGTGCTCATCCGCCGCGACTGGTCGCGCACGCCCTGCATCGCGGTGCCGAGCGGCGAGCGCGCCAGGGTGGCGACAAGGAAGAGGCAGCCCGCGGTGACGGCGAGACAGAGATAGTAGAGGCCGGTGCCGTGGCCGAAATAGCCCTCGATCCGCGGCAGGCTGATGCCGTTCTCGCCATTGGTCAGTTCGACATAGCGGAAGGCGACGCCCCAGACGATCTGCCCGAGCGCGAGCGTGATCATCAGGAAGCTCAGCCCCGAGGTGCGCAGCGCAACGAGACCGAACAGCGCGCCGACGATTCCCGTGAGCAGCAGGGCGGCGAGGATGGCGGCCGGGACCGGCCAGCCGGAATTGACCGTCAGCAGCGCGAAGGCATAGCCGGCAATGCCGAGGAAGGCGGCGTGACCGAGCGAGACCATGCCGCAATAGCCGGCGATCAGGTTCACGCTGACGGCGAACAGGCCGTAGACCAAGATCTGCGTGGCGATGGCGAGATAGAACTCGCCGGGCAGCACGAACGGAACCGCCAGCGCGCCGAGGAGGAAGAGGAGGCCGAAGGTCTTCATGCCGGCTGCCTTCCGAAAAGGCCCTGGGGGCGCAGCGCGAGCACCGCGACCATGGGCAGGAACAGGATAACGTAGGCGAGGTCCGGCACGAGCATCTGGCCGAACGTGTAGATCACGCCGATCAGCATGCTGCCGACGAAGGCGCCGGATAGAGAGCCGATGCCGCCCAGGATGACGACGAGCAGCGCCAGAGGCAGCATCTCGGCATCCAGCCCAGGGTAGACCGACATGATCGGCGCGGCGAGCGCCCCGCCCATGCCCGCGAGCGCCACTCCGACGCAAAAGACCGTGGTGAACAGGCGCGAGACCGGGATGCCGGTGGCGCGCGCCATTTCGCGATCGTCAACGGCAGCCCGGATTCGGGCGCCGAGCGTGGTGCGCTCGACCAAAAGCCAGATCGCGACGAAGGCGACGATGGCGATGCCGATCAAGGCGAGGCGATAGGCCGGGAAGGCGATGCCGGCGATCTGTACGGCACTGCGCAAAGCCGTCGGGGCAGGCTGGGCGATCGGATCGCCGGACCAGATCAGCAGGCACTGGTCGGCGATGATGAAGGCGAGGCCGAGCGTGCCGAGCACCTGCGCCAGCTCGCGGCCGGCGAGGCGGCGCACCAGCGTCCGCTCAATGATGCCGCCGAACACGGCGCAGACGACGCCCGCCGCCAGCACCGCCGCGGTGAAGCCGAAGCCGATCATCGAGGTCGCGATATACCCGCCCAGCATGAAGAAGGCACCGTGGGCGAGGTTCGCCACCCGCATCAGGCCGAAGATCAGCGAGAAGCCGATCGCCAGCAGGAACAGGATCGCTCCGAAGGCCAAGCTGTTGAGCAGCCCGTTGATCCAGAACATGATAGATATCTCCCGGCGGCCGGCCGCCGGAGCGGCCGGAGTTCAGCTCAGTTCAGGCGGGGGGCGGCGGCGTCCATGTCGAACCAGTCGAAGGGCTGGTCGCCGACATTCACCATCACCGCCTTGACGTCGAAATAGGCGTCGAAGGATTCCTTGCCGAATTCGCGTCCGATGCCGGAGAGCTTGAACCCACCCCAGGGCGAGGCGGCATCGACGCGGTGATGGTCGTTGATCCAGACGATGCCGGCCTCGATCCGGTCGGCGACGCGATGGGCGCGGGCCACGTCGCGGGTGCGGATCGCGGCGGCGAGGCCATAGGGGCTGTCATTGGCGATGCGGACCGCATCCTCTTCCGTGTCGAAGGGAGTCACGACGGTGAAGGGGCCGAAGACCTCCTCCTGGAAGATCCGCATGGAGGGATCGACATCGGCGAAGACCGTCGGCTCGACATAGAAGCCCGGCTTGCCGTCGAAGGCAGGCGGAACGCGGCCGCCGGCGACGAGGCGCGCGCCTTCCTCGAGGCCGATGCGCGCGAAGTCGAGCACGCGCTGGCGCTGCCGCTCCGAGATCACCGGGCCCATCTGCGTGGCGGCGGCGAAGGGGTCGCCGACGGCGATCGCCTTGGCCTTAGCGGCCAGCTTCTCGACGAAGGTGTCGTAGATGCTGCGCTGGACGATGTGGCGGGCGGCGCAGACACAGGTCTGGCCGGCGCCGACGAAGGCGCCGAAGGCAGCGTAGTTCACCGCCTGGTCGAGATCGTAATCGTCGAACACGACGACGGGGGTCTTGCCGCCGAGTTCCAGCGTCTGGCGGGCGAAATTGCTCGCCGCCGCGGCGCCTGCCCGCCGGCCGGCATCGGTCCCGCCGGTCAGCACGAGCTTGCGGATGCGCGGGTGCTCCGAGAGCGCCCGGCCGGTGATAGCGCCCGTCCCGGTCACGACGTTGAAGACGCCGGGCGGCAGGCCGGCTTCCGAGAAAATCTCGGCGAGGCGCAGCGTGGTCAGCGGGGTGTATTCCGAGGGCTTCACCACGGTGGTGCAGCCCGAGGTTAGGGTCGGCGCGATGTTGCGGCTGGCGATCAGCAGCGGATGGTTGAACGGCGTGACATTGGCGACGACACCGACCGGGAGACGCCGCGCATAGGTCAGATACTCTCCCTCGACGGGGATGACATCGTCCCGCCGGGCGATGGCGAGGCCGGCATTGTAGCGGAAGAGGTCGGGCACGCGGGCAAGCTGCGCCCGGGTTTCGCGGACGGGCCGCCCGTTGTTCAGGGTTTCCAGCTCGAACAGCTCTTCGAGATGAGCTTCCATGACGTCGGCGAGCTTGTTGACGAGCCTCGCCCGCGTCCGCACCGACATGTCGCGCCACTCCTTCGAGCGGAAAGCGGCATCGGCGCTCAGCACCGCGCGATGGACATCGTCCGCGCTCGCCTCGATGACTTGGGCGATCGTCGCGCCGGTGCCGGGCGAAGTGATGTTCATCAGCTCGCGCGGGCCGGGATCGACCATGCGGCCGTCGATGAACAGGCCCCGGGGGGAGGCATGGGAAGTCGTCCCGGCCGAGGCCGGTTGCGTCTGCGTAGCCATGTTCGTCTCCGTTTCGATCAGGCGCCGGTCAGGCGCCAGGCGTTGCGGCCGGTAATGTTCGCACGGTCCTCCACCGAGAGGCCGGGAACCGCGTCGAGCGTGCGCAGCGGCGTCTCGTCGGCCATGTCGAAGGGGATGTCCGTCCCTAGCAGGACATGCGCGGCGCCGACCAGATCGATCAGATAGGCGAGAGCGCCGGCATCATGGGTGATGCTGTCGAAATAGAAGCGCTTCAGCAGCTCCTTCGGCGAGCTTTCGATCGACTGGGCCTCGCGCCGGACCTTCTGGCCATGGACGAGGCGGCCGATCTGGTAGGGGATGAAGCCGCCGCCATGCGAAAGGCAGACCTTGAGGTCGGGCAGTTCGTCCATGACGCCGCCGAAGATCAGATCGGCGGCCATGACCGCGGTATCGAGCGGGTTTCCGACGAGATTGGTCAGGTAGTATTTCTCAAGGCCGGGCTTGGTGCCGAAATAATAGGGATGCGTCAGGATCAGCACGCCGAGCTCGGCGGCGCGGCGCAGCACGGGCCGGAATTTCGGCTCGGACAGCGCGGCGCCGTCGATATGGCAGCCGATCATGATCGAGCGCATGCCGAGTTCGCCGGTGATGCGCTCCAACTCGGCCAGCGCATGATCTGGCGATTGCATCGGCAGCGTGCCCATCGGGCGCAGCCGGTTCGGGGCGCTCGCCGCGAAGGCGGCGATCTCGTCGTTCACCCGCCGCGCGAAGGCGGCCTCGACGGCAGGGTCGATGCGGTAGAAGAATAGCGTCGGCGAGGGCGAGATCAGCGCGGCATCCAGGCCCCGGCGGTCGAGCTGGGCGAGCTTCTCCGCCGGCGTCAGGAATTCCTCGAACAGCGGATAGGCGAAGCCTTCGCGATGGGCGAGGCGCGTGGCGGCGCCGGAGCGATCGACTCTGACGCCGAAAGGCTCCTCGTTCTCGGCGAGGTATCGGACGATGGCGGCCGGGATGACATGGTTGTGAGCGTCTACGATCATGGTGTCCGGAGTGTTGTCTTGTGGGGCAGGCAGGGATCAGAGCTTGGTCGGCTCGTTGCGCGAGTAGACCGGGGCTGCGAGGAAGCTCTCCGGCTTGTAGGTCCAGAACTGCGAGACGTTCTCGTAGGTCTTGACGACCGTGTTCACGAGTCGGCCGTCCCGGCGCTCCGTCTTCCGGATGTAGATGTTCTGGACTGGGTTGCCGTAGTTATCGAGGCGCCAAGGGCCGCGCGGATCATTGCCGACCTCGACCTTGCGCAGCGCCGCGATGAGAGCCTCCTTGTCCTCTGCCTTGCCGCCGATCGACGTCAGGGCGGCTTCCAGCGCGAGGCCAGCTGAATAGGCGCCGGCCGAGTAGAAGCCGGGATCGACACCAGTCTGCTTGCGCAATTCCGAGACGAAGCGCTGGTTGGCTTCGCCGGTCAGGGCGGCCGAATACCAGCCGGCCGAGACGATGCCGACAGCTTCGTCGCCCATGCTGTGCAGCACGCCCTCATCCACGGTGGTCATCGCGCCGACGACCGGAATCTTCTGCTTCAAGCCATATTCGGCATATTGGCGCAGGAAGCGCAGGCCGTTGGCGCCGGCGAAGGCTGCGAAGACCGCGTCGGTATCGCCGATCTGGGAGATGTAGGAGCCGTAATCGGCGACGTTCAGCGGCGCCCAGAGCTTGCGGATGACCGTGCCGCCGGCGGCTTCGAAGGTGCGCTGGAAGCCGGCAGTCTGCTCCTGGCCGAAGGCGAAATCGTCGGCGATCGTGATGACCTTTTTGTAGCCGAGGTCACGCGCCGTATACTCGCCGAGTGGATGACAAGGCTGGGCCGAGGTCGAGGACGTCCGGACGAACCAGGGATTGAGCCGGCGCTGGGTCAGGTCCTCGGCAGCGGCTGAGCAGCACAGGAACGGCACAGCCGCTTCCTGGAGATAGTCGTTGATCGCGAGCGCCTCGAAGGCGGCGGTCGGTCCGACCACGACATGGACATTGGAGCGCTGGACCAGTTCCTGGGCGCGGGTCTTGGCCAGCGCCGGCTGACCGCCGGTATCGGCGACCACGAACTCCACCGCTCGTCCGGCGATGCGCTCGCCGCGCTCCTTCAGGAACAGGCGGAAACCGTCCTCCATCTGCCGTCCGCCGGCGGCCAGCGCGCCGGATTTGACGGTGAGCATCCCGATCCGCAGCGGCTGCGATTGCGCCAGCGCCGGCAACGCCACGCAGGCGCCGAGGGCGGCGCTTCCACCAAGAAGGTGTCGTCTGGAAATCATGTCTTCCTCCCAGTCTCTTTTATTTATCGTTTGATCAGTAATTGCACGGGAGGAGTGACCCGTCAAGCCGCGGGAAGAAGGAGGTGATGTCAAATTATATAGTTGGGATAGGACGACAGGCGCGCGCCTGCGCTTTCCACTGAGCGGTTCACCTGATAAATATAGGTATGGCAAACGACGACGCTGACATCATCATCCGCGCTGAGAGCGCCTCTCGCGGCCGCTCTGCGGAGCGTTCCCGCTCTCCTCTGGAAGGGGCGCGCCGAATGAGTCCGAGCCAACGCGAGGAGGTCATCGTCAAGGAGGCGGTGAGCTTCTTCGCCGAATTCGGCTTCGAAGGTCAGACACGGGAACTGGCGCGGCGCCTCAACATCACGCAGCCATTGCTCTACCGCTATTTCGAGACCAAGGACGCGCTTGTCGAGCGCGTCTACCAGGAAGTGTTCCTGCGGCGCTGGAACCCGTTCTGGGACGAACTGATCGCGGATCGCAACAAGCCGCTCAGAGAGCGGCTGGTCGAGTTCTATCAGGATTATGCTCGCGTCATCCTGACCTACGAGTGGGTCAGGCTGTTCATGTTCGCAGGTCTAAAGGGTCTTGATTTCAATACTCGCTATCTTGAACTCCTCCGCCGCCGGGTCTTTACGGCGTTGGTCGCAGAGTTGCGGCACGAGTTCGATCGGCCGTCGATCGAGAGTCGCCCGGTGACGGAGATGGAGATTGAAGCGGTCTGGAGCCTTCATGCGGCAATCTTTTATCTTGGAGTCAGGAAGTTCATCTACGACATGCCGGTCGGACCCCTGGAGCCGATCATCGAAATGAAGGTACGCTCGTTCATTGATGGCGCGCGCGTCGTTGTAGACTGACGCGATAGGAGAGACCCCTTCTCATTTGCAAAGGGCAGCATCTGTTTGCGCGAAAATCGGCTTAGCGGCAGCTATTTCGGCTGGAAGAAACGCATTTGCCGAGGAGTATTATCAGCGGGATTTAACTGAATTCCCTTGAGAGGAGCGCTCCCGCTAGCCGTATTGTGACGGGTGTTTCCGGCGCCAAGCACCAGGACTTTCGCCAGTTATCTGCCTGAAAACACGAGCGAAGTGGCGCGGACTGCTGAAGCCGCAAATCGGGGCGACATCCGCGCGCGGCAGCTTCCCCCTTGTCAGGAGGTTCTTCGCTTCTTCGACCCGGAGCCGCGTGAGGTAAAGCTGCGGTGTGACCCCCATGGTCCGCCGGAAAGCTTTAGAGAAATGGCTCGCACTAAGCCGGCACTCGTCGGCGATCTGCGCAATCTTCAGTTTGGAAGCAAGTCGAGCGGCCATAATTTCTGTTGCCCGCCGCCGCTGCCACTGAGCAAGCGCTCCTGATGGCCCCGTTTCTGCCGGCTGTAGCTTCTGATGTGATCTGCGAAGACAGTTATGTCGTTGGCTTTCCACTGCGCGCACCCTCCACAGCGCGAAATTCGCGCCGTGCCCTTATCGTCGTGGTCTTCACGATGCCTCGTCAGGCAGCCTTGGTCGCGGTGGCCTGACCGAGCACGGACAACAGCCGGCTCAGATCGGCCCAGAGCTCCCCGGGTTCCTCGAGGCCGATGCTGACGCGCAAGAGCGGGCCTTTCGCGGTCCAGGCCATGGCGGTGCGGTCCTGCGCGATCGCCTGCGGCGCGACGAGACTGCGCGTGCCGCCCCAGGAGGCGCCGATCGCGAAGACACGCAAGGCGCTCAGCGCCGCGCTCATGGCGTCGTCGTCGACAGGCTTCAGCACGAGGCTGAACAGGCCGGACGAGCGGCCCATGTCACGCTTCCAGATCGCGTGGCCCGGGCACGACGGCAGCGCCGGATGCAGCACGCGTTCGACCGTGGGATGATCGACGAGCCGGCGGGCGAAATCCTCCGAGATCTTGCCCATATGGGCGACGCGCAGCCCCATGGTCTCGATGCCGCGCAAGGCGAGTTGGGCTTCATCCGGCGAGACGCCGACGCCGAAGCCGCGCAGGATCTCCTTCATCTTCTGGCGCAGTGCCATGTCCCTGACGGTGATGGAGCCGAGCAGCAGGTCGGAATGGCCACCGACATATTTGGTCAGCGCCTCGCAGGCGAAATCGGCGCCGTGCTCCAGCGGCTTGAAGATCAGCGGCGTCGCCCAGGTGTTGTCGCAGCCGACGAGCGCGCCCTTGGCCTTCGCCGCAGCGGCGATGGCCGGCACGTCCTGGACCTCCATCGTATTGGAGCCGGGCGACTCGACCCAGACCAGCTTGACGGTCTCGTCGATGAGATCGGCGATGCCGGCGCCGATCAGCGGGTCGTAAACGCCATAGGCGATGCCGCGCGGCGCCAGGTATTCAGCGCAGAAGCTGCGCACCGGCGGGTAGACGTGATCGGGGATCAGCACCTTGTCGCCGGGCATCAGCACCGACAGCATGACGATGGTGACCGCCGCCTGGCCTGAGGGGACGAGCACTGTGCGGATCCCGTCGTGCAGCTGGGTCAATTGCGCTTCCAGCGTGCGCGTCGTCGGGGTGCCGTGCAGCCCGTAAGTGTAGCCGTCGAAACCGCGATATTTGCGCGCCATGAAGCTCGCCCCGTCCGGATAGACGATGGTCGAGGCGCGGTGCGTCGGCACGGCGAGCGAGGCATAGCCCTCCTCATTGACGGCCGGGTGGTGAACACAGAGTGTCAGGTCGTGCATGGTCGGTTTCCCTCGTCGGGGTGATATTCAAAGCTTTGAAATCAGGGAGCAATCTGTCGTCTGGCATCGGATGATGCCGGGATGTTATGGATTCGGGCCGTCGTCCCGCAGGGCGCGCTTGGCGACCTCGCGCATCCAGTCGATTGCCACGGGCAGGATCGCGTCGTTGAAGTCGTAGCGGGCGTTGTGAAGCTCGCCCTCGGGGCCGGCCGGGCCGTTGCCGATCCAGATGTAGGCGCCGAGCTTGTCCTTGATCAGGAAGGAAAAGTCGTCGCCTGTGGTGCTGGGGCGCAGGTCGGTTCGCACCTTGGCGCCGATCGCCTCGCCGGCAGCCGCCGCGAGCTTTGCCTCTGCGGGGGTGTTGATGATGGGTCGTCCGGTCGAGAGGATCTCGACATCGGCGCGCATGCCATAGGCTTCGCATGTGCCGGCGATCAGGCTCTCCATCCGCTTGATGACGGCCTCGCGGACCTCCTGTCGATAGGTGCGTAGCGTACCGACCAGGGTGACGCTCTCCGGGATCTGATTGCTGACCACGCCGCCCTGGATCTGGCCGATCGAGAGCACGACGGCATCGCAAGGGTCGACATTGCGCGAGATGATGGTGTGGAGGCCCATGATCAGGTGGGCGGCCGCCAGGATCGGATCGCGCGTCTGGTGCGGGATCGCGGCATGGCCGGCAAGCCCGTGCAGAGTGACTTGCCAGCGACCGCCCGCCGCCATGACCGGCCCGTCGTGGACCGCCACGGTTCCGACTTCGAGACCAGGCCAATTATGGAAGGCAAAGATGCGCTCCATCGGGAAGCGCTCGAACAGCCCGTCGGCGATCATCGCCTTGGCGCCGGCCCCATTCTCCTCGGCCGGCTGGAAGATGAACTGGATGGTGCCTGTCCAGTCGGGATCGGCGGCGAGCATCGCGGCCGCGCCGAGCAGAGCGACCGAGTGGCCGTCATGGCCGCAGGCATGCATGACGCCGGCGGTCTGCGAGGCATAGGACACGTCATTGCGTTCTGCGATCGGCAGGGCGTCGATATCGCCACGCAGGCCGACCGAGCGGTTTGAGCCAGGCCGCGAGAGCGTCGCGACGATGCCGGCGCCGCCGATGCCAGCCTCGAAAGGAATGCCGAGTTCGCGCAACCGTTCCTGGAGGAAGGCCGAGGTCTTTGTCTCCTTCTCGGAGAGCTCGGGATGAGCGTGAAGATGGCGGCGCCATTCGGTTAGACGCGGGAGGAGCTTCGTATCCATGGTCAGTCCGTTCGTGGAATTCAGCGCTTTGCGGAGAGCAGCAGATGCTCTTCCAGCCGCCTGACGAGCCAGGCGAGCACAAGGGCGATGGCGAGGAAGATCACGCCGACAACAACCATCGGCTCGGTGTAGCGGAAGGTGTCGGACGAGATGTCGAGCGCCGCGCCGAAGGCTTCGTAGACGGCGATGGCGGCGAGATAGGGCGTCGATTTGAAGATGCCGATGAAGTAGTTGCCCATCGGCGCGGCGATATTGCGTAGCATCTGTGGCGCGATCACCAGAACGACGGTCTGCAAGCGCTTCAGGCCGAGCGCGCGCGCGGCTTCGAACTGGCCGGGCTTCACGCCGTCGATGCCAGCCTTGAAGACTTCGGCCAGATAGCCGCTGTAGTAGAGGCTGATCGCGATGACACCGATCGCGATGGCTGGCAGCTTGATGCCGTAGGACGGCAGCACGAAGTAGAAGAAATAGAGCTGGACCAGGAGCGGCGTCGAGCGGATGAAATCGATCAGGAAGCGCATCGCATAGCGCATCAAGCGGTTGCTGCGCCGCGCGATCTCCAGCGTGAAGCCGAGTAGCGAGGCGCCGGCGCAACTCAGCAGCGCGACCAGGATCGAGGTCCAGAGGGCGCCGACGATCTTCGGCACGATGGAAAGGGCGAAGCCCGCATCAAACAGCATGGTCGAGCTTCCGTCCCGCGCCGACCTTGCGCTCGACCCAGCGGCCGACGATCGTCGCGGGGTAGCAGAGGATGAAATAGGCGACGAGCAGCGCGAAATAGACCTTCGGCGGATCGTAGACGAGCTGGGAGATTTCCTTGGCCCGGAAGGTCATGTCCGTCAGCGTCACCAGCGAGACCAGCGCCGTGCCCTTCACGAGCTGGATGAACTGATTGATGAAGGTCGGGACCATCGCGAGCAGCGCCTGCGGCAATTCGATCAGCATCAGGATCTGCCAGCCGCGCAATCCGAGCGACCGCCCGGCCTCGCTCTGGCCCTTGTCAAGCGATTGCAAGGCGCCGCGCACCGCCTGGCTGCCATAGGCGCCGATATGCAGGCCGAGCACCATCGAGCCGACGGTGATGCCGGACAGTCGCAGGCCGAAGGACGGCAGGGTGTAATAGAAGCCGTAAAGCAGGATAACGACGGACGTGCTCCGCCAGAACTCGATCAGCGTGGTGATCGCGCCATAGGCGAGGCCACGCCAGCAATGCTGGGCGATACCGGCGGCGAAGGCGAAGGGCACGGCATAGAGCATGCCGAGCGCCGTCACCGCCAGCGTGACGTTCAGCCCCTGGAAAATGCCTGAGAGGACGTCGAGAAAGCTCATGATGTTCGCCGCGCCGCTCAGCCGTTGCCGGCGCAGATCTGCGCAGTGGTGATGGCACCAGCATCCTCATCGGTCGTGAAGTTGTACTTCTCCATGATCGGCTTGAGGCCGCCGCTGGCCCGCAGCTTGGCTAGCTCGGCATTGTAGGCGTCGCGCAGCTTGGCACTGCTCTTGGGGAAGACCGTGCCAGTGTAGAGCTTGGCTGGCTGGCCGTTCGCCTTGATCAGCCCCTTGAACGGCACGGCGCGCTCGATGCCTTCGACCTTCTGCTCGTCGATGACGCCAATGGCGCTGGGCACCGAGAGAGTCGTGACATCGGCCCGGTCGGCCAGGATGGCGCTGACGGCGGCCTCGTTGTTGGGGAAGAGCGCGATCTGCGATTCCGGCACGCCCGCAGCGATGGCGTTCTTGGTGTTCTCCGAGCCGCGGCCGCCGGCGAGGCGCACCTTCGGATTTTTCGCGATGTCCTCGTAGGAATGCAGGTTCAGCGGATTGCCGGTCTTGACGAGCAGGCTGTCGCCGACGGCCACGTCCGGCTCGCTGAACAGCACCTGCTCGCAGCGCGGCGGCGTGATCGCGACGCCGGACGCGATGATGTCGAAGCGTCCCGCCAGCAGGCCAGGGATCATCGCGCCGAAATCGGAGACGACGAACTCGAAATCCTTGACGCCAAGCGGCGCGAAGACGGCGCGGATTACATCGGGATGAATGCCGACGACCTTGTTGTCCTTGTCGCGATAGGCCCAAGGCGTACGATTATGGATCCCGACGACAAGCTTCTTGCCGGCCCATTCGGATTGAGCCTGCGCTTGTGACGACCCCGGGCCGCTGAAGGCCGCGAGCACCGCGACGGCGCCGGCGAGGAGGAGGGGAAGGCGGCGACGCGAGATGGCAGTCATAACGATCTCCGATCCGGAAAGGTTGGATCTGCTCAGTGCAGGATCTGGCTCAGGAAGAGCTTGGTGCGCTCGTGCTGCGGGTTCTTGAAGAACTCGTTGGGGGTGTTCATCTCGACGATCTGTCCGGCGTCCATGAAGATGACGCGGTCGGCGACCTGGCGGGCGAAGCCCATCTCGTGGGTGACGCAGAGCATGGTCATGCCCTCCTCCGCCAGCGAGACCATGGTGTCGAG
>NZ_JBFTKQ010000030.1:0-40834 GCF_056396025.1 Allobosea sp. 05T438
TCGCACCGTCCGTTGATCACCTCAAAGCGCCGGACTTCGCCCTCCGGCTCAAGTCTATGGTCAAGCCTAGACACAAAACGACCCTCCAAATCTGGATCGTCACACTGACCGCTCAGACCCCGTCGAAGAAGGTGAGATCGGGACACCGCTTACCCTTCTTCCGCTCGCGGCGTGAGACGATATAGGCATCGGTCGCGGCGATGTCCCTGGCCATGTCGCGGGCGCCCTCGTGGATCGAGCGCAGGATCTTGCGAGCTGACGTGTTGGGGCAGCACTGCGGCTTCAGCGAGCAGGCGTCGCAGGCAAATTTGCTGGCGTGGTAGCGCATCAGGCCGTTCTCATCGACGAGCGGGCGCTCTGTTCGATACACCTTCTGGCGCTGCCTCAGCTCCTTCCCGCCCGGGCAGGTGTAAAGATCGCGGTCGTGGTCGTAGGCAAAGTCGGAGCGGCTGAAGGTGCCGTCGCTGCGCTGGGATTTGTCGAAGACCGGGATATGCGGCTCGATCCCGCGCTCATGGACCAGCCAGGCGAGGTTCTCGGCCGAGCCGTAGGCGCTATCGGCGGCGAGCCTGGCTGGCCAGAAGCCGAAGCGCTCCTGCGTCCGGTCGATCATGGTGCGGGCTGAGCCGACCTCGGCCTGGCGGATGGCGCGGCTGGCCTCGACATCGACGATGACGGCATGGTCGAGATCGATCAGATAGTTGGTGGCGTAGGCGAAGAAGGCATGGCCCTTCAGGGCTCCGGTCCATTGCGCCGCCGGATCGGAGCGCGAGACGAACTTCGGCTTCGCCTCGCTGGCCGCACCCCAGGCGGCTTCATCGAGCGTATCGAGATACTCGCGGACCGAGCGACGTGTCCGGGCGAGATCGTTCCAGTCGACGATCTCCGAAGCTTCGGCCGAGCGCTGCTTGTTGGCGTCCGCCCTGATCAGGCTGGCATCGACCGCGAAGCCCTCGCCGCCGACGAGACCCTCCGCGATGCAGCGCCGGACGGTCGTCTCGAACAGCTCGCGCAGGAGATTGCTCTCGCGGAAACGGCCATGCCGGTTCTTCGAAAAGGTCGAGTGATCGGGAACGGCGCCCTCCAGCCCGAGCCGGCAAAACCAGCGATAAGCCAGGTTCAGATGGACCTCGTCACAGAGCCGCCGCTCGGAGCGGATGCCGAAGCAGTAGCCGATGAGCAGCATCCGGATCATCAGCTCTGGATCGATCGAAGGCCGACCTGTCTCGCTGTAGAACGGTCGAAGATGCGCGCGGATCTCCGAGAGATCGACGAAGCTATCTATGGCGCGCACCCAGTGACCGGCTGGCACGTGACGCTCCAGGCTGAACTCGTAGAACAGCGCCTCCTGCGCCACCTGCCGCTCACCCATCATCGCGCTGCCCTCCCCACGAGGACGACTGAATCAGGACTTCAAGTGTCAAGCAATGCCGACTTTTTCAACGGTATCCGCCACTAGCAGAAGTTGCGGACCTCCAGACCTGCATTGTTTGGTGAGCTTCGCAGCCAAATTCTGACGACGATTGGATCGATCAGAACGCGACTTTATTGGGTAGCGAGATAGTCCATTCCCCTGCCGCATGCCGCACGGTCGCGGCGGCTATTTTCATTGTGGCTCGCCAACCTTTGACCCACGCGATCTGCCGCCAAAAGGCATCCGAACGCGGGGCGTCTATATTCCCGATCAGCAGCTCGACTCTATCAAAGTCAAGGCGCGGGATTTTCGGTGACCTGCTCAGTCTGCCGATCTCCCGGAAAGACGCGCCGCTTGGGTACGTCAAACATCAGCTCCCGGTCGAGCGCGGACGAGGGGCTCACATACTCGGAGATCTGCGAGAGCTCCTCTAGCAATTCCGCTTCACGGTCCGCGTCCTCAGGCTCCAGGTCGGTTAGAAAGTCCATGGTCGTGAACTCGACGAAAATGTCGATATCGCGAACAAGCGACTGACCACGCTCCAGGCTTCCGAACAGGTCGATGGCCTTCACTTTCACTCGGGCGTTCGGGACTGCATTTGTCTCCGCTGCCCAAGCCAGTATCTTGGCGAGAATATCCTCGGCTTCGATGCGAGTGATTTTCGGACGATCAGTGTATTGAGAAAGCGCCATGCCTTTGGAGGTGGGCGTGAAATTCTCTGCTTCCAGCCAGCCCTCGGAAATCAGCTTGCCCTGAATTTCGGCAGCCAAAACATCCGTGGTCGCCAGAATTTCTCTTATAATTTCGACAGTCATACGCCGGACCATCGGTACTTTCAGGCCGTGGATTTCCTGATAGTCGGGCTCGCGGTCGAGAAAAGCTACGAATAGGTCGCGCATCTTTAGCGGGTCTGCCCCCGCGATCTCTTCTGGCAGGTCCAATTTAGTCGCGCCTTATTGCGGGTTAAGAACTTGATGGGGTGAGCAGACGACCAGTTGCTTCGCACCTCTGGTCATAGCAACATAGAGGTGCCGTCGGTCCATCGGAGCAGGGTTGAGAATTACGGCAACGTCTGCCTCCAAACCCTTTAAAAGCAGAGTGCTGCCAACAGTCCGCTTGGCCAGCGGCCGCCCTATAAGACGCGACCGCTCACGGATTGTGGCTACCGCGGTGGCAGGAGCCATGCCTTCTTGCCCACGGCATGCCCTAAGCATGTCATAGCCTCCTCGCAATATGGCAGGCCTGTGAGCCCTGACGCCGGGCTGCGAGTTTATTTTCTCCAGGAAGTCCGCCGCTCCCGCATATGAAGGGTTATCCGCGAAATCGAGTGCGGCCTGCTCAATCTCTGTCGCTGCGACGCGCGCGCGGCCTGCTCGGAGAATGCGGAGCCGCTCGATCAGTGCCATTGCGCCAACGTTCGTCATGACGCTCCCCGCAAACCTAATGACATGCTCGGCAATACGCGGAGAGCGCAGATCGAAATCCTCCCCAAACGAGATCAGATCCCGCATATCCACGTTCTCGACCACGACCCCCAATGGGATCTGGCCGGCGAAGTCTCGCTGTGCGGACGGGTTGGTCGAATCCGCCAAAATGAGTACGCGAGAGTCTGGGGAAGGGAGGGCTATCGACCCGGCGCGCACTCGATCTCGGTGGTCGTTTGCGCCATCCAAACGCATCCATCGAACGTTGGGCGGCGCATCTCCAAGATCGATCGGGCCGCCAGCCATCAAAGTCTGCCGGACGTCGAGCAGCCAGCGCCCGAACCTCTCTTCGCCGGCGTTGATCCATCGATGCGGTGTGCCCAATTCGCCTGCGGTCGGGAACGTAGCTCTTACCTGTGTTTCCCAGTCTGCCACTGGTCCAGCGAAATTGAAGATCGCCTGCAAGGGATCGCCCAATACGCAGGTTCGAAGCGAAGAGGCGGCGTGGGTGACAATCTCGTGCTGAGGTACAGAGCAGTCTTGGTACTCATCGACGATCAGGCGGTCATAGGTCGCTGCAAGCACATCGTGGATGTGCCCAGCGGCCAACAAGCCTCTGGCCGCCTCCCGGATGGCCGGATAGTCATTTCGAGCATTGGAAACCGATAGTATTGCCGGATCGTGGCCGCTACGTTGAGGAAAGGTGCCTAGCAACCGCATCGCCCAACCGTCGATCGTGGCCAACCTGTAAGATGAGGAAGGAACGTTCTCGCGAGTCAGTCGTCCCCGGAGAGCGGCAACACCGGCATTCGTATGCGTTAAAACTAAAATTGGCTTGGCGCCGCGATGATTGGCTAGGGCGGCGGCAACTAGATGCGTTTTTCCGCAGCCCGCGGGGGCAGTGACCGAACCTCTGTCTATCGAGAGAAGGTCGATCTCAGGCACCTTCAAACATCCATCTGTACAGAGCAGTCACCGTCGCCTGGAATTGCTCGTCGGCGCTTTCCCAATCTGGAAACACCAACTCGCGCGCGATGCCTTCCATCCGGGTCACAGACTTAAACCAAGGCTCCCGTTTTGAACGGGATGCAACGCCGAGTGTGCGTCGCAGATCAGCATCTAGCGTTTCTGCGCTGGTGCATTGGGCCAGCGTGTGCTGTCCGTTCGAGGCGGAGCGAATATGTTCGTTGACGGTGTCCGCATCGAGCAGAGCCACTGCGCGTTGGAGAAGTTTACCCGCAACTTCGCTTGAGAGGCCGATGAACAACTCGTCTTCGAGTGCGCATCCTGCGCGCCATTTAAAGACGGCACCACCCCCCTTTGTGAACGCGTCCTCGTCAGCAGGATCGGGCTGGACGTCGTCATCTCGCAATACGGCTACACGATAGCCGAGTGACTGGAATGCGCGGGCGCGAGCATAAATCTGGCTCACGCCTTTCGCATCCACCAACGCTATGCCGCTTGCTGTGAGAGTTTTGACCTTCTCATCGCCGAGAAACAAATCTAGCCCTCTGAGAAGGCCCGCCTCGCTGGCACCCTCGCAGACTACCACCGTGGGGGCGAGGAAAGCCTCAGGATAAAGCCGCATCGTGCCCTGGACGGCGTCATCGCCCGCAACGATTGCGACAGAGTGCTCCTCTTTGAGTTTGCGAACGACATGCAACTGATCGCCACGCAGCTCGCGGAGCGTTATCGGCGAATGCGTCGTGATGAATGCCTGGAGAGGAGGCTGCTCCTCTTTCGCGCCAATAGAGCCGAGCAGGCGTAGGATCCGGTGTGGTTCGAGCCCATGTTCGAGCTCATCAATGAGAAGAATGCTCGACTGTGCGGACGCCTGACGTTGAAGCCCAGCCAACAATAGGCGCGTCGATCCGGTTCCAAGAGCGCGCAAAGGCACCCCGTCTGCGTCGTGAAGCGCGATCGTTCCCCCCGTAAACGAGACCGAGTGGGCATCCAGAGTCGCCTTGATGCCGTCGCTTAGAGAAATGCCCAACTCCTTCGCAGTCTTTTCGACAAGGCGAAGCGTCCCTCCCAGCTGGCCGTCAGCAACTTCTCCAAAAGCGGAACGAGCTGTACGCGCAGCCTCTGCCAATGCGGCGGTCATATCGGGGCGTTCGTCGGACAGTCGATTCAGGATGGAACCGCGGCGCCAGGCCAAATTGTGGTCAGCGAGAGCCCCAACCCTCGTCGGAGCAATTCGAGCGCGGTCGGACCACGTCAGGAACCGTGACTGGCCAGCAGCCTCCGCCCGTTCCGAAAACAGCGTCCAAACCGGGTCCAAGTCGCTCTGCACCGTCAGTCGCACACTAAGGACGGTTTCAGATTGCGCCTCCGGCTCATCCTCTACGGTTCCCTTGGCGGTGAATCCACGCAGATAGCTGCCATAGGTCTCTAGGCTTTTGAGGGAATCATCCAGCTCGCCCACCGTCACCGTGATGGTGATGGGTTTCGAAACATCGAGAAGGTGGAAATCAGCGTCTGTGAACTGGAGAACGCGACGAGCCCCGATGCAGTAATCAATCGCGTCCAAAATCGACGATTTGCCGGCGTCTCCCGGGCCGATGAGACAATTTATCCCGTCGGTGGGGTTCCAACGCAGTTTCTGCACGCAACGGAAGTTATCAATCTCAACGCGCCGAATCCGAGCCATCGCCTCTCCACCCCACTACGGTTTCTGCAATAGGCTGGCGTGTGTCCACCCCCACGCAGCAGTGTCACCAATCTTGATCCAACTGCCGCGCTTCTCGAACACGCTGACAGTGGTTCCAGTCGGCACGACCTTGAACAACGCAGCGGATCGATCCGGGCCAACTCGAACGTTAGCGGTTTGCTTGAATACCATCTTCTCGATCGCGGTCGGCGCTGCTGGAGCAAGAGCGGGCTCGGAAACTGGTAYGGGCGATGGTGGCATTCCTGACGGAGTGGGAGCGACCTGGGGCGGCGTGGATGGAGGCGCCGAACTAGTGCTCGGACGTTCGGCACCCACTATCGACACAGCCGGCGTCGACGAGATCACGGCCATGGGAGCAGAAGTCGGCTTCGGCTGCGCAAAGTTGGAGACGGGGCCGTATGCAATCAGTCCGGCAAGCAGCACCGGAATCGCAATAACCTCGTATGCACCCAGCACCTTCGGCAAGGAGGGCAGCAATGCGTCGGGATCTTTTCGGGGCTCCTCACTCGCAACCGCTGGCCCAACGACCGATTTCGAGCCCTTTGCCTGCCGTCGAAGTGCGCCCTGGAAGGTGGAGATCGCATTCCCGAATGCGAGCGCAGAGCCGCAGTGGCTGGCATTGTATGCTTCTTCGACCCCGTTCCTCGTCCTGAACCTGATCTCGCCGTAAAGAGCGATCGGGATCTGGAAGTTCTCTGAGAACCGACGGTCGGGCGATCCGTCCTTGTTCGACTTGTGCCAGGCGTGCCCAACGATCTCGGCGTCAGGCGGAACAGGTTCGCGCTCGATGAAGCGGCAGCCATAAGTCTCAACGGTCAGGTCGCGAAGGTCGATCAGGGCGTAATCACTGCTCGCCTTGTCCCTGATGAGCATGAAGCCCGGGAAGATGTCGAGATCGCCACCGTTGGCGTTTTCAAACCGGTGCCCACCGCCGGCAGTAGCAACGATGCTGTCGATGACTGTCCTCAAACCGACAGGCGTGCGAGTAACGGTTTCCTGCGCGGCAGACCGGGTGCGGAAGCGATCGACAGCGACGGACGATGTGACGTCCCAGAATTTAGCGACCTGCGAGAGCCGATCGAAGGTCTTCCTCACTTCCGCCCACGCCGACCAGGCTTGATCGTCGAGATCGATCTCCACCCTGATCTCAGTCGCCATGATCGCCGCGGCTACCTTCAACGCTTCCTCTTCCGCTTCCTCGAAAACAGCGCGCGCCGCTGGGATCGAGGACTTCATCACAATACGCAGCGGCAACTGTTCTCGGCGTCGCAGTTTCCGCCAGGCGCGGCGTCGATCTGCAACCGCTTCCGTCATATCCGCCTGGAGCAAGGCCTTCTGGTGCGCGGCATCGTTGATCAGCTTCTTAAGGCCCTCGAGGTCGGGGCTGGTCAGGCTTGCTACCTCCGCGCTCTTAATCTCCCCAACCAGTGGCCCTGGCTGCGTCGCGGCCTCTGGGCGCATCGGCTGAGACGGTGCCGGTGGGTCCAGATGGATTTCGGCGTGGGACGTAGTGCGTTTTGCGGGGCGCGGTGAACTCAGATTGTGAGTGTAGGAAATGCCGGTGCCGGGCAGGCCCATGGTTAGACGGCTGCCGCGCGGACCGATGTTGATCATCGCTCCGGGCATGCCGGCGCTAACGCTCACGCCGCTGAGGCTGAAGTTCACCCTGACACCGGGAAAGAGACGAACGGAACGCCTAAACCTGAATCCCACGATTCCCCCTTTCGCCGTCCTGATCAGGCCGCCGCGGCAGCAGAGCTAGAGGGTTGGGGAATTTCTGGAACTCTCGGCTGGCTTCGAAGGCGCCTGCTGCTCCCTCAGGTTCTTTCCGATCAGATCGCCGCGCGACCGGATGACGTAAGCGGTGACGACATCACGAACGCGATCCTCAGCGATCTTTCTCACCATTGAGCGATCGGACGGCCCACCGGATTCGTTTTCCACCAGCTCGGTGGTGACCTTCACGAGCGCGTCGATGTCGCTTTGGCAGAAGATCATGGCCGCCTTCGCGACGACCTCGGCCTTCTCATCAGTCAGCAGCATCGTCGCGCCTTCCTTGCCGATGCAGGCGAGCGCCTTCGTCCGGATAAGGTCACGGGTTTTCTCTAGGAGCTCAGTCCTTTCGGCCCGAGCAGTCTTAGCCCGGGTTTCAGCTTCGATCCGCTGAGCCTCTGCATGCGCAGCGGCTGCCTCGCGCTCGGCCTTCTCTCTCTCCAGCCTGGCCTGCCGCTCGGCGCGTTCCCGCTCCTCATTGGCCTGCCGCTCGGCTATCCTGCGGTCAGCGTCCGCTCGGGAGGTTGCGATCTGGCTGGCCAAGCGCACGCGCACGGCTCGCTCTAGGTCGGTGAGATAGGGGCCGGTGTAGAAGCCTTGGCCGCCAAAGCCGTAGATGGCGTCGTGGGTCGAAATCATCACTGAAATCGACTGCGCGCAAGTCGATAGAGCGCGATTGATAAGGGGCTGAAAGCTGTCGTATGCGACCGCGCCGTCAAATCCATCGTCGCGGCGGACGACCGCAGCTACGCAATCAGTGGCGGCGCGAACATAAGGTACGTGCTGCTTTCGCTTTTGTGCTTCTAACTGCGCCGGGCTTTGCGCCAGGGTCGGCAAAGCCGATGCCAACAATGCACCTAGCACAAGAAACGCACGCATAGTCCTTCCCCCACAGCGTGTGCGTTTTACCAATCCTTAACTGCAAGTCGAGTCAGACCTTTGGCTTCGGTTAAGACCGCAGAATGGCCCTGCAGGAGTGCTCCGGGCGGCCGTGAGCGCGTGTTTCGAACCGGGTGCGCCTCCCAACGGGTACGCCCCCACGTCCTCAAGCGGAATTTCCGATTAGGACATGCCCTACGTCGGCCGATGGGCTAGTCCCGCACTAGCGATCAAAGGGCTAGTTTGACGGTAAAAGAGTAGCTAGACAGCCCGAAACCGGACACTCCGGATGTCAGCAGTGGGCCAAAACCGCCAGCCGTTCGCCCGGGCGAGATGCGCCATTGGACTAACCCGCTCTCGCGGGAGGGCGCTGCAGCGTAGTCAGCAGCGAGATTTCGCCATGTGAGGCGCTGCATCCGAGGATTTCGGGGTCGTTTCCCCTGATCCCTGGAGGTCTCCATGATCGATGCCGTCACCGTCAGTCCGCTGCGTCAGCGGATGATCGAGGACATGACGATCCGCCAGTTTGGCGAGCACACGCAGCGCGATTATGTCCGGCAGATCCGTGAGTTCACGGCCTTCCTCGGCCTGTCGCCGGATCGGGCCGAGCCGGAGGATCTGCGGCGCTATCAGCTTCATCTGGCTTCGCTCGGCGCCAGCTACGCCCGCATGAACTTGGCCTGCACGGCGCTGCGGTTCTTCTTCCACGTCACGCTGGGTCGGACCGGCTTCGGTGACCGCATGGCGCGGATCCCGACGCCGGAGCGGCTGCCTGTGGTCCTGAGCACCGAGGAGGTCGCGCTGCTGCTCGCGCACGCGCCGAGCCTGAAGGATCGGGCGGCGCTCAGCATCGCCTATGGCTGTGGCTTGCGCGTCTCGGAGATCGCCAACCTCAAGGTCTGCGACATCGACAGCGCCCGCATGCTGATCCGGGTCAGCACGGGGTCACGTTCCGCTGGAAGGATTATCGCGCCCGCTCCGCCGGTACAGTCTGGCGCAAGACCATGACGCTGACGGCGCACGAGTTCATCCGCCGCTTCCTGCTCCACGTTCTGCCTGACGGCTTCCACCGCATCCGCCATTACGGCCTGCTCGCCTCCAGCCGGCGCGCCGACACCGTCGCACGCATCAGGCAGATCATTGCGGCGCAGATCCCAGCGGCAGCGCCCCAAGAACACGACGCAAATGGTCGTGCCGAGACGGACGAGCCACGGGATGACCATCGTCCACCATGCCCATGCTGCGGTGGCCGCATGATCCTCGTCGAGCGCTTCGCGCCGGGCGCGGCGCCACGCACCATTGTCGCCGTCAGGATCGACACATCATGACGATGGCGACGCGGCGGCACCCAGAGGAAGCACTGCCGGCCTCGCCCAGAGAGCGGGCGATCCCCTTCGGTCCGATGGCGGAAATGGAGATTGCGGCGGGCCCGAATCCGTCCCATGCGAAGCCAAGCGCCGGCTCCCGGGCATCCCGGACGGAGCATAGCACACCCGACCCACGCCTCGAACGCTCCCGCAGACCACGCCGCGYGGCGAAATCCCCATAGCGCACGGCCTCGGGCCGCGGGTTCTTCCCTTGGAGGCTCTCAGACGCKGGCCCAGGAGCCTCGCCATCAGCGCTGCGCAAGGGCCCGCATCTGAGACCCTTCACATGAACGGACATTGGACGGTTGCCCAGATGCGGACATCCACGATTGGTCGGCCGGCTTCCGGTACCGCCCCCTTGCGATCCCCGTTGATGTCCGATTGAGCGACGACTGGTTGACCGGCGGGGTGGTCCTGCTCTTCCACGACCGACCCGCTAAAGCGGGCGGGCCGGAGATCGCGTGCGATCAGCCCTGAGTGACCTTGGTCAAATAGGCCTCTTCATTGACCTTCTCCATCCGACTTGGCCGCCTTGCCCTCCAGCGCTTCCTGGATCGCGTAGTGACTCTTGCCGCAGGGGCACGCCACACCACCACCGGTTCGAATTTCCTTCCTCGGACTACCTTCGCATTGCGTCCAACCATGCCGGAAACCACAATTAGACCCTAGCCGAGTGGATGGGTTGCCAAGCCGAGCGTGCGCCCGGCTGAACGTGACCAAGCCGGCGGATAAACGCGATGGCTCGGGCGATTGGAAGAGCATCTCGACCGTCACATCACCCGTGAAAAATTGCTCTGGCCCCTTCGTGGCGGACGGCGTGTCGTCTGATGGTTTGCACGAGGAGGTGCCTTTGGTGAGGAAATCAAGAGGCAGCAACGGCTGATGGTCAGTCGCTGGCGCATGTGCTCAGAGCGATCGAGGGACCAAAGACCAGGAGTGGGCCCAACTCCTTCGTCACCTCGGCGAGGCGAGGTTCAGCTGTGTAGCTAGTCAAGATCTCGACTGTCGCGTCGCCTGAATCACCTGTAGTGGTGGAGAATTTCGTTCAGCTCGGCTGGAAAGGCTGCGGCCCGCCGCGCCACCAGGCTCACATTGACAGCGAGTTGATCCATCGTCGCGGCAATGTAGCCGTGCTCCGAATGTCGCATCTCGAGACTGGTCCAGAGCCTCTTGTCGTCAGCCTTGTCGATTGACAGACTGACCGTGAGCGGCGCGTTGGCCGTGACTTCCCTGACATAGGCGATCGTCGCCTTCACGGTGAATAGTCCGAAGCCGAACCTGCGCGTATAGGCTTCGCCCAGCCCGTACTCGGCCAGGATGTCATGCCCCAGATCATCGAAGAGCTTGACGTAGTAGGCCATGTTCATATGGCCGTATATGTCGATCCATGACGGGTCGACATGGGCGCTTCGGGTGCTGCTGGGCAAAGTCGACATGGTTTTCATGATACGATGATAGGTTGCCGGTCGCAGACCAACCAGCAGCTAATTGGCTCCTGTCTGGTGCGTTATTCGCTCGTGATGGCCCGATTGTCCGGGAAGGTCTGGAGCAGCCACTTGCGTAGCGTCGCAATCGAGTTCTCGTTCCAGCGCCGCGCCTGCGTGATGAAGTAGTACCCACCGAGATGTATATTGGTGGGCACCATTTCCTCCAGCTCGCCTCGCATCAGGAGCTCGCTGGCCATCAGATCGCTGACGAGTGTGACGCCTTGTCCCAGAAGCGCGGCCTCGACGGCCAGATGGCCGTGCCAGAGTCGCGGCCCGCGCAACCGGGGGGGGTCTGCAATGCCGGCATGATCGAACCAGTTTTCCCACTGCCGCGTCGATCGCTCATGGATCAGGGGCAGTTGGATCAGGCTCGCGACGCTTGTCGTCTCGGGATGCTGCGCCTTGAACGCAGGGCTGGCGACAGCGAGAATCCGGGGGCGGAAGAAGATCTCTCCGCGAAGCTCGTCGGGAAAGCTCGGATTTTCCAGATAGTTGATCTCGGCGTCGACGTCGCCCTGGCTGAAGTCCGGGCGAGAGGAAATGGGCTGCAGAATAATCTCGCGACCACCCAGGAACTCCTCGATCTCGTGCAGCCGGGCGAGCAGACGCCTTGATGCGAACCCAGCCATGCAGCAGATGTGGAGAGCATCGCTGCTGCCGCTCCACAACTCACCTGTCGCGTCTGCGATGAGATCCAGCGCATGCCGCATCTGGGCGGCATAGCGCTTGCCCTCCCGCGTCAACGCCAGGCCACGCCCTGACTTCTGGACGAGTTTGATCCCAATCGACAATTCGAGATTCTGGATGTGACGCGAGACGACGGTATGCGAGACGGCCAGTTCGTCGGCCGCCGCCCTCACTGTACCTGTCCGCCCGAACGTCTCGAACGCACGCAGTGCCAGCAATGGCGGAAGACGGCGTCGCATCGTGAACTCCAGTGACAGCAGTTGCACCAACCAGCAATAGCGGGCGCTGATTTGCGCCCAGATCAAGCAAATCCGGCAGGGCCGTCAAGCAAAATTCGGTGCGTCCTATGCACCAATCTGGGTATTTCAAACTGCTTGTCGGGTTGAGGGAACGCCATACGCTCCAAGTCTCTGAAACCGGGGTCATTATGAGTGAACGACACGTCGATGAAGGCCTCGATCGTCGGGGCGTACGAGTCGCCTCGCAGGCAAGCGCCCCGCCTGCACCCCTTCGCTTTGCAGATGGAATGCATATCGGGTGCCCTGGCGGATGCCGGCCTCAGCCTGTCCGACGTCGACGGCCTGTGCGTGGCGGCCGGTGACTGGGCCGAGGGAGGCGGCGTCAGCAGCCTGACTGAGTTCGCCGAATATGCCGGCATCAAGCCGACCTATTTCGACAGCACCGATGTCGGTGGCTGCTCCTACATCGTTCACGCCGGCCATGCCGCGGCGGCCATTGCAACCGGGCTCGCCGATGTCGTCGTCATCAGCTACGCCTCCTGCCCGCGCTGGTGGCCGCTGACCACGCCCTCCTTCGACCCGTTCGTGTTTCCAGCCGGTCCCGGCCAGTTCGAGCTGCCCTATGGGCCGACATTGATCTCCGCCTACGCGATGTTCGCGCAGCGCCACATGGCCCTCTACGGTACGACGTCCGAGCAGTTGGCGAAGGTCGCGGTCACCTTCCGGCAGCATGCCGCGAACAATCCCGACGCGCGCTTCCGCACCCCGCTGACAGTCGACGACGTTCTCGGTTCCACGATGATCGCGTCGCCGCTGCGCAAGCTGGATTGCTGCGTGGTCACGGATGGCGGAGGCGCCATCGTGATGACCAGCCGGGAGCGGGCGCGCGATTGCCGGTCCAAGCCCGTTCACCTGGCAGGCTTCGGGACGGCCGTCGCGAGGACTCAGATCAGCCAGATCGACCATGATCTGACCACGCCGGCTGCTATTTCCGGGCCGCGCGCCTTTGCCATGGCAGGCGTCGGCCATGCCGATATCGACGTCGCCCAGCTCTACGACGCGTTCACGATCACGCCCATGCTGGCGCTGGAAGATCTCGGATTCTGCGCGAAGGGCGAAAGTGGCGCCTTTGTCGATGACGGGCACCTGGCTCTCGGCGGCATGCTTCCCTGCAACACGGATGGCGGCGGCCTGTCCTCCAACCATCCCGGCAAGCGCGGCATCTTCGCCATGATCGAAGGCGTGAGGCAGTTGAGAGGCGAGGGGCCGGGCGTTCAGGTCCCCGATGCCGAAGTCGCCCTCGTGCACGGTCTGGGTGGGACCTTCTGCGCTGCCGCGACAGCGATCCTGACAGTCTAGGGGGAACCATGACAGCGCTGAGTTCTCCCATCACCGATATCGTGTCCGATCCATTCTGGCAGGGCACGCAAGCTGGAAAGCTGCTGATCCAGCGCTGCCCGGTGACGGGACGCCACCAATGGTATCCCCGCGCGCACTCGATATACGCGCCCGAAGCGACGCCGGAATGGGTCGAGGCCAGCGGGCGCGGCACGGTCTTTTCCTTCTCCACCATCCATCGCGGGAACGGGCCGATCGACGCCCCCTATACCTGTGCCCTGGTCATGCTCGAGGAGGGGGTGCTCATGCTGTCGCGGCTGGACGGCATCGCCGAGGACGAGGTCCATGTCGGCATGCCGGTTGCGGTCGCCTTTACGTCGCTGCCGGACGGCGCTGTGCTGCCGCTCTTTCGCCGCCGGGAGACATGACGATGACCGTCCCCTTTCTTGAAATCGAGGCGGGGAGGGCCGCCACATCGGCGCGGGTCACCGTGACGGAGACCCATATCGTGCTCTTCGCGGGCCTGACCGGCGACTTCAACCCACTGCACATGGATGCCGCGTTCATGGCTGACAGCGCCTATGGCAAGCGCATCGCCCATGGCATGCTCGGCCACTCGCTCAGCACCGGCCTGCGCTCGGTCATCGATGACTGGGCGATCGAGGCGTTCCTCGAGACGCAGCGCCGCTTCGTCGGGCCCATCTTCGCCGGGGACACGATCCATTACGAGGCGAAGGTCACGGAGACCCGCGAGAGTCGCTCCAAGCCGGGACGCGGGATCGTCCGGGTCGCCATGACGCTCAAGAACCAGCGTGGCGAGACCGTTCAGGAGGGCGAGGACGTGCTGCTTGTCGGCCCCGGCGAACAGGGAGACGCGCCATGATATCGAGCCGTCTCGAAGGTCATACCGCATTCGTCACCGGTGGCGCCGGCGGGATCGGCTCCGCGATCTGCGAGCGCTTCGCCAGCGAGGGCGCGCGCGTCGTCGTCGCCGATCTGGCCCTCGACCAGGCCGTCGAGGTTGCCGAGCGCCTAGTCGCAAAGGGCCATCCTGCCCATGCGGTTGCGATCGATGTCACAAATCGCGACAGCTGGAACACCGCTATAGCCTCCCTGCCGGCCGCATTCGGAGAGGTTGATATCATGGCGAATGTCGCCGGTATCGTCCGCGACCGGTCGCTGACAAAAATGACCGACGGCGAATGGGATCAGGTCATCGACGTGAGCCTGCGTGGCACATGGCTCGGCTGCCAGACCGCTTTTGCCCTGATCGGCAAGAAGGGCTGGGGCCGGATCGTCAACACCGCCTCGACGGCGATCTTCGGATCCTTCGGCCAGGCCAATTACTCCTCTGCGAAGGCAGGCATCGTCGGACTTACCCATACGGTGGCGCTGGAGGGCGCCAAACGCGGCATTCTCGCGAACGCCATCGCTCCTGGCATCGTCGAGACTGCCATTCTGGCAGATGTGCCGGCCACGCTCCGGGAGAACTGGATCGCGAAGATGCCGCTTGGGCGGACGGCCCAGCCTTCCGAGATCGCTTCGGTCGCCGCGTTCCTGGCCTCCGATGATGCGAGCTACGTCACCGGCCAGGTGATCGTCGTCGATGGAGGCGCGACGACGGGCGACTACTGATCAAGGCTTCAAAAGAAGACGCTTCAAAATCAAACAGGGGAACCAGCCGATGACGACGTTCAACAGAAGACATGTCCTGCTGGCAGGTGCCGCAGGCATCGCCGCCTCCGCCACCCGTATCGTGCCAGCCAGCGCCGCGGACGACGCCCTCTACGCAGCAGCGAAAAAGGAGGGCGCGCTCAACCTCTACTGGGGTTCATACGAGCAGAAGACGATCGAGGAAATCCGCGATGCGTTCAGGGCCAAGTACCCCGGGATCGAGGTAAACCTGCTGCGGCAGGCGTCCCAGACGGTCTACACGCGCCTGCGCCTGGAGATTCAGAACAACGCGGTCCAGTGCGACTCGCTGGGAACAACCAACCTGCTCCACTACATCGATCTGAAGAAGATCGGCGCGATCCAGCCGTACAAGCCGGCCAATATCGAGATGGTGCCAGAGGCTTTCCGCAACCTCGATCCGGACAACGCCTTCACTGTCGGCGCCATCAGCCTGACGACGATCAACCAGTCCGCGAAGGTCGCGTCCCCGCCAAAATCCTGGCAGGCGCTGCTCGACGCGCCCTGGGCCGGCAAGATTACCACCGGCAGCCCGGCCTTCTCGGGCGATGTCGCGAGTTGGGTCGTCGCGATCCGCAAGAAATACGGAGACGACTATCTGAAGGCCTTCGCCAAGCAGAAGCCCAAGGTCGGCCAGTCGAATGTCGACACCGTGACCGACATCCTCTCGGGTGAACGATCCGTCGGTTCGGGGGCTCCCTTCAGCTACTCGCTCGCGCAGAAGGTTGCCGGAAACCCGATCGACGTCACCGTTCCGGAGGATGGCGCCATCCTGAATCTCGGCTTGGTGGCCGTGCCGACCAAGGCGCCCCATCCGAATGCCGGCAAGCTCTTCACGGACTTCCTGTATTCGGCCGAGGTGTCCCAAATTCTGTCGAAGAACTTCTGGCCGACGCTGCGCACCGACGTGCCCTGGGCCGAGGGCCGCACGCTGCAATCGATCAAGTGGTATCGCAACCCGGTCGACAATCTCGCGGCCGAGGTTGCCGAGGGCATCGCCAAGTGGAAGGAGATCGTCGTCTGACGATCGCCGAGCGCCGGCGGCGCCTGAGTTCTCGACCGAGATTCATCTGCAGCGGCTGCGTCTTTGGGGCGCAACCGGCTTTGATCATGTTCAAGTCAAAAGAGTATCCATGACCTTGTCGTTTCCCACGATGCCGGTCCGGTCAGCGTCCATTGGGTCCCAGCGCCATCACATGCTGCGCTGGATCGTTCTTGCGGCACTTCTCGTGGCGCTGCTTTTGCTGGTGGTCCAGCCGCTCGGCTGGATTCTCTACAACAGCCTGCATGACGACGACACCGGCCTCTGGACGCTGGGCAACTATCGACAGATCTTCGCCTCCGCGGCGCTGATGAAGCCCGTCCTCAATTCGCTTCTGCTCGCGAGCGCCGTCGCCGTTCTCTCGACGCTTCTCGGCGTGCCCCTGGCCTGGCTGGTGGCGCGGACCGATCTGCCGGGCCGCGGGTTCATCCGCGTGCTCACCTTGGCTGCCTTCGTCACGCCGTCCTTCATCGGGGCGCTCGGCTGGATCCTGCTCGCCGCGCCGAACTCCGGCTGGCTGAATGTCGGCTGGCGGGCGGTCACGGGCGCTCAGGCGCCGCTGATGAACATCTACACAATGACCGGCACGATCTTCGTCTGTGCGATCTACACCGTGCCCTATACCTTCACCATGGTGTCGAGCGCGCTCGACGAAATGGCGGTCGAACTCGAGGACGCCGCGACCACGCTCGGTTCCGGCGTCGTGCGGACCATGATCACCGTGACCATCCCCTTGGTGATGCCAGCGGTGCTGGTCAGCTTCATCCTGTCCTTCATTCAGGGCATGACGCTGTTTGGCGTGCCCGCCTTCCTGCTGACGCCGAGTGGCACGCTCGTGGTCACGACGAAGCTCGCCGAATTCTACCAGCTCTTCCCGCCCGCCCTGTTCCTGTCGGCAGCCTACTGCCTGCCCCTGGTCATCGTCACGGGCGGCCTCTTCTATGCCAGGCACAAGATCCTGGGCCGCAAGCAATTCGTCACCGTGGGCGGAAAGGGCAGGGCCGGCCGGCTGATCCGGCTGAAGACATGGCGCCTGCCGGCCCTTGCCTTCGCCCTGATCGTGCCAGTCACGGCCGTTCTGCTGCCCTATGTCGCGATCGTGCTCGTATCGCTGAGCAAGGCCTGGGGTCTCGGCCCCGTACCGAGCAATCTGACGTTCCACTGGTATCGCTGGGCTATCATCGAGAACGCCGAAACCCAGCATGCGATCGTCAATTCGCTGCTCTATGCCGGAGTTGCGGCGAGCGTCTGCGTGCTGCTGGGCGTCATCGTGGCTTATATCGTTGAGCGGCGGCTGCTTCGCGGCGCGGGCCTGCTCGCCGTGCTGGTTACGATCCCGATCATCATTCCCGGCATCGTGCTCTCGGTCGGCTTCTTCTCCGCCTATACCCGCCCGCCGCTGAATTTCTACGGCACCGGCACCATCGTCATCGCCGCCTTCGTCGCGACCTTCCTGCCGATCGCCTATTCGCAGGCGGGCTCGATCCTCAAGGGGATCAGCCCCGACCTGGAGCGCGCCGCGCGCAGCGTCGGCGCCAGCGAAGGCCACGCCTTCACCGCGATCACGGTGCCGCTGATGCGTGGCGGGCTCGTCGCGGCATGGCTCCTCGTCTTCATCCCGATCATGCGCGAACTTTCGGTCGCCATCTTCCTCGTGTCGCCGAAGACCAACGTCATGACCACCCTGATCTACAACTACAAGGACGGCGGCAATTACGAAGCCGTCTGTGCTGCGAGCACCCTGCTCCTCGCCGCCACCCTCATGATCGTCCTGCTTGCCCGTTTCATCACGGAGGGAGCCGCTCGCCGGAGGCGCAATGCAGCCAGCCTCGGAGAAGTCCAGTGAGCGAAATCCACATCAGGCAACTCAGCAGGTCCTATGGCACCTACCAGGCACTGAAGTCTTGCGATCTGGTCATTCCCGATGGAGCCTTGCTTGCACTGCTCGGCCCGTCAGGCTGCGGGAAATCGACGACACTGCAGCTGCTGGCGGGTTTCGATACGCCGAGTTCCGGCGAGATCTGGGCCGATAAGGAGCTGCTTTCCAGCCCTCAGAACGTGATCCCGCCCGAGCATCGCGGGATCTCGCTGGTCTTCCAGAATTATGCGGTCTGGCCGCACAAGACCGTGGCCGAGAACGTCGCCTTCGGCCTGAAGCTGCGAAAGCTGAGCCGGTCCGAGGTCGAGGCCCGGCTCAACAAGGCGCTGGATACGGTCCGCCTCGGCGCCTTGCGCGATCGCTATCCCTTCGAGCTGTCGGGGGGCCAACAACAGCGCGTCGCCCTCGCACGGGCGTTGGCGGTCGAGCCGAAAATCCTCCTGCTTGATGAGCCCCTGTCCAATCTCGATGCGCATCTGCGCGAGGAGATGCGTTTCGAGATCAGGCGCGTCCATGACGAACTCGGCATTACCACCGTCTATGTGACGCACGACCAAGGCGAGGCGCTGGTCACGGCCGACAAGGTTGCCGTGATGAGAGCGGGCGTCGTTCAGCAGTTTGGCTCGCCCGAGGACATCTTCGAAAAGCCGGCGAACACCTTCGTCGCCTCCTTCATTGGCAGCAACAATGAGATCGCGGGCGTGAAGGAAGCCGGGGGCGCGATCCGCGTCGGTGCGACGACCCTTCGCGCGGAGGACCGCAGCAGTGCGGCGCCCGGCCAGCCGGCGGTTCTGTGCATTCGCCCGTCCCGGCTGCAGCTATGCGACGCGACAGTGCCCCAGAATCGACTGGACGGCATCGTGAAGCGAAGCGCCTATCTGGGCGAATATCGTGACGTCCTGATCGACCTCGCCGACGGAGGAACCTTGAGGGCCTTCGTCGCGCCTCATCTGCGGCCGTCGATCGGGGAACCGGTCTCCGTGCACCTGCCGCCCACCGCCTGCCAGATCCTGGATACGCCCCAGTAGCGGCGAAGACCATTCGAGCTCAATTGGATTTCACGCATGACGAAGCATCACGAAGACGCACCTCTGTTGAGGCAACGCAAGGGCGACGTCGAATGGCTGATCTTTAATCGACCCCAGGTTCGCAACGCCTTGTCCTCGGCCATGGAACAGGCCTTGATCGAGGCGGTCGACGCGATCGCGCGGGACGGCAGCGCCAAGGCGGTGGTCTTCACTGGCATGCGCGGCGAAAAGCCTGCCTTCATGGCGGGCGCGGATATGGGCGCGCTGGCGAAGGCTGCCAATCCCGAGGAGGCGATCGCGCTCGAGCGCGAGGCGGAGACGTTGATCGTGGCGATCGAGGCGCTCCGGATTCCGACCGTCGCGGCCATGGCGGGCGCCTGCGTCGGCCAGGGCGCCCTGCTGGCCTCGGCCTGCGATGTCCGCATCGCTGCGCCGTCGCTGCGGTTCGGTTTTCCCATCGCCCGCACCGTCGGCAATTGCCTGAGCCTGATGAACTATGCCCGCCTGATCTCGATGCTGGGCGAGACGACGACCAAGGAGATGGTTTTCAGCGCCAAGCTGCTCGGCGCCGACGATCTGCTGGCCACCCGCTCGATCCGCGCCGTCGTCGGCGACGATGAGATCAACGATCGGGCCCAGGAGGTTGCCGAGGCCCTGACCAGGCTCGCACCCCTCACGCTTTGGGCCACGCGCCAGGCCCTTCTGCGGCTGCGCAATCACGGCGTCCCGCCGGATTCCGACGCTGATATTCTCGCCGCCTGCTACGGATCCCAGGACATGCAGGAAGCGATCTCCGCCTTCCTCGCCAAGCGCGAGCCGCAATGGCTCGGCCGCTGAGGTTCGGGAACCGGAGAGCTGGATAGAAGAGGCCGGACAAGATGTCCGGCCTCTTCTCGTATGACGGCGCGTTGCGTGAGCGAATGAACTCTTGCGTGAACCTCAGATGACCGCCTCGGCACGCAGAGCCTCGATGTCTTCCAGCGAAAATCCCAGATCCTGCAGAATAGCGTCGCTATGCTCGCCCAGCTCCGGTGGCGCCGTCTCCTCGGGGAGCGGCGTCTTCGGCATCTGGATGGGAACGCCGACGAAGCGCCGGCCCGATCCGGCGGGAACCTCGGCAACCATGTTGCGCGAGACAACCTGCGGATCCGCGAGCGCTTCGGGAACGGAATTGATGGCGCTGGCCGGCACATCCGCCTCGTCGAGGATGGCGAGCCACTGCGCCTTGCCCCGCGTCGCGAAGAGTGCGGCGAGAACGGGCTCTAATTGGGCATGGTTGGCGGCCCTGGTCGAACCGTTGGGGAAGCGGGCGTCGGTAAGCAGGTCGGGCCGTTCGAGGGCGCCGCAGAGTCGCTGCCATTGCTCGTCGGTATCGACGCAGACCGCTATGGGCTCGTCTGCCGTGGCGAAGGCCTGGAACGGTGCGATTAGCGGATGGCGGCTGCCGAGCCGGCGAGGCTCCTCGCCAGCGTTCAGATAGCGCGCGATTGCGTTCTCCATCAGCGCGAGCTGGCAGTCCAACATGGCGACGTCGACGAAGGTGCCGCGCCCCGTCCGCTCGCGCTGCTGCAGCGCCGAGAGCACCCCGATCGTCGCAAAAAGGCTCGATCCGATATCGCCGATCGACGCGCCGACGCGTGCGGGGGGCCCCGCTTCTTCCCCCGTGATGCTCATCATGCCCGACAGGGCCTGCGCGATGGCGTCGAAGGAGGGCTTGTGCTTGTAGGGCCCGGTCTGGCCGAAGCCCGAGATCGACGCATAGATCAGCCGAGGGTTGATCTTCGCGGCGGCATCATAGCCGAAGCCGAGCCTATCCATGACGCCGGCGCGGTTGTTCTCGACGAACACGTCGGCGCCGGCCAGCAGCTTCGCGAAGATTTCCTTCCCGCGCGGGCTCTTGAGGTCGAGCGTCAGGCTCCGCTTGTTGCGGTTGACGCTCATGAAATAGATGCTCTTCTCATCCCGGAACGGAGCGATGATGCGGGTGAAATCGCCCGCCCCGCGCCGCTCGATCTTGATCACGTCGGCACCAAGGGCTCCCAGCAGCCATGTGCAATAGGGGCCGGCAAGCATATGCGTCGCGTCGATCACGCGAATGCCGGATAACGGGCCGCGCGAAGCGTCGTCTGCGCTCATGGTGGCAAAGCTCCCTGGATCGATCTGTAGCCGGTTCGGCGGGCATGACTGTCCCGGAATGCGCCGCAGGGAACAATCAGCAATTTGGGACACGTTCGATACCTTAAATGCACCATTGACGGTTTGGGCTGAGAGATTTGCTCGCGCGATCGCATTGCAGGCGCTTCATCTGAGATTTCGGAGAGTAGATCGCCTGCGTATCTGCATTCCGGCCTGTGCAATCCGCAGCATCATCGGCGGGCCGCAGCCCCGATGCGCGGCCTATTCGCATCATTCGTGCATCAATCAGACCAATCGCTGCGATAAAGCTGATGGATCGACTATTGAGTCCCCCGTAGGTTCCGCCGGCCTCAAAGGAGATTCATGCAGATGTCGACGAACGCCGAACTGCTTGCCCGCCGCAACGCATCTGTCGTGCGCGGCATCGGCCACGCGACACCGCTCTTCGCCGAGCGGGCCTTGAACAGCGAGATCTGGGATGTCGAAGGCAAGCGCTACGTCGACTTTGCCGGAGGAATCGCCGTCCTCAATACCGGCCATCGGCATCCGCGCGTCATGGAGGCGGTGCGCCGCCAGCTCGATCGGTTCACGCACACCTGTTTCCAGGTTCTGGCCTACGAGCCCTATGTCGCGCTTGCGGAGCGCCTGAACGGGCTCGTTCCCGTGTCGGGGCCGGTCAAGACCGCCTTTTTTACGACGGGAGCCGAGGCGACGGAGAATGCCGTCAAGATCGCCCGCGCCGCGACCGGGCGCCCGGGCATCATCGCCTTCACCGGCGCTTTCCACGGCCGCACGATTCTGGCTTCGGCCATGACCGGCAAGGTCAGACCCTACAAGCGCAACCTCGGACCGAGCCTGCCGGACGTCTGGCATGTGCCCTTCCCGATCGCGGGTTCAGACGTCTCGACGGACATGGCACTCCGTCATCTCGATTTCATCTTCAAGGCCGACGTCGATCCCGCCCGCGTCGCGGCCATCATCATCGAACCGGTCCAGGGTGAAGGCGGCTTCCATCAGGCGCCTCCGGAGCTTCTGAAGGGGCTGCGCGCAATCTGCGACGAGCACGGCATCGTGCTGATCGCGGATGAGGTGCAAACCGGCTTCGGCCGAACCGGCGCGATGTTCGCGATGGAACACTATGATGTCGAACCGGACCTGATCTGCGTTGCCAAGAGCCTGGCGGGCGGCTTTCCGCTTTCGGGGGTCACCGGGCGCGCGCCAATCATGGATGCGGCGGAGCCCGGCGGTCTCGGTGGAACCTATGCCGGCAATCCCCTTGCCTGCGCGGCTGCGCTTGCCGTGCTCGATGTCATCGAGGACGAGCGCCTGATCGAGCGCGCCAACGCAATCGGTGCACGCTTGCGCAGCGCTGTGGACAGGATGGCGCGTGCCAATCACCTGCTGCCGATCTCGCCGTCTCGCGGTCTTGGCGCCATGATCGCTTTCGATATCGTCAAGGAGCACGGTTCCAATATACCCGATGCGGAACAGACCGCGCGTGTTCTTCAGCGCGCCTACCAGAACGGGTTGATCCTGCTGTCCTGCGGCACGACGGCGAACACCGTGCGTCTGCTGGTCCCCCTGACGGCGTCCGACGATATCGTCGATGAGGGTCTCGCCATCCTCGAGGCAATTCTGGTCGCCTGAACGCGACAGCACCCAATCCTTCATCGGAATATCGTGATCATGGGCAACTACCTGTTCGACCTCGTCCGCGCGCGCATCCCCGCGCCTTCGGCTCCTTTCGCGCTGCTCGATGACGGCCGCCGCTATGCCTATGCCGACATGCTCGACGCCTCGGCTCGCTTCGCCAATGTGCTGGTCGCGCTCGGCGTCAAGCCCGGCGATCGCGTCGCCGTCCAGGTCGAGAAGAGTTTTGAGGCGCTGATGCTCTATCTCGGCACGGTCCGTGCCGGTGCGATTTTCCTGCCGCTGAACTCAGCCTATACCCCCGCCGAGATCGAGTATTTCCTAGGTGACGCAGAACCCACCGTCTTCGTCTGCGATCCCGCCAAGACGGAGGCGCTAAAACCCTATGCCGACAAGGCCGGCGCGAAACTGGAGACGCTCGGCGTCTCGATCGGCAGCTTGCTCGACAAGGCGGCTGCGGCCGCGACGGCTTTCAGCGATGTCGCGCGCGGGCCGGACGATCTCGCGGCGATCCTCTACACCTCGGGCACGACCGGGCGCTCCAAGGGCGCCATGCTCAGCCACGACAACCTCGCCTCGAACGCGCTGGCGCTGGTCGACTACTGGCGCTTCACAAAGGACGACGTGCTGCTGCACGCCTTGCCGATCTTCCACACCCACGGCCTCTTCGTCGCCACGAATTGCGTCCTGTTTGCCGGCGCCGCGATGATCCTGCTGCCGAAATTCGATCCGGACCAGGTCTTCAAATACCTGCCGCAGGCGACCAGCATGATGGGCGTGCCGACCTTCTATGTCCGGTTGTTGCAGGACAAGCGCCTGGACAAGGCGACGACTGCCCATATGCGCCTGTTCGTCTCCGGCTCGGCGCCACTGCTGGCGGAGACGCATCGTGAATGGCGCGAGGCTACCTCCCACGCCATCCTCGAGCGCTACGGCATGACCGAGACCAATATGAACACCTCGAACCCCTATGAGGGCGAGCGTGTCGCCGGCACGGTCGGCTTCCCGCTGCCCGGCGTCTCCGCTCGCGTCACCGAGCCGGAGACCGGCAAGGAGCTGGCGCGCGACGAGATCGGCATGATCGAGGTCAAGGGCCCCAACGTCTTCAAGGGCTATTGGCGCAATCCTGAGAAGACCGCGGCCGAGTTCCGCCCCGACGGCTTCTTCATCACCGGCGACCTCGGCAAGATCGACCTGGCCGGCTACGTCCACATCCTTGGGCGCGGCAAGGACCTGATCATCACCGGCGGCTACAACGTCTATCCCAAGGAGGTCGAGGCCGAGATCGACGACATGCCTGGCGTGATCGAGAGCGCCGTGATCGGCTGCCCGCATCCCGATTTCGGCGAGGGCGTCACCGCCGTGGTCGTGGTCAAGCCGGGCGCCGACATCACGGCAGCCTCGATCTCCAAGGCGCTCGACCAGCGCCTCGCCAAGTTCAAGCTGCCCAAGCAGGTCTTCATCGTCGACGACCTGCCGCGCAACACCATGGGCAAGGTCCAGAAGAACCTGCTGCGCGACACTTACAAGGACATCTACGCCAGGCAGATGAAGGCGGGGGAGTAGGCGCGCATCACTGCTCGGGGGCATCCGGTTGAGGCGTGCGTCCGGCTCGACAACACGATCCGCGACCTCTGCGCGACCTTTGGGATAAGGCTCGGCTTCGGCCAGGGCGAGCGGTTCCTGCGCGGATATCCGATCACGCTCGACGAGCTATTCGACAGGCTGCCTGCGGCAAGCTGAATGGTGCGCCCGCCCGTGGTTCGCGCTGCATGCGGGTTAGGCTTCCCGAGACCGGACATCCTGAGCGTCCGAAAAGGGCCACACCTGCGCGTTGCCGCGCCTCTGATGCTGCCGAGAACAAGATCAGGCGGAGAAGCGGAACCCAATCAAGGGAACCCCCGAGAAGTGAGCCGCCGTGCCGTTCCGGGTTGAAGCGAGCCCGGACTATTGGCAATGAAAACGATGAACGAGGGCGGCGACACCGCCCGGGACGAGGCGCGCCCGAGCGCGGACCACCTGGCGCGGTATGCGCGCAGCTACCGGATGACGACGGACAGGCCAGAGCGGTTCTACTGGCTCTGGCAGGAAGCGATGGCGCATGCGCTGCTGCTCGAGCAGCAGACGGACAGGGGCTTCCCGGACCATGGCGGGCTGACCGCTCTACAGCTGGCGGAAGGCGCGCGGGCGACCGCGCGCTTCTTCGCCTTCCTGCTGGCGGAAGCGCCAGCACGCGAGACCAGGCACCTCGAGACTAAGATCATGGTCTATGAGGCCATGGCCTTCGACGCAGACGAGATCGCCCGGACCCGCACCGCCGTGATGGTCGAGGCGGCGATGCAGCAGGATGCGCGCGAGCTCGGCATCAACCTCAACAAGATCGCGGTCGAGCCCGGCGGCTCGCCGAGCCGTCACTGAGGACTGAGAAGCGATGTCCTTCGTGATCTACGACCTCGAGACCTCAGGTCTGGAACCGGCCTGGAACGTGCCGCTGCAGGCGGCGATGATCCACACCGATGCCGAGCTGAAGCCGCTGGGCGAGCTCTCGCTGCGCTGTCGGCTACCGGCTCATATCGTGCCGGCGCCCGCCGCCCTCCTGACCACCGGCATCCGTCCCGAACAGCTCGAGCAGGCGCCGCTGTCGTGCTGCGAGATGCTCGGCATCATCGCCAGGGCGCTGGAGGCTTGGTCGCCAGCGACCATCATCGGCTATAACACCCTGAAGTTCGATGAGGAGATGCTGCGGCACGCCTTCTTCACGCATCTGATGCCGCCTTATGCGACCTCGCTCAGCGGTCATCGCCGCGCCGACCTGCTGACGATGGTCAGGGCGGTGGCGATGCTCGAGCCCGATGCGATCGCCATTCCACTTGGCGCGACGGGCAAGCCCAGCTTCAAGCTCGGCGAGATCTGCCGCGCCAATGGCATCGCGCTGTCCGAGGACGAAGCGCATGACGCCATGGCCGACACCAGGGCGACACTCGCCTTGCTGCGGCATCTGCGCGAGGTCGCGCCGACCACCGTGGCGACGCTGCTCAGCCTCGCCGACAAGGGTGTACCGAGCCGGATGCTCGCCGGCCGGGAGGTCGTCCTCCTCGGAGGATTGTCGAGGCTGACCCCGGTGGTCGGGGTGACGCCGCACCCGGAGATCGCGACGTCCTGGGCTGCCGTCGATCTGATGGTCGATCCGGCTGATTATCTCGATCTGCCGATCGATGAGATCGTGGCGCTGTTCTCGGCACGCGGCGTCCGACCGATCCGGACGGTCAAGACCAATGCCCAGCCGATCCTGGTCGGTTACGAGCAGGGCTGCCACGCTTTGCCCGACGATCAGCGGGATCTTGCGCTCTACCACGAGCGCGCCGCCCGCATCCGCGAGCATGCCGGGTTCCGGGCCAACCTCGCAGCTGCAATGCTGGCTCGCTTCGCCGACCGTGAGCCGTCCCCGCATCACGAGGCGACGCTCTACTCAGGCGGCTTCCTCTCGCATGACGACGCCCGCACCTGCGCCCGCTGGCATGCCTCGCCCTGGGATCAGCGCCCCGAGATCGCGGCCGTCTTCTCTGACGAACGGCTGAAGGCCTTCGCCAATCGGCTCATGCTGATGGAGGCGCCGCAGTCGCTATCGCCAATGGCCTGGCAGAAGGGCCAGGCCTGGCTGCGCCAGCGGCTGATGACGGACGCCGACGTGCCTTGGCTCACGCTGCCGAAGGCACTCGCCGAGGTCGCGACCCTGCGCCAGACGCTGCCGGTCGAGGATGCTGCCCGCCATGCCCTGCTCGATGCGATCGAGCGTTGGCTCGGCGAGCGCAGCCAGAGCTTCGCCTGTGCGGCCTGAGCCACGCCGACAAAGACAGTGACGATGATGACGAAGGGGCTGGCGACGGCGCCTTCGTCGATTCTGAGAAGAGCGGGGGACAGCGCAGCCGATAGGGCTGTACCCACATGAAAGAACTTAAGATGACCAAGACCAACCAGGACCGCGGCCTCGTGCCGTCGGTCAGCAATGCGCAAGATGAGGGCGGTGGATCGTCTGGACCGCTCCGAGATCCGCTTGCCTGGATCAGCGGGCAGGCCGGCGGGGATCCCACGTTCGCCGAGCTCCTCGCCTTCCGCGAAAGCCGGCCCGATCTCAAGGCTTTCGCGCGGGAGGCGAAGCGCTGCGACGACGAGGCTTCGCGGTTGCCCTTCGGTCTGGATCAGACCCATGAGCACAAGATGGCCCAGGTGGGGCTGAAGATCTTCGGCCTGAGCTGCACCGCGATCGTCACGATCTGGCCGACGGACACGATCGAGGGGGCCGACGCCAAGCAGGGCTTGGCTCGGGAGACGCGGATGCATGGCGAGGATACCGCTTACGGCGTGGCTCCGATGCTGACGGCCGAGACGGCGGCCCGCATCCGGCTGCACCGGGCCGCCTTCGCGGTCGGCGAAGGGATCGTGCCGCCGGCTCCGCCGCCCCCGTCACCGAATGACCGGGGACTGGCGAGCTGGCCACTGTCGCGGTTCGACCTCGGCGATAGGCTCCCGCGTGGCGGAGGTGAGATGACGCTGACGGATGCTCAGGTGGCCCGCTGGGCTGGCTTCACCGATGCGTATCCCGCCATCTCGGATTGCGTCGATCGCTTCATGGCGATGATCGCCATCGCCGACCGGCTCGATGAGCTGGCCGATCATGAGACCGCAGATGCGTCTGACCTGCGGCGCGGGGCGCAGGGCGCCCGCATCCTGGCCTATCTCGCCGCGGCCCGCGCCGCGATCTGGCCGGCGATGCTGCATTCGGCGGATGCGCAGGCCAAGCTCAGGCTGGTCACGTGCATCAATGACCGGGCCTGCCGCGGCGATCCGCTTCATCAGCAGGCAGCCATCCGGCATGTGATCTCGCAGGCCAACTGGATCGCGAGGGCGTTCAGGTTCAGCGCCACGCTCGAACTGCATCCCGACTGGATCCCGATCGTCTGATCGACAACCAGGCGGGCCAACACAGATCATCGCGATGAGGAGGCGTCCTGAACGGGCGCCTCTTTCGATTCTGGAAGCACGGAGGGGAAAGCGCAGCCGATAGGGCTGTACCCACATGAAAGATCTCAAGATGACCAAGAACGACCAGGGCAACGGGCGCTCGCTCGCGCCGCTCAGCGATCAGCTCCCTGTTGAGCCCGGCGGCACCGCGCTCGCCGATCCCATCGCCCTCGTGACCCATCTCATCGCGAGCGACGATCCCAGCCTGGACGAGCTCGTCGCCTTCCGGCGCCATCCCATCGACCTCAAGGCCGCCGCCCGCAACGCCAAGGCGCTGCAGTCCGAGGAGTTCCGGATGTTCCTGGCCAAGGAGGCTGGCAACCGGGACGGCGAGCTCGCCTGCGCCGGCCTGCAGATCATGGGCCTCAGCTTCGTCGCCCTCACGGCGATCTGGCCAGCCGACGATCTCGACCAGGCCGAGGCGAAGCTCGCTCTGGCCGAGAAGACCGGCGCGCTGCATCACCGGCATGAGCCGGACTATGCCGTCTCGATGGAGCCGTCGCTCGCCCGGCGCCTGCGCTGGAAGCGCGCGGCCTTCGCCGTGCCGGAGCTGATGTTGCCGCCCGCGCCTGCCACGCCGCAGGGCTCCAGCCAGGGTCTCGCGACCTGGCCGCTCGAGCGCTGGGATCTCACTGCCGGCTTGGCGCTCCGGGGTGGGCCGCCGACCTTCGCGCACAACCAGATCGCGAGCTGGGTCGGCTTCGCACAATCCGCCCCCGATCTTGATCATCTGCTCGCGCGAGCCCGCCAGATGTTCGCGACCTGCGACCGGCTGATCGCGCTCGCGGCGCGGGGGCCGGAGAACGGCGCCGATCTGATGGTCGCGGCGGAAGGCGCGCGCATCGCCGGCTACCTCGCCGCAGCGCGGGCCATGATCTGGCCGGTGCACAACCGGGAAAGCCTGGCGACGAAGCGAGAGGTTGTCGACCTCGTCAACCTGCGCGGCATCATCGGCGACCCGGTGCACATGCAGGCGGCCGTGAGGCACGTCACCGCCGATGCCGCCTGGGTCAAGTCGCTGCCGGATGGGGCCCGCGACAGGCTCGTCTTCGAGTGGAGCGAGCTCGTCTGAGCGCCTGACGGTCAGGCCCTCAAACCATCAGGGCAGCGCCTTCTCGGGCGCTGTCTTTGATGTGTTAGCGGCTTGCGAAGAGGCCTCAGGCTTCGATCGCAAAAGGGACCTTCCGATCCATTTGGAAAGGAACCCCCATGAATCCATCTCAACCGCTGAAGCCTGCCGAGCTCCTTGCCCGCAATCTACGACGATTGCGCGCAGAGCGTGGCCTGACGATCGACGATCTTGGCCGCGCCACCGGTATCGCCAGGGGCCGCCTTCAGGCAATCGAAGGCGCGACAGCTTACGCCCACCTCGACGAGGTCAGCCTTCTGGCGCTTGGGCTCGGCGTGCGCATCGCCGCTCTGTTCGACGCGGAATAGGCGGGCTCGGCCGAGGCGTGTGACCGTGACCTGGCATAGGGGCAATCAAGCAGGCAGCGTCCTCACCGGCGCTGCCTGCTGCGTTCCCACGCTGGCAGGGCGTGGGCCAGGGACCAGGAGAGAGGAGGAATTTCGACGGAACGACACCGTCACCCCTAAGGACTCGAAGGAAAGACCATGAAGACCAAGACCCTGCGCGACGAGCTTCTCAGCACCATCGCCCTCGACCCGATCTCACAACCTGTTCTCGACGATCTCGCCGCTCTGGAGCGGCTCGTCCCCACGCATGCATCGTCCGACATCGACGAACTGATCATCTTCCGGCAGCATGCACCGAGCCTGCTCCCGGTTCGCAGCCGGGGCCAGGCCCACACGCAGCAGGTTCGCCGGCTGATCGGGCTGATCGCGCGTGAGCCGGGGCAGGTCGAAGAGTGGATCGATGTCGCCAATGCTCTGACGATCCTGACCAATGCCTCGAACCTGACGCTCCTCCTGCTTCCGACGGGATCCGAGGATGATGCCTGGGCGAAAGAGCAGTTCGGCCGCAGCCTGCTCCGCCACGCTCATCAGAACGGCGACGGCGAGGACGTCGCGCTGGCCCGCCGGGCCGTCGGCGAGCTCGATCGCCAGCCCATGCATCTGACGATGCCTGAAGGCGCTCAGGCGATCGAGGCGATGATCAAGACGATGGCGCGCCGGGTCGGAGCCCTGGAGCCGAAGCTCGCGGCCGAAAACGAGCCGGGTGAACCCGGCATGTACCGGCTGGAAGACGCCATCAGCCTCAAGGCCTACTTCGCCGCCGTGCCAGATCTCGGCGGCCTGCTCGACAGCGCCCGTCAGGCTCTGACGCTGGTCGACGAGACGCTGGCGCGTGGTCGGCCGGGCATCATAGGGACCGAGATCATCGAGGGCGGGCTGATCCTCGCCTACGCCCGCCTCCTGCGCATCGCGCTGTGGCCGGCGCGGTCGAAGACAGACGTGGGCGTCAAGATCGCCGCACGTGACCTCGTCCGCTCGCGCGATGCCGATCCGGCCCGGCTCGGCGCGCTCTGGGAGATCGCCTTCGGGCAGGGCGAGACGGTGGCGGGGCAGAGCTCGCGCTTCATCAACGTCGACGAACACGACTGACAGCCGCGTCGCGATCGGAACCTAGAACTCGGAAAGGCGCGCTTTCAAGGCGCGCCTTTCGTCATGGCGGAGACCGAGGGGTGAAAGGGCGGACAGGCCGCCCCTCGGGAACCAAGCAGACCATGACCGATAACATCACAGCGTCTTTGCGCGATCTCGAGTTCACGACGAACGGCACGCCCGTCATCGACGACCTCGCTGCGCTCGATCAACTCATGCCGGAGACGCCGGACGAGCTGGAGCGCCATGCTGGGCTGCTCGAACGGCTCCCGCAGATCCTCAGCCTGCGCGATCGCGCGCTGGTGCATGCGCAGCAATACGAGCGCTTCCTCACGTTCGCCGAAGCCGATCCGTCGGCGCTTGAGCACTTGGTCGACATCGGTAACGCGCTCGCGCTTCTGTCCCATGCCAGCGAGATCGCGATGCTGCTGGTGCCGGCGGTGACGTCCGAGGATCGCTTCGCCAGGGCCATGCTCGTCAAGGAGCGGGGCAAGCTGTATCAGTCCGGCCAAGGCGTCCACGATCCCGCGCTGATGAACCGGGCATTGCGTCCGCCCTTCGCCGACCGCCATCCGCGTCTCGTCATCGGCGAGCGCCTTCCGCCCGGCATGGAGGACGTGGCCCTGCGCTTCAGCGGCGCCGTCCTGCCGAAGCCGGGCGACGGCACCGCTGGCGAACCTGGCGTCTATCATGTCGAGCATGGGCCGGCGCTGGAAGCGTTCTTCTTCGATCCGCCCGATCTCGTTCTTCTCCTGGACGAGGCGAGGACGCTGTTCGCGGCGATCGAGACCTGGTCACAGGCCGAGCCAACGCCTGCGTTCTGGTACGGCGCCAGCCGCGGCGCGCTGATCCTTGCCTATGCCAAGCTCTGCCGGATCGGGCTGTGGCCGGCCCGCAGTTCCGACGATCTCATCGTCAAGATGGAGGTGGAACGGCTGATCACCGAACGCACCGCCGATCCCGATCCGATGCGGGCACTGGTCGAGATTGCGCTCAGCGTCGGACGTCGGATCGCCCGGCAAGGACCACCCTTCGTGACCATCCTCGGCGGCGTCGAGCTGTGAGACGGGACATGAAGACTCCGACAGCCGTCTCGTCCGAGTACACCGAGGCAGAGTTCGAGCAGAGCTGGCGCGACCACGAGTGTCACATCCTGCTCAGCCATCTGCGCCGGCAACGCGCCGATGGGGCGATGTCTCACTCTCAGGAAGAGCTTGGCCAGCAAGAGCCTGCTGCAGCTAGCTCCACGGGCGGGCGCTCGGTCGCGATCTTCGACAGGGCCGCTTTGCTCAAGCAGATCAGGCTTGCCGATGGCGGTGCATCTAGCGAGGACGGACCGTCCGTGACCTCCGTTTCCAGTGACGAGCAGCCGCGGCTGGCGCAATTGCGTTCGCTCGCTGGCCATGAACCGCTGCGTCGCCTCGTCGTCGCCGAGCCGACCATGGGCGAGCGCCTCAGACGGTTGCGCCAGGAGTGCCCAGGCTTCGTCGAGGTCATTGCCTTGGTCGAGCGCGCCGTCGCACTCTCCGCCGTATCGGGCACCAGTATCGCCTTCCCACCGCTTCTGCTGGTCGGGCCACCGGGACTTGGCAAGACCCACTTCTCGCGCCGCCTCGCCGAGGCGCTCGGTGTCGAGCAGCATGCCTTCAGCTGCGCGACCAACTCCGATGCACAGGCGCTCCTCGTCGGTCACCCGCCCACCTGGCGTGGAGCGCGCATGGGCGTGCTGACCGAAGCGCTGCTCGGCGGTGAAACCGGCAATCCTTTGATCGTTCTCGACGAGGTCGACAAGTTCGTCACCCATTCGACCGAGAAGCCCTACAACGCGCTTCTCGGCCTGCTCGAGCCGGAAAACGCCCGCGCGCTCGTCGACGAATATCTGCGCGTCCCGTTCGACTTGTCACACTGCCTGATCATCGCGACCGCGAACGATCTTGAGGCGCTGCCCCCGTTTATCCAGGACCGCTTTCTCGTCGTCGCGGTGACACCGCCAGACGGCGCCACGCTGCGCGCGATTGCCGACCACATCGCCGCCGAGATCCTTGCGGTGCATGGCGATGCCTTTGCGCAGCCGGACGCCGCGGTCATCGCACGCCTCGCCAGCTCCAATCCGCGCGGCATTCGGCGGCTCGTCGCCCTGGCGCTCGGATTCGCGGCGCAGGCCGGGCGGCGTCATCTCACCGTCGACGACGTCGCCGATGCGGAGGCCGTGGCCGGCAAGCAGGGCGCGAGGGAACCGATCGGGTTCATCCGATCGGTCGCAACCAAAGAAAGGAGACGAGAGTGAGGGTGAGAACGGGAATGCCCCCGGAAACCCGACACGACAGAAAGAGCAAGACCATGAAGACGGAAGCCACCACAGACACCAAGACCCCCAACAACAAGACCACCGGCACCGGGCCTGCCACCGGACCGAACCGCCTGATCGGCAGCGCGCTGCTGCCGGAGGGCTCCGCCGGCGCCGTGACACACTGGTTCCCGACGCGCTGGCCCCGCGTCGGCGGCAAGGCGCTCCTGCCCCTGGCGGACGACGACTTCACCGACGAGCTCTTCACCAGGACCTATCGATCGGGGCGGCTGGTCTTCATCTACGTCGCCGGCTGCGGCGAGGACCACAGCAGTCCGACGGTCGCGACCGGTCTCCTCGGTCTCGCCCGACGACTGAGGATGCCGATCCACAAGGTCTCGGTCACCGCGCAGGTGAATCTGCGTGATCGGCTGCGCGAGCTGAATGCCGACCACTACGGCGCGCTGACCACCAGCACGGACGGCTTGCCCTGTTCCGATCTCGGCTACGACAACTGGATGGCGCAGCACATCCTGCCGAACGACAAGCCGCTCGAGGGTTCGCCGGTCGCGCTCGCCGAGCGCTGCCTCGCGGTCCGCCTGCCGCACGACCTCTCAATCCGCGAGTTCGACAAGCGCCTGCACCACCAGATGCGCAACGCCGCGCTCAATCCCTGGCTCCAGAGCCCGGCCGGGCGAGCCCACTGCGCCCTGCTCGGGATCGCGCCGCAGGAGGCCATGCGCGCCACGGCCTACGGCTTCGGCGCGATCATGCGCCCCAGCCGGGCGCAGGAGTTCTACGTCTTCCGGCCGAAGGGCTTCGATGCCGACCGCCTCATCCGCATCGCCGAGCGCATCGTCCACGACCATGTCGTTAACCGGAGGGCCCCCGTCACCGCGAGCTGGAAGTCCAGGGCGCAAGGCTACGGGCAGGCGTTCCGCCCGGTGGCGTAGAAAATCGGCTCCTGTCCCCATTCCATCGATGGTCTTTTCGGCCACGATGCGATCACTGGGTGACCTCCAGGGCCAAGGCCGGCGCTTCCCGCGCCGGCGCTTGGCTTCAGCACCTCAGGATGCTGGCCCCGACCCATGACCGGTGCCGGGCCGGGTCAGTATTGCTCAGGACAGGAGGCGTAACGGTCATTGGCCGGCTCGCCTCGCTCGTTCCAGATCTGGGACGAGACGCGAAAGGACCTCTTCGCCTGCAGCAACAAATTCTGGAATAGGCTATCCCCAACGCCATGTTCGAGTGCTGTGTCACGCTGCGGTACGGTGTGGCCGAGGCGACGCCCGGGGAACTCACGTGCCGCCTCTGACGCAAACTGCGTCAGGTCACTTGTTAAACAGGGGAGCGTTGACTCCCTCGATAAAGTACCGGCGTTCGACACCCTCTACCAGGTCGTAGCGGAGGGCTCTCTCATCGAGTGGAATAACCCGGAAGTCGCGGTCTCCTTCTTCAAGCCGAAGAAGGAGCAGTTCATTCTCCGCTGCAATTAAGTGCAGCAGGATGTTCATGTGCTTCATTTTGCTCGGCGGCGCTGTTCCCTCCAATGCCTCTCGCGCGATGCTGAAGACTTGAGAACTCGCACCCATTATGTCGAACGGCGAGGTGCGAGACAGGGCGAGGCGATAGGTTCTCCGATCCAGCGCAGACTCTACGACGTCGCCGTTCGGAAGGCGGACGACCGCCAGTCCGATAGAGGCCTGCTCGGGAACATCAAGGAGGCCGTGAAGGCGCAGCACGTCCTGAAATCCGCCCTTGTAGGCAAGATCGCTCGTGTGAGTGCCAGAAATATCGCGAAGCACTTTCAGGAGCAGCCGCCCGGTCGGCATTGAGAGAGTGCCGACCTTCGAGGAGAGCACGGCAGGGATGATGCTCAATTTACGAGCCTCTCCCAGCAGATAATCGCTGGTGGATAAGGCAAGGTAGATCGACACGGCGAAATCCCGTGTCGAACGGACCTCGCATTCTAATGCTGCCAACCCTAGGAAGAGGCGCTCTCTGACGGTGAAGCTGTCGCGAACGTCCTTCATAGTGACACGAGCAGAGAATTCTCTTTCCATATCATCTCCCAAGCTTACCCATCGCCGCATCAATGATGCCAACACCTTGCTTGGGAGATGTTCGATTCGCTAAGCACACTAATATTAACCCGCCCCGCGCGTGACGCTTTATGAAGGGAAGCAAATACTGAAATTTTTATTATTAAATGACATTATGTATAAAATATTCGCTCTACTGATATATGGCACTATGCCTGCCCTACGACCCTCCGCCTTCGCTCGAGCCTTCAGCGTAGATATGATCGTGTGATTGGTAAGCGCGGGCTTGGACGGAAACTCAAATCAAGACGGATGTGCTGACGACCCTAACGGGTCGTAGAGTACCTTTAGGTCAAAGGGGAAGAGAAACGCGAGGCGCGGAATGCCTCACTCCTCACGAACAGATTGAAAAGAAGTTAACGACGAAACATGTTGTTGGGCCGCAAGGAAATAAGCACAGCAAGATGGCTCCAGGTACGTATATCGTGCCCGACGGCAGCGGCGTGGTCAGCCGGCGAAGGGAGGTATAGTCACCGCAGGTCGGCGGGGAAGAGCTTTTGTCCCTTCAGTGTGACGCCGTTTCGCAGGCCGCCGTCCTGGCGCACTATGTGGCGGGCCAGCTTGTCTTCATCCATGCCTGTGGCTGCGGCCAGGATCACCGCAATCCAGCGGTTGCCAGTCGTTTGCCGGGCGTCGCGAAGCGTCTCTTCGTGAGCCTGCACAAGGTTTTCGTCATCGGGCATGCGCGACGCCGATCAGCTTGTGCGGATCGCCGAGATCATAATCCACGATTCAGTCACCAATCCTGCCTCGCGCACGACGCCCGTCAACTTCAAATGTCGAGGACAGGGTTTCTACGGGCGGATTCTGCCGAGATCGGCGCACGGATAACGTAAGCGCCAATTAGCGGGATACGAAGCTGGGTCTCACCCCCCGTAGCCAAAAAAGTTGCTTTGCCCCGATTCTATCTGTGGTGTTTCGTGCCGCGATGCGATCAGTCAGTTGACCTTCACAACAGCTCCGGCCCACCACCGCGCTGGCCGGCTCATCATCGGAGGTCACGATGCCCGCTCCCCGCGCCTACGCCGTTTGTGCGAAACTAGGCATGCATGCCAGGTTTCTGTCCTCGGTCGGCCATTATCCCAACCACGACCGGTTCGAAGGTCCCGTTCTGCCCCTGATCGCGGAGGCCGGACGACAGGAACTCAACCAGATGCTCCAGCGCGAGGCAAAGGGCCATGTCGTGGTGATCGACGGGATTCACCATGGCAACTACGCTGTGTTCGGCCGTGATGAGGCCGCCAGCGCCAGGGCTGGGGGTGCTCGAGCCGTGATCATTCTGGGCTTGGTCGCGCAATCGGCCGAGCTTCGAAAAGAAACCTACCCCATCATGGCCCGTGGCACGACGCCTTTCCTTCTCCCGGCGTCAGAGGGTACCGCGCGTGCCGCCGCGGTTGACAGCGAGTGCGGATGGATCACGCGTGAGCATTATATCGTCGGGGATGCCGACGGAGCCGTCGTAGTCGAGCGTGCAAGGTATCAGGAGAAAATGGCGGTGAAGTAGCCCTGCTGGCCATCCATTAACTATCACTGATGACTCCAGTTGCGGCAAACGGAATGCAGTTCACCCTTTGTTCGAACAACTGATTCGAACGAGAGCGTCGTCACATGAGCTGCCAGATCCCGAAGTCACGTCAGCCTGCGGTTTCCAAGGCCGCCGAATACCACCCTGCCAATTTTGCGGAATTAGGCTGGGTCGGCTCGGAGGTGGTGCGCCTCTGCGACATCGACAGCGCTCTGAACGAGGGGATCGCAACTGGCAAGAAGCTGATGGGCGAAGCCCTAGAGAATCTCGCACTTGACGCCGTGGAGGTGCCCGAATTTCTCCAATATCAGTGGTGGTCCAAGGAAAATCGCCAGGGTCGCTACCGACCCCATCCCCTCGTCGTTACTCACCCGACCAAGAACGGCGCATATATTTTGGTTGCAGGTTGCGACCTCCTGCATGCCGCAAGTTCAGCCGGCATGAACCATCTGGATTGCGTCGTTATCCCCCATGATAACGCAATCCACATCGGCCAGTATATTTTCCGAAAGTACGGCACTATGCCGAATGGGCAGCCTGCGTTCGCGGCGACGATACCGTCGCCGCACTACATCAAGCAGTCGTATGTCATCAAAGATCCTTCCGAAGCCGTTCTGGATGAGCCAACAAATAACGCACAGCCAACCAAAGGAAAGAAAATCCGCAAAAAGCCGCCGAGGATGGTCAGGCCGGCGGTGAGCCTGAGCGGTATAACCAAAGGCCTGGATCCTCGCGCTAACCTGTATCTGCCTCTGGCGGTTCATGCCACGACCGTGGAGGATGGACGGGTCGTCGTCCGTGCCAATAACGTCGACCAATTCGCTACCGCTCCAGAGCCCGTATCTCCGGAGCAGCCGGGTAACCTAGATATCCAGATCGTCTCCATTCCGCGAGAAGCTGGCAGGCCTGGTCTAAGCCTTCATGAGTTCGCCCTAACTCATCTCCTTCTTCGGCTCTTCGATCACGTCGAAAAGGAAGCGCTGATCGACGACCAGCGCCGCTCTGGCCATAGCATCGCGGAAGATAAGAGGTTGAAAGACAAAGGTAGCAACGGCCATTGGCCGGGCTCACCAAGGTCATTTCAAAACTGGATCGATACCCGACGATGGCTTTTGACCTGCAGCAATGGATTCTGGAACAAGGCCATTCCGGACACCTTGTTTAATTCCTGCGCCTCCCTGAAATTTGGCTGCGAGAAGCCGACATTCGCTCAACGCGAGGCCTTTCTCTTCCATCTCATCAAGGCCGCCTTCAAGGCCCTCGACCTCGCGGACCGACAGACTCCCAATCTTCGAAAGCTTCACAAAGCTCTCTACACGGGCAACCCTCGTCCTCTGAAGCGTGGGACGATCAATCAAACCATCGATGGTGTTCCTAACCCGAGCATTGGCGAGAGCCATCAGGTCGATGAAGTTGACCGTTTCATGCTGGCGGTGCTCGGTCGCACGAATCCAGCCAAGATCTGGAGAGACAAGGCTCACCAGACCCTGATGCACCAATGGTTAGTTGCCATCGGCGATTGGGCTCGGACTGGCAAGATGATCATCTCCCTCTTGATGGCGCAGGAGTTCATCCTCGTCGACCGTGAGAGGAGGATGGGCCGCAGCATCGATGCCGGCTGGATGGTGTTCGATGCCATACTGGCTTCAAGCCTCGATGCTGGCGATGAGTTCGAGCATGCCTATAACGATCTGGCCGGCCTCTGCGCTGGAGCGATGGCTGGCAGCTACGCCATGATCGTTTCGCGCCAGGCGACAGCGAGCGCGATGTTCCACGTCGAACCGCTTAAGGGTGAGCGCGCCTTCGAGGTGGAAACCCCGATCCTCCTATTCTAACGCTTGGACCGTTTGACCCGATTCAATCGGTGGTATTTTGGGTTTTACCTCACCACGCTCCTGACCGTCGTCATCCCACCGTCCAATGGAGTGATCAATGCCAAAACCGAGAACGCTGAATGTCGCCGTTACCAATCGAGATGCGCTGCTCGAGGTCACTTCGTCCCTGACCGGGAAGTGGACGCACAGCACCGATCAGGTCGCTGACCTCGCCGACGTCGCGGAGAGGAGGCTGGACCGGATATGCATGCCGAAGGGCAAGCGCAAGGGCGTTATCGCCACCCATACCATCAAGGGCCCAGCCGCACGGGCCTATGGGTTTGCGGTCAACGGCAGCATCGTGACCTTGCGCCGTTCCAATACGGGTTGGCGAGTTATCGGATTCGAGCCCAAGCACGTATTCCCGCAGCAGGGCGGACGGCTCCGCCTTCAGATCTCGCCGGAGCAGGACGCCGCCGCAGCGGCGGCAATGCGCGACTACTACGACATCGTCGTCAGAACCGTCGAAATTCCGCTCCCTCTGGTCACCCCGCCGACTCTATCGTCGGGCCTTCCGATGCCGCACTAACTGCGATGCCCCGATTCCATTTGTGGATTCTGGCAGCATTCTGGTGAACTTGGTTGGCCTCCCACATGGAGGCCACCATGGCCAAACGGCCGAAGCATCATCGCGATCCGACTGTCTCCAACCCTGTGGGCGGAAGCCCTTGTGCACCTGAACCTGCGCACGTGCCCGACGAATCTCGCGTCGCTCGGGATACAGAGGTGCCACGTCGCGGCGGATCTGGCACAGGCCGAGGGAGTAGAGCTCCAGGCGACAGACACAACGTCGCCGCGTCGGTGAACCAGATTGCCCGCTTGGTCGGCCGCCAGATCGCGCGCGAGCAGATGCCGAAGGACCAGAAGAAGGAACCTAGTTGACGCTCCGATTGCGCTGAGATGTTGGATGACCCCAGAGACCAGATGATGACCAAGAACCCGGACAAAGCTGTCCCAACCCCGCGCGTGGTGATCTACGCCCGCTATTCGTCGGATCATCAGCGTGCGGCCTCGATCGACGACCAGTTCCGGATCTGCAGGGAGCGAGCCGAGCGCGAGGGTTGGAACGTCGTCGGCACCTACAAGGATGCCGCGATTTCCGGGGCGAGCATGATCCTGCGACCTGGCATCCAGATCCTTCTGCAAGATGCGCAGTCCGGAATGTTCGATCTCGTGCTGTCCGAAGCACTGGACCGCATCTCGCGCGACCAAGCCGATGTCGCCGCGCTCTACAAGCGCCTCAAGTTCGCCGGCGTTCCGATCGTCACGTTATCTGAGGGGCAAATCAGCGAACTGCATGTCGGCTTGACCGGCACGATGAACGAGCTTGCCCTGAAGGCCATCGCCGAGAAGACCCGGCGGGGTATGAGCGGGCGCGTACAGGCGGGGAAGTCCGGCGGCGGCCTCTGCTACGGTTACAAGGTCGTGAAGCAGTTTGATGGTCACGGACAGCCCGTCAGAGGGGATCGAACGATTGATGCGAAGGAAGCCGAGACGGTGCGCCGCATCTTCCGGTTGTTCGCGGCCGGGGTCGCTCCCCGCACCATAGCGCGCACGCTGAACGAAGAGGGCGTCCCCGGTCCCGGCGGCAAGCCTTGGGGCGACACCACCATTCGTGGCCATGTGAAGCGGGGTACAGGCATCGTCAACAACGAGCTCTACGCCGGCGTCCTCATCTGGAACCGGCTGCGCTATGTGAAGGACCCGTCGACCGGCATGCGGGTCTCCCGCCTCAACCCCGAGACGGACTGGATCGTCAAGCAGGTCCCTGACCTGCGCATCGTCGACGACGAGCTCTGTCAAGCCGTCCGCACCAGGCAAGCGGAGATCGCTGCCAAGTTTGCCAATGTTACGGCCGGGGTGCGCGAGCATCACCGTCGGAATCGCCTCAACCGCGCCAGGCGGCCGAGGTCACTGCTTTCGGGCCTGATCACCTGCGGGTGCTGCGGTGGCCCGTACGCGCTGCGCGGGGCCGACCGCTTCGCCTGCGGGAACCATGTCGGCAAGGGCACTTGCAATAACGCACGGACCATCCCCAGGGCCAATCTCGAAGCCCGCGTCCTGGCAGGGCTCAAGGACCGGCTGATGGCACCTGATGTGGTCGAGGAAGCCATGCGGGCCTACGCCCTGGAGACCAACCGCCTGAACCGGGAAAGACACTCTAATGCCGACGGCTGGAACGTTGAACTCGTCAGGATCGAAAAGCAGATCGCGCAGATTGTCGAGGCAATCACTGATGGCATGTATCACGCCTCGATGAAGGACAAGATGACCGGTCTCGAGAGCCGCAAGACCGAGCTGGTAAGGCTCTTGGCGGACGTGCCTGATGACAAGCTGGATCTGCTGCCCAACGCGGCCGCGATCTATGCCCAGAAGGTCGAGCGGCTGGCAGAAGCGCTGAACCGGCCGGAGGAGCGCCCAGAGGCCGCGCAGGCGCTGCGCCTGCTGATCGAGAAGATCGTGCTGGTGCCCGGTCTTGGCCGCGGCGAGGTGTTCGCGACCCTGCACGGCGAGCTGGCGACCATCATGGAATGGACCGCCCGCCAAGGCCTTGGCGGTAAAAACACAAACACTCCCGAAGCTGGGCTCGCGGGAGTGTCTGCATCAGTGGTTGCGGGGGCCAGATTTGAACTGACGACCTTCAGGTTATGAGCCTGACGAGCTACCGGGCTGCTCCACCCCGCGTCAACGATTGGGCCTTAGGCGTCCTGGGTTTGCGGTGAGGCGTTTCCAGGGACGATTTGGGCTTTAAA
>NZ_JBFTKQ010000031.1:0-39733 GCF_056396025.1 Allobosea sp. 05T438
ACCCAGCAGAACGCGGCGCTGGCCGAACAGAGCGCCGCTTCCGCCAATGCGCTTTCCGGCCGGATCGGCCAGCTCAACGAGCTGGTCGCGACCTTCCGCACCAGCCGCGAGGCGGTGGGGCAGTCAGGCTATCCGCAGCCTGTCCCGGCAGCGCGCCCGGCGAAAGCCGCGCCTCGCGCCGCGGCGCGCCCTGTCGCCGTCACGGCAGCCGCCCCGGCCGCATCCGCCAAGGCTCCGGCGGCCGAGCCGGAGCGGCTGCGCAAGCTCGCCGAGGCCGCCTTCGCCCAGTCCAAGGCCGCCCCCGCCCCGCGCAAGGTCGCCAATGGCCGCGCCCAGGATGCAGGCTGGGAAGAGTTCTGAGGCGGGAAGGCCCGCCCGACACGACACGACGCGGCGCCCCGAAAGGGCGCCGTTTTTCGTCGATCTCGAATTTTCTGGGCGGCGGCACCTTGCGCCGAGCCGGTATCGACCTATCTCTGCGACAGGCGCCGGGACTTCATGCCCCTTCAAGACGCCGACATCGCAAACAGATTCGTGACGACCGTCGTGCCGCCTTCCTCGGAATCGGCAGATGCTTCGCCGCTTGCTGACAGGTCCCGACGGGGATGTCTGCGACAAGCGGTTTCAGCCGTCACCAGAACAGGGAGACGAAAACCATGCCATTCAGCCAGGTTCTTCAGACTCTCGGCCAGCTCGCCTCCGGCTTTACGCAAGCCAGCCGCCCCACCCGCCTGCTCGAGATCGATCTCGAGGACAGGGGCGGCCCAACCCCCTTCGAGCAGGCCGCCATCGGGACGTGGAAAACCGAGGACGGGTCGATTCTGATCGATCTGCGGCCGGACGGGCAGTTCCACAAGGCCAAACCGGCTGCCGGCGCCCAGCATCGCGGCCGCTATGCGGTCGATCGCTCGAAGCTCTATTTCGAGGGCGAGACCGGATGGGTCGCGCTGGGCAAGCTCAAGCGCGGTACGCTCAGCATCGGCGAGAAAGCACTTCCGCAAAGCGTAACGCGACGCCAAACAGGCTAAGAAAGGGCCGTGCCTTCGCGAGAAGGCACGGCCCTTTCTTTTTCGGAGTTGTTCGCAGCGCCGGTTAGTAGCCGACCGTGAAGCGGCGGCGGCTATGAGCGGGCTTTTCCAGTTCATCGACGAGTGCGATGGCGTAGTCCTCCGCCGAGATCGCGCTGTTGCCCTTGCCGTCAACCAGGAGCTGGTCGCTGCCGAGCCGGAACTTGCCGGTGCGCTCACCCGGCTGGATCAGCGCCGAAGGCGAGAGGAAGGTCCAGTCCAGGCCCTGCTCCAGCTTCAGCAGATCGAGGAAGACGCCACCTTTCTTCGCCTCGTCGAGATAGGCGGCCGGAAATTCCGGCGTATCGAAGAGCTTGACGCCCGGCGCCACTTCGAGGCTGCCGGCCCCGCCGACGACGAGATAACGCTTCACGCCCGATTGCTTCACGGCCGCGAGCAGGAGCTGCGGATCGCTGGCGGTGAAATGGACGGCGCTGATCACCGCGTCATGGCCGGCAAGGAGCTTCGCGAGCCCGTCCTTGTCGAAGATATCCCCCTTGACGGCAGTGACGCCGGGCAAGGCCGCGACCTTCTCCGGATTGCGGACAATGGCGGTGACGGCGTGGCCGCGCGACGACAGCTCAGCGAGCAGGCGCGAGCCGATAAATCCGCTGGCGCCGATCAGTGCGACTTTCATGACAGAGGCTCCTTGTTATGGTATCTTGTAGATACCTGCACTCCAATGGAACCTATCTGATCATGCCGCGCTGCCCCGTAAAGAAGGCACTTTCGCGCGACATGGTCACCTCTCGGAAACCGCCATGCTCAGACGTTCCGACCCTTTCCAGGCGCTTTGCCCGACGCGGCGCGTGCTCGACCGCATCGGCGACACCTGGGCCGTGCTGATCCTGATCGCGCTCGACGACGGCACGCTGCGCTTCAACGAACTCAGGCGCCGGATCGAGAACATCTCGCAGAAGATGCTGTCGCAGACGCTGAAGAGCCTCGAACGCGACGGGTTGGTCCGGCGCGAGGTCTTTCCGACCGTACCGGTCACCGTCGAGTATTCGTTGACCGAGCTCGGACGCACGCTGTCGCAGACGGTGCATCAGCTCACCCTCTGGGCGGAAGCCCATATCGGCGAGGTCGAGGAAGCGCAGCGACGCTATGACCGCGGCTTGCCGCCGTCGGCAAGCGTTCGCATTCCGGTCCCGCTCACCCCCCGGTAAGCGACTTGCCCGCCGTGAAGAAGCCGCTCCAGAGATCGGGCGGCAACGCGCCATCGAGGATGTCGCGGGCCTTGAAGGCATCAGGCTCCAGGCGGGAAATGTCATCCCACGCCACCGGCATCGCCAGTGTCGCGCCCGGCCGGGCGCGGGTCGAATAGGGGGCGATCGCGGTCGCACCGCGGCCATTGCGGAGATAGTCGATGAAGATGCGGCCACGCCGCGCCTTCTTCGACAGAGTCGCGGTGTAGAGCTTCGGCTCGGCCTGCTCCATCGCCTTGGCGAAATCGCGGGCGAAACCCCTGACGCGTTCCCAATCCGCTTTCGGCTTCAATGGCAGCACGACATGAAAGCCCTTGCCGCCGGAGACCTTCAGCAGGCTTTCGAAGCCGAGTTCGTCGAGATGGCGGCGGATCGTCAGCGCCGCCTCCCGCACGCGCTCGATCGGCACGCCCGTGTCGGGATCGAGATCGAAGATGATCTGGTCCGGCGTCTCGATAGCGTCCATGGTCGCACCCCAGACATGGATCTCGACCGTGCCGAGCTGGACGAGAGCGGCGAGCCCATCGAAATCCTCGATATAGATCAGCTCCTCACCGTCGGAATCCTGGCGGCGTTTGACGGCCTCGTGCAGGCCCGGGCCTCCATGTTTCTGGAAGAAACGGGCGCCTTCGATGCCGTTCGGCGCGCGCACGAGGCTGAGCGGACGGCCCACGACGAAGCGCTGCATCAGCGGCCAGATTTTCGCGTAATAGGCGAGCAAATCCTGCTTGGTGAAGCCGATATCCGGCCAGAGCGGCTTGTCCGGGCTCGACAATTTCACGACGGTCTGCACCGGCGCCGCCTTTTTGGAAGAAGCTGGTGCGGCCTTGCTGCCTCTCGTCTTCTCCGGGACCGGTTCGGCCGGCATCTCGGCGACAATCTCCCCGGCCGGCTTGTCCTCGCGCAGCCCTAGGAACGAGGCGTGGCGCAAGGTCTTCGAAGCCGTCCAGGCGCGGAACTCGACCTCCGCAACCAACTCGGGCTTCACCCAGACGACCCCGCGCTCGCGGCCTGCGGCGCCCTTGAAAGGCGAGGTGTCGGTCGCGATCGCATCGAGCCCGGCCTTCAGCGCGGCGGCCGACTTCACGGTGAAGCCGGTGCCGACGCGACCCGCGGGCTTCAGCTCGCCATCCTCATAATAGCCTGCGACGATCGAACCGAGATTGCGCGGGGAGGCCTGCGACGGGGCATAACCGGCGATCACGAATTCCTGGCGCTGCGTGCACTTCGACTTGATCCAGTCGCGGCCGCGCCCGCTGCGATAGGGCGCATCCGCCCGTTTCGAGATCACGCCTTCGAGCCCCATGCGGCAGGCATGGTTCAGCATGGTCTGGCCGGGCTCGACGAAATGCTCGCTGTAGCGCAGCGGCCCATCGGCCGGGCTGCCCTCCAGGAGGTGCTGTAGCCTTTCCTTGCGCGCGAGCAGCGGCTCGTCGCGCAGATCCTCGCCATCGAGATGGATGAGATCGAAGGCGAAGTAAGCGAGGCCGCCGGTCTTTCCCTCGGAGAGCGCCTGCTGCAGGGCAGAGAAGGACGAGATGCCGTTGTCGCCGAGCGCAACGACCTCGCCATCGATCAGCGCGGTCTCGCAGGGCAGGCCGGCCAGCGCCGCGACAAGGCCCATGCCGAAGCGGGCCGTCCAGTCGAGGCCCGAGCGCGTGAGCAGCTTGACGTCGCCGTGGTCGATGCGGGCTTCCAGCCGGTAGCCGTCGAACTTGACCTCGTGCAACCAGCTTTCGCCGGTCGGCGGCTTCTCCTGCAAGGTCGCGAGGCAGGGCTCGACGAAGGGCGGGAGATCCTCTTCGTCTCTCCGCCGCCTTGCCATTCGGACGGGCTTCGCCGCAGCGGCCGCCTGCTTTGCAGGCTTGGTCGTGTCCCAGACGGCGCCTCTGTCGGCGTCGGCGCCGATCTGCTCGACCGAGAGGCCCGATTTCACCGAATTCGGCTCGGTCTCGAGGATATCCGCGTCGGTGCGGGCGAATTCGTCCTCCGACTTGATCAGCAGCCAGTTGTCGCGCTTCTCGCCACGCCGGGGCTTCAGCCGCACGAGATGCCAGCGCCCCCGCAGCTTATGGCCCTCCAGCGCGAAGGCGAGGTGGCCCTTCTTCATGCCGGCCGCCGGATCGCCCTCCGGAATCCATTGGCCCTCGTCCCAGACGATAACCGAGCCGCCCCCGTACTGGCCGGCCGGAATCGTGCCCTCGAAGCCGCCATATTCGAGCGGGTGATCCTCGACGTGAACAGCCAGACGCTTCTCGGCCGGGTCGAGGCTCGGGCCGCGCGTCACCGCCCAGGACCAGAGCGCGCCGCCATGCTCGAGCCTGAAATCATAGTGCAGGCGCCGGGCTGCGTGCTTCTGGACGACGAAGGCGCCGCCCTGCGCGGCAGATTTCTTGCCCGTCTTCGCAGCGCCTTTCGGCTCCCGGGTGCGAGAGAAGTCGCGCTTGGAACGATAGAGATCGAGCGTGGACATCAGTCCTCCTCGGAGTCCGCCTGAACTGCGCAGCCCTCGTCCGGCGGAGCCGCCGCAGGCTGCATCTCGACGGACGCTCCAGATGCTTCGCGAGCTTCCTGAAATATCTTTCGAGATGCCGTTCCGGCGGAATGGCATCGCGAAAGACGACGGCTCGTTGAAGTCCCAATCAGATGTCTCGCGCCCTCGCCCATCATGGTGCTCAGGCTCTCTTGCGCGTCTTGCCCGCGGAGCCCTTGACCGCAGGCTTGGCCGCCTTCGCGGATTTGGAACCTGATGCCGGCGCGCCTTCGCCTGCCAGGCTCTTCTTCAGCGCATCGAAGAGGTTGACGACATTGGCGGGTCGTTCAGCCGCCCGCACGACCGGTGGCTTGCGGCCCTTGCGCTTGGCCTCGATCAGTTCGAGCAGCGCGTCCTCGTAGCGATCCTCGAAGCCGGAGGGGTCGAAGGCCGCCTCCTTCTTCTCGATGATATGGGTGGCGAGGTCGATCAGCTCGGGGTCGCTCTTCTGCTTGCCCAGCCCCTCGAAGATCTCGGCGGGCTTCCGGACCGTCCTGTCGTAGCGCAGCGTCGTCAACAGCAAGCCCTTGTCGAAGGGTTCGATCATCACCGGCCGCTCGCGGCGATAGAGCACGATGCGGGCGATGCCTGCCTTCTTCTGCTTCGCCATCGCCTCGCGAATCACGGCGAAGGCCTCCTCAGAGACCTCGTCGGCGGGGGTGACGTAATAGGGTGTATCGAAATAGATCTGCGGAATGCCGGCGCGATCGACGAAGCTCTCGATCGACAGCGTATGCGAGGATTCGATCTGGACCGCGTCGATCTCGTCCTCCTCGATCAGCAGATACTCGTCGTCCCCGACCTCGTAGCCCTTGACCTCGTCGTCGGTGGCGACCGGCTTGCCGGTGACGCTGTCGATATATTGCCGCCGCACCGTGTTGCCGGTCTTGCGGTTGATGATGCGGAAGGAGACCTTCTCGCTCTGGCTGGTGGCGCCGGTGAGCTCGACCGCGCAGGAGACGAGTGAGAGCTTGAGATAGCCCTTCCATGCAGGACGCGGCGCCATCAGACGACCTCCTCCGCGATCGGCCTGATCCCCGCGCCATGATGCCTGATGCAAACGCGCATGACACGACCCCGCGGTCTGGAATGACGATAGCGAGTCAAACCGGCGTCCGGCGCTCCTGTTCCGCACGGCGCTGGCGTTTCCGTCTATTTCGTGTATATGCCCCGCATCCGGCCCGAAAAAGCCGGCTGCGCGACCCCTCCGCGATGAGGCGGCTCGCGGATTTCGGACCTCGCTGGACGACATCCCGGCCTGGCCCGCCAGATCAACCCGAACAGAGGATATCCCGATGTCGATCACTGCCGAGCGCAAGACCGCCCTGCTTCAGGAATACGCCACCAAGCCGAACGACACCGGCTCGCCGGAAGTGCAGGTCGCGATCCTGACCGAGCGCATCAACAACCTGACCGGCCACTTCAAGTCGCACGCGAAGGACAACCACTCCCGCCGCGGCCTGCTCAAGCTGGTCTCGCAGCGCCGTTCGCTGCTCGACTACCTCAAGGGCAAGGAAGAGGCCCGCTACAAGACGCTGATCGAGCGGCTCGGCATCCGCCGCTGATCGAAGGCTGAAAACCGTTTCCGCCCGGTGCGCCATGCTCCGGGCGGCTCCTTTTCAGGTGAAGCCGCCATGGGCGGCACGCCTGCCTGCCGCGGCGGCCGCATGGGGCGGCCCTCCCGCGTGACCCGCCGGGCGCCGCAGACGTCCATGGCAGGATCGCCGAGCGCTCGGGCGCACAGCCTTTCCCACCCGAGTGTTCCGCCGTCTTGCCCATGGGCCTGAAGGCACCGGACGGGTCGAACCCGACCGAAAGACGAAACACATGTTCGACATCCAAACCGAAGAACTGATCTGGGGCGGCCGCAAGCTCGTCCTCGAAACCGGCAAGGTCGCCCGCCAGGCCGACGGCGCCGTGATGGCCACCTATGGCGAGACCGTCGTGCTCGCGACCGTCGTCTCGGCCAAGGAGCCGAAGCCCGGCTTCGACTTCTTCCCGCTGACCGTCAACTATCAGGAAAAGACCTTCGCGGCCGGCCGCATCCCCGGCGGCTACTTCAAGCGCGAAGGGCGCCCGAGCGAGAAGGAGACTCTGGTCTCCCGCCTGATCGACCGGCCGATCCGCCCGCTCTTCGTCCAGGGCTACAAGAACGACACGCAGGTCGTCGTCACCGTTCTGCAGCATGACCTGGAGAACGATCCCGACATCCTGGCGATGGTCGCCACCTCGGCAGCGCTCACCCTTTCCGGCGTGCCCTTCATGGGCCCGATCGGCGGCGCCCGCGTCGGCTATATCGACGGCGCCTACAAGCTGAACCCGACCATCGAAGAGATGAAGGAATCGGCTCTGGACCTCGTCGTCGCCGGCACCCAGGACGCCGTGATGATGGTCGAGTCCGAGGCCAAGGAGCTGACCGAGGAGGTCATGCTTGGCGCCGTGATGTTCGGCCACAAGCACTTCCAGCCGGTGATCGATGCGATCATCCGCCTGGCCGAGAAGGCCGCCAAGGAGCCGCGCGACTTCAGCCCGCCGGATGATTCCGCCATTCTCGACGCGATCATGAAGGTCGGCGAAGCCGAGCTGCGCGCCGCCTACAAGATCACCGCCAAGGCCGAACGCTACAAGGCGGTCGACGCCGTCAAGGCCAAGGTCGTCGCTGCGCTGGTCTCCGATACGCCGGACGGCGTCGCCACCTTCCCGAAGGACAAGGTCGGCGCGCAGTTCAAGGAAGCCCAGGCCAAGATCGTGCGCTGGAACATCCTCGATGACGGCATCCGCATCGACGGCCGCGACGGCAAGACCGTGCGTCCGATCGTGGCGGAAGCCGGCGTCCTGCCGCGCACCCACGGCTCGGCGCTGTTCACACGCGGCGAGACGCAGGCGCTGGTCGTGACCACGCTCGGCACCGGCGACGACGAGCAGTTCATCGACTCGCTGGAAGGCACCTACAAGGAGACCTTCCTGCTGCACTACAACTTCCCTCCCTACTCCGTCGGAGAGACCGGCCGCATGGGTTCGCCCGGCCGCCGCGAGATCGGCCATGGCAAGCTCGCCTGGCGCGCCATCCACCCGATGCTGCCGGGCAAGGGCGAGTTCCCCTACACGCTGCGCGTCGTCTCGGAGATCACCGAGTCGAACGGCTCCTCCTCGATGGCCACCGTCTGCGGCACCTCGCTGGCGCTGATGGATGCCGGCGTGCCGCTGAAGGCACCGGTCGCGGGCATCGCGATGGGCCTCATCCTGGAAGGCAAGCGCTTCGCCGTGCTCTCCGACATCCTCGGTGACGAGGATCATCTCGGCGACATGGACTTCAAGGTCGCCGGCACGGGCGAGGGCATCACCTCGCTGCAGATGGACATCAAGATCGCCGGCATCACCGAGGAGATCATGAAGGTCGCCCTCGAGCAGGCCAAGGGCGGACGCGAGCACATCCTCGGCGAGATGAGCAAGGCCCTCTCGGCCTCGCGCAGCCAGCTCGGCGAGTTCGCGCCGCGCATCGAGACGATGAAGATCCCGGTCGACAAGATCCGTGAAGTCATCGGCTCCGGCGGCAAGGTCATCCGCGAGATCGTCGAGAAGACCGGCGCCAAGGTGAACATCGAGGACGACGGCACCATCAAGATCGCCTCGGCCGACGGCAAGTCGATCGAAGCTGCGATCAAGTGGATCAAGTCGATCGTCTCGGAAGCCGAAGTCGGCATGATCTATGACGGCACGGTCGTGAAGATCATGGAGTTCGGCGCCTTCGTGAACTTCTTCGGCGCCAAAGACGGCCTCGTCCACATCTCTGAACTCGCCCCGCGCCGCGTCCAGAAGGTGCAGGACGTCGTCAAGGAAGGCGACAAGGTCAAGGTGAAGTTCCTCGGCATGGACGAGCGCGGCAAGATCCGCCTCTCGATGAAGGTCGTCGACCAGGAAACCGGCGAGGACATCACCGAGAAGCTCAAGGCCGAGCGCGACGCCGAGAAGGCTCGCGAGAAGCAGCAGGCCGAGTAAGCCGACGCATCACGCGATTCACGTGAAACGAGACGCCCCGCATCTTCCGATGCGGGGCGTTTTGCTTTGGCCCGGAGAGAACTGCCGTCATGCTCGGGCTTGACCCGAGCATCTCAGGCCGAGGGACGCTCCCGCGCTGCCTCGTCCTGAGATTCTCGGGTCGCCGCTACGCGGCGCCCGAGAATGACGGCCTGTCTCCGAGGAGGTGACGCGCCGCCGTCAATAGTCTAGACATACGCCGATCCATGGAGACTGGCATGTCCGACCACCGCATCGCCTCGCTCGACGATCTCGCTCGCGCCTATCCCAATCCGCTCGCGCCGGCCTCGGTCTTCAAGGAGATCGATCATGTCGACGACTATTATGCAGCGCTGATCGCCGCCTCGCCGTTTTTCGTGCTCGCGACGGTCGGTCCGGAAGGGCTGGATTGTTCACCGCGCGGGGATCTGCCGGGCTTTGTCACGGTCAGGGACGCCAAAACACTCCTCATTCCCGACAGAAAAGGCAATAACCGGCTGGATTCGTTGAAGAATATCCTGTTCGACGATCGAATCGGAATGCTCTTCCTGATCCCCGGTTACGGCGAGACACTACGCGTGAACGGACGCGCCGAGCTATCCTGCGATCCTGAGTTGTGCGCCGGGTTCGAGATGGCCGGGAAGCTACCGGCGAGCGTGATGATCGTCCATGTCGAGTCCGTCTACTTCCAGTGCTCGCGCGCGGTGGTGCGGGCAGAGCTCTGGAACCCAGAGCGGCAGGTCGACAAGCGGACTCTGCCCTCGCCCGGCACGATCCTACGCGACATCACCGCGCGCAACGCCGCCGTCGAAACCTTCGACGGCGGGGCTTACGACGCGGCGCTGCCGGCGCGGGTCAAGGCGACGCTGTATTGAGGGGCTGCAGCTTTTCTTTTTTCCTACGGGGAGAAGGCGGCAGGGCGAAGTCGCAGGGCTGAGGGCAGAGCCTCAGCCGAAAACAGGAAAGGGCCGCATTCGCGACCCTTCCCTCATCCGTCTGGTCCGCAGACACCTTCTGCCCGGAGGGGAGAAGGAAAAGCTCACAACAGCCCTTCGTTCCCCGCCAGCGTCTTCAGGCCGACATCCGGCCGGGCGCCGATATGGGAAATGATCTCGGCCGCCGCCAGAGCGCCAAGGCGCAGGCAGTCGCGGGTCTCGCGGCCCGAGGTCAGGCCGAAGAGGAAGCCGGCGGCAAAGAGATCGCCGGCGCCGGTCGCATCCACAACACGCTCGACGGGGAAAACCGGCTCCTCGATGATTCCCTCCGGCGTCAGGGCCAGCGCGCCCTTCTCGGAGCGCGTGACGACGGCGAGGATGTTCTCGGAGCGCAGCCAGGACAGGGCCGTATCGAAATCCCCGGTCTCGTAGAGGCTCTTGAGCTCGTGCTCATTGGCAAAGACGAGATCGACCATGCGGTTGCGGATCAGGCCGATGAATTCGTCCCGATAGCGGTCGACGCAGAAGGAATCGGACAGGGTGATGGCGACGCGGCCGCCCGCCCTGTGCGCGACCTCGGAAGCCTTTCGGAAGGCCTCCTTCGCCGCCGGCGGGTCCCAGAGATAGCCTTCGAGGTAGATGATGTCGGCGTTCTCGATGGCCTTCTCGTCGACATCCGCGGCGGAGAGCCCCTGGCAGGCGCCGAGATAGGTGTTCATCGTGCGCTCGCCATCGGGGGTGACGATGATGAAGGAGCGCGCGGTAGCCGGGCCGTCAGCAGCCGCAGCCGTATTGAAGGCGACGCCGAGCGAGGTGAGGTCATGGCGATAGAGCTTGCCGAGCTCGTCGGCCTTGACCTTGCCGATGAAGGCGCCCTTGCCGCCGAAGGAAGCGAGGCCGGCGATGGTGTTTGCAGCCGAGCCGCCGGAGATGATGCGCGCCGGACCCATCGCCGCATAGAGCGATTCCGCACGGTTCTCGTCGATCAGCATCATCGCGCCCTTGGTCAGCTTCTGCGCGGCGAGGAAATCCTCCTCGGCCGAAGCCAGGACATCGACGATGGCGTTGCCGAGAGCGAGGACGTCCGTGCGGGTCTTGGTCATGAGCTGTCTTGTCCGGAATTGCGCGGCCGAAGTGCCGGAAAGGAAGGTTTCGGCGTGTCGCATCCGCACGCGGCGGGGTCAAGCCGCCTCGCTCAACCCTTATCCCCGCGCGTGGCGGCTTCGTCGAGGACCGCCGCCAGGCGACGCAGATCCTCGCCGTCGAGTTCGGCGATCTCGCGGGCAAGACGGTTGGCGAAGAGCGTCGCCTCGGGATCGAGGCCTGCCGTGTCGACGGTGACTCGCGGATGCGAGAGATCGGCGAGGCGGACGAGTTCATCGGCCTCATCCCAGATGATGCCGAGCAGATGGATCGCGCCCTGGATCAGGGTGAAGGTCGGCCGCCCGCGCTTGCCGTGCTCCAGCGCCGAAAGATAGGCCGGCGTCACGCCGAGCCCCTCGGCCATCTGGGCGAGCGTGAGGCCGCGCCGGTCCCGAAGCTCCCGCACACGCCGCCCGAAGGGCGTCACGGGCCGTACTCCCTGAGCCGCCGCAGGCGCACATAGAGCGCGCCGGAACCGCCGTGGCGCTGCTCGGCCTCTTCGAAGCCCAGCACCAGCGGGCGCAGCTCCGAAAGCCTGAGCCAATGCGGCACCATGCGCCGCAGCACGCCACGTTCATCGCCGAACAGGGTGGGCGCCGGACCGCCCTTTCCAGTGACGACAAGGGCGAGGCGGGTGCCGCGGGCCTGTTCGCGACGCAGGAAGCCGTGCAAGGCCAGATGCGCCTCGTCCTGGCGCATGCCGTGCAAATCGATCGAGGCCTCGATCTCCTGCCGGCCACGCCGCAGCTGCGTGCGCAGCCGGCGCTCGATCGGCGCGAGCGGCGGCGCGGCCGGCGGAACCGTTCTCGCCGAAGCCACGGCCGCGACGACAAGAACGGACGTCTCGGTTGAAGCAGGCGCTGCAGGCGGCGGAGCGGGCTCCGGCTCGATCGGTGCCCGGCCAGGCAGCGGCTTGACCGAGCGCGCCACCTGTCGCCAGAGCGCGATATCGACCTCCGTCAGCGTCTTACCCCGGCGCGAACGCATCTTAGCGGGGCCAGAGCACGGTGAAGGAAACGGGATGGCGGATCAGTCCGGCGCGATGGCCGGCTGCCGGGCCCGAGCCGACGAAGAGATCCATTCGGGCGGGGCCGAGGATGGCCGAGCCGGTGTCCTGCGCGATCATAAGCCGGGCGAGGTGCTCATCGCCGCCGGTCCCGCCGGGGATCGTCGTATCGATCCAGACCGGCAGACCATAGGGCCAGGCAGTGCGATCGATGGCGATGCTGCGCAGCGGCGTCAGCGGCAGACCAGCGCCCCCGATCGGCCCGCTCGCCGCCGGAAGATCGTCGCGGCGGGCGAAGAAGACGAAGGACTTGTTCAGCCGGATGAGGTCGCGGGCGAAAGCGGGATCGGCCTTCAGCCTGGCGACGAGCCGGTCCATCGTCATCTGCTCGGGCGGGATGCCTTCGCGCTGGCTGAGCACGCGGCCGAGCGAGGTGTATGGGTGGCCGTTGCGGCCAGAATAGGTCAGCCGCGTGACCGAGCCATCGGGCAGGCGCACGCGGCCCGAGCCCTGTACCTGCAGCACGAAGCGATCGACCGGATCGCGCAGCCAGAGAATCTCGAGACCCTGCCCGTCGAGCGCGCCGGTCTCGATCGCGGTACGGTCCGGAAAGGGTTCGAGCCCCCTTTCGGTGCGGCGCGCGGCGGACAATGTCTTGTCCACGCCCGGCCAGTCATCCTCCGGGAAGCGCGTCACCAGATCCTTCGGCCGGTCATAGAGCGGCGTCGGGAAGGCGTCGGAGCGTGTCAGCGCGCCTTCGAACTCGGGCTCGAAATAGCCGGTGGTGAAACCAGTGTCGGCATTCGCCGGCCGGATCCGCCAGAAGTCGAAATTCCGTTCGAAAAAGTCACGTGCCTCGTTCCGACCGACCTCGCCTTTGGCGGCCAGTGCCTTCGCCTTGTCGCAGGCGCCGGCGAGGATATCGGGCAGCGGCACGGCCTGGCGCAGCGGCGGATCGGCCATGCAGCCGCGCGCAAAGATGACGAAGGCCCGGGCGTGATCATCCCGGGCCCAACCATCGATCTCACGCGGGGCGCGTTGCTCGGCCCGGGCGCCGTCCGGTAACGGAAAGGGGGCAGACATGGCGGTCACAGACGCGAGCCCGACCGCCGCCGAAAGCGCCAGCGCGACCCCGGCGCCACGGCTCACGCAGCCGATTCGGTGGCGACCAGAATCCAGTTCGGATCGCGGCTGCCGAGCTGGCGCGAGAAGGTCCAGATGTCGTTGACCTCGGAGACCTGATCGGCGCTGCCATCAACGACATTGCCCTGCGCGTCGCGGGTGACGCTGATCAGCTGCGAGATGAAGCCGATGGTCACCTGGGCGGTCTTGCCCTTGACCTCGACGGCCGCGAGATCGGCCTTGTCGATCGAGACGAAATTCGATTCCGCCTTCTCGCCGCGCTTCTCGCGCTCGGTGATGGCCTGCTCGAAGCCCTCATAGACGTCCTTGGCGAGAAGGCCTTTCAGCATCTTGCGGTCGCCGCGCGCGAAAGCCGTGACGATCGCCTCATAGGCGGCCTTGGCGCCGGCGACGAAGCCGTGCGGATCGAAACTCGGCTCCTGACGGATGATCGCCTCGATGCCGGCGCTGACCGGCGAATCCGCAGGAGCGAGATCCTTCCAGCGCTCGGCCTCCGGCTGCTCCGCGGCGCCGGGATCGTTGGCCGCGCCCGGCAGCCTGATCACGTTGTCGCGCTTCTCCGGAGCTTGCGCCTGGTCCGGCCGCATCGGCGGGGTCTCGCGACGGGCGAACGGGTCCTTGGGCTGCTCGCTGCCGGTCTTCTGGCCAAGCACGGAGCGCAGCTTCCAGGCGACGAAAACGGCCAGAGCCAAGAAGACCAAAGTCGTCATGTCGAAGGAATTTTGCATCGAAGGCTGACCCGCGGCTCCCGTCATAGCTTGCAGCCTTTCCGCGTAGCCGCGGCAGGCCCTAGCCGTCATATGGTAAGACAGGCTCGTAACATCCACCCCCCACCTTGTGAAGGCGACTTCTTGTGCCAATCCGGCGTCCATGATAGCCGACGCGCGCGTCGCTCCGGAATATGGGGCGCAGTCCCGAACGCCGGCAATGGCGCGGGATTTCCCGAGACAGCCTGCCAGAACAAGATGGGACCGATGGCCAACGAACTCCCCAACGGAAATGGCACGGATGCTGCGAACGCCGCTCCGAGCCTCAACGCGCTAATCCAGTACACGAAGGATTTCTCCTTCGAGAACCCGAAGGCGCCGCGCTCGCTCGCCCAGCAGGAGGCCCAGCAGGGCCCGCAGATGTCGCTGCAGGTCAATGTCGGCAGCACCGCGCTCGGCGACGACGACTATGAAACCGTGCTGCGCCTGGAGGGCAAGGCCGAGTTGAAGGGCGAGACGCTCTTCGCCTTCGACCTGAGCTACGCCGGCGTGTTCCGCCTGCAGAACATCCCGCAGGAACACGTCCACCCCGTGCTGGTGATCGACTGCGCCCGTCTGCTCTTCCCCTTCGCGCGCCAGATCGTCGCGGAAGCCGTGCAGAACGGCGGCTTCCCGCCCTTCTATATCCCGCCGATCGACTTCGCCTCGCTCTATCAGCAGCGCATGCAGGAGCTGCAGGGCCAGCCCGGCGCCGCCGCCAACTGACGGCCCCCAGGCCACCGCAGAGATCAGGAAAGGGCCCTTCAGGGGCCCTTTTTCGTTTGTTGCAGATAATTGTTGCCCTTGTGGAGCCCGCGACCTCTCTCCATCTCGCGTCAGCAACGGCGGACGCCCCGGCAGGGACGCCCGCCTTTTCCGTATCCGATGGAGACTCGATGGACACCCTTCTGACGCTTGCCGCCGACCCCGCCATATGGGCCGCGCTCGGGGCATTGATCGCCATGGAGGTCGTGCTCGGCATCGACAACCTGATCTTCATCTCGATCCTGACCAACAAGCTGCCCGAGCATCAGCGCTCGAAGGGCCGCAGGATCGGCATCGGTGTGGCGCTGATCCTGCGCCTCGCGCTGCTCAGCACCGTCGCCTTCATCGTCACGCTGACCACGCCGATCTTCTCGGTCTTCGGACAGGCCTTCTCCTGGCGCGATCTGATCCTCATCGCCGGCGGCCTCTTCCTGGTCTGGAAGGCGACGAAGGAGATCCATCACAAGGTCGATCCCGATCCGGAATCCGTTCTCGCGGAAGGTGGCACCCGGGCGGTGACGCTCAGCTTCGGCAGCGCGATCTTCCAGATCCTGCTGCTCGATCTCGTCTTCTCGATCGATTCGATCATCACTGCCGTCGGCATGACCGAGCATGTGCCGGTGATGGTGATCGCCGTGATCGTCGCCGTGCTGACGATGCTGCTCGCCGCCGACCCGCTGGCGCGCTTCATCGACAAGAACCCGACCATCGTGATGCTGGCGCTCGGCTTCCTGCTGATGATCGGCGGCACGCTGATCGCAGAGGGCTTCGGCGTGCATGTGTCGAAGGGCTACATCTACGCGGCGATGGCCTTCTCGGCCCTGATCGAAGCGCTCAACATGCTCTCGCGCCGCAAGACGCGGAAGAGTGCCCGGAGCTAAGGGCGAAAGGATGGACGATGCGGTCTACTGCGCCGCATCGTCCGTGATGCCGAGATAGCCCTTCCAGAGCGGGGCCTTCAACGATCCCAGGATAAAGGCCTCATGCGCCTTGATGGCGGCTTCGTCGAGGCGTGGCGCGAGCGGGCGTTGGCGCTGCGGCTTCTCGGCTGCGACCATGGCGAGGCCCCCGCGACCCGCCACTCCCTCGACGCCGAGGCCGAGCGAGGTCTGCTTGCCACCGATCAGCTCGATATAGACCTCGGCGAGGATCTCGGAGTCGAGCAAGGCGCCGTGCTTGGTGCGGCGGCTGTTGTCGATACCGTAGCGGGAGCAGAGCGCGTCGAGGCTGTTGGAGGCGCCGGGATGCTTGCGGCGCGCCATCGACAGGGTATCGACCACCCATGCCTGCTCGATCGGCGGCAAGCCGAGACGCTTGAACTCCATATTGATGAAGCCGACGTCGAAGGCAGCGTTGTGGATCACCAGCTTCGCGCCGGCGATGAACTCCGCGAACTCCTGGGCGACCGCAGCGAAGACGGGCTTGTCCGAGAGGAAATCTTCCGAGAGGCCGTGGACGTTGAACGCCTCGACCGGCATCGAGCGCTCGGGGTTGATGTAGACGTGATAGGTGCGGCCGCTCGGGCAATGATTGACCAGCTCGACGCAGCCGATCTCGACGATGCGATCGCCGTTGTTGGCTTCGACGCCGGTGGTTTCGGTATCGAGAACGATCTCGCGCATCGTTTCAGGACCTCGCTGCCGCCAAGCCGCGCCCGGGACGGCCAGCCAGCGCCATCAGGATAGACCCGACCTGCCGCTCCGCGGCCACGTGGCCGCGGGAGGTGTCCACAAGGAAATGGGCGCGGCGACGCTTCTCGGCATCCGGCATCTGTCGCGAAAGGATTGCCTTGAGCTTCTCGGCGTTCATGCCGGGCCGGGCGAGGACGCGTTCGCGCTGAACCTCGGCCGGCGCGGTGACGACGAGCACCGCATCGCAGCGCATCTCCCCGCCGGTTTCGAGTAGGAGCGGCACGTCGATGACCGCGAGCCCCGCCCCCTCGCGACGACAGCGCGCGATGAAAGCTTCCTCCTCCTCGCGCACGAGCGGATGGATGATCGCCTCGAGCCGCTTGAGCGCTTCCGGTTTTCCGAGGACTGCGGCACCGAGCTTTGCGCGGTCGACCACGCCATCGATGACGGTGCCGGGAAAGGCCGCCTCGATCGGTGCGGCAGCGCGGCCGCGATGCAGCCGATGCACGGCGGCATCGGCATCATGCAACGGCACGCCGCGCTGCACGAACAGCCCGGCCGTCGTCGACTTCCCCATTCCGATCGAGCCCGTCAGGCCCAGCACGAAGGTCATGCTCGCTCCGCCGAATCAGGTCTTCAGGATATCGGCTTCGACCAGGGCGCGCAGGGCCGGCGTCACCTCAGGTGTTACGCCGAACCAGCGGGTGAAGCCCGGCACAGCCTGATGCAGCAGCATGCCAAGCCCATCGACCGGGATACCGCCCCGGCGCTCGGCCTCCGCCAGCAATGCCGTCTTGAGCGGCACATAGACGATGTCATCGACAATGGTGCCGGGCCGCAGACCGGACAGATCGATCTCCAGCGGCGGCTTGCCCTGCATGCCCAAGGCCGTCGTGTTCACGATGAGATCGGCTTGTCCGACCAGCCGGCCGCGTTGATCCCATTCACCGGTCTCGAGCGGCCGCCCCAAGGCTGTGGCCAGCTCTTCCGCGCGCTCGCGGCTGCGATTGACGACGAGGACGCGGTCGACGCCCCGCGACTTCAGCCCGTAGCAGATGCCGCGCGCCGCGCCGCCTGCGCCCAGGACGAGCGCCGTTCCGACACGCTCCTGCCAGCCAGACACCGTGGCATCGAGATGGGCGAGGAAGCCCGGCACGTCGCTGTTGTCTGCCAGTATCCTCCCGCCCTCGTCGCGCCAGAGGGTATTCACGGCGCCCACGGCACGGCCCGCATCGCTGATGCCGTCGACCAGCGCCATCACCGCTTCCTTGTGCGGCACGGTGACATTGCCGCCGGCGAATTCACCGTCGCGCAGGCGCTGGATGAAGGCCGGCAGATCGGGCGGCGCGACATCGACGCGCTCATAGGAGCCGGCGATCCGGTATCGGCTGAGCCACTCGCCATGGATCATCGGCGAACGCGAATGAGCGATGGGGTGTCCAACGACGAAACAGCGAGGCGACATAAGATAGTCCGGTCAGCGGGCGAGGCAGCCGAGATCGCGCAAGGCTGCGAGAACGGCAAGCAAAGGCAGGCCCAGAATGGTGAAGTGATTGCCTTCGACGGCATCGAAGAGCTGCGAGCCCAGCCCTTCGAGCTGATAGCCGCCGACGCTGGACAGGGCCGCGGGGCCGACAAGGTCGACATAGAGCCCGATAAAGTCCGTATCGAGAGAGCGCATCGTCATCCGCGCGGTCTCGCGCCCTTCGGCGATCGGCGCGCCATCCCTGGCCAGGACGAAGGCCGAGTGGAGTTCGTGCGTCTTGCCGGCGAGCTCTCCAATCTGCTCGGCGGCGGCGAAGCTATCGACCGGCTTATGGAAGGTGATCCCGTCACAGGTCAGGGTCTGGTCGGCGGCGAGGACGAGGCGACCCGGCCGGGCGTTCGATATGGCGAGCGCCTTGGCGCAGGCGAGCGCCGCTGCGATCTGGTCCGCCGGAACGTCCTGCTCGACGAGCGGATGCTCGACCGCGCGCTCGTCGATCTCGGGCTTCAGCACCTCGACCGGGATGCCGGCCGCCGCCAGCATGTCGCGGCGGGTCGTGCTCCCGGATGCGAGGATCAAGGGCTCCGCTTCGAGCCAGAGGCGATCCGATATGATCATGTCGCGATGAACTTCATGCGGTGGTCGCGCAGCAGGTCGACGATCGATGCCGCTGTTTCCTCGATCGAGCGGCGGGTCACATCAATGACCGGCCAGCCCTTGCGGGCGCAAAGCCGGCGCGATTGCGAGACTTCGTCGGCAACGGCCGCTGGATCTACATAGGATGTCTCGTCGTCGGCGCGTAGGGACAGAAGCCGGTTCTGGCGAATCTGAACGATGCGATCCGGGCTGGCGATCAGGCCGACGATCAGCGGCTTCTTGGCGCTCTCCAGTTCCGTGGGCAGCGGGATATTCGGCACGAGCGGAATATTGGCGGTCTTGATGCCGCGATTGGCCAGATAGATGCTCGTCGGCGTCTTCGACGTCCGGCTGATGCCGACCAGGATGACGTCGGCATTGTCGAGATCGCCGCCCATCTGCCCGTCGTCATGGAGCAGGGTGTAGTTCATCGCATCGATGCGGCGGAAGTACTCGGTGTTGAGAACGTGCTGCGCGCCCGGTTTCGTCGCGGAGGCCTGGCCGAGATAGGACTGGAACAGCGACAGGACCGGCTGCAACACCGAAAGGCAGGGACAGCCGAGTTCGCGACAGAAGTTCTCCAGCTTCTCCTGCCATTCCGGCTCGACCAGGGTGTAGAGGACGACGCCGGGCGAGGACTCGATTTCAGCCAGGACGCGGGCAAGCTGCGCCTCCGAGCGCACCAGCGGGTAGACATGCTCGATGGCCGACACGCTTTCATATTGTGCCGCCGCGGCACGGCTGACCGCGATCAGCGTTTCGCCGGTCGCGTCCGAAACCAGATGCAGATGGAAATAGTTGCGGACCACGACGTCCCCCGGCCTGAAGCGCTCTTGTCTTCATCTAGCGCGCTTTGGCTCGGACCGGAATCAGGCATTCGATATGATCGAGCCGCACCGCCTCCGGGAGGGTTATACAAGGGCATGGGGAGCAATGTGGATAAAGCCGAATTCGCCGGGGCTCGCGAGGCCGGCCTGTATAACTCGCCCCGGCCATCAACAGCCGCCGCGCTGTGCATGGTTAAGGAAGTGTTTCACGTGAATCATTTTGCCCGACGCGGGACCGGAGGCGGATTTCAATTCATTAATAAAGTCTTAACGTACCCTGCCCCGGCCTGACGACCCGCGACCCGCTGTCCCACCGCCTGTGGAATGGTTGTGGACAGGATTGGGCCGGGCTATCTCCCCCGTCCAAGAGTCAAAGAAAAAGAGAATCTTTCATAGAATCTCTTTTTAGAGAGGATACGGGATGAGCCATCCAGCCCCTGGAACGATCAGCGCAGAGCCGCTCTTTCTTCGGGCATTGGCTGGCGAGAAATTGCCTGTCCCCCCGATCTGGCTGATGCGTCAGGCCGGGCGCTATCTGCCGGAGTATCGCGAGCTCCGGGCCAAGGCCGGCAGCTTCCTTGCGCTCTGCTACAATCCCGAGCTCGCTGCCGAGGTCACGCTTCAGCCAATCCGGCGCTTCGGCTTCGATGCCGCGATCCTGTTCTCCGATATCCTCGTCGTGCCACAAGCACTCGGGCAGAGGCTCTGGTTCGCAGAGGGTGAAGGTCCGCGGCTCGAACCCGTAGCGGATGTCGCAAGACTCGCCGAGATCGATCAGCTCGCCGATGGTACCAAGCTGGATCCCATCCTGGAGACGGTGCGGCGGGTGCGTGGTGCCTTGCCCCGCGAGACAGGGTTCATCGGCTTCTGCGGTGCGCCCTGGACCGTGGCGACCTATATGGTGGCCGGCCGCGGCACGCCCGATCAGGGACCAGCCAAGGCTCTCTTCGCTGGGGACCCCGAGCTGTTCCAGGCGATCATCGATCGGATCGTCGCTGCCTCGGTGAGCTATCTCAACGCGCAGATCGCCGCCGGCGTCGATGCGGTGCAGATCTTCGACAGCTGGGCAGGCGCCTTGGGACCGGAGGATTTCAGGCGCTGGTGCATCGCGCCGACCCGGCGGATCGTGGAGGGCGTGCGTGCTGTTCACCCGCACGCCCGCATCATCGGATTCCCCCGCGGAGCCGGCCTGTTGATCCCTGACTATGTTGCTGGAACGGGCGTCGATGCGGTCGGGCTCGAATCCGCTATCGATCGGGACTTTGCGCGCGACGCAATCCAGTCGAAACTGCCGGTGCAAGGCAATCTCGATCCGCTCGTGCTGAGGGCCGGTGGTCCGGAGCTCGAGAAGGAAATCGAGGCGGTCCTCTCAGCCTTCGGTGGCGGACCGTTCGTCTTCAATCTCGGGCATGGCATCCTCCCGGATACGCCGATCGCCCATGTCGAGCGGCTGCTGAAGGCCGTGCGGGGCTGAGGGTCAGGATATGTATGAGTGGATCAAGGCTTTCCACGTCGTTGCGGTCATCGCCTGGATGGCCGGGATGCTCTATCTGCCGCGGCTGATGGTCTACCATGCCGAGGCGCAGATCGGCTCGATCCAGTCCGAGACCTTCAAGATCATGGAGCGCCGGCTGCTGAAGGGCATCATCAACCCGGCGATGATCCTGACCTGGGTTCTGGGCCTCTACCTCGCCTGGTACGGTTTCGGCTTCAAGGGTGGCTGGCTGCATGCCAAGCTGCTGCTGGTGCTGATCCTCTCGGGCATCCATGGCGTACTGGTGAAGCATGTCCGCGCCTTCGCCCAGGACAAGAACCAGAAGTCTCCCCGCTATTTCCGGATCATCAACGAAGTGCCTGCCGTGCTGATGCTCGGCATCGTCATTCTCGTCATCGTGAAACCGTTCTGAAGCAGACGATTCTTTCCCGCTTGAGCCCGGCCGCGATTCCCGCTATCAGGACGCTGCGCTTCTCCAGCGTCCTCCCTTGTTGTCGACTGTTCGTGAGCCATCTGCCCTAGCAGCAGCTCAGGTCGCGCATCCCCCGCGCAGGTCCGATCAGGACCGAAGTCGATCACTCCAGTACCGTCCCCACCCCTGCCTTTTCGCAGGGCGTTCACGATCCGGGTGCCCCATGCGGGAAATCAAGCTCCAAGAGCTCAAGATCAAATCGCCGACCGAACTTCTGACTTTCGCCGAGGAGGTGGAGGTCGAGAACGCCAGCACGATGCGTAAGCAGGAGCTGATGTTCGCCATCCTGAAGCAACTCGCCGCCCGCGAGACCGAGATTCTGGGCGAGGGCGTCGTCGAGGTGCTGCAGGACGGCTTCGGCTTCCTGCGCTCGCCCGATTCGAACTATCTGCCGGGACCCGACGACATCTATGTCTCGCCTTCGCAGATCCGGAAGTTCGGCCTGCGCACCGGCGACACGGTCGAGGGACCGATCCGCAGCCCGAAGGATGGCGAGCGCTATTTCGCCCTGCTCAAGGTCAACTCGATCAATTTCGAGGACCCGGAGAAGATCAAGCACAAGATCCACTTCGACAACCTGACGCCGCTCTATCCGGATCAGCGTCTGAAGCTCGAGGTGCAGGATCCGACCAAGAAGGATTTCTCGCCGCGGGTCATCGACATCGTGGCGCCGATCGGCAAGGGCCAGCGCGCGCTGATCGTCGCGCCGCCGCGCACCGGCAAGACCGTGCTGCTGCAGAACATCGCGCAGTCGATCACGACCAACCATCCCGAGTGCTATCTGATCGTTCTGCTGATCGACGAGCGCCCGGAAGAAGTTACCGACATGCAGCGCTCGGTGAAGGGCGAGGTCGTGTCCTCGACCTTCGACGAGCCGGCCTCGCGCCACGTGCAGGTCGCCGAGATGGTCATTGAAAAGGCCAAGCGCCTGGTCGAGCACGGCCGCGACGTCGTCATCCTGCTGGACTCGATCACTCGCCTGGGCCGCGCCTATAACACCGTCGTGCCGTCCTCGGGCAAGGTGCTGACCGGCGGTGTCGACGCCAACGCCCTGCAGCGGCCGAAGCGCTTCTTCGGTGCGGCGCGCAATATCGAGGAAGGCGGCTCGCTCACCATCGTCGCCACGGCGCTGATCGATACCGGCTCGCGCATGGACGAGGTGATCTTCGAAGAGTTCAAGGGCACCGGTAACTCGGAAATCGTGCTCGACCGCAAGGTGGCGGACAAGCGCATCTTCCCGGCGATCGACATCCTCAAGTCGGGCACCCGTAAGGAAGAGCTCATCACGCCGCGCTCGGACCTGCAGAAAACCTATGTGCTGCGCCGCATCCTCAATCCGATGGGTCCGCAGGACGCGATCGAGTTCCTCATCGACAAGCTGCGCCAGACCAAGCAGAACTCCGAATTCTTCGACTCGATGAACACCTGACGGTCGGCCTATCCGGCATTCGATTCGCCGCCGTATCGATCGCATCAACGCGGTCGGTACGGCGGCGAATTTGTTTGTGGCGGACCGCGGGGCGCCTTTGCCGCGGCACTGAATGACGATCGATTCACTTCCGCTACGATCGGCAGACGGCTTCCAAAAGCGACTCGATTCGTGATCGAAACGAATCTGAACCGGCGCCTGCCCTCAGGCTTTCGGCAAGGCGCATCGCCGTTCGGTTCCTCCGCCAGCACGGCATAGCGCTCCTTGTACCTCGTGAGCTCGGCCGGCACGGCGCAACACGCAAGCTAGAGGATGCATGCTTGACGCGTTCGCCGGGCCACGCACAGCTGTGCCGGCATCCCTAATCCCGACCTTCGAATGAGCAGCATGACGGCGACCGAGACGCACAATTACGAAGCTCACCCGACGATCGTGGCCCTGTCCTCCGCGCCCGGCCGAGCTGGCGTCGCCGTCGTCCGGGTTTCCGGTCGGCGGGTTCGTTCCGTTCTCGCGACTATCGCCGGAGTCATACCGCCGCCGCGCGTCGCGACACTCCGCCGGCTCTCGGATGGAAAAGGTATGACCGTCGATACGGCGCTCGTTCTCTTCTTTGCGGCACCAGCGAGTTTCACCGGCGAGGATATTGCAGAGTTTCATGTTCATGGTTCTCGTGCGGTTCTCGCGCAATTGCTGGCCATACTCACGGCACTACCGGGAGTCAGACTGGCGGAAGCCGGGGAATTCACCCGGCGCGCCTTCGAGGCAGGCAAGCTCGATCTCGCGGCGGTCGAGGGTCTCGCGGACCTGATCGATTCGGAAACGGAATGGCAGCGCAAGCAGGCGCTACGTCAGATGGACGGAGCACTCGGTGCGCTCGCCAGGCGCTGGCGTGGCGAACTGATCGACGCGATGAGCTTGCTCGCCGCCGAGCTCGATTTCTCGGATGAGGGCGATGTCTCCGGTCCTCTCCAGGAGCAGGCACTTGGTATTGCCGGCGACGTACTGATCTCGCTGCGCGACGCGCTGGGCAGCTTCGCGATGGGCGAGCGGGTGCGCGAAGGCTTTGTGCTTGTGCTGGCCGGCCCACCCAACGCCGGCAAATCGAGTCTGCTCAACGCCCTGGCGCGACGCGAGGTGGCGATCGTCTCACCGATAGCAGGGACCACGCGCGATGCGCTTGAAGTGAGGCTCGACCTCGAGGGCCTGCCCGTCATCCTGATCGATACGGCCGGATTGCGCGAGAGCGTCGATCCGGTCGAGGCGGAAGGAGTCAGACGGGCGCGGGCGCTGGTGGAACGTGCCGATCTCGTCCTGAGCCTGCGAGGAGTCGATTCGGATACGTATCGAATCGACGAGAAGGCTCCGACACTGCGGGTCGCGACGAAATCCGATCTGGGTGGCGAGGTTCTGGACGGCGAACGCGCGATCTCGGTGAAGACCGGAGAGGGCATTCCGGAGCTGCTGTCTGAGATCGTGGTGCGGCTGCGCGGGCTGGGTCAGGTGGAGCCTGCGCTGCTGACCCGCGAACGGCATCGCGTTGCTGTCACGGATGCCATTGGGGCTCTGGAGCGTGCGGTCACTGCGGATCACGGGCAAGCTGAATTGCTGGCCGAGGATATCCGCCTGGCGGTCGTCGCCCTGGAGAGGCTCGTCGGCCGGATCGATGTCGAGGATGTGCTGGACCAGCTCTTCGCCGGATTCTGCATTGGAAAATAAGCCCGACCGGATGTTCCCGTCGGTTTGCAGCGATTGCCGTTGACCCGCCTGCCCGGCTTCGGTAGCGAAAATACCATGTCCATTCATCAGCAGCACTACGACGTCATCGTCGTCGGCGGCGGCCATGCCGGGGCCGAAGCTGCCGCGGCTGCCGCGCGCTATGGCGCGCGCACGGCCCTGGTGACGCATAAGCCTGAGACCATCGGCGTGATGTCGTGCAATCCGGCGATCGGCGGCCTCGGCAAGGGCCACCTCGTCAGGGAGATCGATGCACTCGACGGCGTGATGGCGCGTGCGGCCGATCTGGGCGGCATCCAGTTCCGCATGCTCAACCGACGCAAGGGGCCTGCGGTGCGCGGGCCCCGAGTCCAGGCCGATCGCAAGCTCTACCGCCAGGCGGTGCAGGATCTGCTTGCTGAACAGGCTGGGCTCGATGTCATCGCCGGGGAGGTCTTCGATCTCGAGATCGAAGCAGGCCGTGTTGTTGCGGTTGTACTTGCGGATGGGCGCCGATTCGGGACCGGAACGGTTGTTCTGACGACCGGCACCTTCCTGCGCGGGCTGATCCATATCGGCGAGACCAAGATCCCGGCCGGCCGGGTCGGCGACGCGCCGTCGCTTGGTCTTTCGGTGACGCTTGAGCGCTATGGTTTTCCGCTCGGGCGCCTGAAGACGGGAACCCCTGCCCGGCTCGATGGTCGGACCATCGATTGGGCTGCCCTGGAGATGCAGCCGGGCGACACGCCGCCGGAGCCGTTCTCGGCCCTGACCACGGCCATCACCAATCCGCAGATTTCCTGCGGCATCACGCGCACCACGCTGGCGAGCCATGAGCTGATCCGCGCCAATCTGCACCGCGCGCCGATGTTCTCTGGCCAGATCGAAGGGCGCGGCCCGCGCTATTGTCCGTCGATCGAGGACAAGGTCGGCAGGTTTGGCGATCGCGATGGACACCAGATCTTTCTCGAACCCGAAGGTCTGGATGACTATACGGTCTATCCGAACGGCATCTCGACCTCGCTGCCGGAAGACGTACAGCTGGGCCTGTTGAAGACCATCCCCGGTCTCGAGCGCGCGGTTATGCTGCGGCCGGGATATGCGATCGAGTATGATTTCGTCGATCCGCGGGCGTTGAAGAACACGCTGGAGACGCGCGCCATCGCCGGTCTGTTCCTGGCCGGCCAGATCAATGGCACGACGGGTTACGAGGAGGCGGCTGCCCAGGGCCTGCTCGCAGGGCTTAATGCAGCTCGGCTGGCCGGTGGCGCTGAGCCCGTGGTTTTTGATCGAACACAATCCTATATCGGCGTGCTCGTCGACGACCTCGTCACGCGGGGCGTTACGGAGCCGTACCGAATGTTCACGTCGCGGGCGGAATTTCGCCTGTCGCTGCGTGTGGACAACGCCGATGAGCGGCTGACGGGCTTCGGAGCTAAGCTCGGAGTGGTCAGCTCGGCGAGGCAGACCGCCTTCGAGGCGCGCCACGGCGAAATCGTCGCGCTGCGCCAGAGCTTGCAGAACCTGTGGCTGACGCCTCGGCAGGCAGAGGGCGTGGGCCTGCAGCTCAATCAGGATGGGCTGCGACGCAGCGCTTACCAAATCCTCTCCTATCCGGATATCGGTTTCGAGCGGCTTGCCGCGATCTGGCCGGAGCTGCAGGGCTATTCGGCGTCTGTGGCGGCTCGCGTCACGGCGGATGCCGTCTATGCCGTGTATCTCGATCGGCAGGCTGCGGAGATACAGGCTTATCGACGCGACCAGTCTTTGAAGGTCCCCGCCGATCTCGATCTCGACACGATTTCGGGCCTGTCTAACGAACTCAAGGCGAAGCTCGCGGCGCAGCGCCCATCGGATTTGGCGCAGGCGGGGAAGATTGAAGGCATGACGCCGGCGGCTCTCGCCTTGCTGGCGGCACATGCGCGGAAAGGCCGGGCTCCGGCGCTGTTATCCACAGGATCGACGTGACTGTTGAAAAGAGCGACAGGCAGCGCGCTTTGCGCTTGACGCCTGTTTCACGTGAAACAGAGGAGCGCCTGGCGCTGCTCGTGGCGGAGCTCGAACGCTGGCAGGCGGCCAAGAATCTGGTCTCCTCAACGACGCTGGCGGATGTCTGGACACGCCATATCGCGGACTCGCTACAGATCTTCAGCCTCGCGCCCGAACGCGAACGCTGGCTCGATCTGGGTTCCGGCGGGGGATTTCCGGGGCTTGTGATCGGAATCTGCCTGACGGAACGCGGCCGGGGTCAGATCGATCTCGTCGAGAGCAATGCCCGCAAATGCGCGTTTCTCCGCCACGTCGCGCGGGTCACCGGCGCCCCGGTCAAGGTCCATGCCGCCCGGATCGAGGACGTGATCGGAGATTTTACCGGCAAGGTCGACGTCGTGACGGCCCGCGCCCTCGCGCCGCTGACGCAGCTCCTCGACTGGTGCGAAGAGTTGTTGAGAACGGGCACTTTGGGACTCTTTCCCAAGGGACAACATCTAGATACGGAATTGACCGACTCGGCCAGATATTGGAAGATTCAGGCGACAACGGTTTCCTCCGTGACTGATGCCGCCGCGCGAATTCTGATGGTTCGCTCGGCCGAGAGACGAGCCGATCTATGACCAAGGTCACATCTGGAGCTGCGACGCGCCGCCCGCGCGTCATCGCGCTTGCGAATCAGAAGGGTGGCGTCGGCAAGACGACCACGGCAATCAACCTTGGCACTGCGCTTGCCGCAATCGGTGAGAAGGTCCTGATCGTCGACCTTGATCCTCAGGGCAACGCTTCGACCGGGCTCGGTATTGATCGCCGCAGCCGGAAATCCTCGACCTACGATGTGCTCTGCGGCGATGTCGGATTGGGTCAGGCGCTGCAGCCGACTGCCGTCCCCGGCCTGTCGTTAGCGCCTTCGACGCTCGATTTGCTTGGCGTGGAGCTGGAGATCGCGTCAGCCAAGGACCGGGCACATCGTCTCAAGAATGCGATCGACGAATTGGTAGACGACCAGCGCTGCCAGGACCTGACCTATGTCCTGATCGACTGCCCGCCGTCGCTCAGCCTGATCACGATCAACGCGATGACGGCGGCCGATGCGGTATTGGTGCCGCTGCAATGCGAGTTCTTCGCGCTTGAAGGTCTCAGCCAGCTGCTCAAGACGGTGGAGCAAGTTCGTGCCGGGCTCAATCCGCGACTGATGATCCAGGGCGTGGTGCTGACCATGTTCGACCCACGCAACAATCTGTCCGGTCAGGTCATGGCCGATGTGAAGAGTTTCCTTGGAGACAAGGTTTATGAGACTGTGATCCCACGAAATGTGCGGATTTCCGAGGCGCCGTCCTATGGCAAGCCGGCGCTGCTCTATGATCTGCGCTGCTCAGGTTCGCAGGCCTATCTGCGATTGGCGTCGGAGGTGATCAAGCGGGAGCGCGCTCTGCGCGCCGCTGCCTGAAGAAACGAGATGGTGAGGTAACGAGGATGGCGATGGCCGAAGAACAGGGGCGCTCACGCCTGGGCCGTGGTCTGGCGGCGCTGATCGGCGACGTCGGGGAGGAAATCGGCGCAATCGAGCGGGCGCGCGGTCAGCGCAAAGTCCCGGTCGAGTTCCTGCGTCCGAGCGCGCGCAATCCGCGCCGCAGCTTCGTGGAGGAGGATCTCGACGAGCTGACCGCCTCGATCCGCGAGCGCGGCATTTTGCAGCCGATCATCGTGCGTTCGATCGCCGGCATGGTCGATGCCTATGAGATCATCGCCGGAGAGCGGCGTTGGCGTGCGGCGCAGCGCGCCGAACTGCACGATGTTCCGGTGATTCTGGTCGAGGCGGATGATCGCGAAGCACTCGAGATCGCGATCGTCGAGAACGTTCAGCGTACCGACCTCAACGCGATCGAGGAAGCCGCGGGCTATGAGCGGTTGATCGCCGAGTTCAGCTATACGCAGAACGATCTGGCGCGCGTCATCGGCAAGAGCCGCAGCCATGTCGCCAATACGCTGCGCCTGTCTAAACTGCCGGAATCTGTCCGCAAGATGGTCAGTGAAGGCGCGGTTTCGGCCGGTCACGCTCGCGCCCTGCTTTCCGTTTCGGATCCGGAACTGATGGCGCGCAAGATCATCGACCAGGGCATGAGCGTTCGCGACATCGAGCGCATCGTGCAGGAAGAAGCGCGCGGCGAGACCAAAAGTGCCGTTGCGGCGAAGCCGAAGGCCGAGAAGGACCCTGATACGCGGGCACTGGAGAAGGCGCTGGAGGAGGCGCTGGGTCTCTCAGTCTCGATCGCTCATCGCGCCAACGGGTCGGGCGAGGTCCGGATCGGCTACAAGACGCTCGAACAACTCGACGCGCTCTGCCATCGGCTCAAGGTCTGATCAATCGGTCCGGCCGCTGCGGGCGAGCCGGGCCAGCGTCCACAAGGTGCGGGTCGCGACGGCGCGGCCCATATCGGCATTCTGGCGCGTGGTCAGGATCGCATTGCCGAGCAGGCCGACAGCTTCGCTCAGCTTGGCGCTGGACCAGGCATTCAGCGCAGCCTCAGTCGTCGCAATGCGCGGGTAGGGCAGGCGCATCGTCCCGACGACGTCTCTGACCCCCTTCCCGGCATCGACAGCCTGGCGCGCCTTGAGCAAGGCCAGCGCCTGGCGGAGCACCGTGCCGAGCATCACACCTGGGTCCAATCCCTCGCTGCTGAGCTTGGCCTGAGCGAGATCGAGCACCGGCAGCTTTCCGGCGAAGACCGCATCAACGAGCATGGCCTGCTCGCGTTGGGCCGTGTCGCCGACGATGGCGTCGATATGCTCCTCCCGCACGGCAGGGTCGGTTCCGACATAAAGCAGCAGCTTCTCGATCTCGCGGCGAGATGTCTGGCGGTCGCCGCCGAGAAGGCCGGCGAGATGCTCGCGGCTGGTCCGGTCGATGGACTTGCCTGCTGCGCGCACCATTTCGTCGATGATCGAGCCGAGATCGCGGGCTGCGTCGCCATAGCAGGGTACGGCGAGAGCGGTCTTCGCCCTCTCGCAGGCGGTGCGCAGCGGGTTTGTGCGCTGCAGGTCGCCCGCCTCGACGATGACGAGGGCATCCTGCGAGGGCACCGCCAGCAGCGGCTCGACTGCGGCCAGCAGGGGTTTGGATGTCGGAGAGACGCGGATGGCGCGGCGGCCGCCGAAAAGGCCGATGGTGTTGGCTTCGTCAGCGAGCTTCAAGGGGTCGGCGGCAACGGCGTCGCCATCCATGCGAATGAGCTGGAAGGCATCGCTGGGATCATCGACGCTCGCGCGGGCCAATGTGCCTGCCCGCTCGGAGACGAGCCCGGCGTCGGGTCCGTAGACGAGGACAAGGCGCCAAGCTGGATCGAGGCGCGCCAGTGTTCGGTCGGCTTCATGCGCCTTGATCGCGACCATGATCGGTCAGGAGGTGAGATCGGCGGCGATCTGTCCCCGGATGATCGTGGCGAGGCTCTTCGCGGCGCGGATCTGCGCGTCACGCGCTGCACGCACCGTGGCGAAACGCTGTCCGGAACGTTCATAGGGAGCGCGGACGGAATTGGTGCCGGAGGAGACGACCTCACCTGTCCCGATGCGCGTCACTTTCCAGGTTGCAGTGGCGACGAGTACCGCCGAATCGGCGCGGCCATTGATGTAATCCACCGTGACGACCTCGACGGACTCCGCGATATTGGCCTCGAGCCTCAGCTTCCTCTGCGCATCGGGCTCGCCGCCGCCGTCGAGCTCGAAGACGAGCTCGTTACGGAAGTAATGGCCGATCAGGCCCTTGATCTCGGGAATCTCGATGCTGCGAAGCGCCGTCTTGACGTTGCCACCGACCGTGCTCTTCGTGTTCTCGGAATAGAGCGGCTGGAAGCAGCCGCCTGCGAATGCGGCGGCCACGAACGCGGCCGCCAGCAATGCACGGCGGGGGAGAACGGCTTCAGACGACGACATTCACGATTCTCCCGGGAACCACGATGATCTTGCGGATGGCGCGCCCTTCGAGAGCCCGCTGAACCGCTTCGCTGGCGCGGGCGGCGGCTTCCACCGCCACCGTATCGGCATCGGCCGGAACCGTCACCTCCGCCCGCTTCTTGCCGTTGAGCTGGACCGGGAGCGTGATGCTGTCGTCCTTCAGCAGTGCGGGCTCAACCTCCGGCCAGGAGGCTTCGCCGACGAGACCTGGCTGGCGCAGAGCCTGCCAGCATTCCTCGGCCAGATGCGGCATCATCGGCGCCACGAGCTGGGTGACGATCGTGGCGGCCTCGAGGAGCGCGAAGGCGATGTCGGCCTCGAGCTCGGGCTTCTCGGCCGCTGCGTCGAGCGCCTTACCGATGGCATTGGTCAGCGTGTAGATATGCGCGACGCAGCGGTTGAAGGCGAGACGCTCGATATCGGCGCCGACCGCGTCGAGCGCGCGATGGCTCGCCTTGCGCAGCGTCAGCGCGGCATCACCGATCTGGGCAGGCTTCTCCGCCTTGCCGCCGGTGCGTTCGGCGATCTCCGCGACCATGCGCCAGAGGCGCTGGACGAAGCGGGCGGCGCCTTGCACGCCCTCGTCGGTCCAGATCACGTCGCGATCCGGCGGCGAATCCGAGAGCATGAACCAGCGGGCGGTGTCGGCGCCGTAGGAAGCGATGATATCGTCGGGGTCCACGACGTTCTTCTTGGACTTCGACATCTTCTCGATCGCGCCGATCTCGATCGGAGCGCCGGTCTCGACGTCGAAGCCGCGGCGGTCGGTGCCGGCGACTTCGATACGGACATTGCCCGGCTCGACCCAGTCGCCATTCGCTGCCCGGTAGGTCTCGTGCACGACCATGCCCTGGGTGAAGAGGCCGGCGAACGGCTCGTCGAGGCCGGCATGGCCGGTCCTCTTCATCGCGCGGGTGAAGAAGCGCGAATAGAGCAGGTGCAGGATCGCGTGCTCGACGCCGCCGATATACTGGTCGACGGGCAGGAAGCGATCGACGGCCTTGCGGTCTGTCGGGCTCTCGGTCCGCCACGGATCGGTGAAGCGGGCGAAATACCAGGACGAATCGACGAAGGTGTCCATCGTATCCGTCTCGCGCCGCGCAGGCTTGCCGCATTGCGGGCAGGCGACGTGCTTCCAGCTCGGGTGATGGTCGAGCGGGTTGCCCGGCTTGTCGAAGGAGACGTCGTCCGGCAGCTTTACCGGGAGATCAGCATCGGGAACCGCAACCGTTCCGCAGTCGGAACAATGGATGACCGGTATTGGGCAGCCCCAGTAGCGCTGGCGCGATATACCCCAGTCGCGCAGGCGGAAATTGACCTTGCGCTGCCCGACGGGGCGATTGCCGCGGGTCTCGCTCTCGAGCCGGCGGGCGACCTCCTCCTTGGCTTCCGCGATGGTCATACCGTCGAGGAAGCGGGAATTGATCATCCGGCCGTCGCCGTCATAGGCGGTGTCTGTGATGACGAAACCAGCCGGATCGGTGCCTTCGGGCGCGACGACCGGGGTATTACCCAGGCCATACTTGTTGACGAAGTCGAGGTCGCGCTGGTCGTGCGCAGGGCAGCCGAAGATCGCGCCGGTGCCGTATTCCATCAGGACGAAGTTCGCGACATAGACCGGCAGCGTCCAGCTCGGATCGAGCGGATGAACGGCGCGCAGGCCGGTGTCGAAGCCAAGCTTCTCGGCCTTGTCGATGGCCTCCTGCGCCGTGCCGGTGCGCTTGCACTCCTCGATGAAGGCCTGCAGCTTCGGATTGTTCGCCGCGATGGCCTTGGCGAGCGGGTGGTCGGGCGCGACGGCAACGAATTTCGCGCCGAACAGCGTATCCGGGCGGGTCGTGTAGACCTCGATTTCGTCCTGATTGACCGCATTCGATTCGAGAGCGAAACGAACCAGCAGACCTTCGGAGCGGCCGATCCAGTTCTTCTGCATCAGCCGTACCTTGTCGGGCCAGCGAGTCAGACCGTCGAGCGCGTCGTTCAGTTCCTGGCCATACTCGGTGATCTTGAAGAACCACTGGGTCAGCTCGCGGATTTCGACCAGCGCACCGGAGCGCCAGCCGCGCCCGTCGATGACCTGCTCATTGGCCAGCACCGTCTCGTCGACCGGGTCCCAGTTGACCTTGGCGGTCTTGCGGTCGACGAGCCCGGCCTTCAGGAAGTCCAGGAACATCTTCTGCTGGTGGCGATAGTAGCTGGGATCGCAGGTCGCGAGCTCGCGGCTCCAGTCGAGGGACAGGCCCATCGACTTCAGCTGCTTGCGCATCGTCGCGATGTTCTCATAGGTCCATTCGCGCGGATGGACCTTCTTCTGCTTGGCGGCGTTCTCGGCCGGCAGGCCGAAAGCGTCCCAGCCCATCGGATGCAGCACCGAGAAACCCTTGGCACGCTTGTAGCGCGCGACCACGTCGCCCATCGCGTAGTTGCGGACGTGGCCCATATGGATGCGTCCCGACGGATAGGGGAACATCTCGAGGACGTAGTAGCTCGGCCGCGTGTCGTCGTTCCTCGTCTCGAAAAGCTTGCGCTCTTCCCAGACGGTGCGCCATTTCGGCTCGGACTCTTTCGGATTGTAGCGTTCGACGGCCATGTCAGCGGGCAATTCTTGGCGGTTTGCCGGCTCCCGGAGGCAGGCCGGCGCAGGGGCTGAATGCAAAAACCGGATGTCGGAATCTTGCAACCTGCTCTAGGACACCATTGCGCGCACGCGGTCAACGGCGCGCAGGGCATGAGAGGCTGGCAGATGAGCGATACGGTTACGCGTTTGGCTGAAATCAGGGCGGCGATCGGCCGCGCCGAACGCGATTTCGGGCGCAAGCCGGGGTCGGTCTCGCTGGTCGCCGTCTCCAAGACCAAGCCGGCCGAGCAGATCGTAGAGGTCCTGGAGGCGGGGCAGCGCATCTTCGGCGAGAACTATGTCCAGGAGGCCAAGGCGAAGTGGCCCGCGCTGAAGGAGCGCTTCCCCGATGCCGAGCTGCACATGATCGGGCCGCTGCAGTCGAACAAGGCCCGCGAGGCGGTCGAGCTGTTCGACGTCATCCAGTCGCTGGATCGCGAAAGCCTGGCGAAGGAGCTGGCGCGCGAGATCGCACGGGCGGGTCGGGCTCCGCGGCTGTTCGTGCAGGTCAATACCGGTGAGGAAGCGCAGAAGGCTGGGGTCCTCCCCGCCGATACCGACGCCTTCATCGCCCGCTGCCGCGATGTTCACGGTCTCGCGATCGACGGGCTGATGTGCATTCCGCCGGCGGAAGAACCGCCCTCCCCCCATTTCGGGCTGCTGGCCAAGATCGCCGCCCGCAACGGGCTCAAGGGCCTGTCGATGGGCATGAGCGCCGATTACGAGGCGGCGATCCAGCTCGGCGCGACCTATGTGCGCGTCGGCAGCGCGATTTTTGGCGCGCGGGGGTAGTTGCGGCGTCGTGCCCGGGCTTGACCCGGGCATCTCTTCGACAGGAGGCTCAGGAGCTTCCTTTGGTGGGAGATTCCCGCGTCTTCGCTTCGCTCCGCCCGGGAATGACGGCCTATTTCAAGGGCTCTCCGACATCGATGCGGTTGCCGTCCGGGTCCTCGAAGACGAAGGCGCGCAGGCCATAGTCCTTGTCGCGCAGGCCCTTGACGATGCGCAGGCCGCGCTCGCGGACCATGGCATGCACGGCGTCGATATCCTCGACCATCATATGCGCGACATTGAACGCCGCGGGCTTGTGGCCGGGCTGGAGCGTCAGGTGCAGCTCGGCCGCGTCTCGCTTCAAGATCATGAAGCCGACTGGATTGCCGTTCTCGAAAGTTTTCCGGAAGCCGAGGGCACCGATGTAGAAATCGCAGGCCCGGGCCATGTCGGCCACGGGCAGCATGGCGGCGATCCGCCCGAAGCGGAGGCCGGTGGAGACCGAATCAGTCATCGCAGGTTCTCAGGCTGGGAGCGCCCCGGCGATGCAGGACGGTGCCTGAATGCGCTGGTCGGCTCCGAAGAGGATGATCGAGACGGTGCTCGGGACCGCTTCTAGCGCAAACGGACTTATCTGACCAGAATCCGGCAATGGCGGGCCAGCCGCGGCAGCACCTTGGCGAAGACGTGGCCCTCGACCGCGACGCAGCCAGCGGTGGGCGTGAAGCCGGGGCGGGCCAGATGCCAGAAGATCGCGCTGCCGCGCCCGCGAATCACCGGCCGATCGTTCCAGCCGAGTTCGACGATGACGTCGTAGAGATGGTCCTCGCGCTGCAGGCGCTCCTCGGCCTCGCCGGGCGGGCGGTCGATCAGGCGGTTGTAGCGACGGTCCTTCAGATCGTCGCACCAGGCGTCACGCGGCCCGATCCGCTTCAGGGGAAGCAGCGTGTGCGGGCGAGCCAGACGGTCAGCGCGGTAGAACACACTGCGAAGCGGCAAGCTGGTGCGCGGCGTGCCGCCGTCGCCCTCCCGCTTGTCGGTTCGGATGCCAGAACGGCCGAGCGCACAGGGAAACACCGCCGAACCGGCGACGATGAATCCTTTTCGGCGGTCATGAACGGAAGCGAAGACCCGCAGCGAGGACAGTTTGCGCGGGCCGGCTGGGCTGGATGGGCGGTTTCTCAAGGGGATTCCTGGCTGCCTGACTTGCGATGACGACTCAGCGGGCTCATGTTGCCGTAACGATTGCTTCCGAGCGAACCGCCCCATGTCCGTCGTCCATCATATTCTCCTGGTCGATGACGACCAGACCCTCCGCGATGCGCTGGCTGAGCAGCTGGCGCTCTACGAGGAGTTCAGGTTGTCTACGGCCGGCACCGCCGCGGCCGCCGTGAAGGCGGTGCAGGGCGACCGCGTCGATCTCGTCGTCATGGATGTCGGCCTACCCGACATGGACGGACGCGAGGCGGTCAAGGTGATGCGCAAGAATGGCTTCAAGAGCCCCGTGGTGATGCTGACCGGGCAAGGCTCGGATGCGGACACGGTGCTGGGGCTCGAGGCCGGCGCCAATGACTACGTGGTGAAGCCGTTCAAGTTCGCCGTGCTGTTGGCCCGGATCCGCGCGCATCTGCGGCAGTACGAGGCGAGCGAGGATGCCATTTTTCAGGTCGGGCCCTACACCTTTCACCCCGGATCGAAGCTGCTCGTGAGCGAAAAGGGCTCGAAGACCAAGCTGACCGAGAAGGAGACCGCGATCCTGCGCTTCCTCTACCGCGCCGGCCGCAAGCCGATCGCGCGCGAGGTGCTGCTGCAGGAAGTCTGGGGCTATAACAGCCAGGTCACGACCCACACGCTCGAGACGCATATCTACCGGCTGCGCCAGAAGATCGAGCCTGATCCCGGCAATGCCCGGTTGCTGGTCACCGATGCCGGCGGCTACCGGCTGAATCCCTGACGGATGGCGCTCGACGACGATATGGCCCTGCTGGCTCGGCAGCCGCTGCTGAGCCTGATGGAGCGCGATGCGCTGCGATTGCTCGCCTTTGCGGCCGAAAGCCGCATCCTGCGGGCGGGCGACGTGCTGTTCCGCGCCGGCGAGCCTTCGGACGGGGCCGTTCTGGTGGTATCGGGCGCGATCGCCGTCACGACGCGGGATGATGGCCAGCCCGCGCAGGAGATCGTCGGCCCCGGCGCCATGATCGGCGAACTCGCACTTTTCACCTCGCTGCCGCGGCAGGTCACGGCGATCGCGCGTGAGCCGACGCAGGTCATGCGGCTGCCGCGCAGCGTGATGCGGCGCGTGCTCGGCGAATCGCCGGATTCGGCGGAAGCCATCTCCTCGGCGATCAGCGACAGGCTGCGCGGCTTCGTCGGCGAACTCGCCGCCGTGCAGGAAGCGCTCGCGGCGATCGATCGCAAGTAGGCGGCTGGTACCGTCGTCAGGACGACGGCGGATGCCTGGCGGCACGGATCGCTGCGAACCGTGGCCAGAGGATATTGATGCACAGGCCGGACAGCACAAGGCCGGCTGCTGCGAACTTCCAGCCCGGCAAGGATTCGCCGAGCCAGATGGCCGCTGCTCCCATTCCGAAGACCGGGACCAGCAGGGATGTTGGTGCGACGGTGGCCGCGGCATAGCGCGAGAGCAGCCAGCCCCAGACCGCATAGCCGAACATGACGTTGCCGACCGCCTGCCAGAGCGCGGCGGCCCAGGCAGCGAGTGGAGCTCCCGTCAGCCCGTCGCGCATCGCCGGCCAACCTTCGATCAGCAAGGAGAGGATGAAGAGGGGCGGGACGGCGAAGAGGCTGGTCCAGACGACATAGGCCAGCATGTCGACCTTTGGCGTGCTGCGCGCGACGCTGTTGCCGGCAGCCCAGCACAGCGCAGCCCCGAGCACGAGAATGACCCCGAGTGGCGTCGTCGTGCCGTCGGTGTGCCAGAGGATCACGGCGATGCCGGTCGCGGCGAGGAGCAGGCCGACGATCTGGAAGGGCTGGATGCGCTCACGCGTGATCGCCGCGGCGAGCAGGATCGTGAAGAAGGACTGCGCCTGCACCACCAGCGAGGCGAGGCCGGGCGCAATGAAACCCTTGATGGCGATGAACAGCAGGCCGAACTGGCCGGCACCGATCAGGATGCCGTAGGCGGCGAGCTTGCTCCAGGGCACAGCCGGCCGCCTGAGAAAGAAAACCGCTGGCAGGAGTGCGAACGCGAAGCGCAGGCAAGCGAAGAGCAGTGGCGGGAAATGGTCGACGCCGATGCGGATGACGACGAAATTGGTGCCCCAAACCACCATCACCGCGAGGGTGAGCAGCGCGTCGCGCAGGGAAAGGGAGGTGGAGGGCTGCAACGGCTTGGGCCACGGCGATGAAAACTGCCGCGGCTATATCACGATGCCCGGGCGGTCCGTTAAGACCGCCCGACATGGCCGGGACGCCGTCCGCTCAGGCGGTGAGGACCGAAGAGCTTGTCAGAGGTCGAGCGTAACCGTCACCGGGACATGGTCGGAGGGACGCTCCCAGCCGCGGGCTTCGCGCAGGAAGGTGAGGTCGCGCAGCGTCGGCTTCAGGGCGTCCGAGAGCCAGATATGGTCGAGCCGGCGGCCCCTGTTCGATGCTTCCCAGTCCTGCGCGCGGTAGCTCCACCAGGAATAGAGCTTTTCGGGCTCGGGTCGCAGCGTGCGGGCCGCGTCGGTCCAGCCGATCTCGCTGCGCAGCTTCTCCAGCGTCGTCGTCTCGATCGGGGTATGGCTGACGACGTCGAGCAGCTGCTTGTGGCTCCAGACATCGTGCTCGTAGGGCGCGATGTTGAGATCGCCGAGCAGGATTGCGGGCCGGTCGGTCGGCTTCTTCGCCACGCCCCAGGCGCCCAGCTCGTCCAGGAAGGCGAGCTTGTGGGCGAATTTCTCGTTCTTCGCGGGGTCGGGGATGTCGCCGCCTGCCGGGATGTAGAAGTTATGGATGGCGATGCCGGCGGCGGCACCCGCCGCCTTGTCGAGTGTCACGGTCATGTGCCGGGCGTCGTTGCGGCCGCACATCGACATCGCCTCCTTTTCGCTGAAGGGCAGCTTCGAGACGATGGCGACGCCGTTATAGCCCTTCTGGCCGATGAAGGCCTGATGGACATAGCCGAGCTGATGGAAGGCCTTGGCCGGAAACTGCTCGTCCGGCGTCTTGGTCTCCTGCAGGCAGAGAACGTCGGGAGCGTAGGTGTTCAGGAACTCGCCGACCATGCCGATGCGCAAGCGGACGGAGTTGATGTTCCAACTGGTGACGGTGAGTTGCACGCGAGAATTCCGGCGGGAAGGAGGCCGGAAACTGGGTCGTCGGGGCGCAAAAGGCAAGCCCCGACATGGCGCCGACAAATCCCGGAGGCGCCCCGTCCGGCGAGCTCTCATACTGGGGAGCAAGCGCAGCTTGCGTCTCGAAAGGATGGTCCAGATGTCTCGCAGCCGCATCGAATATCCTTCGAGATGCCATTCCTGCGGAACGGCTTCTCGGGATGAGGGCTCGCCCGATGCCCGAAAGATGCGATTCAGAGCGTGCGCTGGTAGTCGATCACGAACTTCTTCGGATCGGGGCGGCGCTGGGTGTCGAGATTGTAGAGCGCGACCGAGGTCTCGTAGCCTTGCGGGTCGATCACGATCCATTGCCGCAGCTCATTGGCGACGAGATCGTACTTCAGCGTGATCTTCGAGGTTCCGCCCAAAGTCGAGCGGTCCTCAATTCGCACGGAGAGGATATCGCCGTCGATGCTGGCGCCGGTGAGGGTGCCTTCGCGCGCCAGGTCCATGCGCTCGCGCACGAGGAACTTCAGCGGCGTCTGCCCGATCGAGTAGATGTCCTGCGTCGCCAGGCGCCTGTCGCGCACGGCGACCGAGGTGCCGTCGGCTATGACCTCGGTGGTGACGGGCGGCTCGTATTCGAAGCGCATCTTGCCCGGACGCTGGATATAGATGCGCCCTTCAAGACGCCGGCCATTGGCGGCGAATTGGATGAAATTGCCCTGCAGCGAGCTGAAGCTGTTGAGATAGGCGTTAAGCCGCTCGATCGCCTCCTCCTGCGTCGCCGGTGCGCCGGTGCGGGCCTTCGCGGAGGCGGCGGGGCGTGGAGACTGCGCTGCCGCTGTGGCTGTCGGAGCGGCAGCGGGTTCGGCCGCCGGCGCTTCCGCCGCTGCGGTACGTGCCAGGCCGAGGCCTGCGGGACGGATGGGCGGCAGCGGAATCGGGCGCGGCTTGGCGACTGCAGGCTTGGGTGCGGTCGCCGGCGGCTGCAGCTGCATCGGCTGGGCCATGAGCGGCCCGGCCACGGCACTGCAACCGAGCGCGATCATCGCTACCGCTGAAGCCCGCAATGCCGGGTTCCATTTCATGAGCAAGTCTGCCTCACTCCCTGTGACATCTCGGCGCTTCTGAACTCGGCAGGCGCTGCGGAATCGATCGGCCGCCTTCGCCGCCTGCAGGGAAGTCAACCCGTCGATGCCGCTGAGGTTGCACTGTCCTGATGGCAATTTGAGGACCGCTCCGGGCAATCGCAAGATGCTGGCGGCCATTGGCCCTATTCGTCGTGCTGATTCTGGGTTTCAACCAGGATCTCGCGCTTTCCGGCGTGGTTTGCGGGACCGACGATGCCCTCGTTCTCCATGCGCTCCATGATCGAGGCGGCGCGGTTGTAGCCGATCTGGAGGCGGCGCTGGATGTAGGAGGTCGAGGCCTTCTTGTCGCGCAGCACGACGGCGACCGCCTGCTCATAGGGGTCGTCGCTGTCGACCGAACCCATGCCGGTCTTGTCGAACACSGCGCCGTCCTCGTCCTCTGCGCCTTCCTCCTCCTCGGAGGTGACGGCGTCGAGATATTGCGGCCGGCCTTGCGTCTTGAGATGCGCGACGACCTTCTCGACCTCGTTGTCCGAGACGAAGGGGCCGTGCACGCGGGTGATGCGCCCGCCGCCGGCCATGTAGAGCATGTCGCCCTGGCCGAGCAGCTGCTCGGCGCCCATCTCGCCCAGGATCGTACGCGAGTCGATCTTCGAGGTGACCTGGAAGGAGATGCGGGTCGGGAAGTTCGCCTTGATCGTGCCGGTGATGACGTCGACCGAGGGGCGCTGCGTGGCGAGGACCACGTGGATCCCGGCGGCGCGCGCCATCTGGGC
>NZ_JBFTKQ010000032.1:0-39615 GCF_056396025.1 Allobosea sp. 05T438
CCTGAGGGCACGGAGATGGTGATGCCGGGCGACAACATCTCGATGGAGGTGACGCTGATCGCCCCGATCGCGATGGAAGAGAAGCTGCGCTTCGCCATCCGCGAAGGCGGCCGCACCGTCGGCGCCGGCGTCGTCGCTTCGATCATTGCGTAACGCGTTTTCGTGAGGGGCGCGGGCCCTTCGGGCCTTCGCCTTTTCACGTCACGGAGAGAACAAGACCATGAACGGTCAGAACATTCGAATCCGCCTCAAGGCGTTCGACCACCGCATCCTCGACGCTTCGACGCGCGAGATCGTGTCGACCGCGAAGCGGACGGGCGCTCAGGTCCGCGGACCGATTCCGCTGCCCACGCTCATTGAGAAGTTCACCGTCAACCGCTCGCCGCACATCGACAAGAAGTCGCGCGAGCAGTTTGAGATGCGGACCCACAAGCGGGTCCTCGACATTGTCGATCCGACTCCCCAGACGGTCGACGCCCTCATGAAGCTCGATCTCGCCGCCGGCGTCGACGTCGAAATCAAGCTCTGATCCGATTGAACGGGTCCTCTGTTTCCGGCTCCCCCGGATGGACATGACCCCAGAAGAAGGTATGCACCGATGCGTTCCGGTGTGATTGCACAGAAAGTCGGGATGACCCGCATCTTCACGGATGCCGGCGAGCATATCCCGGTCACCGTGCTGAAGCTCGACAGCTGCCAGGTTGTCGCGCATCGCACGAAAGAGAAGAACGGCTATGTGGCCGTGCAGCTGGGCTCCGGCACGGCGAAGGTGAAGAACGTCTCGAAGGCTGAGCGCGGTCACTTCGCGGTCGCCAAGGTCGAGCCGAAGCGCAAGGTGGTCGAGTTCCGCGTCAGCGATGACGCGCTCATCCCCGTCGGCGCCGAGCTGACCGCGGACCACTTCGTCGTCGGCCAGTTCGTCGACGTCTCCGGCACCACCACCGGCAAGGGCTTCGCCGGCGGTATGAAGCGCTGGAACTTCGGCGGTCTGCGCGCCACCCACGGCGTTTCGGTCTCGCACCGTTCGATCGGTTCGACCGGTGGCCGTCAGGACCCGGGCAAGACCTTCAAGAACAAGAAGATGCCGGGCCACCTGGGCGCCGAGCGTGTCACCACGCAGAACCTGCGCGTCGTCCAGACGGATGTCGAGCGTGGCCTGATCCTCGTCGAGGGCGCCGTTCCCGGCGTTGCCGGCGGCTGGATCCATGTCCGCGACGCCGTCAAGCGCGCCCTGCCGAAGGATGCGCCGCTGCCGGGCAAGTTCAAGGTTGCCGGCGAGGGCAAGGCGGAAGAGGCTCCTGCGGCCCAGGCTGAGGAGAACGCGTGATGAAATTCGATATCACCACTCTCGAGGGCAAGTCGGCCGGTTCGGTCGAGCTGTCGGATGCGGTGTTCGGCCTCGAGCCGCGCGCTGACCTCCTCGCCCGCATGGTTCGCTATCAGCTCGCCAAGCGCCGCGCCGGGACCCACAAGTCCAAGGGCCGCTCGGAAGTCGATCGCACCCGCAAGAAGATCTACAAGCAGAAGGGCACCGGCGGCGCTCGCCACGGCGCGGCTTCGGCTCCGCAGTTCCGCGGCGGCGGCAAGGCCTTCGGTCCGGTGCTGCGCGACCACGCTCACGACCTTCCCAAGAAGGTCCGTGCGCTCGCTCTGCGCCATGCGCTCTCGGCCAAGGCGAAGGAAGCCGGCATCATCGTGATCGACGATGCCACGCTCGCCGAGCCGAAGACCAAGGTGTTGCTGGGTCATTTCGGCAAGCTCGACCTGTCGAGCGCGCTGATCGTCGGTGGCGTCGAGATCGATACGAACTTCGGCCTGGCCGCTCGTTCGATCCCGAATGTCGACGTGCTGCCGGTTCAGGGCATCAACGTCTATGACATCCTGCGTCGTGACAAGCTCGTCCTGACGCGCGCCGCTGTCGATGCGCTGGAGGCGCGCTTCAAATGAGCCAGTCAGCCAAGAACCTCGACCCGCGCCACTACGATGTGATCGTGGCGCCGGTCATCACCGAGAAGGCGACGATGCTCTCCGAGCACAACAAGGTCGTCTTCAAGGTTGCCCGCACCGCGACCAAGCCGCAGATCAAGGCGGCGATCGAGAAGCTCTTCGACGTCAAGGTCAAGAGCGTCAACACGATCGTCACCGAAGGCAAGGTCAAGGTCTTCCGTGGCCGCCTCGGCCAGCGCTCGGACGTCAAGAAGGCCGTTGTGACCCTCGAAGAGGGCCACTCGATCGACGTGACCACGGGCCTCTGAGGGAAGGATCGCCATCATGGCTTTGAAGCACTTCAAGCCGATCACGCCGAGCCTTCGACAGCTCGTGATCGTCGACCGCAGCGAGCTCTACAAGGGCAAGCCGGTCAAGACCCTGACCGAGGGCAAGAGCTCCTCGGGCGGCCGCAACAATCTCGGCCGTATCACTGTCCGCTTCCGCGGCGGTGGCCACAAGCGCACGCTGCGCCTCGTCGACTTCAAGCGTCGCGGCAAGGCCGGTATCCCGGCGACCGTCGAGCGGCTCGAGTACGATCCGAACCGGACGGCGTTCATCGCCCTGATCAAGTATCAGGACGGCGAGCAGTCCTACATCTTGGCGCCGCAGCGCCTGGCTGTTGGTGACACCGTTGTCGCCGGCGACAATGTCGACGTGAAGCCCGGCAACGCGGCCCCGATGGGCTCGCTGCCGATCGGCACGATCGTCCACAACGTCGAGCTCAAGATCGGCAAGGGCGGCGCTCTGGCCCGCTCCGCCGGCAACTACGCCCAGATCGTCGGTCGCGACCAGGGTTACGTCATCGTCCGCCTGAACTCGGGCGAACAGCGCCTGATCTCGGGCTTGTGCTACGCCACCGTCGGCGCCGTCTCGAACCCGGATCACATGAACCGGAACGACGGCAAGGCTGGTCGCTCGCGCTGGCTCGGCCGCCGTCCGCATAACCGCGGCGTCTCGATGAACCCGGTCGACCATCCGCACGGCGGTGGTGAGGGCCGGACCTCGGGTGGCCGTCATCCGGTCACGCCCTGGGGTCTCCCGACCAAGGGTAAGAAGACCCGCTCGAACAAGCGGACCGACACATTCATCGTGTCGAGCCGTCACGCCCGCAAGAAGAAGAACTGAGGTCCGTCATGGCGCGTTCGCTTTGGAAAGGTCCGTTTGTCGACGGATACCTCCTGAAGAAGGCCGAGGTCGCCAGGACCTCAGCCCGAAATGAAGTCATCAAGATCTGGAGCCGTCGCTCCACGATCCTGCCGCAGTTCGTCGGTCTGACGTTCGGCGTGTACAACGGACAGAAGCATGTGCCGGTGTCCGTGTCCGAGGAAATGGTGGGGCACAAGTTCGGCGAGTTCTCGCCGACGCGCACCTTCCACGGCCACGCTGCCGACAAGAAGGCGAAGAGGAAGTAAGCCATGGGTAAAGCATCCGCCCCCCGTGCGCTGCCTGAGAACGAAGCGGTTGCGGTCGCCCGCAACCTGCGCGTCTCGCCGCAGAAGCTGAACCTCGTCGCTCAGCTGATCCGCGGCAAGAAGGTCTCTACGGCGCTCGCCGATCTCGAGTTCTCGCGCAAGCGTATCGCGAACGACGTTCGCAAGTGCCTGCAGAGCGCGATCGCCAACGCCGAGAACAATCACGACCTTGACGTCGACGATCTCGTCGTCGCCCAGGCCTTCGTCGGCAAGGCACTCGTCATGAAGCGCTTCCACGCCCGCGCCCGCGGCCGTGGCGCCCGGATCATGAAGCCGTTCTCGAACATCACGATCGTGGTGCGCGAGCAGGCAGCGCAGGCCTGAGGAGAGAACGATGGGTCAGAAAATCAATCCGATCGGCCTGCGCCTCGGCATCAACCGTACCTGGGACTCGCGTTGGTTCGCCAACAAGGGCGAGTACGGCAAGCTGCTGCATGAGGACATGGCGATCCGCGCCGCCTTGATGAAGCTGCTGAAGCAGGCTGCCGTCTCGAAGATCATCATCGAGCGCCCGCACAAGAAGTGCCGCGTCACCATCCACTCGGCTCGTCCGGGCGTGGTGATCGGCAAGAAGGGCGCCGACATCGAGAAGCTCCGCAAGGAAGTCTCGAAGCTCACCAAGGCCGATGTCACGATCAACATCGTCGAGGTGCGCAAGCCTGAGATCGACGCCACGCTGGTTGCCGACTCGATCGCGCAGCAGCTCGAGCGCCGTGTCGCCTTCCGTCGCGCCATGAAGCGCGCCGTGCAGTCGGCCATGCGTCTGGGCGCCGAGGGCATCCGCATCAACTGCTCGGGCCGTCTCGGCGGCGCCGAGATCGCCCGCCTCGAATGGTACCGTGAGGGCCGCGTGCCGCTGCATACGCTGCGCGCCGACGTCGATTACGGCGTCGCCACCGCTTTCACGACCTACGGGACGTGCGGCATCAAGGTCTGGATCTTCAAGGGCGAGATCCTGGAACACGACCCGATGGCCCAGGACAAGCGCCTTTCCGACGAGGGCGGCCGTTCCGGCGGCCGCGACCGTGATCACCGCGATCGCGATCGTCGCGAGCAGGCTGCGTAAGGCTGATCGAGAAGAGCCATGCTGCAACCAAAACGCACCAAGTTCCGTAAGCAGTTCAAGGGACGCATTTCCGGCGTCGCCAAGGGCGGCACGGACCTCAACTTCGGCCAGTTCGGCCTGAAGGCACAAGAGCCCGAGCGTGTTACCGCTCGTCAGATCGAGGCGGCTCGCCGCGCGATCACCCGCGCCATGAAGCGCGTTGGCCGCGTCTGGATCCGCGTGTTCCCTGACGTGCCGGTTTCGAAGAAGCCGACCGAAGTCCGCATGGGTAAGGGCAAGGGTTCGCCCGAGTTCTGGGCGGCCAAGGTCAAGCCTGGCCGGATCATGTTCGAGCTGGACGGCGTGTCGGAGGAGATCGCTCGCGAAGCGCTCCGTCTCGGCGCCGCCAAGCTGCCGATCAAGACCCGGTTCATCCAGCGCATCGCCGAGTGAGGGAGGGCGACATGAAAAGCACACAGCGTCTTTCCGACCTGAAGTCGATGAGCACGGACCAGCTTCAGGACGAGCTGCTCAAGCTGAAGAAGGAGCAGTTCAACCTGCGCTTCCAGAGGGCGACGGGCCAGCTCGAGAACACCGCGCGCGTCACCGAACTGCGCAAGGACATCGCCCGCATCAAGACGCTGCAGCGGTCGAAGGCCGTTGCGGCCAGCGCGTGAGGAGAAGATAATGCCTAAGCGCGTGCTCCAGGGCGTCGTCGTCAGCGACAAGCAGAACAAAACTGTTGTGGTTAAGGTCGAGCGGCGTTATACGCACCCGCTCCTCAAGAAGACGGTTCGCCGTACGAAGAACTATCACGCCCATAACGAGGCGGGTTCGTTCAAGGTCGGCGATACGGTGTGGATCGAGGAGTCCAAGCCGATTTCCAAGCTGAAAAGCTGGGTTGTGCTCGACGGCGCCCCTAAGGCGTGAGGCGAGACGGCTTTGCCCGGCCCCGAATCAGGGGCGGGCAGGGCGCCTGAAGGAAGCCGGACATGTCTCTCCGCAAAGGTGGAAACCACTTTTGCGGATCATGTTTTGTTTTGAGGCCAGGGGGCGATCGACCCCCGTCAGTCGTAGTCCCAAGCAGCGCTGAGGCCGCTCGGGAAACCGCCTGATACACAGATTGGAAGGATCAAGGCCATGATCCAGGTGCAGACGAATCTCGACGTCGCCGACAATTCCGGCGCGCGTCGTGTGATGTGCATCAAGGTTCTCGGCGGGTCGAAGCGCAAGTACGCCGGTGTCGGCGACATTATCGTCGTTTCGATCAAGGAAGCCATCCCGCGCGGTCGCGTGAAGAAGGGCGACGTCATGAAGGCGGTCGTCGTTCGCACCGCCAAGGACGTCAAGCGCGCCGACGGTTCGGTGATCCGCTTCGACCGCAATGCGGCCGTGCTGATCAACAACCAGAAGGAGCCTGTCGGCACGCGTATCTTCGGACCGGTTCCGCGCGAGCTGCGCGCCAAGAACCACATGAAGATCATCTCGCTGGCGCCGGAGGTGCTGTGATGGCTGCGAAAATCAAGAAGGGCGACAAGGTCGTCGTGCTTGCTGGCCGCGACAAAGGTAAGTCGGGCGAAGTGCTGCAGGTTCTGCCGAAGGATGCCCGCGCCGTCGTGCGTGGTGTCAACCTCGTCAAGAAGCACACCAAGCAGTCGCAGACGTCCGAGGGTGGCATCATCTCGAAGGAGGCCACCATCGACCTGTCGAACATCGCCGTGGCCGATCCGAAGGACGGCAAGCCGACTCGCGTTGGTTTCAAGGTGCTCGATGACGGCCGCAAGGTTCGTTTCGCCAAGCGTTCGGGGGATCTGATCGATGGCTGAGGCTCAGCAGGCGGCTCTCTCGCCGCGCATGAAGAAGCATTACGAGGACGTCGTTCGTCCCGCGATGATCGCCGAATTCGGCTACAAGAACGTCATGGAAGTGCCGACGATCGAGAAGATCGTCATCAACATGGGCGTTGGTGAAGCGACTGCCGACCGCAAGAAGGTCGACAACGCCGCCGGCGACCTCGCCATGATCGCTGGCCAGAAGCCGGTCATCACCAAGTCCCGCCTCGCCATCGCCGGCTTCAAGCTGCGCGAGAACATGGCGGTTGGCTGCAAGGTCACGCTGCGCAAGACCAAGATGTTCGAGTTCGTCGATCGGCTCGTCACCATCGCCTTGCCGCGCGTGCGCGACTTCCGGGGCCTGAACCCGAAGTCGTTCGACGGGCGCGGTAATTTCGCGCTCGGGATCAAGGAGCACATCGTGTTCCCCGAGATCAACTACGACAAGGTCGACCAGGTCTGGGGCATGGACGTGATCGTCTGCACGACTGCGAAGTCGGACGACGAAGCGCGCGCTCTGCTCAAGCACTTCAACTTCCCGTTCCGGCAGTGAACCTAAGCGTTCATACGCGGAAACCAGGAGAGATCGATGGCTAAGAAAAGCTCCGTCGAGAACAACGAGCGCCGCAGGAAGCTGGTGAAGAAATTCGCCGGCCGCCGGGCTCGCCTTCTCGCGATCGCCAATGACGACAACCAGCCCATGGACGAGCGTTTTCTCGCTCGCCTGAAGCTGGCCGAACTGCCGCGCAACTCGGCCAAGATCCGCATTCGCAATCGTTGCGAGGTGACGGGCCGTCCGCGCGCTTTCTATCGCAAGCTGAAGATGTCGCGTGTCGCGCTGCGTGAGCTCGGCAACAAGGGGCTGGTTCCCGGCCTCGTGAAGTCGAGCTGGTAAGGAGGACTGGACAATGGCGATCATTGATCCGCTCGGCGATATGCTGACCCGCATCCGCAATGCGCAGCTGCGTCGCAAGTCGCGTGTTTCCACCCCGGGCTCGAAGCTGCGTGCTCGCGTGCTCGACGTGCTGCAGTCCGAGGGCTACATCCGCGGCTACAGCCAGACCGAGTTCGGCAATGGCCGGACGGAGTTCGACATCGAGCTGAAGTATCACGAGGGCCAGCCGGTCATCCGGTCGATCTCGCGTGTTTCGAAGCCCGGCCGCCGCGTCTACTCGTCGGTCGAGACCATGCCGCGCGTGGCCGACGGCCTCGGCGTGACGATCGTCTCGACGCCGCGTGGCGTGATGGCCGATCATGTGGCCCGCGAGCAGAACGTGGGCGGCGAAGTGCTCTGCAAGGTCTTCTGACCTTTCAGGCGCCCCGCTCATTTTCAGGAGAAATCCAAATGTCTCGTATCGGTAAGAAGCCGGTCTCGGTTCCCGCGGGCGTCACCGCCTCGGTCACCGGCCAGCTCGTCAAGATCAAGGGCTCGAAGGGCGAGCTCTCCTTCGAGGTGCCCGAGGACGTCTCGGTCGCCATGGAGGACGGCGCGATCGCGGTTCAGCCGCGTTCGCAGTCGAAGCGCGCCCGTGCGCTCTGGGGCACCTCGCGCGCCCGCATCAACAACCTCGTGATCGGCACCACCGCCGGCTTCGAGAAGCGCCTCGAGATCAACGGCGTCGGCTACAAGGCCGCTGTCGCTGGCAAGGTGCTGAAGCTGTCGCTCGGCTACAGCCACGATATCGACTACGAAATCCCGGCCGGTGTCGCGATCACGACGCCGAAGCCGACGGAGATCGTCGTCGTCGGCATCGACAAGCAGGTCGTCGGCCAGACCGCCGCGGAAATCCGCGACTATCGTGGCCCCGAGCCCTACAAGGGCAAGGGCGTCAAGTACGCCGGCGAGTTCATCTTCCGCAAGGAAGGCAAGAAGAAGTAAGGACGCCAGCCATGAGCAAGCAGAACGATGTGACTGCGCGCCGCAAGGCCCGCGTCCGCCGCGCGATCAAGGCGGTTGCCAACGGTCGCCCGCGCCTCTCGGTGCATCGCACCGGCAAGCAGATCTACGCCCAGGTCATCGACGACGTGAAGGGGGTCACCCTCGCTTCGGCCTCGTCGCTCGACAAGGACGTGCGTGCGCAGATCAAATCCGGCGCCAATGTCGAGGCGGCCGGCCAGATCGGCAAGATCGTCGCCGAGCGCGCGGTCAAGGCCGGCGTGACGGATGTGGTCTTCGACCGCGGTCCGTACATGTACCATGGCCGCGTCAAGGCGCTGGCCGATGCAGCCCGCGAGGCTGGCCTCAGCTTCTGAGGTTATCGGGTTTCGCCCGGTCAGGCGTTCTGCGCCGGCCGGGCGGTATCCGTTTCTCGATCATCGCGCGCCAGAATGGGCGCGGTCACGACGATCGATGCGTTAAGGCATCGGGTTCTTCCGAAAAGTGGTTCCCACTTTTCGGCCCGATGCACAGCTTCCCCGTGCAATGAGGCATGGGGTTAGGCTCGAGCGAGCGGCGGGGCTTCGACCTTCGTCCGCGCAAGTAAGAGGACTGACATGGCTAGAGAGCCGCGTGAGCGTAAGGACCGGGAAACGGAAGTTTCCGAGTTCGTGGATAAGCTCGTCCACATCAACCGCGTCGCCAAGGTGGTGAAGGGCGGACGTCGCTTCGGCTTCGCCGCGCTCGTCGTCGTCGGCGACCAGAAGGGCCGCGTCGGCTTCGGCCACGGCAAGGCCCGTGAAGTTCCCGAGGCGATCCGCAAGGCGACGGAAGCCGCCAAGCGTGGTCTCGTCCGCATCCCGCTGCGCGAGGGCCGTACCCTCCATCACGACGTGCAGGGCCGCCACGGCGCCGGCAAGGTCGTGCTGCGCGCGGCTCCGGCCGGTACCGGCATCATCGCCGGCGGTCCGATGCGCGCCGTCTTCGAGGCGGTCGGCATGCAGGACGTCGTGTCCAAGTCGCTCGGCTCCTCCAACCCGTACAACCTGGTGCGCGCCACGTTCGACGCGCTGAAGAACGAGGACAGCCCGCGCTCGGTCGCGGCTCGTCGCTCGCTCAAGGTTTCGGCCCTGCAGACCCGTCGCCGCGATGCCGGCACGGATGCGGCCGCGGAAGCGTGAGGGGGGAATCATGGCAAAGGCTGAGAAGACCTTCACCATCGAGCAGATCGGTTCGCCGATCCGCCGCGAGGCCACCCAGCGCCAGACCCTGATCGGTCTCGGCCTGAACAAGATCCGCCGCCGCTCGACCCTCCAGGACACCCCCGCGGTGCGTGGCATGGTCGAGAAGGTGAAGCACCTCGTGCGCGTCATCGACGCGAAGTGAGGAGGGCGACACATGAAACTCAATGAGATTCGTGACAACGAAGGCGCTCTGAAGCAGCGCATCCGCGTCGGCCGTGGCATTGGCTCCGGCAAGGGCAAGACCGGTGGTCGCGGCGTGAAGGGTCAGACCTCGCGCGCCGGCGTCGCCATCAAGGGCTTCGAAGGCGGCCAGATGCCGCTGTATCGTCGCCTGCCGAAGCGCGGCTTCAACAACCTGTTCGCCAAGGATCTGAACGAGGTCAACCTCGGCCGCATCCAGCAGGCAGTGGAAGCCGGCAAGCTCGACGCCAAGGGCGCCGTGACCATCGAGGCGCTCGTCGCCGCCGGCGTGATCACCCGCCAGGCCAAGGACGGCGTGAAGATCCTCGGCGTCGGTGAGCTCAAGACCAAGCTCGCTTTCGAGGTCGCTGGCGCGTCGAAGTCGGCCGTCGCGGCGATCGAGAAGGCCGGCGGCACGGTCAAGATTCTGGCTGCCGCTTCACAGGCGTGATCCTAGCGCCTACATGACGTTTGCGAACGGCGGCCGGGCCAGCGCCCAGGCCGCCGTTCGACTGTTTGACGCAAGGCACAAACCCGAAAATTGCACCGCTGGGGCGGCGGGGGATGTGCTTCAATGACTGACTTGAGACCCAAGGACCGGACGCATGGCATCGGCGGCTGAACAGCTTGCGGCAAACCTCAATTTCGGGGCCTTCGCCAAGGCGGACGAACTGAAGAAGCGAATCTGGTTCACGCTGGGAGCGCTGGTCGTCTACCGGCTGGGTACCTACATCCCGCTGCCGGGCATGAACCCGGACGCGGTCGCCGACCTGTTCCGCCAGTCGCAGAGCGGCGTGCTCGGCATGTTCAACATGTTCTCGGGCGGCGCCGTCGGCCGCCTCGCCATCTTCGCGCTGGCGATCATGCCGTACATCTCGGCCTCGATCATCGTTCAGCTGCTCTCCAGCGTCATCCCGAGCTTCGAGGCGCTGAAGAAGGAAGGCGAGCAGGGCCGCAAGACCCTCAACCAGTACACCCGCTACCTGACCCTCGTGCTGGCCGTGTTCCAGGCCTATGCGATCGGCGTCGGCCTGCAGGGCTCGGGCAATCTCGTCCTCGAGCCGGGGCCGTTCTTCCTGCTCTCGACCACGCTCACGCTCGTCGGCGGCACCATGTTCCTGCTGTGGCTGGGCGAGCAGATCACCAGCCGCGGCATCGGCAACGGCACCTCGATGATCATCTTTGGCGGCATCATCGCGGAATTCCCGTCACAGCTCGCCCAGACCCTCGAACTCGGACGCCAGGGCGCGATCTCGACCGGGCTGCTGCTCGGCATCCTGGTGATGGCGGTCTGCGTCATCGCGTTCTGCGTGTTCATGGAGCGTGCGCAGCGCCGCCTGCTGATCAACTATCCGAAGCGCCAGGTCGGCAACCGCATGTATGAGGGGCAGACCTCGTTCCTGCCGCTGAAGCTCAACACCTCGGGCGTGATCCCGCCGATCTTCGCCTCGTCGCTGCTGCTGCTGCCGACGACGATCGCCAGCTTCTCGCAGGCCTCGGGTGGCACGGGCTTCCTGTCGATCATCGCGACCTATCTCGCCCATGGCCGGCCGCTGTTCATGGTCCTCTATGCGGCGCTGATCATCTTCTTCTGCTTCTTCTACACCGCGATCGTGTTCAACCCGGTCGAGACGGCAGACAACCTCAAGAAGCATGGCGGCTTCATGCCGGGCATCCGCCCGGGCGAGCGCACCGCCGAGCATATCGACCGCATCCTCTCCCGCATCACCGTTCTCGGCGCCGGCTATCTGACCATCGTCTGCCTTATCCCCGAGTTCATGATCACCTATGCTCAGATCCCGATCATCCTGCTGGGCGGCACCTCGCTGCTCATCGTGGTGACGACGACGATGGACACCGTGGCGCAGATCCACGGACACCTGCTGGCCCATCAGTACGAAGGGCTGGTCAAGAAGGCTAAATTGCGAGGAGCGAGGCGCTAAGATGCGGTTGATTTTCCTGGGGCCGCCGGGGGCGGGCAAGGGCACTCAGGCGGCGCGCATCGTCGCGAAGCACGGTATTCCTCAACTGTCGACCGGCGACATGCTGCGCGCAGCCGTCACCGCCGGCACGCCGATCGGCCAGAAGGCCAAGGCGGTGATGGATGCGGGCGGTCTCGTCTCGGACGATATCGTCATCGGCATCGTCGCTGATCGCATCGAGGAGCCGGACGCGAAGAAGGGCTTCATCCTCGACGGCTTCCCGCGCACGCTGGCGCAGGCCGAAGCGCTCGACCGGATGCTCGAGGGCAAAGGGCTGAAGCTCGACGCGGTGCTCGAGCTCACGGTCGACCAGAGCAAGCTCGTGGACCGCATCGTCCGCCGCGCCGAAGAGGCGAGGGCGGCCGGCCAGCCGGTCCGGAAGGACGATGATCCGGAGGTCTTCAAGACCCGGCTTGAGGCGTATAACCGCGACACGGCGATCGTCGCGCCTTACTATGAGAAGCGCGGCCAGCTGACGGCGATCGACGGCATGCAGCCGATCGACAGCGTCTCTGAAGCGATTGCGAACGCGCTGTCGGTGGCGGCCCAGGGCTGATCAGCAAGCAGCGAAGAGAAATTCGAACCCGGATGGGCGATGGCCCGTCCGGGTTTTTCGATTCCGGTGCGGTTTTGCGCGCCAGCCTTTGCCTTTTCTCGCTCCACCTGTGCGTTGACAGGCCCACCTCGGGCGGATGTGCTGGGCACAAGCCGCGAAAAGCGGCGTATAGCACCTTCGACCGGTAGGCGAAGCGACCTTCCGGTCCGGTGCGGGACAGGGAGCAGGCGCATGACCAGATGGGGTGCAATGCTGTTCGCGAGTGCGCTGGCGCTGATGCCGGCGGCCGCGCGGGCGCAGGATGCGGTCAAGATCGGCATCCTCAACGACCAGTCGGGCAACTACGCCGAATTCGGCGGCCTCGGCTCGGTCGAGGCTGCGAAGCTGGCGATCGAGGATTTCGGCGGCTCCGTGCTGGGCAAGCCGATCGAGATCGTCGCGGCCGATCATCAGAACAAGCCCGACATCGCAGCCGGCCTGGCGCGGCGCTGGTATGACGTCGACGGCGTCACCGCGATCGCGGACCTGACCAATTCGGCGGTGGCGCTCGCCGTCGCCGGCATCGCCAAGGAACGGCAGAAGGTCGCGCTCTATAACGGCCCGGCGACGACGCGGCTGTTCAACGAGGATTGCTCGGCGACCGGCTTCATGTGGACCTTCGACACGGCGACCTCGGCCAAGGGCACGGCACTGTCCGTCCTGCGCGAGGGCGGCAACAGCTGGTACATCATTGCCGCGGACTATGCCTTCGGCCACCAGCTCACGGCGGATATCGAGGCGATCGTCGCGGCCAATGGCGGCAAGACGCTGGGCACGGTGCGCGCACCGCTTTCGACCCCCGACTTCTCCTCCTTCCTGCTTCAGGCACAGGCCTCCAAGGCCAAGATCGTCGCCTTTGCCAATGCCGGCACGGACACGATCAACTCGATCAAGCAGGCCGGCGAATTCGGCCTGGTCGATGGCGGCCAGAAGCTCGCCGCCATGGTCGTGGTGCTGAGCGACGTCCACGGTCTCGGGCTTGACAAGGCCAAGGGCCTGATCACGACGACCGCCTATTACCACGACGCCGACAAGCCGAGCCGCGCTTTCGCCGACCGCTACATGGCGCGGACCAGGAAGATGCCGGGCATGATCCAGGCCAGCGTCTATTCCTCGGTGCTGCACTATCTCAAGGCCGTGAAGGCGGCGGGCACGGCGGCCGGCCCCGCGGTCGCGGCCAAGATGAAGGAACTGCCGGTCGACGACTTCTACGCGCCCGGTGCGAAGGTCCGCGAGGACGGCCGGCTGATGAACGATATGCTGCTGGTCGAGGTGAAGGCGCCGGGCGATTCGAAGGCGCCCTGGGACTACTTCAAGGTCGTCCGCAAGATCCCGGCAGCCGAGATCATCGCGCCGCTGTCGGAGAGCAAGTGCAGCCTCGTGAAGAAGTAAAAGTTCGCACTCAGGCGCGTCATTCTGGGCGTACAGTTGTAATGCGCCTGGAAGGACGGTCGTGCGCTCTCGACCGACCCGAGAATGGGACGTTATTCTCGGGAGAAGCGCAGCTCGGACCCAAGACTCTCTTGCAGAAGGAGGTTCGAGAACCTCCTTCGTCACGAGATGCTCGGGTCAAGCCGAGCATGACGGCGAATATCCAGGCCGGCCTTGGCTTTGCTGGCCTTGGCATGCTTCTTGGTTGCGGCGGGTTGACTCGGGACGATCAACCAGTTAACGACCCGCCATCCGGTTTCATGCGAGCGATGCCGTTGCCTTTGCGAGAAGGGACGACGTCGCATTATCGCGTGGAGCGGTTCAACGTCCTGCATGAGCCGGCCTCCACCGGACGCGGGATATTTCCCACCGCCGATGCATCAACGGATGCTTCGGCCGACATGGAGATGAGACCATGGCTCGTATCGCGGGCGTCAACATTCCCACCGGCAAGCGCGTCGTCATCGGCCTGCAGTACATCCACGGCATCGGCGCCGCCAAGGCGCAGGAGATCTGCACCAAGGTCGGCATCGCCGCCGAGCGCCGCGTCAACCAGCTGACCGACGCCGAAGTGCTCCAGATCCGCGAGACGATCGACCGCGACTATCTCGTCGAGGGCGATCTGCGCCGCGAAGTCTCGATGAACATCAAGCGCCTGATGGACCTCGGCTGCTACCGCGGCCTGCGCCATCGCCGCTCGCTGCCGGTCCGCGGCCAGCGCACGCACACCAACGCCCGCACCCGCAAGGGCAAGGCGAAGCCGATCGCCGGCAAGAAGAAGTGAGTTTCGGCGGGCCGGTGATCCGGCCCGCTGTCTATACGCCGGCCGGTCCGCTGACGGGCCGCCGGCATCCCCAGCGCCTGGCATGACGGGCGCGCCTGAAGGATGGAAGAAGAGATATGGCCAAGGAAGCCCAGCGCGTCCGTCGTCGCGAACGTAAGAACATCGTCTCCGGCGTCGCGCATGTGAACGCCTCGTTCAACAACACCATGATCACCATCACCGACGCGCAGGGCAACACGATCTCGTGGTCCTCGGCCGGCACGATGGGTTTCAAGGGCTCGCGCAAGTCGACCCCGTATGCCGCGCAGGTTGCGGCCGAGGATGCCGCCCGCAAGGCTGCCGAGCACGGCATGCGCACCCTCGAGGTCGAGGTGACGGGTCCGGGTTCGGGCCGCGAGTCGGCTCTTCGCGCTCTCCAGGCCGCGGGCTTCACCGTGACCTCGATTCGCGACGTGACCCCGATCCCGCACAATGGCTGCCGTCCGCGCAAGCGCCGTCGCGTCTGACGCCTGACCATTGCAAGAGGCGCCCGCAGGGGCGGGCGCCTGTCCGGGGCGGCGGTGGCCGCCAGATGAATTCAGCACCAGGAGTGCGGTCGTGATCAGCAAGAACTGGCAGGATCTTTCCAAGCCGAACAAGCTCGAAGTGAAGGTCGGAGACGACCCGAAGCGTCTGGCCACCGTGATCGCGCGTCCGCTCGAGCGCGGCTTCGGCATGACGCTCGGCAATGCGCTCCGTCGCGTGCTGCTGTCGTCGCTTCAGGGCGCGGCCGTGACCGCCGTCCAGATCGACGGCGTTCTCCACGAGTTCTCCTCGATCCCGGGCGTCCGCGAGGACGTGACCGACATCGTCCTCAACATCAAGGCCATCGCGGTCAAGATGCAGGGCGAGGGTCCCAAGCGCATGACCCTGCGCAAGTCCGGCCCGGGTACCGTCACTGCCGGTGACATCAACACCATCGGCGACGTCGCGATCCTCAACCCCGACCTCGTGCTCTGCACGCTGGACGACGGGGCCGAGATCCGCATGGAGTTCACGGTCAACACCGGCAAGGGCTATGTCCCGGCCGAGCAGAACCGTCCCGAGGACGCGCCGATCGGCCTGATTCCGGTCGACAGCCTCTACTCGCCGGTCAAGAAGGTCTCCTACCGCGTCGAGAACACCCGCGAGGGCCAGAACCTCGACAAGGATTCGCTGACGCTGGCGATCGAGACCAACGGTTCGGTCACGCCCGAGGATGCGCTGGCGCTCGCCGCCCGCATCCTGCAGGACCAGCTTGCCGTCTTCATCACCTTCGAGGAGCCGCGCAAGGAAGAGGCCGTCTCGACTGCGCCGCAGCTGCCCTTCAACCCGGCGCTGCTCAAGAAGGTCGACGAGCTCGAGCTCTCGGTGCGTTCGGCCAACTGCCTCAAGAACGACAACATCGTCTATATCGGCGACCTCATCCAGAAGTCCGAGGGCGAGATGCTGCGCACCCCGAACTTCGGCCGCAAGTCGCTGAACGAGATCAAGGAAGTGCTGGCGACCATGGGCCTGCACCTGGGCATGGACGTCCAGGGCTGGCCCCCGGAAAACATCGAAGAGCTGGCCAAGCGCTTCGAAGAGCACTACTGAAAAACGACGGCGCAGGCCTTGCCTGCGCCTTTTGGCCCGGCTCATGCGAGCCGGAGCATAAGGAACGGCCGTTCCGTGGCACGGCGGCCGTAAGCAACGAAGGAGCCAAACAATGCGTCACGGTTTCCGCGGTCGTCGTTTCAACCGCTCGGCCGAGCATCGCCAGGCGATGTTCGCCAACATGGCTCAGGCCCTGATCAAGCACGAGCAGATCACCACCACGCTGCCGAAGGCCAAGGACCTGCGTCCGGTCGTCGAGAAGCTCATCACGCTCGGCAAGCGCGGCGACCTGCATGCCCGCCGCCAGGCGATCTCGCAGATCAAGGATGTCGAGCTGGTCGGCAAGCTCTTCGCGGTTCTCGGCCCGCGCTACAAGGAGCGCAACGGCGGCTACCTGCGCATCATGAAGGCGGGCTTCCGCTTCGGCGACAACGCTCCGATGGCGATCATCGAGTTCGTCGACCGCGACGTCGAGGCCAAGGGCAAGGATTCCGGCCCGGTCTTCACGGCGGAAGACGAGGCGGCCTGATCGGCCTCTGTTCAGTTCGATTTAGGAAAAGGGCGGCTCTCGGGCCGCCCTTTTTCGTTTCGGCTCCAAGGCTTGTCGAGATGAGCGCGCTTTTCAAGCCGGCCGCCGGGAGAGCTCGCCGGCGAGATCGACGATGATTTCCAGCGGCTGGGCGGCGAGATCTCTTTCCGGTGTCACGCCGTAGAGGCCGAAGATGAAGTGAGTGGTCTCGTCATGCTCGGCCACGCCCATGGCCCAGTTGGCGAAGAGCCGTTCCATCGCGGGCTCTTCGCGCAGGATCCGCAGGTCGGTATGGCGCGGATCCGCCATGATGCGGCCGTAAGTTTCCCGGACATCGGCGTCCGTGCCCTCAAGGACTTGCGCGAAGGAGCCGCGGGTGGCGAGCAGGAAGCCGGTTACGCGGTTCTGGAGGTTGAAGCGACGCGCAGTTGCCAGAATTCTGTCGAGTTGCGCGCGTTGGCTGGAGTCGCCGAGCAGACTGTGGCTGGCGTAGACAAGCCGGATCAGGCCCATGAGATATATCCCTGGCCGCTTGCGAAGCCTGAAGAGTTGCACAACATGTCGGTGAGGAACCGCAGTGCGCGGGGTGGGTATACTGACAGACGCCCGGTGCGTCGCGTCAGTCCTAACGTTTGCAAGCGGCTTTTTGTTTCAGGATGAGGACAGTATGACCGAACGCTTCGCAGGATATCGCAGAGGGCTGGCCGCCGCCGCGTTCGCATGTGCGCTCGGGGCGGTCGTCGCACCCTGGCCCGCGCTCGGCCAGGCGCGGCAGGTTCCTGACAGCCGCGAGCAGATTTCGCTTTCCTTTGCGCCGCTGGTGAAGCGGACGGCCGTCGCGGTGGTGAATGTCTACGGTGCGCGCGTCGAGAAGCGGCCGCAGAACGCTCTCATGGACGATCCCTTCTTCCGCCGCTTCTTCGGCGATGGCGGTTTCGGCGTGCCGCGGGAGCGGGTGCAGCGCTCGCTCGGCTCGGGCGTCGTCGTCGACGCCGGCAACGGTCTCGTGGTGACCAACAACCACGTCATCGAGAACATGAGCGAAGTGAAGGTTGCCTTTGCCGACAAGCGCGAGGTCGAGGCGACGATCCTGCTGCGCGATCCGCGCACCGATCTCGCCGTTCTGAAGGTCGCCGACACCAAGAACCTGACTGCGATCGAGCTCGCCGACAGCGACGAGCTTCAGGTCGGCGATATCGTGCTCGCCATGGGCAATCCCTTCGGCGTGGGCCAGACGGTGACGCAGGGCATCGTCTCGGCGCTCGCCCGCACGCAGATCGGCGTGGGCGACGCCCAGTCGTTCATCCAGACCGATGCGGCGATCAATCCCGGCAATTCCGGCGGCGCGCTGATCGACATGAAGGGCCGTGTCGTCGGCATCAATACCGCGATCTATTCCCGTTCCGGCGGTAGCGTCGGCATCGGCTTCGCAATTCCGGCGGCGATGGTGCGCCTCGTCGTCGACAGCGCCAAGGCCGGCGCCAAGACGGTGCGCCGCCCCTGGCTCGGCGCTCGCCTGCAGAGCCTGACCGCCGACGTCGCCGACGGGCTGGGACTGGACCGGCCGGCCGGCTCGGTCGTCGCCAGCATCGTCGAGAAGGGACCGGCCGATCAGGCGGGCCTGCGCCGCTCCGACGTGATTCTCACGGTCGACGGACTCGCGGTCGATGACCCTGAAGCCTTCGGCTACCGCTTCGCCACCCGTCCGATCGGCGGCTCGACGGTCCTCATGGTGCTGCGCGGCGGCAAGAAGGTCGAAATCCCGGTCAAGCTCGTGGCGGCGCCAGAGACCCGTCCGCGCGACGCCGTGAAGCTGACGAGCCGTTCGCCGCTGTCGGGGCTGACGGTGGCGAATCTCTCGCCGGCGCTGGCCGAGGAGCTGTCGATCGATACCGGGAACGACGGCGTCGTCGTCAGCGAGATCGAGGAAGGCAGCAACGCCGCCAATGTCGGCTTCCAGAAGGGCGACGTCATCATGGCGCTCAACGGCGAGCGCATGACCAATTCGCGCGAGGTCGAGACGATCCTGAAGGACCGCAAGCGGGCCTGGGAGGTCACGATCACTCGCAACGGCCAGACGATCACCTCGGTCTTCCCGGGGTGAGCGACCTCTTCTCTGCCTCGGGGCTGGACAAGTCCGGCCCCCGCCCGCTCGCCGATCGCCTGCGGCCGACGACGCTCGGCGAGGTCGCCGGGCAGGAGCATCTGACCGGGCCGGACGGCGCGCTCACCCGGCTCGTCGCTTCCGGCACGATCGGCAGCCTGATTTTCTGGGGGCCGCCCGGCACCGGCAAAACCACGGTGGCACGGCTGCTCGCGGGTCTGGTCGATCTCGGATTCGAGCAGATCAGCGCGATATTCTCGGGCGTCGCGGACCTGAAGAAGGTGTTCGAGGCTGCACGCGGGCGCCGGCTCGGTGGCCGAGGCACGCTGCTTTTCGTCGACGAGATCCACCGCCTGACGCTCTTACCAGCGAAATTCAACTCTATCTTATGCCTCAGTAGGTTGTGCCAGATTATATACCGAAAGGCTGTACTCGACAGCGCCACCTCAGGCTTTGAGTATATGCCTCGAAACGGAATAGTTGGTTGTCCATGAACAGGTCGCTTTTCGAGGACGCAGCTCCGCGGCCTCTCGCAGAGGTCCTACGTCCGCAGCGGCTGGCCGATGTGATCGGTCAAGACCACCTGCTTGGCCCGGACGGTCCGATCAGCAGGATGATCGCATCCAATAGGCTGTCCTCCTTCATCCTGTGGGGACCGCCCGGGACGGGCAAGACGACAATCGCGAGGCTTGTCGCCAAGGAAGTGGGGCTGGATTTCATCCAGCTGTCGGCTGTCCTTTCCGGCGTTGCCGATCTGCGGAAGGTGATCGATGCGGCCAAGCAATTACGGGCCGGCGCCGGTCGCCAGACAGCGGTATTCGTCGACGAACTGCACCGCTTCAACCGGGTCACCCAGGACGCCCTGCTTCCGCATGTTGAAGACGGCACGATCACGCTTATCGGCGCAACCACGGAGAATCCCAGCTTCAGCATGGTTGCGGCGCTTCTCTCAAGGGCGAAGGTCTACACACTGAAGCGTTTCAGCCCGGAGGACTTGGCGAAGCTGGCCGAGCGCGCCGAAGCGCATATGGGCAAGAGGTTGCCGCTGGACGAGGCAGCTCGAGACGCTCTTCTCAATATGGCGGATGGCGACGGGCGCTACCTTCTCGGCCTTTGCGAGGAGCTGTTTTCCCTGCCGGGCGGAACAGTGCTCGACGTTCCGGCTCTGGCCGAGACCGTGCAGAAGCGAGCCCCTGTCTACGACAAAGGCCAGGAGGAGCACTACAACCTACTCAGCTGCTTTCACAAAAGCCTGAGAGGGAGTGATGTCCAAGCGGCTCTCTATTGGGCAGCGCGGATGATGGTCGGGGGTGAGGATCCGGGAACTATCTTTCGGCGGCTGACATGCGCAGCATCGGAAGATGTTGGGATGGCTGATCCTCAGGCGATGCCCCAGGTGATCGCGGCGTGGGACGCTTTTGAGAGAGTTGGCTGGCCGGAGGGGCGCTTGTTTATGGCGCAGGCCGTCACCTACGTGGCCACGGCGCCGAAGTCGAACGCTGCTTATGCAGGGTTCAATGCCGCACTTGCGTTGGCCCAGCAAACAGGCTCCCTGCCACCCCCCAAGCATATCCTCAATGCTCCAACCAAGCTCATGAAAGAGCTAGGTTACCATGCAGGTTATAAGTACGATCACGACTTTCCAGATGCGTTCTCCGGCCAGGAGTTCTTGCCGGACGAACTAGCGGGAGTCGATCGGCCCACCTTCTATGAGCCGAATGAACGAGGCTTCGAACGGGAAGTTAAGAAGCGGCTTGAATTTTGGGCGCGGAGCAAAGTCGCCCGGTAGAACAAAACGGCCTGTTCTCATTTCCGCGTTTTGAGGTAGTCACCCTGGGTAGTTAATCTCTCAGGAGCTCCGCAATTTTTACATTAAGCGCTCTAGCCGCGCGATCTAACGTGGTAATCGTAGGATTTCGAACGCCGCGTTCCAGGCCACTCACGTAGGTCTGCTCAACCCCCATACGGACTGCAACTTCCTCCTGAGAAAGCTCTGCCGCCGTGCGGATTCTCCGCACGTTTTTTGCCACGATCCGCCGAACGTCCATGACCTGAACGAAGCGGACTGTGCATTTCGTCGCTAGGCATTATAGTGTCTAAATCAAATTGCGACGAGCGATTGTGACGGCGGTTTGCAGTGAACAACGAACGATACGTGCTCAAGGATTTTGCGGGCCTGACATTCGATGTTGCCATCGAATGGCTGGAGCCAACGAAATCGAGTTTCGAACTCCTGATAAGCGCGAAGGGCGCTCGCGCCGACCGGGATCGGTGGCAGCGAGCGTTTCAGCGATGGTGTAACCTCCACGGCCAAAGACCGGAGGTCATCCGAGGAAATGTACGTACGAATAGGACGGCCGCTCGAACCGTCTTTCTTTGCGCTCCCTCTCTCTCGGGGTTCCTGTTCCAATGGATGGGCAGCGAGTGGCGTCGACACGCTCTCGAACAGGAAGTCCCTCCATCAGAAATCCAGGCCTGGGAGATTGCTGCGCTGAGAGAGCAGGTTGCGAACCTTACTGATGGTTTGCGACTATGCACGAACGGCTCGACAAGTGGAAAGCTGGTCCCGAGTCGAAGCCGTCAGCGGATATATAGCTCTCGCTTGACCGCTTTCTCCCGGATGTAGGGGGCGGATATGCACGAAGCTCGCCCGTGCCGTCGTGTCGGAACCGAGATAGTGACTCTGACCGAGAACAGGCTGGCGGTGCCGGCGGTGGCTGGAGCAGCGTGATGAGCATCATTCGCGCGGTCTGTTTCGACGCATTCGGGACTCTCGTCGAGATCACGGACAAGCGCCGGCCCTTTCGGGCACTGCAAGGGGAGCAGCCTGGAGTCTCTGGGCCGAGTGATCCTCTGATCAAGCCGCTTTCGCTACGTGAGATCGCGATCTCGGTTGGCGAAGCGCGGTTGGTTGAACTCGAAGCTGACCTCGCGGCAGAATGTAACTCGATACGGTTGAGGCCAGGCATGGATCTGGTCTGGGCTCTTCTACGCAGCCTCGATCTGAAGATCGGCGTTTGTTCGAATCTCGCCGCCCCCTATGAGCGGCCGTTGCTCGCCTGTCTTCCGGGCATCCCTGATGCGCTGGTCATGTCCTTTGAAGTTGGTTTCATCAAGCCACAGCCGGAGATCTTCCGGCTCGTGTGTCAGAGGCTTGGTCTTGCGGCCGAGCAGATCTTGTTCGTCGGCGACGATCTCAAGGCCGATGTTTTGGGGCCAAGGACGATCGGTATGCACGCCATAGGCATTTCCAGCTTCGAAGCTGCTGTCAGCGGCGACACGGCGCATGACCGAGTAGCCGAAGAGCAGTTGTCATCTCAGATCCGCGACTTGCTTGGACGGCTGCACCGATGCGTCTGCTTATAATTTCCGATCTTCACCTCGAGTTCGGGCCGTTCGAATTTCCAGCGCCGATGCCGGAGTTCGATGTGGCGGTGTTCGCGGGCGACATAGGGCAGCCGATTGTCGGGGCACTGAGGTGGATGGCTACCCAGCGCGAGACCGGACCGCTCCGGGGACGACCGATTGTGTACGTCGCCGGCAACCATGAATTCTACAAGAGCGAGATGAAAGCCAACCTGGCTGAAGCCGGTCGGCTGGCGGAAGAGACCGGTATCCACCTGTTGCACCGGCAGGCGATTCTTGTTGAGGAGGTTCGCTTCGTCGGATGTACGCTGTGGACGGACTACCGGCTGCTCGGAACGCCCCAGCCCTCGATGGTCGTGGCAGGCCAAGAGCTAAACGATCATCGCCTGATCCGGTATCGCGAGGAAAGCGGCCACTACAGCCGGTTCATGCCGTGGCATGCTGCAGCGGAGCACAGGCTCGACCTGGCGTTCATTCGCAGCGAGCTCGCTAGGCACCACAACGGGCCAACGGTTGTGGTGACACACCATGCTCCACACCCGCGATCTGTTCAGCCGCGACACCAGGGAAGCGCGCTTTCGCCGGCGTTCGTGTCGGACCTCAGCGCCCTGATCGAGGATTTCCAACCAGAGCTCTGGATCCACGGTCATGATCACGGCTCGCATGACTATCGCCTGGGCAGAACACGCATCTTCGCAAATCAGGCCGGCTATCCGAACCTCCACGGGGATCGGGAAAATCACGGCTTTGATCCGCAATGCGTCATTGAAGTCGCAAGGCGTCGGGACGATCCCGCGCTCGGTCGGGAAGGCAATGCCGGATCGGCGCTCATTCCGCCGCAGAAATCCTGAAACGAAGGAGCTCTCCCTGAAGGGGCGAGGCCCAGGAAGTCTGGCGGAGCTCGATCACGAGCTGGATGAGAGCGACGTGCGAGTTTCACGCCGTAGCGACGATGTAGCGGCAAATGATGACTGATGATCGCGCTTCTAGGTCAAAAAGCCCAGCCGAGCGGGCGAGAGTGAGCGGCCCGGGACTTCGTACTTTCGCGAACCTCGCTGCGCTCTGGCACCTGACCGAGGTGCAGGCAGCATGCGCGATCGGTGCGCCCTCCCTCGCTGTGTACAGCGAATGGGTTGAGGCGGCCCGTAACCACAAAGGCCTTATCCTTGAGATGGACGTTCTGCTGCATATCTCCGCGATCTTAAGCATCTATGCCTCCTTACGTACTCTCTACGGACCGGACATTGAGGTGCTCAGCTGGTTGCAGAGCCGCAATCTCGGAAATCCGTTTGGCGGACGTCCACCGCTCGAGCTGATTCTCGGAGGCGACTTCGAAGAGCAGATGCAGCTTCGCAGCTGCTTGGCCGCGATCTGCGCTGGCAACTAGCCGAGGAACAGTTGCGAGCCCTTTTAGTCCAGCAGATGTTGAGCCCAAGCTAGCTGGCCGAGGACAAAAAACCAAAATTTCGTTGGGGACGGCGCGCTGGGGATTTAGTTTCGAGGCCAATGCTATTGTTTATTGGAATAGCGAATTCAGAGCCTTCGGATCCAAAACTGTGTTTCGGCGTGCAAGTTCGACCCCTTGAGGCGGGGGATCGGCGTCCAGGGCGCCGATCGGGGGGCAACTTTGCGAGCCGTTTGACACTTTGTCGTAAGCGTAGGGGATTTTCCGGCTTCGGCTTGAGGGAATGCAGGGCTCGATGCCCTTCACGATGCGAAGGTAGAGATCGCCGACGGCGTCATATCGATCGGCCGCCGCCGTCAAACTCACGATGGGCCGGCTTTTCACCAATCGGTCGTAGATCGTGAACGCGGCAGTACCCAGCCCCGCGATGCCGCCAAGCAGCTTTGTGCCTTCAACCAAGTCGCTCATGGTTTGCTTGGCCCTTGGCGTGGAAGCCGTTCAACCGTCGTTCGACGAATTGAGCTCGTCAGGCTTGAGGCCCTCGTCGATAGGGACCGGCACGGCCTGGCGGAGCACGTCGTTGATCCGGTCCTGCCAGCCTGGGCCACCGTCCTGGAAATAGGCGAGCACCTCGCTGTCGATCCGCAGCGTGACCATCTCCTTGGCCCCCGGGACAGTCGCCCTCCGGGGAGCCGGCTCTGAAACGGCTGGCTTCGGCGCCTTGAACAGTGCCTCTGCCTTGTCACGCGCACTGGTCGGACGGCGCGTTGTTCGATCGTTTGTCATTCAATCCCCATGCAGAACCGCCGGCGTAGTCATCCCAGCTCTTGGAAGATCGCCGCGGCGGCAGGAGCCGCCGGGCTTTGTCATCAGGGTGTAGCGGTTAGGTAGTCACGGGCAGGGCGGTCAAGGTCGACAAGCAGATCGAGGCGGTCGATCCGTCGTCCTACGATGCGATAGTCCTCCCCGGCGGTCAGATGAACCCGACACGCTCCGCGGAAACAACAAGGCGCTATCGCTGATCAAGACGTTCTTCGACCAGGGCAAAGTCGTCGCCGCCGTTTGCCACGGTCCGTGGCTCCTAATCGACACCGGGATCGCCAAGGGTCGCAAGGTCACGTCCTGGCCTACGCTGAAGCAGGATCTCGTCAACGCCGGCGCCAGCTGGCAGGACGCCGAGGTCATGACTGACGAGGGCGTCGTCACCTCGCGTAAGCCGGATGATCTGCCGGCCTTCGTGGCCAAGATCATCGAGGAAGTTCGGGAAGGGCGACATGACCGGAAGGCCGCATAGACACACGGCGAAGCTTTCGGCGACTGCGGCAACAGGAGCCCGGCCGTCACAGGCTGGGCTTTCTCGCGTCAGGTTTGCCGGCGCTGGGAGGGAATGCCGAAAAACTCGCGGTATGCCTGTAAGCGTTCTGTAAGCCGGCCCATCTACACCTTGCTCAACGGAAACGACGGGCCCGGCCCGATGAGCAGGAGCAGGTTAATGAGCACCGAACAGAAGAATGTCGCCCTCGACGACGAGACGCTGGAGACCGTCAACGGCGCCGGTTTGATGGATACTCTCGGGCGCATCGGTGAGTCCGTGAAGACCGATTTCAAAAACGGCGCTGAAATCGGCGGGAGGGGCCCCGCCCAAGTCATCGGTTCCGCAATCGGAGCCTACGTCGGCCTGATCAAAGGCATCAAGAACGAGATTTCGTAAGGCGACGGTCAACGCCTGCGGGACTTTGAAGAGGCTGCGGCGAGAAACGTATCGGCGGGCCTGTGCGACCGGCCCGCATGATCAGTTCTTCTGCTTCGGAACCGCCGCAGCGACATAGGCATCGGAAGCGGTGAGGGCGGCCTCGACAATCGGCCGGACGAAGTTTCGGAGATCGCGTCGCCATTCTTAGCTGGACTGCTCCCAAGTGTACTGCCGCTTCTCTCGGCATGTCTCGTGAAACGCCTTCGCAGCGGCCTCTGCCGCAATCTCGGTCCTGTCGTCGGGCATCGTTCTTATCTCCGCCGTTCGCCACCGGATTTTGCCATGAAGCTCCTCGACGACGAAAGTCCGGCTGGCCGCGCCGTTGAACTTGTCGGAGAACTCGTCAAGCATGGCAGGATGAGTGGCAGGTCCTTTGCTCGTCGCCAATACCGGCTTGGGATCCGTTGCGAGATCGCCCGCAATCAGGGCATGGATAGGCGCTGGCGGCCGCCCGAGCTCGGATAACAACACGATCGCCTTCGATCCCGATCCCGTCGACCATCAATCCTGAGGGAACCAAGCTGGCTGGCCGAAATCGCTGCTTCTTCATGCTGATTCCTTCTGGAAACCAGCGTCAGAACAGCCCCGACCTGCAGCGAAACGGAGTCAGACCCAACATTGGACGCCGATCTGGAGTGCGCCCCTTGAGGCGGGCATGGTGACGATCAGCGCTTTCGAAGGATGAAAGCCCATGGTTCGACATCGTTCCCACAGCATCGAGTTCGAGCGCCAGGTGGCGCAGGACTACCTGGCGGGTGAGACGCTTCACAGCCTCGCCCGACGACATGATCTGTCGCGCAACCTGATCCGCATCTGGATCCAGAAGTTCGAGGCCGGCGCCTTCGATGACGAGGCGGCCGCCGCCGATACGATCGAGGCCTACGAGGCGCGCATCGCCGCGCTGGAGCGGCTGGTCGGCCGGCAGGCCCTTGAGATCGAGTTCCTAAAGGGGGCTCTGAAGCACGGACCACGGCCCAGAAGCGCGACTACGTCCGTCGTCACCGGCCCCGCAGCCTCTCCGTCGCAGAAGGATGCAGGCTGATGGGGATCGCGCGCTCGACTTATTACGACAAGCCGGCTGTCAGCGTCGACGACACGGCGCTCGTTGAGACGCTGGCGGCGATCTCCGAGAGCTTCGAGGCCTATGGCTACCGCCGGATGCAGGCGGCGCTGCGCCACCGTGGCTTTGTCGTCAATCATAAGAAGATCCGACGCCTGATGCGCGAGCATGGTCTTCAGCCGCGTCGGCGCCGGCGCTATGTCGTCACCACCGATGGCGATCACGAACTGCCGATCTTCCCGAACCTGGCGAAGGATATTGTGCCGGATGGGCCGAACCAGCTCTGGGTCGCCGACATTACCTACGTCGCGATCACAGTGGGCTTCGTCTACGTTGCCGTCATCCTCGACGCCTGCTCGCTCGTACGTCCGCGCGCGATAGCCTGCCAAAAGCGACGATAATGCTCACGCTGCCAGGCAGGTGGCCTTCCTGGCGAACGCAACTTCCGCCGTGTGCATCGATCCGATGCTCGTCAACCAGCCATCGTCACAACCTCCAATCTCTTGGTGTTGCGACGACCGGTTGAATCCGCCCAATATACCTCGCTGGCGTTCGGCAACCGCTGCAAGGACGCCCACGTCCGGCCCTCGACCGGCTCGGTCGGCGATGCCTACGACAACGCCATGTGCGAGAGCTTCTTCGCGACGCTGGAATGCGAGCTGCTCGACCGGAACCGCTTCCGCTCTCACAGTGAGGCCCGGATGGCGGTCTTCAGCCTCATCGAAGGCTTCTACAGCCCGTCACGCCGCCACTCGGCGCTGGGCTACCTCTCGCCCATCGAATACGAAAGGCTGCGCCATGAACTGACCTGCCCCCCATAGCCGTGAACAGTCCACGGAAGCGGGTCAACTCCAAAGTGGCTAGGTAGAAGCCAAGTTGGAAGCGCTCTAAACGGGGCGGCAGGACCGATGACTCGGTCGGGCCCAAATTCCCTGATTGCCGATGGAGCGCGACGTCAAACGTGGCGAGGGATGATTTGATCCCACCAGGACCACCTCGGATTTCGCGGCTCAGCAGCATTCCGGGCGCAGGTATAGGGGGGCGGGGTAAACGCTATTTCTTGTCGATAGAATCGATCTCCGTCGCGCGGAGTGCCTCGACGCTGACTGCTGCAACAAGTCCGGTCAGGACGATGCCGGCGAATCCAATGCACATGGCGAGCACGCGCGAGCTGAAATGTTTGGGCACAAAATCTCCGTAACCGATAGTAAGCCCGGTGACGAACGTGAAATAGAGAGCTTCACCAATGCTCCAATCCTCGATGCGTCCGATCACCAAGCCAACCGCCGCCATGACAGCCACTACTCCGGATAGAATTGGCCCGATCACACGGAATTGTTGCGCGAAGGCGAAGAAAAAGGCGCGCCTTTTCTCTTTGGGTTCCATCAGGTCAGACCCCGTAAAATGAGGCAAACAGATCGGTTGAGAAAGACTGCCGCGTCTCGGTGAACCGGAGGGTCTCCATGAGCGAGACACACAAGCCTGAACTGTCTAGTGATTGTATTCGCGGTCAAGGATGGGTGCGGCGTCGGGCCAGAGCTTCCACCCTTTTCAAGCCTAGGGCGCCCGTCAATTGTCTCCCTTCAATCTGTCCGCCTCAGCGGGAGCCCCGTCCGGGCCGGAGGGCGTTCACGGGGGCAACCTTAGCGTTGGCCTGCCGCCGGTTCGATGGACAGGCGGCAGGCCAGGAGATGACGGCTGACCGTGCAACGTTCGCGCTGCTGTCTCAAATGACAGCAGCGTTCAGACCAGGCTCAGCAACTGTACACACCTGTGGCGCAACGGCGCGTGGTTCTGCGCGCTGCGCCCGCGACGCTTACGGGCGTCATCGGACGTCCAACTCGGGCCGCTACGCTCGACGCGTAGCCGCTCACTCCAGGAACCGAGGACCGCTCGCCGAGCTCAGCCACCATCGCTCCGAGGATCAACGCAGCGAAAGAGAGCCATACACGCTTCGAGATTGTCATTTTTGACCTCCCCTCACGAAATGGGACGGCATATCCGCCATCTTGTCCTGGATCTCTTTCAGATCGACCGACTGGGCGTTCGAGACGTTCTTGAATGCAAAGTCGTCCGCCGCAACCTCGCCGCCGAATTTCCAGTCGCGGAACTGAATGCTGTATTGCGGCCCCTGACTGATCAGTTTGGACGTAACCAAGAACTGGCACGGATAGGGGCGCGCGCCCTGCGCGACCCAGACCTGCCAGTCCACGTCATCCTTGCGGAAGGCCAGTGAATCACACTCGACGCCATTGATCACGCCGCTGCCAAGATCCTTGGCGTCGTAGACCCCCTGGATCAATTCGTCGTAAATAGTGCCTAACAGAAGATCGGATGCGGGCAGAGGCCTGTTGTACTTGTCCTTGAGTTCGTCAATGATCTGGTCGACGGTGCCCGGAGCAGTGATTTGAGTGTATACATTTAAATTCTTGCCCAGTAGCGTCAGCGTCTTCCCGTCATAGAGTATCTCGACGTCGCTAAAGCCACCCGCTCGCGTGGCGCGCACCTTATCAGGGCGGCTGAGGGTCACGGCTCCGGAGCTCGCGAGGCCGATTTTCTGGTCGGTTGTCGTCACGACTTCGAACATGGTGTCAAAGCCGAAGGAGAGCGTTTTTTGCGCGACGAGGAAGTCGGACATTGCCTTGAGCATTTTCCGTGCTTCGGCAGAGTCTGTGAATCTGCTTAATTCCACGCGGCGGTTCAACGCGCGGCCGGAGGGAGTTTCGTTGCTTGCAATGGGACGGCTCTCTCCGAGACCCGCCGCCAACAGCCTTTGGGCGTCAACGCCTCGTTCGACAAGCGCCGCCTTGACCGCGTCCGCGCGCTCCTGGGACAGGCTCGCATTGGGTGCGGGATTACCTGTCGCATCCGTATGACCGACGATTCGCAACCGCCAGTCGGGGAAGTTCTTCAGCGTCGTCGCGATGTCATCCAGGAGGCCTTTCGAACTTGCCTGGATCGTCGCCTTGTCGGAATCGAACCGAAGACCATAAAGATCGAACTGTTGCTTCGTCTGCAGGGCCTGCTCCATGCTCTCGCGACGGTAGCGGGCCTCCATATCCTCCGCTGTCTGCGCCCGAGAGGGCATGCTGGTAAGCGTCAGCAGGGCGACGCTGCTTACCAGGCCAAAAATGCGAAGATCGACTCTGCTTAGGGATTTGTTCATTCCACCCTCCCTATCTCGCCGCTGTCATTGATTGGGCAGCGGCTCGCTTCCACTGAATCCGCAACCAGCGGCCGTCTGGCATTTTTCAAACCATTCGTTGAAGCCGGCGCAAAGTGTCTCGGCGCATCTATCGTTGCGTTGGGCCGGCTATGAAAGCTGGGTATAGGATAGGCTGGCTATGCCATCGACATTGGGCAATTGGCGCTTTGTAGCGGCACGCCAACCAAGCGTTCCGGGCTGCAGCACCTCAGCGATCAGCGACGCCATGATGTTCGTCGTCCGGCCGCGCGTCCAAACGCAATTACAGCTGCCCCGACCCAAAGCGTCTATTGGCCTTAGGGTCAGTATTCCGGAGCTCGCCCCTCGACGTTGGGATCAGGAAGTCCATGCATCGCGAATCGCAACAACTCTGAATCCTGAATGCGAGCAAGCGCCGGAGATTGCCCCCTGCGTTCTGTCGTCAACCAACTGACTTAAAGACGATTTTCCCGTTCGCAGAGGGGCGCGATCGGCACCGATTTGAATGATCTATATGCTGCTGTTGTATAGCCAGGCCTCGGTGCCGGAACACAGAGGTTGCGGCCTTCACAAAGCTGGGGAGCGGTTCAAATTGCGCTGGCTCCGGATTGGTGATCGGATCACAATCCTCATGAGTACGTGAAACCGCAATGACGCGCTGGCAAGTGATGCGAGCGACTGCGTTGGAGGACGCATCCAGTGTGCCTGGCCTTTCCCACGGAACGGATATGAATTCTCAACCATCGCAAGATCGTGAGCTCGATCATGAACATATCTTTCGAAGAAGGACTGGCGGTTCTTGAGGCCCTCGCCAGAAGTAATTGTCCCAGTACGATTAGCCAGATAAGTCTCCAGACGCATTTCGACGAAGACACGATTCAGGATACATTGAGAATCCTTGAGATGACGCGATACGTCTCCGTATCACGCCATTCTTCGCGGGTTGCTCTTTCACCAAAACTCTGGAGCTTAGGTTTTTGCTTGAAAGATCCGACAGACCTCAAGCGTGTGGCAGAACGGCACCTTTCAAAGCTCGCGATGGAAACCCGTGAGTCAGCATGCTTGGCTGTGATTGCAGATAAAGAAATTGTAATTGCCGCCGGTATCAATGCTCCTGAACCGACTGTGACTGAGTTCGATGTCGGAACTAAAGTGCCAGCCCGGCATTGTGCAGCAGGAAAATCGATCCTCGCATTTCAATCGCTGCAGATAATACGTGAATTTGAGACAAGTGTCTTTGAAGTCACGAGGGAAAAATCTGACGTCGAGGCATTTCGACACGAACTCGAGCTGATCCGAGCCCGCGGATATGCTATTGAATTCGGCGAAACAGGGGGAATGAGGTGCGAGGTCGCGGCGCCCATTAGATGTGCCGATGGAGTGATCGAGGCAGCCGTCGGTATATCAGGACCGTCAAACCGGTTAACCTCAGAAGTGATTCCGGTGATTGCAGAGAATATCTTGGAGGCGGCCGAAGAAATTTCGCGTGAGTTGAATTGTTTGAGCGGCGGCGCAGCGTTCAAATCTTGAAGTGCCGCGGCTTTTCGGAGAGCGACTTGAACCACGAATCGACCATCTCGCGCACCCGAACGATGGCAAGGAATGCTCGCTGTCGCGGCACATCCCGCGATCTCGGCGCTGCGGTGCGATGACCCAGGCTCAACGGATTGGCTCCCTTTCTGATCGGACAGAGCGACAAGACTATGGGGCTGAGCGGTACGACGGCAATGAACGAAACTCGGGTTCTTAGGCGTCGAGTGTATCATATCGGCGGCTACGACCCGGCGCCGCCATCGGCGGTATTCAAACGATTCGCCAAGGAGTTGCGGCGTTTCGAGCGTGCTTGGGGCGCACACACGACAATCTCTGAACTTGTGGTCAGCGGGGATCTCGCCGCTTGGCAAGTGTCTGCGTCGGGCTCCAACTGGCGCACCGAAATTGAGATGCGACTCGTCCGATGGGATGATGTGATAACCAGCGCAGGCGCGCGGCCAACTTGGAGCCGCCTGGTGCCTGCGATAGTAGCTTTTTACGATTTCCTGATTGCGGGGGCTTTAGTAGCCTACCTACGGTCGAGCTGGCGATATGCCATGTTCTTCATCTATCCGTTCCTGATTCTTACGTTGATCGCGGCACTCTCCGTTGGAGCTGCAATATTCACTCAGAATCTTTTAGGCAATTATTATGCGTCAATATTGAATTTTTTTATCAGCGCATATCTCCTGTTGTACGCAGCTGACCGCTGGCTATATCTCAGTCTATTACTTGAAGATTGGATTTTCTCTAGCCATTACGTCCGCAGGGGGGATAATAATTTAGGCGATCGCTTACAGCGCATCGCGGCTGATATCGCAGACAATACCCGAATGGAGGCGGTGGACGAGATTCTCATTGTCGGGCACAGTTTAGGCGCTGTGCTTGCCGTCGATCTCATCGATCGCGCGATGAAAATCGAATGCGATCGACCTGGCGCCAGCCGGAAGCTAGCCTTTCTGTCCGTCGGAGCTTCCATTCTCAAGATTGGGCTCCATAGCGCTGCATCCGGATTTCGCGCCGCGATCGGACGAGTAAGCTCCAATTGCAACGTGTTTTGGGCAGATTACAGGGCTCGTTCCGATGTTATGAATTTTTTCGGGGCGGAGTTGCTGCTACACTTGAATCTCCCCCCTACCGACTCCCCCGTCGTCCGGAATGTGAGCATCCGACGGATGATCGCTCCGGAGCGTTATCCACGAATCCGAAAGAACTGGTACAAAATGCACTGTCAATTTGTGAGAGGTAACGATCGACGAGCGCCCTATGATTACTTTATGGCGACCTGCGGGCCAATTTCCGCGGAACGGATCGCGCGATCGGAGCGAGGGGCGATAGATTTGTTCGATGTAGACGGCAGATTGATCGAATCGGCCAACTTCGCAGACGATATCAAGACCGTTGGGACGGCACGGCCATGACTCTTTCTGTTGCGAAGGCGATATACCTAATCCTCGCAGTTGGTTGGTACGTAATCCGCATTCCCCACGAGCGGCGTTCTCGTCGGACTCCTATTTCCCGTTCGGCGCGCGGGATCAAGGAACGAATATTGCTTTCTATTTCTTTTACTGGCTTAGGTATCTTGCCTTTTTCCTACATTGCCTTCGGCTTTCCACGTTTTGCAAAATACACATTCCAACCCTCTCTTGCTTGGGCAGGAGCAGTTACTTCTATGGCAGCGTTGCTGCTGTTTTATCTTACCCATCGCGCTCTGGGGCGGAATTGGTCCGTTTCTCTAGACCTTCGTGAGAGCCACAAATTAGTGACAGATGGAATTTATACGTATTTGCGTCACCCGATGTATTCAGCCTTCTGGCTATGGGCCATTGCGCAAGCGCTTCTTTTGCCCAACTGGATTGCGGGCCCGGCTGGCTTGGTGGGATTTGGTACGCTCTATTTTTTTCGGGTCGGCGAGGAAGAAAAACTCATGAGAGAGGCCTTCGGAAACGAGTACCGGGACTACATCAATCGAACCGGCCGTATCGTCCCACGCGTGGGCAGCGTTCACCCGCACCGCTAACGAAAGGACAGGGACGCGAGTAAACTTGGTTCCGTTTTGCCGCGCGCATGTTGTTTGGCAACCATAACTCGTCGTAGGCGCCCCCCGGGATATTTTGCCAGTTGAAATTTATCATGGCATCTGAGACTGTTTGAGGGTGCCACACGACGATTTGAATACGAAATTGTTCGGCACCATGTTGCGCAATTACACTGGAATATAAATTGCGCTGAGCTGAGAATGGGCTTGTTAACTGAGGGCGAACCGATGAAAAAGATCGTAGTGTTGGCCGTATCTGTTGCACTCATTAGCGTTGGCGGGTGTGCTTCCATCGGTAAGGGGAAGGGCAAAGCTCCGCCTCCGGCTGCTGCGCCCATCGTAACCAAGGGCTAGCGTCGTCAGTCAAGAAAGCGGTCGAGTAATCGACCGCTTTCTCCTTGAGTATTGCAATACAGTATTCGGCGTGCGGAAATCCTGCATCCGTGCGCGTGCTTGATCGGGAGGCCTGCGATGCGGTTTGGGACAAACCCCTCAGTTCGCTCTTGGATCTTGGCTTGTGGCCTGGCGGGCGGGCTGCTGGTCTCTGGATACGATATAGCGGGCGCGCGCGATCGCAGCAGCTTCCAAGGTGGGGGGCACGTATCTCCCTCGACGAATGTGGTCTCCACATCCCGGCTGTCATACCCGTCACGCGAGAAGGCGCAGTATTTTGTCGAGTTCCGCTCCCGTTACGCCCTCAGCTATGGCCACACGTTCTTGGTTCACGGGCGCCTTAACGCGAGAGGTGAAATAGGCCCGGTAACGGCGGATCAGGTCGCGGGGCTTCACCCCGCTGGCGAGGGACCGCAGCTATGGTCGGTTGGCCACGTCGTTCCTGTTCCAGCAGAAACGGGCCCGAGCGATGGCGATTTGGAAGATCAGTACATCTCCAATCGCTTCCGCGTACTGCTGGACGAAGCTCAGTACCGCCGCGTTTTAGCTTATATCAAACGTAAGCAAAGAACTGCTACGATGTGGCATGCCGTTCTCTATAATTGCAATCGTTGGGTTGGCGAGGTAGCGCAATTCATGGGAATGGATGCTCCAGATAATACGTTATTGTACCCAGCGGACTACATATCCAGCCTTCGGAGTCTCAATAATCGTAAGATGCTAGAGCCGCAATTTTCGGCTCATCGGAGTCGGTAGATCCAGTCGGACGTCGCAGCATTCCGAATGCGATAGGGCGAAGCCAGCGCGAAATTCAAGTACTGCAATGTTTGCGTCGCTGCGGGCGGCCGCCCTCCTTTCGGCGGCATCAATCTGAATGCATCGTCCCGAGAATGATCCGGGAGGTGGTCAACAGCGAGCCTCGAGCGTCTTGATATTTGCTTCGATGACGCTCACCATGCCCACCTAGCGAAGTACGATGACCGGTGTCCCGATCGAAACTCGGCCGAACAGATCGATTATATCGTCGTTAAGCATGCGGAAGCACCCATAGGACGCAAACGTTCCGATAGAATCGGGCCTGTTTGTTCCGTGGATCGCGTATTGCCCTCCGCCAGAAAGCGTCAGAGCGCGGGCACCCATAGGATTTCGCGGCGACCCTCCCGAAATTACATCCGGAAGCCTTGGATTATCTCGCTTTATCTCAGCGGGCGGCGACCAGGCTGGATCAATATACTTTCCTTCGATTTTTACGGAGCCTACCCACTGCTTCGTTGATCTACCGACCGCCACTCGATATCGGATAGCCGTACCGTCCTCCAAAATTAAATATAACTGTCTGTCTTTTGTCTTGATGACGATGGAGCCAGGTTCTTCCTTGCCGCCGTAGGAAACGGAATCTCGGGCGCTGACAGGGGAAACCAACAGGAGTGCCGCCAAGATCGTCGGCAAGAGCGTCCGGCAATTCTGCATTCCACTCTCCTGTCCGGTCGGTTCGGCGCACGAATTGAGGCTGCCGACCCTGCTCCGGTCATCCTCAGCGTCACGTAACGTGCCCCAGCCAGAGGCATTCGACCGAAATCATATTCTTTTGTTCTTCCGGAATTCAAGTTCGTGATCTCATGCGAATTCTGCGGCGCCGATTGCCGAAGATAATGTCTGAAGCATGATCCGGTTCCGATTGATCAAATGCCCTCTCCTGCAGCCGATCCTCAAGTCTCTTCATGACTTGCTGTCGCGTCAGAGCGCTCGTCCGGCATTTTTTCTGGCGTGCGGCAGGTCATCGCCTTGGCATGGCACAAGAGGCCCTCCTCGATTGTCATATGGTGTTTCGATGCCGAAGCCTGAACATGCCTCCGCAGCCGATTAATCATTCCAATTCAATCGCTATGTGTACTTGCAGAGGAGCGCGCGATCGGAGCCGGTCGTGTCCATCTGAAGCGGTAGAATGACATTGCAATCAGTTGGTTGACGGCAGAGCGCTCGGGTGGTCCTGAGCCCTGGAAACCGGACGGCTTTGGGTTAGGGTTACAACCATCACCGACGAGCCAATAGGCGCATTGCGGATGCCCGCAGATCCGGCCATCGGGCCGTCCATGCTGTGCCCGGCAAAAAGCGGGCAAATACCAGCCAAAAAACTGACCACCCTACTGAATTGTCAGCTCAATCGAGTGCCCAGATTTGGATTTCTCCAAAGTGACGAAAATATCACTTCAAGGCGGATTTCGGCGCGCGTCGTTTGCGAATGATCGTCATTCACTTCCCGCTAATGCTTTCGTGTGCAACCAATAGGGTCTCCACTGTGCATGGGAGGAGGATCACATGCGTCTACGCCTTGTATCCACTGCTTTAGCAACATGCCTTGCGACCTCGACCTTCGCCGCCGACCTTCCGAGTCGCGCGCCACCGGTCGCTCCCATCGTCTACGCACCGGTGTTCACATGGGCCGGACTTTATGTGGGCCTCAACGCCGGCGTGGGGTGGGGCGACTCGGGCGGCGTCATCGTCACAGGGCCGACGGGTGCCTCGTCCGCATCTCTGGGCGGCGGCAGCAGCGACGGCCGGTTCGTCGGCGGCGCCCAGATCGGCTATAACTGGCAATCCGGCGCCGTGGTTTACGGCCTTGAGACCGACATCCAGTATGTCGACACGGGCGGCGGCAATGTGGCCTGGGGACCCTACACCTGGTGGGCAGGCCGAGGCGGTGGCGATGGCGCCTATCTCGGCACCGTTCGCGCCCGCCTGGGCTACGCTTTCGACCGGACCTTGATCTACATCACGGGTGGCCTCGCCTATGGTGGCCTCAACACCAACCCGCTCACCGGCAACTCCACGAGCAACGCAGGCTGGACCGTCGGTGGTGGCGTCGAATATGCCTTCACCAACAACTGGATCTTCAGGGTCGAAGGTCTTTACGTCGATACCGGCGAAGGCAGAACGACGCGGGCCTTTTTCAACCCGGCAGGCGGCGCTCTTCCGGCTGGAACCTATACTGCGACAACCAGCGGCGGCGGCGGTGCCGGGCTGGTTCGAGTCGGCGTGAACTACAAGTTCTGAGACCAATACGTGGGATCTGGGAGCAGCCTGGCGCTTTGCGCCGGGCTGTTTAGCGAGTCTTGGCTTGCAAATGCAGTTGCTTGGGCTGCGGCCGCAGGCCTCGCCAATACCCTTGCTGCACATGCGCGGGTCATTGGCCGGCAGAGCGCACCCGGCGCGCAATCTGATCAAATTCCCCCGGCGAGTGCGTCGGTACCTCGCATATCCGGATCGGCTCAGCACAGCGGGGCGGACCGCGTCCACAATTCGAACTATCTGTCCGACGAAACCTGCCTCGGCGAAGAGGTGCGAGCATTGGCTCGCACAGCCATTGAAATTCTCTATGAATAGCCCCGACCGAAAGCATATTTCCCCGAAGGCGCTGTTGGGAAGAGACTAGGCGCCGTTGCGCCAAGATCGCCTTCCGACGCAAGATCCCGCGCTTGGCGCTGGAGGAGACCTTCAAGACCCTCCCGGGCTGTATCGTCGGGATGGAGGCGTGCCTGAGCGCTCATTTCGTCGCCCGCACGTTGCCGTCTCAGGCACGAGCCCCGCATCATTCAGGCGAAGTACGCCAAGCTTTCCGCGGCTAGGACACTGATGTTTTCCGCCTGCCGCGCGCGGCCTGCTTTACCGGCACGGCAGCGGCCTTCCGGCCCAGCCCCATCGACTTCGCGAGGTTGGAGCGGGCTTCCGCATATGCCCGCGCGACCATCGGGTAGTCGGCCGGTAGGCCCCATTTTCCGCGGTACTGTTCCGGCGTCATACCGTACTTCGAATTCAGGTGACGCTTGAGCGATTTGAACTTCTTGCCGTCCTCCAAGCAGATGATCCAGTCCGGCGTGATGGATTTCTTGATCGGTACCGCCGGGGCAAGCGTTTCCACGGGTGCCGGGGGCGGTTCTTTGCCCAACCCGGCTAGAGCGCCATGCGTGCGCTCGATGAGGCCGACGAGCTCGGCTTGAGGCACGCTGTTGTGCTGAACATATGCCGCGACAACCATCGCAGAGAGTTCAAGCACAGCCTTGTCGTCGCCAGCCATCATAAGCCTCCATCGTTATGAAGGGGGCTTAGCAGATCAGGCTGGCTGGGCAATCCTGATCTAAGTTCAATCATAGCATCCCGACTCGATTGCAAGGCCAAGCTATCCTCTCCACCCCCCGTCAGGATATTGTCCTCAGCGCAATGAAATTGCCCAGCGAGTTGGATTGCCGGGCATTTTTGACGACTGGGGAACGAGTTGCCCGCTCGTCCTACGAGGCTTCAGTATGGCCGATGCCGTCCACGAACATGTTGCAGCCGCGCGAGGCGAGGCCCCACCGTCGGGTCACGGCGCCTGCCGCCGCGGTCAGAACGCCGCCCGTGGTCTGAGCGATGCCCAGGTTCTTCTCGCCGACGCCGGCGCCGTTAACGGTGTCCAGCTTGGCATCGGTCATGGCGACGGAGACTTCGGAGCCGGTGTTGCGAGCGTCGGTCATGTCGATCTCTTCATGTGGGCCGGTAGTTTCTTCGTCCGGCCTGATGAGAGGCATTTGACCGTGGCGCGCCTACATACGCCTTACAGCCCCGTTGAGAAGCCCCTTAGCGGAAGTTGAGATGCCCGAGTTGCGTCGGGAGCCGACGTATTCAGGAGGTTACGGAGATGTTTGGCGGCCGGCCAGCTTCGGCGGGCCGGGCTTTCTTCGATTCAAAGCAGTATGATCGCGCTCATCTGGAGGCCTCGCGTTGGGTTCGAACCGAGGATGTGAGGACTTGCGATCCCCCGCGTAGCCATTCCGCCACGAAGCCGTTTGAGGGGGCTACCGCTGCTGCGCTTGCTAGCCTGTTAATTTTGTAGGGAATTGCCTTTCACTGCTTCGGCTGGTGTTTCGCCTGCTCTAGGCTGGCGCGGGCTAGCATCGCCTCGAGCTGGGCGAGCGCGGTCATGGGAAGGACGAGCAGCAGATCGGAGTCGCCCGCCGTCTCAAATTTCACTGCGGCATCGCCGCGCGCGTCGCTGCTCACCTGGATCATTGTCGGCTGAATGACCGGGATCTCAATGGTTGGCTTTTCGGACATCACTTGGCTCTCTCAGCGTATTGTCCAATCAGCCTCGATCCCGCTTCGGCGGGGCAAGGCCTTTCATTTTGGAACTAACCTCGCTAGTTCGCGTTTCCAAGCCGGATTTCAGAGTAGTGCTCGATCTCAGGTCGAGCAATGGGGCTGGAGGCCCACGTGAACCCCGCCACCCCATGGCGGGGTTTGCCGTTTCACAGCATCGCCCCTTAAGATCTGCGCACCTCAAAGGTCGTTGGGACAACGTTCATCGTTCGCCATCAATGTCTCAAAGCGCCTTCGATGCGGCGTGGCGCTGAGTTGCCGCGTCTCCCCCAAGCCGTGGGTGGCTCGGCGCCTTTTTCCCGCTATCCCGCGAGGGCGTCGCCGATGTCTCGCTCAAGCTCGATCACGATGCGCCGATAGTCTGCCGCGATAGCAACCGCCGCCGGCTCCGCCACCATCGTTCGATGCCACGATCGCGTCACAAGCAGCCGACGCAGCGGTAATGTCCTTCCAGTCTCTGAAATGCGGCCATCCAACACCGGCCCTAAGGCCCTACCTAGATAGATTCCGTAACCTTAGGTCTCTCAGCGTTGGTCCACCCTGAAGTATGTGTTTTGGCAGACAGGAGGACCGAGATGCCGAAGAAACGCCACAAGCCCGAAGAGATCGTCGGGAAGCTACGCCAGGTCGATGTGTTGGTCTCGCAGGGGCAATCCGTTGCCGACGCGATCCGCTCGATGCTCCGTCGCGCCGTCGCGGCCTGACGCTCGACAAGCTGATCCTGAAGGAAGCCGCGTCGGGAAACTACTGAGCCCCGCGCGTCGCCGTGCGTGCATTGAGCATGTCCGGGTCGTCCTGAAGGTGTCGGAGCGGCGGGTCTGCCGCGTGCTCGGGCAGCATCGCTCGACACAGCGCCGCATCCCGCATGGACGAGACGACGAGGAAAAGCTCATCGCCGACGTCGTCGAACTGGCCCGCCGTTACGGCCGCTATGGCTATCGCAAGATCGCCGCGCTGCTGCGCTCGACGGCAGGCTGGGTCGTCAACGACAAGCGGGTTGAGCGCATCTGGCGACGTGAGGGGCTGAAGGTTCCGGCCCGACAACCCAAGCGCGGCCGCCTCTGGCTCGCGGA
>NZ_JBFTKQ010000033.1:0-31913 GCF_056396025.1 Allobosea sp. 05T438
CGCGTGCGAACTGGAAAGGCTATCTGAAGTTCGGCGAGATCAGTTGTCCGGTTGCGCTCTATACCGGGGCCAGCACATCGGAGCGCATTTCGTTCCACACGATCAATCGCGACACCGGTCATCGGGTGCGGCGCGAGTTCGTCGATCCAGTCACGGATGAGCCGGTCGACCGGGAACACCAGATCAAGGGCTTCGAGATCGACAAAGACCGGTACGTCGAGGTTGAGCCCGAGGAAATCGCAAAGGCGGTTCCAGAGAGCAACAAAACCCTTGCCGTCGCCGCCTTCATCCCCTGTGTCGACATCGACACGATCTATTTCGACAAGCCCTATTACCTGGCGCCAGACGGCAAGATTGCCGATGATGCCTTCGCCGTGATCCGGGAAGCTCTTCGGGCCAGCAAAGTCGGCGCACTCGCGCACGCTGTGCTGTTCCGCCGCTATCGTGCACTGCTGATCCGGGCCCAGGGGCTCGGCCTCGTCGCCCATACTCTCAACTTCGACTATGAGGTGCGCTCGGCATCGGACGCCTTCGACGGCATCCCCAAGCTGAAGATTCAGAAGGAGATGCTGGATCTCGCCAAGCACATCATCGACACCAAACGCGGAACGTTCGACCCGTCAACCTTCGACGATCGCTATGAGGCCGCGGTCGCTGAACTGGTGAAGGCGAAGCTCGCCGGCAAGGCGCTTCCGGTCGCGAAGAAGGCCAAGCAACCCAAGGTCGTCGATCTGATGGCGGCCTTGCGCGCCAGCGCCGGTCAGGCTGCCCCTCCGCCCGTAAAGCGCAAAGCGTCGCGGAAAGCAGCTTAGCCTGCCAGCCTCATTTGGGTCCGGAAATTTCCGGCATTCGATCCCGCTTCGTCGGAGTCAGGAGCCTTTCACTCTGGAACTAACGTCGCTAGGTCGCGTTCTCAAGCCGGATTGAGAGAAGTGCTTGATCTCAGGTCGAGCAATGGGCTGGAGGCCCAAGTGAACCCCGCCACCGCCGTGGCGGGGTTTGCCGTTTCGGTTCGCGACATTTACCGATTTGCGCCATCGATGCGGCCAAGGTCCGCTAACGCTCGGCTTTCCGATCGCCCCCTGTAGCCAGATATCGCGACACCGCCAATTCTAGGCGGACCCGCTCGTGATCCAACGCGCTATTCGGCGGGGCGGATTCTAAGGCCCGCAACCTGGCCAATGCGGCCCGGTATTCAAATGGATTGGTTACGCGGAAGAAGACGAAGGCGACGCTATCCTGTTTCGGGTTGTCCATGATGCAGCCCCTTGTAACGAACATCAGTGACGAGCCATTCAACTGGCGTGATTGGATCGCTGTTCCAATCATTGAGCCTCTGCTCTGGCGGGCCTTTGGCGTCGCGGTGTCCAGCGACCGATGGGCTGGTAGATCACCGATTTCAGTAGCGACCGTTCGCCTGCGCGCGACGACGGTGATGTCGGCGTTGGGAACACCAGTGGGCGCTAGGGCGGCGATGAAGCCGCGCCTTAGCAACTGGCTCATCACGTGGTGCGCATCGGCTAGCAACATCATCTCGGGCGAATCTAGGCGCCGTCATCCTTCGGGGTGGCGGCTTGCGTTCGCGCCAACTTCCGAATTGCGTTGAGATCGAGCCAAGCGAAAAGGCTCGATCCACTTTCGGGCCGTCGGATGGCTGAGGAGGACTAATTGAAAGACAGGGCATTCTACGCGTGGATTGCCGGCTTCGCGGTGGTCGTGGGCGTGCTGGTTTGGAGCCTCAGCCCCGGCTCTTCGGAATATCCATCGATCGGAGGGGGCGGTTATGACCTCTCCGGCCCAGTCTACACCCTGACGCTCCTGGCATTCACGGGCCTCTGGTCGATTGCAATGCTGCTAACCGGCTTGAACCACAGCGACGCAGCAATCCGACGTCGCGCGTTCATCCTGGCGGTCATCGGCCTCATCACCTTCTCGCTGTCGGTCATGATCTGGGGCAACAACCTGAGTTAGCGGGCCCGGGGGCGGGAGGCGCACTGGCCGGCGGCCGACGAACTGACGAGGGGCTCCGTAGATATTCCTCCACTGGTTGATCGGCTTCCGAGATGTCGAGGGGATTTGGAATCGCCAGCGTCGGCCCCATAAGTGGACGCTCGAAATGCGGGCGAGGAGGGCTTTCAGCCCCCTTCCAAAATCCGGCCCGCAACGCGTTGACGATTGACGGCCAATCCAGCGCCGCGGCGACCGCCTCATCATCGAGAATGGAGCATTGCCAGGCCTCACGCAGCGAGTCGGAAGGCAGGCAGCGGGTAGCGTCGCGACTCGTCGGGCGGCAGCAGTTCCAGCCTGGCTCCGCTCGCGATCGACTTCGCGTCCGCGCCGATGATCCGGCCCAGCAGGCTCGCGCCTTCATCTAGCGCGATCTCGGCGAGAATGATCGGTACCTCCTCGTTGAACGAGGGATGGTTGGGGCGCGTGATCAGGGAGAAGGACACGATCCGCCCGTGGCCTGACACCTCCGTCCAGATCAGATCCGTCGCGCCGGTATAGGGACAGATCGGCCGGGGATAGAAGAACAGGGGCCCACCGTCGCGGCTCTGCTGGAGCATGAGCCTGCCTTCGCGCCAGCCGGCCAGGAAGGGGGCGTTGTCCTCATCTTCGTACGGTTGGGGATAGGCGATCTCGACGCTCATTGCACGGCCTCCAGGATGATGCTGCTGGCGGAAAGTCCATGGCCGTAGCCAACCATGCCGTAGCCCGCGACAAGGCCGCGCCTGGCATTGGCGACCTGCCGGTCGCCGGCCTCGGCGCGCAGTTGGCAGACCGCCTCGGTGACGCTGAGCAGCCCGCCTGCGATGCCCGCCTGCCCGCAGGAGAGTTGGCCGCCGCCGGTATTGAGCGGCAGGCTGCCGTCCCAGGAGAAGCTGTTCGCCGCCAGGAAGTCGCTGACCTCGCCCTTCCTGCAGAAGCCGAGATCCTCGAGCTGGATCGCGACCATGATCGGGTAGTCGTCGTAGAGCTGGACGAAATCCATGTCCCCGGGGCCGAAACCGGCCTTGTCGTACAGCTTCCCGGCGAAGGTCTCCCAGCCGCCGCGCAGCGGAGCGATCTCCATCGGCGGATGATTGTGGCGCTCGAAGCCCGAGAGGATGCGGACGGCCTTTCCGGCCGGTGCGCGGTAGAGCGTGGTGACGACCACGGCCTCGGCGCCGGCACAGGGCAGCACGCAATCATAGAGGCAGATCGGGTCCGCGATGACGCGGGCGTTCATGTAGTCGTCGATCGTCATCGGGTCGCGCAGGAGCGCGTGCTCGTTGCGCTGCGCGCTGCGGCGCTGGTCGACTGAGATGCGGCCGAGATCCTCGCGGCGCGTGCCGTAGGTTTCCATGTGCTTGCGCTGGATGATGCCGAACAGGCCGTTGGCGCCGCCAAATCCGAGCGGCGTGCCGTAATTGCGCAAGCCCCGGCTGAAATTGTCCATGAGCTTGAAGTGGCCGCCGACATCGTAATTGTCGCCGGCGATACAGAGTACCGTCGTGGCCTGACCACTCTCGATCGCGTGCTTGGCGTTGATGATGCTGGCGACCGGGCCGGCGCTGCCGGCGGTGCCGAGATAGGCCCAGGAGACGGAGATGCCGAGCTGCTCCGCGGCCGTCACTGTATTGTCCGGCGGCAGTTCAAAGGAGCAGATGGCCAGCCCGTCGACATCCTTGAAGGTCAGGCCGGCCGAATCCAGCGCGTTGCGGCCGGCTTCAGCCAGAAAGGAGAAGAGCGTGCGCGTGGTGCGCTTCTCATAGGCGGTGCGGCCGTAGCCCGCGATTCCGATAGAGCTTGTCATGACCGCCTCAGATGATGTGGTTGCGCCGTAGGTCTTCGATCTCGGCGGCAGAAAGCCCGAGCCAGCCGCCGAAAACCTCGTCGTTGGATGCGCCGGGATCGCGGCCTGGCCAGCGGATGTCGCCGGGGGTTTCGCTCAGCTTCGGCACGGGGGCGGGCATGCGCATCGGCCCAAGGGTGTCGTCGACAAGCGTGCGGACGGCCTCCCGGGCGGCAACATGGGCGTCGCCCAGCACATCGGCGATATCGTTGATCTTGCCGGCAACCACCTTGTTGGCCACGAGTTTCTCCAGTGCGAGCGCGGTGGGCTGCGTCTTCAGCCACGCCGCGACTTCGTCATCGATCGCAACGCGATGCGTGACGCGGTCGGCCATGGTCGCGAAGCGGGAATCGTGCTTGAGATCCGGACGCCCCATCGCATCGACAAGGCCTTCGTAAATCCGCTGGGAGCCGCAACTAATGGCGATCGCGCCGCCGTCGGCCGTGGCGTAGACGTTGCGCGGAACGTCCTCCTCCATCTGGTTGCCGAGCAGTGGTTTCTTCTGGCCGGTCTGGTCGTACCTCACGATGACGGACTCGATGATGCGCAGCAGCGGCTCGTAGAGCGCAACGTCGACCACCTGACCGCGCCCGCTGCTCTCGCGCCGATGGATCGCCGCCAGGGCGCCGAAAGCCCCGAAGACGCCGGCGAGGTAATCGCCCATCGGGAATGCCGAGACGGTCGGCCCCTTGTCGGCATGGCCGGTGAAGGATGCCAAGCCCGAGAAAGCCTCGGCGATGGTCGCATAACCGCCCTGCTCGCGGTTGGGTCCGGTCTGCCCCCAGCCGCTGACGCGGACCCAGACGATGCGGGGAAAGCGCTTCGACAACTCCGCCGGATCAAGATCCCAGCGCTCAAGCGTGCCGGGACGGAAGTTCTCGATGACGATGTCGCTTTCACCGATCAGCCGCAGCGCGAGTTCGCGCGCTTCCGGCCGCGAGATATCGAGCGTGACGACGTGCTTGTTGCGAGCCATCGTCTTCCACCACAGGGCTGCGCCATCCTTGTGCGGCGGCCATTCGCGCAAGGCATCCGGCTTGCCCGGCTTCTCCACCTTGACGACGCGTGCGCCGAAATCACCCAGCATCGAGCCGACGAATGGTCCGGCCAGCATCGAGCCGAGTTCGAGCACCTTGAGGTCCGAGAGGGCACCTTCAGGCATAGTTCGGGCGTGCGCTTCCATGATGGCTCGCTTTCTGGAGGGATGGGAGGCGGCGCTGGCCGCCTATTTTGTGGGTGCCGCGACCCGGTCGATGCCGACGAAGATTTCGAGCAAAATTACCGCTACGATCGCGACATAGATCGTTCCGGCGGAGATCGCCGCGACCATGGGGTCGATGGCGTACTGCACGTAGTTGAAGAGCTTGACCGGGATGGGCATCAGCGTCGCGGTCGCGTTGAAAATGCTCAGCTCGACGTTGATCCAGGAAATGATAAGCGCAAACAGCGCGCCGGCGACGAGCCCGGGCTTGATGATCGGCAGCGTCACCAGGAAAAAGGTCGAGACGGCGGAGGCACCAAGATCGAGGCTCGCTTCCTCCAACGTCTGGTCGAAACGGGCGAGCGAGGCCAGTACCGTGCGCAGGATATAGGGTACGACGATCACGACATGGCCGACGAGCAGCGCGGTGTAGCTGCGCGCGAAGCCGAGCATGCTGGCATATTGCAGAAGCGCAGCGCCGATCACGATGGTCGGCAGGATCAAGGGCGCGAGGAAGATCGTATTGATGATCTTCATGCCGGGCAGGTTGCTTCGCGTGATCGCCAGAGCCGCCGGTACCCCGAGCAGGACTGCAATCGCTGTGGAGGCGACCGCGATCGAAACGCTGAGCCCGATCGCGTCCAGATAGGACGTGTCGGCGAGAAAGCGCTCATACCAGCGCACGGTGAAGCCTACAGGCGGGAAGGTCAGGAATTCCGTTTCCGTGAAGGAKACCGCCACGATGATCGCGAGCGGGATCGTCAGGAAAGCCAGACCCGCCCAGACGAAAATCACCAGGAAAACACGGCCGATTCGTTCCGAGAGCGTCATCATGCGCGCACCGCCTGGCAGCCCGTCGGCTGCCGTTCGATGAAGAACAGATAAAGCGCGATCAACACGAGCGTGACGACGAGCAGCGCGACCGCGAGCGCGGCACCGAAGTTGAAGTCGAAGAGCGAGCCGTATTGCTCAAAAATCGACATCGCCATCACGACGGTGCGGCCGCCGCTCATGATGCTCGGCACCACATAGGCGCTGACCGCGAGGGTAAAGACGATCAGCGATCCCGCGACTACCCCCGGCATGCTGAGCGGGAAGGTCACTTTCGCGAAGGTGACGAACCGGCTCGCTCCCAGGTCCAGCCCGGCTTCGACCAGCGATTTGTCGATGGTCTGGAGCACACCTGCTACCGTCAGCACCATGAAGGGCACGAGGATGTAGGTCAGGCCGATGACGATGCTCAGTTCCGTGAACAGGATCGGGATCGGCCTGTCGGTCACGCCGAGCGCCATCAGCGTCGTGTTCACCAGCCCCTGCCGTCCGAGAAGGATCATCCAGCCGAAGGAGCGCACGATGTTGCTCGTGAACAGCGGCATGATGACCAGGATGTAGCAGATGCGTCTGCCCGCGCGGCTGCGCAGAACGTTCACGATGTAGTAGGCGATGGGGTAGCCGATCGCGAAGGAGACCAGCGTCGCAATCAGCGAGAGCTTGAACGTCGCATAGAGGACGCCGGGATAGTAGCTGTCGCCGAGAATGCGGGCATAGTTTGCCAAGCTCCAGACACCATCCTTTGTCTGGAAGCTCGCGATAACGACGACAAAGAAGGGCACGAGGAAGAAGGCTGCCATGAAGGCCAGGGGCACACCGACCAAAAAGGCGGCCCAGCCATTGCGGATTCTCATCGCACGGCCTCCCTTGATCGATCGTGGACGGCGAGCGCGCTCATTTCGTCAGCACCCGACCGCTGTCGCGCTTCCAGGACAGCACCACGTCGTCGCCCACCGCGACTGGCGCGTCACCGGCGAAGGCCGTTTGCTGGGCGACGATTTCCTGCCCCGCGGCCGTGACGGCGTAAATCCGAACGATTGCACCAGCGAAGACGATCTCCCTGATGCGTGCGGGCGTGGAGACGCAATCGCTGGACGGGTCGGGGGAGCGTTGGACGCTGACGGCTTCCGGGCGCAGAAGATACGTCGCCATGATGCCGGGCTCGGCGTTGTGATGCCCTGCAATCGACAGCGATCCCACGGACAGCGACCCATCCGTCGCGACGGTTCCGGCCAACAGGTTGGCGTCGCCGATGAAGTCGGCGACATAGCGCTCGGCGGGTGCGTGATAGATGTCGCGGCCAGAGCCGATCTGGGCGATGCGGCCCGCGTCCATCACGGCGATGCGATCGGCCATCACCAAAGCTTCTTCCTGGTCATGCGTGACGAAGATGAAGGTGATGCCAAGCTTCTGCTGAAGGGCCTTCAGCTCGATCTGCATCTGCTTGCGGAGCTTGAGATCGAGCGCGCCGAGCGGCTCGTCGAGCAGCAGGACCTTCGGCCGGTTCGCGATGGCGCGAGCCAGGGCGACACGCTGCTGCTGCCCGCCGGAGAGCTGCGACGGAAAGCGCCCGGCATAGGCTGCCATGCCCACGGTCGAGAGGCATTCGTCGACGATCGACGAAACGTCGCCCGCGGCTTTGCCGGCTCGGCGGGGACCGAAGCCGACATTCTGGGCGACGGTCAAGTGTGGGAACAGCGCGTAGTTCTGGAAGACGGTGTTCACCGGCCGACGGTTGGGCGGCAGGCGCTTCATCGACCGGCCTTCGATCATGATGTCGCCATCGTTGAACTCGACGAAGCCGGCGATGGCGCGCAAAAGGGTCGTCTTTCCGCAGCCGCTTGGACCCAGCAAGGCCAGGAATTCGCCTTCGGCCACATCCAGCGAGATGCCGTTCAGCACCACGAGATCGCCGTAGCGCTTCGTCAGGTGCTCGACTCGGATGTAGCTGTTGCTCATTGATGTTCCCGGCCGTTCGCGCATCATCTCAGGCTACGGGGATCGGCATATTCATCAGCGGGACGTGCTGCTGGCAGCCATACATGTCGCCTTCGCCGGCTGATCCCTGCGCACGGGGGCGTTTGATCGTGATCTTGATGGCGTTGGCCATGTCGATCTCGAAGAACGACGAAATATCCGAGACCGAAAGGCCATAGGCCTCGGCAACGGTTTCGGGTGTGATAGCGCCGGAGGAGCGGATCGCCTCGTAATTCGCCTTCTCCTTGCACAGGATGTCGAAGGTGATGCGATAGGGACCGGCGTTCTTGCTGCGGACGATGTCCGCGATCTCGCGGAGGGGGCGGACGCTCATCTCACAACTCCTCGATGCTGACGGGGAAAAGCTCGGTCGGCGAATCCACCTTCATCAGGTGATAGGCGCTGAACTCGTAGACGGGGCCGACATCGAGGTCGGAGGGCGAATAGGGGAAGGCTAGATTGCCCGATGGATTGATGATGCCCTCGTAGTGATGGTGCAGCATCGCTCCGCTGATCTGATGGCAGGCCGCATGTGCTAGCTCCTGGCTGGCTGCGGTCACCTCGATCACAAGCCCGACTTCGCGTTGCAAAGCTTTGTCTCGCTCCAGCTCCTTCATCACGCCGTCGCGGCCATACACATGAAACTGGATCGAGATTGCAGACGGCGCAAAATAATCGATCGCCTTGAGCTTGAGCTGATTCAGAATGCCGTCGAGTGCCGCAATCGTCGTCGGACAACGAATGCCGGCGATCGAGATCGAGCGGTAGCCCGCCAGCCGTGCACCTTCCAACTTGACGTAATAATCGTCCGTTTCGGTCAGCTTCGCGCCTTTGACACGGACCTGCCTGTCGCCGAGCTGCTCGAATGAGCAGGCGGTCAGGTCGATCTCGTGGCCAGGCCCACCCTGCTTGAAGGGATTCTCTCGCTCATAAAGCGAGTGCGCCGAGACCGATTTGACCGAGGCTCGCCGACCGATGCTGCCGGGCTCCAGCACGAAGCTGTCCTCATGGATAGTTCCGAGCATAACGTCCATGGCAAAGGGCTCAGCCGAGAACGCGCCGCATTCGAGGATCTTGCCCATGTGAATGGCGAGCGCGGGATCGGCGCCCTTCCATATCGGATAGGCGGCGATCACCGAGTCATCGCAGGCGCGGCCGGCGATGATGACATCTGCGCCGGCGTCAAGGGCTTCGCAGATCGGCTCGTGCCCCATTTGCGCGACAAGCGTCACGGTCTCGTCGAGAGCGTCTTGCGTGAGTGGATGACCAGCCTCGAAGTCGAGTACCTCGCCCGATGCGACCGCGCGCTTGGCGCGCTCGATCGGAATATCCGAACGAATGGTTGCAAGCTTGAGCTTCAGCCCATTCTCTTTGGCGATTTCGCGAACCAGAGCGGCAGTCCGATCGATCTGAACCCCGGAACCTGCTCCGCCGACACTGCCGACGATGACGGGAATGCCAGCCTTCTGCCCCGCGCGGATCAAGGCCGTCAGCTCTCGCTTGATGCTGACATCCGAGACCAGCGGTTTGCCCGAGCCAAGATAGTGAGGGCCGGGATCGGTCGAGCCGGCATCAACCGCAATCACCGCGGGATTGAGCGACATGCCGCGCGCCAAGGCTTCATCGCCGAAGCCATAGCCTAGAGTTCCCGTGGGGGTCAGCACGGTAATGGCAGCCATCTTTGACCTCGATCTTTCGCTCGGCCGGAAAACCATTGAATTCGCCAGTTTCGGGCGAAATCATCGGCTTCTATTGAGCGATCGACCTCCGCAGTGGTCAAATTGCTTCTGGCAGGTCAGCCATAACCTCTAGATATGCCTTAGCGGTGGATGCTCCGGTTATCGTGCCGGGCGACGTCAGAGTTCGTCGCCAATCGCGGCGGACATCGCGGCAATTTTCGCCGTCAGATTTGACCGGACATGCTCGGTGAGCGCCTTCGTCGCGAGGGAAGGTTCGCGGAAACTCGGCATGACAACCCAGACGTTGAAGTTCACCACGGGGAGAAACGGCCTGACGACCAGCTGATCTGGCGTGAACCCTTCGGTGCTGAGCGGATCCACGATCGACACGCCCACGCCAGCCGCGACAAACGAACAACACGCCTCAGTGAGTTGGACCTTGATGACGATGTTTCGCTCGGAGCCGCTTTCGGCAAACACCCGGTCGATTTCGAGCTGCGCCCGGTCTTCGTCGACCATGCCGATAAAGCGCTCACCATGCAGGTCGCGGGCATGAATCACTTCGCGCGACGCCAGGGGATGATCAGGCGCCATGGCACAGACAGCCTTCATCGAGCACAGTATCTCGAAATTCACACCAGCGCGGTCCGGTGCGAACATCCCGAAGCCCAGATCGAACCCCTGCGTGGCGACGGCCTCTACAAGGAGCCAGGAATTCCGGCTGGACATCTCGATCCGCAGACCGGGCCTGGTAGCCAGAAAACCGCCCAGGATGGGGGGCAGGACCCTTGCCGCCAGCGAGGGATAGGAAACGAGATTGATCTCGCCATAGTCGAACTGCTTGATCGCCCGCGCCCGTGCGGAAACCGATTCCACGCTCAGAAAAACCCGTTCGACCTCGGAATAGAGCATCTGCCCTTCCGATGTGGGGACAACCCCGTTCTTCTGGCGATGAAACAGCGAGAAGCCGCATTTTCGCTCGAGGAGAAAGATCAGTTTGCTGACGGCAGGTTGCGACAGGCCGAGCTTCTCCGCGGCTCTGGTGAAGCTGCCCAATTCCATGATGGTTTTGAAGGCTTCGAGCTGTCGAATGTTCATAGCGAAAAGTTATCTCAGAGCCTTCGATTTCAATTTGATGCCGAACTCAAGCCGAGTCCTCATACCTCTCTCAGGGGAAATAAGCCAAACGGCGAAGGAGAAGCCATGACGCATTTCAAGGCAAAGCTGCTTGCGGGCACGATTTCGTTCGCGGTGCTTGGTGGCTTCGCGACCATTGCCGCAGCTGAGGACTCCATCACTGTCGCGACTTATGGCGGGGAATGGGGCGCTGCGATGCAGGCCTGCATCATCGATCCTTTCACCCGTGATACCGGCGTGCGCGTGACGCCGGAGCCTGGGGTCTCGGGTGTGACGCTCAGCAAGCTGCGCCAGCAGAAGGACGCTCCTTCGCTGGATGCCGTCTGGATCGACGGCGGCGTTTCCGAAATCGCGGCTGCCGATGGCGTAGTCGCAGCGGTCGATCCGGCGAAGGTCCCCGCCGTAGCCGGTATGATTCCCGAAGGTGTCTACAAGGGCGCCGACGGCAAGATCTTCGCGCTCAGCACGGGCTTCTACTCGCTCGGACTCGCCTACAACACCCGCGACATCAAGCAGGCGCCGGCCTCCTGGCTCGACTTGTGGAAGCCTGAATTCGCCGGAGCAGTCACCTTCCCCAGCCCATCGAACGCGATGGGGGTGCCATTTATCGTGCACCTTGCGGGGCTGCTCGGGGGCAATGCCGATAACGTCGCCCCTGCTTTCGAGAAACTCAAGCAGCTCAAGGTTTCCGCCTATTTCGATACCGCGGGGGCTGGAACCAACCTGTTCCAGAGCAGCGAGGTCATCATCGGCGCTCACTATGCCAGTTCGGCCTATGCGATGCGCGACCAGAAGCTCCCGATCGAATTCGTTGTGCCGAAAGAAGGAGCGATCGGCGGCGATATTCGTCTGCATCTTGTCGCCAACAGCAAGAAGCAGGCACTGGCGGAGAAGTTCATGAACTACGCGGTCGGCAAAGGGCCGGCGAAATGCATGGCAGAGAAAATCTATGTCGGACCGGCAACCTCGGGTGTCGAGCTGACGGATAATGCGAAGCAACGCATGCCATGGGGACCCAACGGCTCGATCAAGAGCCTGGCACTGCCCGACTGGAACAAGATCAACGCAAATCGAGCCGCCATCATCGAGGCATTCAACAAGACGGTGGTCGCCAAGAAGTAACCGCCAGGGCTGCGACAACCTTCAGGCGCAGGGCTGGAGGCGGGCGAATCTGATCGCCCGCCTTTAGTTTTTTGGTGGTCGCCAAGAAGTAACCGCCAGGGCTGCGACAACCTTCAGGCGCAGGGCTGGAGGCGGGCGAATCTGATCGCCCGCCTTTAGTTTTTTCTGCCGAGCTCGTCGGTGAAATCCTGCAGTTGTGTCAGGGCATGCTCGACGAACCGTTCGATCAAGTTGAATGAACGCGCCGCCTTCGGCCGAATGAGCCAGATGTCGAATTCCACTGCCGGCTCGAACGGCCTGGCCGTGATGCGGGCATCGGTATTGTTGTAAGCGCTGATCGGGTCGACGATGGCGATGCCAGCCCCGGCGGCGACGAACGAGAAAGCGGTCTCCGACTGGCCTACTTCGAGCCGCAACCTGCGTGAGATTCTTCGTTCCTCGAAGAGCCGATCGATCATGAAGCGGGAATGGTCTTGCGGGCCAAGCGAGATGAAGTCTGCCTCGGCAAGGTCTTCGGCCTGGACGCTGGCGGCTTTTGCAAGCCGATGTCCGCTCGGCATGATGCAAAGGCCGCGCAGCCGATGGAGATGGGTGCTCTCAACCTCGGGACGGTCGCCCGGGAGAATGCTGAAGCCAACATCGACATGCTGAGCGGCGACAGCATCGATCAAGCTGCGTGACCGCATGCTTTCAAACCGGAAGCGGGTGTCGGGCCGGCTTTGGCAAAAGGACCAGATGATCTCCGGCAGAACGCGGCGTGCGATGGCTGGAAAGGCCGCGATGCTAAGTGCACCCCAGGTCTGGTCGCGCAGCGCTGTCGCAACCCGGGCGATCTGGCCAACGCCAACGAACATCCGTTCGACCTCGGAGAACAGCGCCTGCGCTTCCCGTGTCGGCGCCAGCTTGCTGCCTTGCCGCTCGAACAGGCGGAAACCGCAATGGCGCTCGAACTGGGCGATGAGCTGGCTCACCGCCGGCTGTGAGATGCTCAATCTCTCCCCGGCGCGCGTCACGCTGCCGGTCGTCATAACCGCACGGAAAGCCTCGATCTGGCGGACATTCATGGAATCAACATAAGTTTGAGTTATTCTGTGACGATAATTTTCTATTGGATAATTATATTCCGCAAGAGGATGATCATCTCAAGGACGCAGGGATGTCTGCGAGCTTCCAGTCAAGCGTCCGGACAATGGGGATCGTCATGTTCATCGAAATTGCTCGGCGGCGTGTCCGCTCCATGGTATCCGCCGCAGCCAGCATGGTCCGTGGCGCTCGTTTCCTGACCGGCACCTCGTTGCTTGGACTGGGCCTTGCAACTTCGGTCGGCATCGCCCATGCGGACCAGCTCGACCGCGTCAAGCAGCGCGGCAAGCTCATCGTCGGGATCAAAAACGACTACGTACCGTTCGGTTATCTCGACGCCAAAGGCCAGAACGTCGGGTTCGAAATTGATCTGGCACGGGCTGTTGCCAAGAATCTGCTCGGTTCGGAATCGGCGATCGAGTTCGTTCCTGTCAGTGCCTCCAACCGGATCGAGTTCCTCAACGCCGGCCGGATCGACCTCATCCTGGCGACGCTCGGCGTGAACGCGGATCGGGGTAAAGTCATCGACTTTACGGAGAACTACTATTTGATGGCTGGCATCGTGTTGCTGGCACCCAAAGATGCTTCCTACAAGAGCTGGGATGATATTCGCGGCAAGAAGCTCTGCGGCAGCCAAGGCAATCTCTACAATCGCACTCTCAGCGAGAAAATGGGCGCCGAGCTCGTTCTTTTCAGCAATAGCGCCGAGATTTTCAGTGCTTTCCAAGGGGGGCGTTGCGACGCGATCGGGTTCGACGGCCCGATCCTGAACATGAAAGTTACTGAGGACGGCTGGAAGGATAAGTACAAGATCGCGCTGCAGACCTTCGATTATATCCCCATCGCCGGCGGCGTCCGCAAGAACGAGCCCGGCTTTCTCAAAGCTCTCGACGCTGCGATCGTCAAAGCGGAGGCGAGTGGGCTCATGGTCGAGGGCGAGAAGAAATACAATCTCGGCGAGAGCGAGTACGTCCAGAAGCGTGCGGCCGACGCGAAGAAGACGCAGTAGCGCCCACACGGATCCGGCCGCAGCGCGGGCGGGCATCTTCCATCATGCAAGCGTCGGTGGAAGCGCAAGCTGGTCTTCAAGTGCATCATCGCGGCCGGCGCTGCGTCGCCGGCGCCATCGCTTTGCTCGCACAGGAGATCAACATGGCCATGGCCCCGCTCCGCATCGATGGCCTTGCCGGTCTCGCCGGGATCGAACTGCTTCGGGATAGGAAAGTTTCGGCATGAGCCTCGACTATAGCTGGCTCAGTGACGGCCTCTACCAAACCTGGCTGCTGCGCGGCCTGGGAACGACGGTCATGATGAGCCTCCTGGGGATCGCGCTGATGCTGGTTATCGGCGTTGCGGGAGCCTTGTGTCTGCATTTCCGCCTGCCAGTGCTGGAGACGCTAACGACCGTACTGGTCGAGCTCTTCCGCAACACGCCGCCGCTGGTGCAGCTCTTCTTCCTCTATTTCATGCTGTCGGAGGTCGGCCTGAAGCTCACCGACCCGACAACGGGCCGCAGCGTGCCCCTGTTCTCCGGCTTCACCTGCGTGGTGCTGTCGCTAGGGCTCTACAACGGCGCGATTGCGGTCGAGATCATCCGTTCGGGGTTGCTCGCAGTGCCGTCCCAGACTGTAGAGGGCGCTCGCTCGCTCGGTTACACCCGCCTCCAGGCCTTCCGCTACGTCGAGTTGCCAATCGGCTTCAGGCTGTCGATGCCGGCGATGACGAACAACGTCGTCAGCCTGATCAAGACCTCGTCGCAGGCTGCGCTCGTCGCGGTTCCCGACATCATGTACGGCGCGACCCAAATCTCACTCGAGACTTTCCGGAACCTCGAGGTGATGCTGCTGATCTGGATCCTCTATGTCGCCCTCGCGAGCTTGGCCGTCGTCGTCCTGCGCCGCCTCAGCGAAGTCTTCCGCATTCCCGGCTATGGAGTGCAGGCATCATGAGTAGCGAGTGGCGCGCCTTCCTGCTCGGCATCGTCGGCGTTCCCGCCATGCTCGCGGGTTTGCTCGTGGCGGTCTATGGGGCCGAGACGCAGATCATCCTTGGAAAGATCTGGCTGCGCACACCGCTGCTCCTGTCCGGCTCCGCGGACTTCAGCAACTACACCGGCGGTTTCGCGGCAAACATCATCATCAGCCTCTGGGCGATGGCGATCGCCCTTGCGATCGGAATCGTGCTCGGCATCGGTTTGATCGCCCGTAGCGCGCTTGTCCGCATTCCGTCCGAATTCGTGATGAACGTGCTGCGTAATTCGCCCTGGCTCGTCGTGCTCTATGCGATGCTCTACCTGCTGCCGTTCGAGATCACCGTCTTCGGCGCCACCGTCTTCCTGTCGCCGATGGTGAAGTCGATCGTCGGGCTCGCCCTGCCGGTGACGGCCAATATCGCCGAGGTGTTTCGCGGCGGTGTCGAGGCGATCGCGAGCGGCCAGTGGGAATCGGCCCGCTCGCTCGGCTATCGCCGGCTGCAGATCCTGCGCCACATCGTGGTTCCACAGGCGCTGCCGCTGATGACGCCCAATCTCATGACAATCTACGCGATGCTGTTCATCGGCACGAGCCTCGTCGTGGTCACCGGAACGTCCGACGTTCTGTCCGTCGCGCGCACGGTCATCGGCAGCGACGGCGATCACATGGCAACGGCCGTCTACATCTTCGTGCTGCTGCTGTTCTTCCTGTTCAGCTTCCCAATCGCGATCCTGACACGCTGGTTCGAACGGCGCGTGCGGGCGAGGTGACCATGACAACCGCCGCCAACAAACCATTCATCGAGCTGCGCGACGTTCACAAGTCGTTCGGAACGTTCCCGGTGCTCAAGGGCGTTTCGCTCTCCATCAAGGACGGGGGCGTGGTCTGCATCATCGGCCCGTCGGGCTCCGGCAAGTCGACGATCCTGCGCTGCATCAACGGGCTGACGCCGATCAATGGCGGCAGCATCCGCGTGGGCGACTTTCAGGTGGAGAAGCTCCGGACCGATCGCGAGTTCATTCCCCTGCGCCACCAGGTCGCGATGGTGTTCCAGCAGTACAACCTGTTCCCACATCGGACGGTGCTGCAGAACCTCACCATGGCGCCCGTCCAGGTGCTCGGCGAGAACCCGGCTGAAGTAACGGAGCGCGCGCGGATCCTGCTCGCCAAGGTCAGGTTGACCGGAAAGGAGAACGCCTATCCCGGCGAGCTCTCAGGCGGCCAGCAGCAGCGTGTTGCGATTGCGCGGGCGCTTGCCATGCAGCCGCGCGTCATTCTCTTCGACGAGGTCACCGCCGCGCTCGATCCGGAGATGGTCAGCGAGGTGCTGAGCGTCATTCGCGATCTCGCGCGAGAGGGCCTGACCTGCGTGCTGGTGACCCATGAGATGCGCTTCGCGCAGGAGGTCGCCGACGAGGTGTTCTTCACCGACCGCGGCGTCATCGTCGAGCACGCAGCCCCGGCAACCCTCTTCAAGGCTCCTTCCGATCCGCGCTTGAAGGACTTCCTCGACAAGGTTCTTTGAACCCAGCGACCAGGACTGATTGCAATGACTGCCCTCAAGATATTGGTTCCCGACGCGCATCTGCGTGATCTCGACGTCGAGCGTGGCATTTCGGGCGACAGGCTCGACTACATCGTCTTCGACGAGACCGATCCGGGTGCGATTCCCGACGAGATCTGGCGGCGTTGCGACGCCATTCTGGTCTGGCATCGCATGAAGATCACGGCCGATGTCGTCGCCAAGCTCGATCGTTGCCGATTGATCGTCCGGGTGGGCGTCGGCTTCGACAATGTCGATGGCGCCGCCTGCCGCGCGCGCGGCATTCCACTCTCCAATGTGCCGAATTATGGCACCACGGAAGTTGCCGACCATGCGCTCGCGATGCTGCTGCACCTCGTTCGTGGCCTCGGCAGCTACGAGGCACGGCTGAAGGCCGATCCCGTAGCCGGCTTCGTCGCGGAAAACGTGCCGGTCGTGCGCCGCATCCGTGGAGCGACCTTCGGTGCGATCGGCATGGGGCGCATCGGCACTGCGATCGCCCGGCGTGCGGCTGCCTTCGACATGAAGGTCATCTATGTCGACCCCTACCAGCCGGAGGGGCATGATCTCGGGCTGGGGATCGAGCGTATCCGCACCCAAGAGGAGCTGTTGCGCCGGGCCGACATCGTCAGCCTGCATGTCCCGCTCTCCGAGGCCACGCGCAATCTGATGGGCGCGGCGCAGTTCGCCGCGATGAAGCCCGGCAGCATCTTCATCAACATCGCCCGAGGCGGTCTCGTCGATGTCGATGCGCTGCACGACGCGCTGAAGAGCGGTCACATCGCCGCGGCTGGGCTCGACGTCCTGCCGAAGGAACCGCCCATGCCGGCGCCGGCGTTGATCGAGGCCTGGCGCAGCAACGCGCCTTGGCTCGCCGGGCGGCTGGTCGTTACGCCTCACGCCGCCTTCTATTCGGAGGCCGGTTATCTCGACATGCGTACCTTCTCCGCCGAGATCCTGCTCGAATTCCTGTTCGAGGGACGGCTGCGGAACAACGTCAATCCCGGCTGGGACGCCAAGGCGGCGTAAGCGGGATTAGTCTTCTCAAGCACGGACGAAGCAGATGGCACTCCAACAGAGCGATATCGCCTTCAAGGCGCTCAGCACAGAACAACTCGAGGCCTGGCGGGTCATCCCGCCTGCCGTCGCATCGGATTGCATGAACCGCACGCAGGTCATGAAGGCGGCGATAAAGCCGATTTCTCCCGACACAATCCTGTGTGGCCAAGCCCGCACCGTGACGACGATGGTCGGGGATTGCGGTCCGATATGCGCGCTGATCAGCAGCGCCAAGCCCGGGGAGATCATCGTGGTCGATGCCGGTGGCGTCGAGGACACTGCGGTTTGGGGCGGCGTGATGACCGAAGAGGCGGTTCAGCGTCGACTTGGAGGCGCGGTTGTGGATGGTGCCATCCGCGACGTGTCAGACATGAGAAAAGCAGGATTCGCGATGTTCTGCCGGGCGATCGTACCTCGCGGCCCGCATCATGGTTTCGGCGGTACGATCGACGGGCTCGTGTCCATCGCCGGTGTCCCCGTGCGCTCTGGGGATATCATTCTCGGCAACGATGATGGTGTCGTCGTGGTGCCGCTTGAGAGATCCGAAGAAGTGTTGGCGGCTGCCCAGGCTCACCTCCTTAAAGAGGAAGGTTGGATCCGAGACATCCGCGCCGGACGCAGAATACCGGAGATGTTTTCAATCCCGGCGGCCAAATAGACAGACTGCGGTTTACGTGCTGCCGTCATATCCCCGTGGCGCCGCAACATCAATGCGGTCGTGTCGCTTGGTTGCAGCTCATCGCAAGACTCCGCTGTCTGTGAAACGGGGACGTCCGCTTCCGGGCAGCGCATTAATGTCGGGAAGTGGCGCTTCTCGGCGGAACGGATCGCGCTTGCGTTGAGCGGCAATCTTCTGCGTTTAGCGGTCGGCGGTGGCAGCCAGCGGCTTCTCGGACATCTCGGTCGTGATCGCCTCATCGATCGGCGTCTCGTAGGTCATCAGCATGTAGCCGAGCACCGAATAGAAGCCGACCGTCGCGATCAGGTCGAACACCGCCGCGCGCCCGATTGCAGCCGCAAGCTCGGCTTCGAGCGACAGCGACAGGCGCTTGTCGATGAGGAGCGTATCGACCGCCCGCACGATCAGCCCGTCCTCGCCCTCAGGGCTTCCGCGCAATGCGGCGATGCGGGCATCGCTCATGCCGAGCACTCGTGCCCGGCTGACATGATGCGCCCATTCATAAGACGAGCCCATGCGATGCGCCGCGCGCAGAATCACTACTTCCGAGCGCACCGGCCCGAGCGCGCTGTCCTTGACGATATGCTGGCGCAAGGGCGCCCAGGCCTTCAGCAAGGCCGGATGATGCGCCATCGTCCGGTAGACATTCAGCGCGCCGGCAAAGCCGGTCTTCAGCTCGGCGAGCGCTTCGGGCCAGTCAGCGTCGCTGATCGGCGGGCAGGGAGAGGTCCTCATCGGCTGTCTCGCGAGGGTCAACGCGTCAGGTACTTGGCGTAGAGGGAAGGCGCCCGGTCGGCCCAGATGCCGGTGAAGCTGCGGTAACGCGCGACCTCGAGGAGGTCGATCTCGACCCGCAGCACGTTCTCGCGATCATGATCGAGCGCGCCGAGCACGCGGCCGTCCGGCGCGACAGCGCAGGAGCGCCCGAAGAAGCGTTGCCCCCCCCGGCTGCCGCTGCGGTTGCAGCTCAGGAAGAAGACGCCGTTCTCGGTCGCCCGCGTATAGGCGCGGTGGATGAAGAGCGCTTCGTCGGTCACCGGTGCATTCTCGGCGCCGAAGGAGGCCCAGACCGAGGTCACGATGCTCGCACCCTGAAGCGCGAGGATGCGGGTGATCTCGGGGAAGCGGATATCGTAGCAGACCTGCATGCCGAGCCGCGTGCCGAAGACCGGGTAGGTGTCGATGCTGTCGCCGCCGCTGAAGAACAGCTTCTCGTTCTGCCACTGATGGACCTTGGTGTAGTCACCGAGCACGCCCTCAGGGCCGATCAACAGCGAGGCATTGCGCATCACGCCGGCGCGCAGGCGATCTCGCAGGCCGAGGCCGATGACGATATATACGCGGTGCCGCGCGGCGAGTGCGACGAGCGCCCTGATCTCCTCGCCGTCCGGCGCGGCGCAGGCCTCGTAGAGCGCCGCCCCGAAATGCGGGACATCGCTGACAACAGGCCCGCCCGGCACCAGCGGCTCGACATAGCCGGTGTTGGCGAGCTCCGGGAACAGGATAAGCTGGGCGCCCTGTACCGCTTCCGCAGCGACGAACTCGTGGATGCGGCGGAAATTCTCGGCCGGCGCCAAAGACTGGACGTCGAGCTGGACGAGGCTGGCGGCAATCATGCGTCGGCTCCGGCGATGCGGCGCCCAGTGGCGAAATCCCAGTCTCGCCCCGGCGCCGCGTTGATCAAGGCCCGTGTATACTCATGGCGCGGCCGCGCCAGCACTTCGGCGGCCGGCCCGTCCTCGACGACGCAGCCGCGCCGCATCACCATCACCTCGTCGCAGATCTGGGCGGCGACGCGCAGATCATGGGTGATGAACAGCACGGCGAGATTGCGCCGCTCCTGGATCTCCGCCAGCAGCGCCAACACCTGTGCCTGCACGGAGACGTCGAGGGCAGAGACGGCCTCGTCGGCAACGATCACCTCGGGCTCCATCATCAGGGCGCGCGCGATGGCGATGCGCTGGCGTTGGCCGCCGGAGAACTGATGGGGAAAGCGTTCGAGGCTGGTGCTGGGCAAGCCGACCACCTCGAGCAATTCGCCCGCACGCTTCAGCGCAGAGCCGCGCTCCTCGCCGAGATTGAGCGGCCCCTCGATCAGGCTCTCGCCGATGCGCAGGCGCGGATTGAGCGAGCGATTGGGGTCCTGGAACACCATCTGCACGCGCCGCCGCGCCGGGGCCAGCGCCTTCTGACCCTGGAGTGGGGCGATGTCCTGGCCGTTGACCCGGATTTCGCCGCCGGTCGGATGCTCCAGCCTGAGCATGCAGCGCGCGACCGTCGACTTGCCCGAGCCGCTTTCGCCGACGATGCCGAGCGTGCGCCCACGCTCCAGCCTGAAGCTGACATCGTTCACGGCGCGCACGGTGCGGATATCCCGCCCCATCAGCTTCCCAAGCAGAGAACCGAAGCTGAAGGTCTTTTCGAGATTGCGGATCTCGACCACGGCCTCGACCTCTTTCGGTGCAATACGTGGAGCACGCGGTACCAGCGACGGCACGGCCTGGAGAAGATCGCGCGTATAGGCCTCGCGCGGCCGGCTGAGCACCTGCTCGACCGGGCCGGTCTCGACGATCTCGCCGCGACGAATCACGCAGACCCGGTCGGCGATGTCGACGACCACGCCCATGTCATGAGTGATAAACAGTACGGCGGTGTTCTGCTTCTCCTGCAATTCGCGGATCAGGCTGAGGATCTGCTTCTGCGTGGTGACGTCGAGCGCTGTGGTCGGCTCGTCGGCGATCAGGAGCTTCGGCTTCAAGGCCAGCGCCATCGCGATCATCACGCGCTGGCGCTGGCCGCCGGAGAGCTGATGCGGGTAGCTGTCATAGATCCGCGCCGGATCGGGCAGGTGCACGGCCTCGAAGGCGGCGAGCGCAGCTTCCTTGCGTTCCTTGGGACGCATTGTCGTGTGCGCCCAATAAACCTCGTCCATCTGGAGGCCGATCGTCAGCACCGGGTTCAGCGCCGTCATCGGTTCCTGGAAGATCATCGCCATCTCGGCGCCGCGCAGCGCCTTGGTGCGCGACGGTGGGGCGGTCAGGATGTCCTCGTTGTTGAGCAGCACCGCGCCGGCCGTCGTCCGCAACTCGTCGCGCGGCAGCAGGTCAATGGTCACCAGCGAGGTCACCGACTTGCCGGAGCCGGATTCGCCGACGAGGCAGAGCGTCTCGCCCGGCATGATGTCGAAGCTGATGCCCTTCAGAATCTCGCAGGGCTCGCGGCCGCGGGTCGCGACCTTGAGGTCGCGGATCGAGAGCACCGGCTGGCTGGAGGATGTCGTCGTCACGGGGCTCTCCCCTGCATCTTCGGGTCGAGCCGGTCGCGCAGCGCGTCACCCAGCAGGTTGATCGACAGGATGCAGGCCGACAGCACGATCGCCGGCCAGAACACCAGCCAGTGGTTGATCGCGAAATAGAGCCGCCCCTCGGCCATGATGTTGCCCCAGCTCGGGATCTCCGTGCCGATGCCGACGCCGAGGAAGGACAAAGCCGCCTCCGTCAGGATAGCGGAGGCGTACATATAGGTCCCCTGCACGATCAGCGGGGCGATCGCCGTCGGCAGCAGATGCTTCCAGATCAGCTTGGCAGGCGGCGTACCGAGCAGCATCGCCGCATCGACATAGGTCTCCTCGCGGGCGGCGATGACGCGCGCGCGGACCAGCCGGACGACCTGCGGGATCGCCGGGATCATGATCGCGATGATGACGGTGGTGAGCCCGCCGCGGACCAGCGCGACGATCGCGATGGCGAGCAGGATGCCGGGAATGGCCATCAGCCCGTCCATCATCCGCATCAGCACGCCGTCAATGCCACGATACCAGCCGGCGATCAGACCAAGCGGCAGGCCGATCACGATGGCGCCGATGGCGACGCCGGCCCCCACCAGCAGCGAGACCCGCGCGCCATAGACCACGCGCGAAAAGAGGTCGCGGCCGAAGCTGTCGGTGCCCAGCCAGTAGAGGTTCGAGGAAGGCTTGAGCCGCATCGCAGCGTTGAGCTTGGTCGGCTCGAAATTCGCGATGAACGGCGCGAAGACAGCCATCGCAACGACGATGATGAGGACGAGAATGGCGAGCACCGTCGTCCAGTGCGGCGGGTTTCTGAGCAGGCGGCGGCGCGGGAGGCCGCCCTGCGCGGGACTCGATGCGGCGCTCATTGGTAGCGGATCCTCGGGTCGCTCAGCGCATAGGACAGGTCGATCAGCAGGTTGATCAGCACATAGGTTCCGGCCGTCAGCAGGATGATCGCCTGGATCAGCGGGTAGTCGCGGGCGAGCACGCCGTCGACGACCAACCGTCCGAGACCGGGGATGTTGAAGACCGTCTCGGTGACGACGACGCCGGAGACCATCATGGCGAAGCCGGTTCCGACCACGGTGAGGATCGGGATTGCGGCGTTGCGCAGCGCGTGGCGGAACAGGACGATGCGCTCGCCCAACCCTTTCGCCCGCGCCGTGCGGACATAATCCTCGCGCAGCACTTCCAGCATCGAGGCTCGCGTCATCCGCGAGACCAGCGCGATGTAGAAGAAGGAAAGTGCCAACCCCGGCAGCAGGATGCGGTGGAGGAACTGGCCGAAGCCCTCGGCGAGCGGCTTGTAGCCCTGCACCGGGAACCATTTCAGGTCGACCGCGAAGACCGCGATCAGCACATAGCCGATCACGAAGATCGGGACGGAGAAGCCGATGACCGAGAGCGCCATGACGAAGCGGTCGACCATGCCGCCATGGCGCCAGGCGGCGAGCACGCCGAGCGGCAACGAGATGACAACCGTGAAGATCATCGCCATCACTGCGAGCGCCAGCGTCGGGCCGATGCGCTGGCCGATCATCTCCAGAACCAGGCGTTGCGAGATCAGCGAATGCCCGAAATCGCCCTGCGCCATGCCGCCAAGCCAGGTGGCGAACTGGCTGGCGAGCGGCTTGTCCAACCCGAGATTCTCACGGATCGCGGCAAGCTGGGCCGGCGTCGCCTGATCGCCGGCAATGGCCTGGGCCGGATCGCCCGGCGTCAGGCGCAGCAACAGGAAGACGAACAGCGCCACGAAGAACATGACGGGGATCGCCATCAGCAGCCTGCGCAGGAAGTAGGAAGCCATGTGGTGCTCCGCGCCAGGGCGCTGGCCGGACAGCCAGCGCTCGGTCAAGCCAGCTGGGCGGCAATGCCGCCCGGTCCGCGAGGTTACTTGCTCACGCCCCAGAACAGGGTGAGCGGGCCGGGCTGGAGGTTCTTCAGCTTGGCGCTCCAGGCGGCGACGGACTGGAACTCGCCGGCATTGAAGTAGAAGCCCTCGTCATAGGCGATCTGCTGAATCTCCCGGGCGATTGTCTTCTGCTCGTCGAGCGTCGGCGCGGTGAGGAAGGCAGCGCGCAGTTCCTCGACGCGGGCGCTTTTCGGCCAGCCCGACCACGCCGTCTCCGCGCCCGAGCCGTCGAGCAGGGCGTGCACGGTCGGGTTCCAGATGCCGGATACGCCCCAATAGGTGAACAGCATATTCCAGCCGCCTTGCGCCACGGGTTGCGTGCTGTTCTTGCGCGACTGCAGCGTCGCCCAATCCATCGCGGCGACATCGACCTTGAAGCCGGCCTCGCGCAGGCGCTCCGCCGCAACGATCGGCTGGGTCGAGAGGATGGTCAGGTCCGTCGGCTGCATCATCAGCACCGGCGTGCCGTCATAGCCGGAGGCCTTCAGCAGGTCCTTCGCCTTGGCCATGCGCTCCTTGGCGCTGCCCATCAGATATTCGGAGCCGGCATCCGAGGCGAGCGGCACGTCGCAGCCATAGACCGAGGCGCAGAGCTTGTAATACTGGCTGTCGCCGATCGCGGTCTGCATCAGCTGCTCTTGGTCGAGCGCATACATCGCCGCTTGGCGGACCTTGGGAATGTCGAAGGGCGGCAGGCGATGGTTGAAGCGGCCGGTGACCTGGCTGCCGAGCGCGTTGATGGCGCCCGTCTTGATCTCGTCATTGGCCTTGAGCAGCGGCAGGAGATCGATCGTCACCTGCTCGATCAGGTCGACATCGCCGGATTGCAGCGCATTGATCGAAGTCTGCATGTCCGGCATCGCTTTCCACACGACCTTGTCGACATTGACGGTCTTGCCGCCGGCGGTCCAGCTCATCGGCTCGGAGCGCGGCTTGTAGTCGGTGTTCTTGACATAGACGGCCTGATCGCCGGGACGATACTGGGCCGCGACGAACTTGAACGGGCCGGAGCCGATCATCTCCGTCACCTGCTGGCCGGCAGGCGTCTCGGCGAGGCGCTTGGGCATCATGAAAGGCGGCACCGGCGAGGGCTTCGCCAGAAGTTCCAGCACCTGGCCGAAAGGCTTCGCCAGCTTGATGACGAGCACCTTGTCGGAGGTCGCCTCGATCGAGGCGACCGAGCCCATCATCGTGCGCCCGGCCCCGTCATTGGCGGCCCAGCGCTTCAGCGAGGCGACGCAATCGGCGGCGGTCACCGGCGTGCCGTCATGCCATTTCAAGCCGTCGCGCAAGGTGAAGGTATAGGTCAGCTTGTCGGCCGAGACGGCATAGTCGGCCATCTGCGGCTGCGGGTTGTACTTGGCATCCATGCCGAGCAGCGTGTCGAACACCATGAAGCCGTGCGTGCGCACGATCTGGGCGGTGCTCAGGATCGGATCGAGCGAGCGGGGCGGCGCCTGCATGACGACGTTGAGCGTCGTCTCGGCAAAAGCCGGCAATGCCTGAAGGGAGCCGGCGAGCAGCGCCGCAGCCCCGAAAGTCCTGAACCGAAACGTCATTGTTATCCCCTCGTTTTTGGTTGCTTGGATTGGCGCGTGTCGTCAGGCGGGAGCGTCGCTCCACGGATAGGCCTTGGCCGTGTCGAGATGCCGGTACGGGATCAGCCTGATATCGGCGGGGCCGAGATCGGGCGTGTCGACCACCAGGATGCGGTCGGCCAGCGGCACGTAGAAATCGCGGAAATGCGTCTTCGAGCGCAGCAGGATCACGTCGTAATCCTCTGGTCGCTCGCCGAAGATGAAGAACGGGTCGCCATCGACCGCGAAGGCGAAATGCGAGACCACGGAGACGCGGATCGCGCCGATCTGGAGCAGCGCCGTCAGCCCGAGATCGACGAAGGAGCCGCGCTGGTAGCGACCCGACACGGTGTAGGATTTCGACCCCGACCAGAGGACGCGTGCCACCACCTCGATCGGCCCACCAGTCTCCGGCGCGGTCTTGCCGGCGAGCACGACCGGGATCTCGGCGCCCTCGCCCGCTTCATGCGCCTGCGCGGCCGTTTCCGGATCGAGCAGGAGGGGCACATTGATCCGCCCGACATCGCGGCCGAGCAGCGCCCGCAGCAGATGGGTCGAGTCGTTCATCCGGTCGGCATGTTCGAGCAGCACGATCGGCCGGCCCTTCGCGGGTTTCCGTTCGATATCGACCAGAGCGTCCTCGACGCTCAGGATCGGGATGGCGTTGGCGATGGCGTTGCGCGCCGCGCGCAACTGGCCTGAGAAGGCCTGCGCCTTGGCCTCTGCCGCTTCCTGCCCCGCCCAATCCAGGCAGATCACCGACATGCCGGTATTGGCGCTGTCGGCATAGGAGAAGCCGGCCATGATCGAGATGTCGCAGTCACCGGCCTGCTCGGCGGCGCGCGCCGCGGCGATGATCGAGGCCAGCGGCTCCAGCGCCGTCGCCGACATGATCGAGGGAATGACGATATCCGGCCGCGCCACCGCGAGGCCGGGCCGGCGCCCCTCGCGCAGGAACCGGATCAAAGCGCGCGCTGCCCGCTCGCCGGTCTCGCCCATGTCGATATGCGGGGAATGACGATAGGCGGCGGTGATATCGGCCCCGCGCAGCGTCGCGCGATCGATATTGCCGTGATAGTCGAGCACGACCGCGATCGGCAGCGCCGGAAAGGCCGCGCGCACCGCGTCGATGACATGCCGCTCGACATCGGGATAGCCCGCCGCCCAGCAGGCGCCGTGCAGGAACAGGATGACGCCGTCGAGCCGTCCGCTCTTGCCGAGGCCTTCGACGATCTCGCGGGTGTAATGTGCGACCGCCTCGTCCGAGGCCGGCCCGAGCGCGCCGAGCAACGTGTGGAACAGCGGCACGAATTCCGCGCCTTCGGCCTCGCAGATCTTCAGGCAGCCGCCGGGTACAGTGTTGGTACCGCGGAACCGTTCCGTCAGTTCAGCCCCGCGCACGCAGACGCGCTCGAACTCCGCCAGCTCCACGATCTGCGGAACGGCCGTGACCGATTCGAGATTGAAGCCGGCGAAGGCGATGCGGGACGCCATGGCAGCGGTCAGACCCTGACCGCCGCGTCGATCGCGCCGCCGATCCGCTCGACGATCAGATCGATTTCCTCGGGCGTGATGATATAGGGCGGCGCCAGCAGGACATGGTCGCCGATCCGCCCGTCGATGGTGCCGCCCATCGGGTAGCACAGCAGGCCGCGCGCCATCGCTTCCTTCTTGATCCGGGCATGTATCTTCAGCGCCGGATCGAAGGGCGCCTTCGTCTCCTTGTCGGCGACGATCTCTATGCCGCGGAACAGGCCGCGCCCGCGGATGTCGCCAACATGGGGATGCTGGCCGAGCCGCGCATCGAGGCCGGCCTGCAGGCGCTCGCCCATCAGCCGGACGTTTTCCATCATATCCGGCTGCGAGATCAGCTCGACGACCTTGAGCGCCGCCGCCGCCGCCATCGGATGGCAGATATAGGTATGGCCGTGCTGGAACAGGCCGGAGCCCTCGGCGAAGGCGCGGTAAATCTTCTCCGAGAGCAGCACGGCGCCGATCGGCTGGTAGCCGCCGCCGAGCCCCTTGGCGATGGTGACGAGGTCAGGCGAAATGCCCTCCTGCTCGCAGGCGAACAGCGTGCCGGTGCGGCCCATGCCGCACATCACCTCGTCGAGGATCAGCAGGACGCCGTATTTGTCGCAGATGCGGCGGATGCGGGCGAAATAATCCGCGACCGGACCGACGGCGCCAAGCGTCGCACCGACCACCGGCTCGGCAATGAAGGCGATGACCTCCTCGGCGCCGAGTTCGAGGATCTTGGCCTCAAGCTCGTCCGCGAGCCGGGCGGCATAGGCCTCCGGCGTCTCGCCGTCCATCTGGTCGCGATAGGCGTAGCAGGGCGAGACATGGTGGGTCTCAGGCAGGATCGGCTGGAACTGCGCCCGCCGCCAGGCATTGCCGCCGGCCGCCAACGCCCCCAGCGTATTGCCATGATAGCTCTGCCGGCGCGCGATAAAATGGCGGCGCTGCGGCTGGCCGATCTCGACGAAATACTGCCGTGCCATCTTCATCGCGGCCTCGACGGCCTCCGAGCCGCCGGAGACGAGATAGACGTAATCGAGCCCTTCCGGCGCCAGTTCGACCAGACGCTCGGCCAGTTCCTCGGCGACATCGGTGGTGAAGAACGAGGTATGCGCGTAGGCGATGCGGTCCATCTGCGCGCGCATCGCGGCCATGACCTCGGGATGGCCGTGGCCGAGGCAGGAGACGGCGGCGCCGCCCGAGCCGTCGATATAGCTGCGACCATCCGCGTCGGTGATCGTGACGCCCTGCCCCGCAACCGCTTGCGGCAGCCGGCCGCCGATCGAGCGATGGAGAATCCTGGTCATCTCAAGCTTCCCGGATTGGCGCGGCCAGGCCGCCGCGGCGCGCAGCCTCATGACACGCCTCATCGAGTTATGCAACATTTGTTTTATATGATATAAATCGGAAACGATTGACGCTAAAACTGTCGCGACGGAACAGTCCAGCGCAACGCCCTCAAAGGCTGAGGGAAAGCCGAGAAACCGTTTGAAATCCGACCGGCGCGCGGGAATGGTCGCGACGGGGCAAAGAGGGTGCGATTCAAATGTTGCAGGCGGATCCCTTGCGCGAGCGCATCGTCAGCCTCTTCGACGGCATGTCCCCGCAATTGCAGCAGGCGGCGCGCTACATCATCGAGCATCCGCAGGAGGTGGCGCTGGTCTCGATGCGCGAGCTGGCGCGAAATGCCGGCGTGCAGCCCTCGACGATGACGCGGCTCGCGAAGTTCCTGGGCCTCGCCGGTTATGACGATATCCGCGCCCACCATGCCGAGGCGATCCGCTTCCGAGTCGACGGCTTCGCGGCGCGCGCGATGAAAACTGACGAGAGCGAGCAGGACATGGCCGCCGCGCAATTGTCACGGCGCATGCTGCAAGGGCTCGCCGCCCAGATCGCGCGCCTGTCGGAACCGGCCTCGCTGGAACGTCTCTCGGCGGCGGCCGACCGGCTGGCGCAGGCGCGCCGGATCTATGTGCTGGGCCTGCGTTCCTGCCATTCAGTCGCCTGGCATTTCCACTACGTGATGGCGCTGCTCGGGGAGAAGACGATCCATCTCGACGGGCCGGCTGACACGGTGGGCGACGGGTTGATCCGCGCCGGCGCCGAGGACGTGCTGCTCGCCATCTCGATCAATCCTTACGCGCGCCACAGCCTGGAGCTCGCCGAGCTCGCTCGCGAAAAGGGGCTAGGCATCATCGCGATCACCGACAGCGAGGTCTCGCCGCTGGTAGGCATCGCCGATCAGGCCATCCTCTGCTCCACCGAGAGCCAGAGCTTCTTCCACACGCTGGCGCCGGCGCTGGCGATCTCCGAGGTTCTCTGCGGATTGCTGGCCAACAAGGATCGCAATGCGGCGCTCGCCGCGCTCCATCGCGCCGACCGCCACCTGCTCTCGCTCAACACCTATGCGACCGCCATTCCTCGCAGAAAAATCTAATCTTTTGGGGCGAGCGCGCCGCTAAATCTTGAAACAATCTGGCAAGATCGGTTCGAGAGCTGGAAAGAGGAACTCTGCCACGAACCTTCTCAGGGCAGCGCGGCTCATCCTCAAGCCTTCATTGTTACCGATTGGTGATGTCCGCTTCCGGGCAAAGCGCCAACTTCCGCTATTGGCGCGCCTCGGTGGAAGGCGTCGCAAAGTCTCATGGAAGTTTGATAGAATGATCCCGGATGCGGCATCCCAAAAGGGGGATCTGCCATGGATCTCCAAGCGCAGAATCAACTGCCCCATCAGGCGTGGAACCTCGGGCGGATCATCGGACCGAAGCCACCTCTGAAGCCGAGGCATATCTGGGCTATTCGGACCCGCCTACAGCACGACGGGCGTGTTCGTGATCTCGCCATGTTCAATCTCGCGATCGACAGCAAGCTGCGGGGGTGCGACCTCGTTCGCCTTCGTGTCGGCAATGTCGTGCTTGGGGGCACGGTCCGACTACGAACGGCGATCGTTCCGCAGAAGACCGGGGGGCCGGTCCCGTTTGAGCTAACCGACTCCACCCGCGAGGCGCTCTCCGCGTGGCTCAGAAGGAGAGATCCTTGCGAAGAGGGTTGGCTCTTCCCGAGTCGTAGCCGGCCCGGCGATCACATCACAACGCGGCAGTACGGCCGTCTTCTTGATGGTTGGGTGGCGCTGATTGGGCTTGATCCCGCGCTCTATGGAACTCACAGTCTCCGCCGGACGAAGGTCGCACTGATCTATAAGCGCACCGGCAACTTGCGCGCCTGTCAGCTCCTTCTCGGCCATACGAAGCTGGAAAGCACCGTGCGCTACCTCGGTATCGAGGTTGACGATGCGCTTCTCCTTTCGGAGCAAACTGACCTATAACACTTGGCACGGCGGGCATCCGCCGTGCCATTTTCACGATTCGGCCAACGGCCTCCCAGGGTCGAGAGCCGACTCAGGGTATGGTCCCAAGAGCGGGGCGCTGGCTACGGACGCAACACGACCGCGAGTGGTTGTTCCGACCTCGCGGTATCAGTTTTTAGAGAGCTGTGGTTGTTGCTTGTCGTGAACGGCGAAGCGCTCGACGATCGTCGCGGTGGCCCGGTTCATGCCCACGACCTCTACGGAAATACTGTTGGCCCGGTAGCGGCCGACGATCTTGTCGAGCGCGGCGACCGCAGTGACGTCCCAGAAATGTGCCTGCGAGACGTCGATGCGCACGCCGGCCTTGCCCGCCGCATCGAGGTCGAAAGCCTCGGTGAAGGCGTCAGCCGAGGCGAAAAAGACTTGGCCAGTGACGCGATAGGTCAGCAGGCCGGCCGCATCATCGCCCTCGGGTGCGACATGCATCAGCCGCGCGACCTTCACGGTGAAGAACACGCCGCTGAGCAGCACGCCGACGAGAACGCCGAGCGCGAGATTGTGGCTCGCCACCGTGACCGCCACCGTTGCCAGCATCACCGTACTCGACAGTCGCGGATGCGCGACGACCGCCCTGAGCGAGGACCAGTTGAAGGTGTCGACCGAGACCATCACCATAATCGCAACCAGCACGACGACCGGCACCTGCGAGACCCAAGGCTTCAGCGCGACCATCAGCACCAGCAGGAAGGCGCAGGAGAACAGCGTCGAGAGCCGGCCGCGCCCGCCGTATTTCACGTTACTAACGGTCTGGCCGATCATGCCGCAGCCGGCGATGCCGCCGAACAGGCTCGACGCCATGTTGGCGAGGCCGAGGCCGGTGCACTCACGGTCCCTGGAACTCGGCGTCTTTGTGAGGTCGTCGACCACCGTGGCGGTCATCAGCGATTCGAGCAGGCCGACCATGGCGATGGCGACAGCCGGGCCGGCGATGATCCGCAGCGTCTCCCAGCTGACCGGCACGGTCGGCCAGGCGAAGACTGGCAGCGCCTCGGGCAGGCGGCCGAGATCGGCCACCGTTTTCACCGGCAGGTGGAGCAGGCTTGCGGCGATCGTGAGCAGGCCGATGGCGATCAGCGGCGATGGGATGGCGGTGGTCAGCCGTGGCACGACGTAGATCAGCGCCAGCGCGACGGCGAAGAGCGCGTAGGTGTACCAGCCCTCGCCGAGGAGATGTGGCATCTGCGCAGCGAAGATCAGGATCGCCAGAGCGTTGACGAAGCCGGTGCGGACCGATTGCGAGACGAACCGCATCAGCACCCCGAGCCGAAGCAGCCCGAAGACGATCTGAAGCGCGCCGGCAAGCAGGCCGGCGGCTAAGAGATAAGACAGGCCGTGCGAGGCAACGAGCGGTGCCGCCACCAGCGCAACCGAGCCGGCAGCTGCCGAAACCATGGCCGGGCGCCCGCCAGCGAAGGCGATCACGATGCCGATAACGAAGGAGCCGTAGAGCCCGACCTGCGGGTCGACACCGGCGGCGAAGGAAAAGGCGATGACCTCAGGAATAAGAGCGAAAGTGGCGACGGCGCCCGCAAGAAGCTCGCGCGGCGGATTGGTCAGCCATTCGCGCCGAAGGGTGGTCATTAGCATGGTGATCTCGCAAGGCAACGCCATCGGCCCACCCGGCGGTGCGACCTCACAATTGACGTTTGACAGCCTGTTGCGTTGTCCGGCGGATCGGCGGCCGGAAGAGCCACCCGGATTTACACCGGGTCCGAGTTTGTGGGGGGACGTTATAGCCACCTGGTTGCGCGGCACAACGGGGGATCCGCCGATACCTGCTGGGCTGCCTGGCAACAGACCTACGATGCGTCCGGCTTGGGTCGATTTCGGTCGCCTCGTGCCGCGCAGCAAGGTCTGCTTTCCGGCAGCGAGCCAATGTCAGCAAATGGCGCGACCCAGTGGTTGACCTTGGCGCTGGTCGTGCTGAAAGCACTGCAAACCGCKGCGCTGACCGTCGGCCCCAAGTTCACCTGGCGGCRGCGGGTTTCGCGTGGGGTTACGGACCCTTGCGGAACGCTTCGAATACCAGTGCACGGAGCCAGCGATGGCCGGCATCGGCATCCATCCGCGGGTGCCAGATCTGTGACACGACGAGCTCGGGCATCTGGATCGGCAAATCGAAGAGAGC
>NZ_JBFTKQ010000034.1:0-30950 GCF_056396025.1 Allobosea sp. 05T438
CGGATCGAAGAGCTGGCCTCTGGCCTCAGGGCGGCGAGCGAGGAGCAGGTCGAGACGCGCCGCTTGTGCACCGTCCCAGGCGTAGGGCCGGTCACGGCGGGCGCCATCATGGCCTTCGCGCCCGATCTGCACACCTTCGCCAGCGGCCGAGACCGGCTCGCCGGAAGTGAAACGCCGGGGCGGACCACTGGCGAAGCGACGCATCGTTTCGATCTGATCGTGCGTCAACACAGGAAACATTTGATGGGCACGAGGCGCGGCATTGCCCACGGTTTGGCTGCTCATAGGGTTCTCCAACTTATGAAATCCCGACACGGGATGGCCCAACGGACGGTTTCGCCGTCCAGGGCTCGGTGCCGCTACAGGGTGAGACGCCCTCACGAGACCACCGTTGCAGCGGGCGGCCGGGGGGCTTTGGGACGAAGGCCGCAAGCAGCCAGCAGAACAGAGCGACGATAGCGGTCGCTTGAAGGCATAGATTGCGTCGCGATCGTCCAGCCCAGCAGTACTTGGCGACGACGATCAATGCGTGGAGCAGCGGACGTGAGAGGAGGCGCGGACGCCAGCTCGGCAGAACGTACTGGGCCATGCCCGTCGGTGATGGCTCGCCAGCTATAGTTCGTCCGCTCACCGTCCGAAGGCGGCCCGAATACGGGCCGGAGTGAACGGCAATTGCCGCAATCTTTGACCGCTTGCGTCACGAATGGCGTTGCCCAGGGCCGCAGCCGTTGGGCCTTGCGACGCCTCCGCCACGCCGAGAAACGGTGCGCCGGGCCTGTCGATAATCGCGACATCCAACCGTTCCGGAACGCTTGAGAACCGAAGGATCGGGTAGGACGACCAGTCGAACGACGTGATGCGCTTGCGATCGAACGTCACCTCCTCGAACAGCGTCCAGCTCGCGGACTGAATGATCCCTCCCTCGATCTGATTCCTGACACCATCCGGGTTGACGACCTCTCCGGTGTCGGTAGCCGCGTTGACGCGGACGATGCGGACCTCGCCCGCCTCAGGGTCGACGAAGATTTCCAGCGCGACGGCGCAATACGCTTCGAGGTTCTTGTACCGGGCAAAGCCGAAGCCGTAGCCGCCTCCCTTTGGAAGTCGCGGTCGCGCCTTCCATGCAAAATCCATAGCTGCCTTCTCGACGACGGCCCGAGCGCGATCATCGGTGAGCAGGCGCAGGCGTAATGCGACCGGATCCTGCCCTGAGGCATGAGCCAGATCGTCGATGGTGCTCTCGATGGCCAGGACGTTCAGATAGCCGCCGAGGGAACGCATCGAGGAGCCGCGCAACGGCATCTCCGGCAGGAAGTGATGGACCACCTTCGCATTCGGGAAGTGGTAGAGCGGGATCGCGTTGCGATCGCCACCTCCCTCCGGCTGCGCGAGGGCGACGGGCGGAGCCGGCGGAGCCGGATCGCTCTTGTCCCGGGCAGCCAGCAGCGTGCCCGGCGGCCCGGGCCGCATCATGTGGGACTGGCTCCAAACCTCGCTGTGCCAGTCCGTGACGGCGCCACTGCCGTCGACCACGGCGCGCACCGCGGCCACCATGCCGGGCCCGAAAGGCTCCCAGGCATGTTCCTGCTCACGCATCCACTGCACGCGGATCGGGCGTCCCGGCAGCGCCATCGCGATCAGGGCGGCGTCGGCGCCAACGTCGTCCGCACCATTCTGACCATAACAGCCCGCGCCCTCGACATGGATGCATCGAACCTTGTCGAGCGGCAGCTTCAGCATTCCCGCGATGGCCTGGCGGAGCGGATAGACGCCTTGGGTATGCGTCCAGATCGTCACCTCGCCGTCGAGCGCCTCGGCAATGGCGCAGGATGGGCCGATCGAGCCATGCGCGAGATAGGGGCGTACGAAGCGTCCTTCGACGACAGTTCCCGCCCCACCCGGCGTTCCCACCTCGAGGATGGCGGTGTCGCGCGATGGAAGGACCGTCAGAGCGTCGCCCAGATTCGCCGCATCCGGCAGCGACGCCTGCTCCTTCCACGCGACGCGTGCCGAGAGGCGGCGCATGGCCTGAATGGCCGTCCATTCGTCGTCCGCTACTACGGCAAGGACATTGCGGTCGCGGAAAACGTTCACAACCCCGGGCATGGCTTCCACGGCAGTGGCATCCAGCCGAGCAATTTCGGCGTCATAGCTCGGCGGCCGGATCATCCTGGCATGGAGCATGCCGTCTGGGCGACGATCCTGCACATAGGCTTCGCCGCCCGTGACCTTGCCCGGAATGTCGATCCTTGCGACCGGCCGGTTCATCACGGTGAAGTCGGCCGTCGGTGTCAGTTTCGAAGTGGGTCGAGCCTCGACCTGCAGCAACTCAGCACTGACCAGCTCTCCGTAGCTCAGGCGCACTCCCCCTGGACCGAGAACGGCCCCTTCGGCCGCACGCAGCGTTTCAGGCGGGACGGTCAGCCGTCGCGCGGCCTCGGCAATCAGGATTTCCCGCACCTGGGCGGCGGCGTTGCGGATCGCAGTGCCCGAATCGCGAATTGAATGGCTTGCTGCCGTATAGCCTTCATCGGCTGTTCGGCCGGTATCGGCAGTGACGAGACCGAGCGATGAGAAGGGCACTTTGAGCTCTTCCGCGGCGATCTGGAGAATAGCCGTCTTGAGGCCCTGCCCGAGTTCGGCCTTGCCGGTCAGGATGGTCACGGAGCCAGTGGCATCGAGCCGGATCCAGGCATCGAGCCGAGGCGTGTCATCGAGGCTGCCAGGGAGACCTCGCTTTGTCGGCCCCTCTCCCTTCCCGGTTTCGGTCTGCGCCCGCGCAGCGGACCAACTGAACGCCAGGGTCAGTGCGCCGGCGCCAGCGAGGACAGCGCGGCGTGACAGCATCGCGTTCATGACCGGCCTCCCGGCGCCGACGGCACGAGTGTCCCGGCCACCCGGTCGGCCGCCCGACGGATAGCGCGGAGGATGCGCATATGCGTGCCGCACCGGCACAGATGCGGTTCCATCTCTTCGCGGATCTGCCGATCCGATACCCGTGGGTTGCGTTGGAGCATCGCCTGCGCGCGCATCATCATGCCGGGAATGCAGTAGCCACACTGGGCCGCCTGCTCGTCGATAAAAGCTTGCTGCAAAATCCCGGGATTTTCCCTGGACCCGAGCCCTTCCAGCGTCGTCACGGAACGCCCCTCGACCAGCTCGACCGGGGTAACGCAGGAGAATACGGCCTCGCCGTCAACGATTACGGTGCAGGCTCCGCACTGGCCGAGTCCGCAGCCGAACTTCGCCGCATTGAGTTTCAACTCGTTGCGCAGGACATAGAGCAGCGGCGTATCAGGCGCGGCCTTGATCGCGTGACTGGTGCCATTGATTGTGACATTGGCCATACCAGCCTCCTCATTTCGCCTGATCGGGCGCGAGCTCGCCCCGCGCCTCTCGGAGGACCTTCTGCAGATCGGGCCAGTCCGGGCGCGTTGCGACCTGGCTGCGGAGGTGCTTCACCAGAGCCGCAATCTGCTCGTCGGTCATGACGGCCCCGAAGCCCGGCATGATCGGCGCCTTGGCACCGCCGGCAGCGGGAATCCCGTTCAGAACGAGCTTCACCAGATTCTCCGGCCCCTCCCCCGCCAGCGCTGTGGAAGCTGCGAGCGATACCGCTCCCAATGGCGGGCTGCGCCCAGCGTCGTGGCATGAAGCGCAAGCGCTGGCGTAGAGGCGGGCTCCCGCTCCGGGCATGTCCGGAGGCGTCGCGATCTGCAGACCAGCCGATTGCGCAAGAGCCGGCTGCGCGACGCCAGTCGGTTTGGCAACAGGTGCGCCCGCGGGTGCAAGCGCGGCAATATAGGCGGCCATTGCGGCGACTTCTTCGCGCGGCACAAGAGAAAGGTTGTCCGTCACCGGCGCCATCGGCCCCCGAGCCACGCCATGATCCGGGTGGGAGCCCTCAGCCAGATAGGTCTCCAATGCCTGGGCCGTCCACGGCAGCGGCGCCTTCGATGCCTTTCCCAGTCCGTAGGCCAGCCAGCCCTCGACCCGGGCGCCTTCGAAAGCGCGGGACTGGACTTCCGCCCCCATGAGGTTGCGCGGCGTGTGACAGGCACCGCAATGGCCGAGACCTTCGACGAGATAGCGCCCGCGATTCCATTGCGCGTCATTCGCAAGGTCGGGCTGCAGCCGCCTTTGGCTGAAGAAGAGCAATTTCCAGCCGGCAAGAACGAGGCGGATATTGATCGGGAATGGCAGCTCGTTGGCGGGCGTCGGTGCGCTGACCGCCTCGCGCGTCATGAAGAAGGCGTATAGCGCTTCGAGATCCTGATCGCTGGTCAGCATGAAATGGTCGTAGGGGAACGCCGGATAGAGGTGCCGCCCTTCCCGATCTACGCCTTCGCGCATTGCCCGCGCAAAAGCCTCCTGGGACCACGAGCCGATTCCTGTCCCGCGATCGGGCGTGATGTTGGTCGAATAGATGGTGCCAAACGGCGTCGGCATCGCCAGGCCGCCGGCGAAGATGCGGCCGCCCGGGGTCGTGTGGCAGGTCTGGCAATCGCCGATGAGAGCAAGATTGCGTCCCTTGGCGACCGTCGCCGCATCGAAGCTGGCAGGCGCAGGGGTCTCGATCGGAGCTATCTCGAACCGCCAAGCATAGGCCAGCGCACCAGCTCCAGCGCTGACAGCCAAGGCGATGCCAATACCAAGTATGGTTTTGAGACGCATGCTCTGCTTGCCCCTGCGGCGCGGTTGATGCCGGCGAAGGCTTCAGGAGCCGGTCGTGTGGCTGCGGCTGCGGGCAATGCAGGCAAACTGCATCGCTGTCGCAATGGCGCCAAAAATCAAACCGAGGACGACCACCCCAGGCCAGCCGCCGAACTGCCAGGCGGCCATGCCGCTGGCCGAGCCGATCGAGCCCCCGAAGAACATGGCTCCCATCAGGACCGTGTTGAGCCGAGCCCGAGCCTCGGGCCGCAGCGCAAAGACGATGTGCTGGTTCGACACGAGTGCCGATTGCATGGCGAAGTCGAGGAGCACCACGCCGAACACCAGCCCGGCCAAGGAGGTCCACGCACCAAAGACGATCCACGAAACCAGAGTGACGATGGCCCCCATCGCAACAACAGGCGCCGGCCCCCGAGCATCCGCGAAACGCCCCGCCAGCGGCGCGGCGAAGATGCCGACCGCCCCGACGATGCCGAACAGGCCGGCGATGTCGGCACCCAAACCAAAGGGCGGCGCCTGCAGCCGGAAGGCGAGCACGGTCCAGAAGACGGTGAATGCCGCGAAAATCAGCGCCTGCGTGATTGCGGCCAGCCGAAGCACCGCGAATTCGCGCCACAGATCCCAGATGGAACTCAGCAGCCGACCATAGCTCAGCTCCGATTCCGGCGGAGCATGCGGAAGGACCAGTGCCATCAGCCCGCCCGCGGCAAGCGCCATCGGCACGCCCAGCCAAAACATCTCCCGCCAGCCTGCATGGGTCGCTACGAAACCTGCTAGGGTCCGGCTCAGCAGGATGCCGGTCAGAATGCCGGCCAGGACCGTACCCACGACTGCCCCTCGCCGCTCGGGGGCAGCCAGATGCGCCGCCAGCGGAACAATCTGCTGGGCGACAGTGGCCGACAGGCCAACGACGAGAGAAGCGAGGACGATCAACAGCGCATTCGGCGCCAGGGCGGCCAGCACGAGCGCGACAGCGAGGAAGCCGAACTGCAGGACGATCAGCCGCCGTCGTTCGACAATGTCACCAAGTGGAACCAGCAGGAAAAGGCCGCAGGCGTAGCCGAGCTGGGTAGCGGTCGGGACCAATCCCGTAGCCTGACCGGGGAGAGCCTCTTCGATCAGGCCCAGCATCGGCTGATTGTAGTAGATGTTCGCCACCGCGATGCCGGCAGCGGCCGCTATGGCATAGATTGCCGAGGTCCGGAGCACGAATGGAAGCGGCGCAGTAATACCTTGCTGTGTCATCGGAAGGGTCCCCTGCAACCAATCAGCGCGAACGGGCCAGCGACGAATCCGGCCGGCTGCCCTTTTTGAATGCTAGAGCCTTGACCTCGGGGAGGCTGTAGCGCTTGGGGATGGGGACCGCACACCTCCGTATGATTGCCCGCTGTGGTGCGATGTTGTTGGGTTGCTGGCTCGTCCCGCCGTCATAGGCTGCCAATACGCCCCCCACATGAGAGCCCTTTGCATCAGCATCGTCGGCGGTTCTCTTGCTGGGTTGTTTGCCGCTCTCCTGCTGCGGCGGGATGGCCACGAAGTCCGCGTTCATGAGCGCTCCCGGCACGGGCTCTCCGGTCGCGGCGCAGGCCTTGTCGCGCAAGCGGATGTGTTCCGTATGCTGCGCCTGCTCGGTCAGGAGCGCGTGGCCACCATCGGGGTCATGGCTGAAGAACGGATCTATCTGGACAGAGCCGGAGGGGTGGCGGAAACGCTCGCGATGCCGCAGATGCAAATCTCGTGGGGTGTTCTCTACGAGAACTTGGCAAGCGATCTGGGTGGGGAACGCCACGCACTGGGGCAGGAGTTGGAAGCCATCGAGCCCGCGGAGACGGGCACGGTCCTCCACTTCCGTGACGGAGCTGCCTGCAAAGCCGATCTCGTGATCGGAGCCGACGGGATCGGTTCGATTGTCCGCAAGGCCGTGAACCCCGAAAACCACGTCAACGGCTATGCAGGCTATTCAGCCTGGCGCGGTCTCGTACCGGAGACAGCCTTGCCATCGGAAGCGGCGCTGCTGATCGGGCGCTTTGCATTCTACGTGAAGCGCGGAGCCCATGCGCTCGGATATCTCGTACCGGGCTCAAAGGGAGAGATGGCGCAAGGCGAACGGCGCTATAACTGGGTCTGGTATCGGCCGGGCAGCAGTGACCAACTCCCGGCGTTGTTCACCGACACGCAGGGCCGAACCCATCCGTTCTCGCTGCCGAGGAGTGGCTTTTCGGCTGACCGTCTGGCGATGCTGCATCGGGATGCTGCCGATACCTTGCCGCCCCAATTTGCCCTCGCGGTCGGCAGTGAGGACAAGCCATCGATCCGAGGCATCTTCGACTACGAAGCCCCCCGGATGGTGCGAGGACCGATCGCGCTGATCGGCGATGCGGCCTTCGTGGTGAGGCCACATACTGCAATGGGAGTCTCAAAGGCAGCCGGAGACGTCATGGCGTTGCACCGTCATCTGGCGGCTGAAGACAATCTTGAACGCGCTCTGGCTGGCTTCGAGCGCGAGCGACTTCCCGTTGGGCGGGAGATTGCCGCCTATGGCCGCCGCCTTGGTGCCTCCGCCCTCTGAGATTCGGCGGCGCAGGCTCACGAAGCATCGGAGGTTGATCCGGAACCTCGTCAAGAAAATCGCCACCGCCTCGAGCATGTAGGAAGAGCCGCCAGCCCCTGCTGGGTTTGACCGCGGAGAGCTTTGGGCCGTCGTCGCGTTGCAGATCGGCCGCGGCACCCCGGGAGGCCCGGCATTCAAGCAAGAAATGGGAGGGTAGCAGGGCTACCCTCCCCCAGTGGCGCCTCGGTCGAGTCCGTTCAGCCTTTCACGAAGGCGAGAAGGTCCGGATTGATCACGTCGGCATGCGTCGTGAGCATGCCGTGGGGATAGCCCTTGTAGATCTTCAGCGTGCCGTTCTTAAGCAGCTTGGCGGATTTGAGTGCGGAGTCGGCGATGGGCACGATCTGATCGTCATCGCCATGCAGCACGAGGGTCGGCACGGTGATGGCTTTCAAATCCTCGGTCTGGTCGGTTTCGGAGAAGGCCTTGATGCCGTCATAATGGGCCTTGGCGCTGCCGATCATGCCCTGGCGCCACCAGTTCTGGACGACGCCTTGATAGACCTTCGCGCCCTCGCGATTGAAGCCGTAGAACGGGCCGGCCGCCACATCGAGATAGAGTTGCGCGCGATTGTCGGCCACGCCCTTGCGAAAGCCGTCGAAAACCTCCATCGGTAGGCCCTCGGGGTTGCTCGCCGTCTTGAGCATCAGCGGCGGTACGGCTGAGACCAGCACGGCCTTGGCGACGCGGCCGGCGGGTTGGCCGTKCTTCGCAACGTAACGGGCGACCTCGCCGCCGCCGGTCGAGTGACCGATATGCACCGCGTTCCGCAGATTGAGATGCTCGACGACGGCAAAGGCGTCGGCCGCGTAGTGATCCATGTCGTGGCCGTCGCTCACCTGGGCTGAACGGCCATGGCCACGACGATCATGCGCCACGACACGATAGCCGTGCAGCACAAAGAACAGCATCTGTGCGTCCCAGTCGTCAGAGGACAGCGGCCAGCCGTGATGGAACACGATCGGCTGGGCATTCTTGCGACCCCAGTCCTTGTAGAAGATCTCGACGCCATCCTTGGTCTTTACGAAACCGCTGCTCATCTGTGTCTTTCCTTTTGGGCCCGAGGTTGCTGTCGAGGACTGCGCGAAGGCGGCAGCGGGAAGGAATGCAGCGCTCGCTGCACCGGCCAATGTCGCTACAGCTTCGCGCCTCGACCAGGTTGGAGGGGTTGCTAAATCGGTCATAAGTGCCTCGCTTGGGGCATCGGGTGAGCGGATGGATACCGGTTTCCCGAGCGGTTCCGTCAGCAGCGCGACGCTAGGCGGCCTTCAACCTGGCGAGAATCGTACGTAGGGATCGGCTTCCCATACGATGGTGTTAGGAGTCAGCCGTTAGCCATCCCCGCCGAGCACCCCCGCCAAGGAACTAGCGATTTGCCCGGCGTCGGCGGGCTTCTGCAAGAAACCGCGAGCACCAGCTGCCATCACACGTTCGCGGATGCCCGCTTGTGGAAATGCCGTCATGAAGATGATGGGGAAGGAGCGTTCAGACGCGACCAGATGCATTTGCAACTGCTCGCCGCTCATCCCAGGCATCTGGACATCAACCAGCAGGCAGTCCGGCTCTTCGATGGCTGGATCGTTCAGAAAATCCTGCGCGGAGGCGTAACCGCGAACATGGTAGCCGAGAGCACGAAGGAGGCTTGAGAGCGAGGTGCGGACCCCTTCATCATCGTCCACGATCGCGATTGTGGGTATGTGAGGCATTCCGAAGCCAATCACGCCAATCTCGCAGGAAGCGGGCAGCGATGCCCCAGCTTTGGCGTTTATGCAGGCAGAATGAACGAAGCGGAATCATACAGAGGTTTGCGCTGCCGGCAGCTCAAGCTCTCGAAGCGCCGAGGGCTTCGGCCTTTCGCACGAGGTCAGCGAGCGATCGCACCTGCATCTTCCGCATGACGTTGCCGCGATGAATCTTGACGGTGATTTCGCTGATACCGATGGCATTTGCCACCTGCTTGTTCATCAAACCTGCCACGACGTGTGCCATAACCTCGCGCTCGCGGGGCGTGAGCGTTTCGTACTCGATCCGCAGATCGTGTTTGGCTTCGAGTTCGTGGCGCCGAGACCGGTCTCGTGCGATCGCGAGTGTCACCGCGTCGAGCATGTCTTGCTCGCGAAACGGCTTTGCCAGAAAGTCGACCGCACCCGCTTTCATTGCCCGAACCGACATCGGGATATCCCCATGTCCCGTCATAAAGACGATCGGCACGTTGAACCCATCACGTACCAGCTGCTCCTGAAAATCCAGGCCGTTGAGACCAGGCAGTCTCACATCAAGAAGCAGGCAACCGGGAACGCTCGGCAACGCGTTCGCGAGCAGCTCAGCCGGCGACCCGAAGAGCAGGGTCGCCAATCCGACAGAGCGAAAAAGGCTGTCGAGGGCATCCCTGACACCAGGATCGTCATCGACCACGGCCACAAAAGGTGCCGACGCGACAGCGACAGATCCGGTGCTCACGGTCCGCAGCCGTGTCATGGCGCGACACTCGTGTTCAGTGCCGGAAGCGTCAGATGGAAGGTCGCGCCGCAGCCCGAGGCGCTCGTTGMTTTCAACTGCCCGCCATGGGCTTCGACAAGTGTCCTGCTAATCGCGAGGCCCATGCCCATCCCATGGTCCTTGGTGGTGAAAAATGGATCAAATAGTCTCTCTTGATCGCCCTCGGCAATGCCCGGACCGGTATCGCTAATCTCTATCGCGATGGCATCAGCGTCAGAACGGAACGCCTGCAGAGAGATGTGCCGGCCACCCAGAAGCCCAGCCATGGCCTGCACACCATTTACCAGGATATTGACTAGCACTTGCTGGAGTTGGACCTTGTCTCCCTGAATGGGTGGGAGGTTCGGCTCCAACGCGAGCCGCAATTCGACCTCCCCATGTTGCAACTCCCGTTCAACCAGCAAGACCGCCTCGCCAACGAGCGTTGCGACGTTGAGTTGGCTCGATTGAGTTGGTTCCTTGTTTAGGAATCCGCGAATGCGAGTGACGATCTCGCTGGCACGTTGCCCCTCGGAGATGACTCGCCCAATCGCCGTATCGACCTCCTGGATATCGGGCGGGTTCCTCTGCAACCAGCGTCGGCAGGCTTCCGCATTCGTAACAACCGCCATCAGCGGTTGATTGACTTCGTGCGCGATCGACGCGGTCAATTCACCCAGCGTCGTAACCCGGGCGGCATGGGCAAGCTCCAAGCGCGCCAAGTGCAACGCATCTTGCGTCCTTTTGCGCTCAGTCACATCCGTGTGCGTTTCAAGGACTCCAAGTGCATCGCCCTGTCCGCCCGGTTGCAGGGCCCATCGGCTTGCAACCATCAGCCGCTCGCCTGACTTCCCGAACTGTACGAGCTCCCCTTCCCATCGTCCGGTAGAGAGCAATCCGCGCTCGATCACGTGACGATGTTCGGGGTACTGCGTCGCAAGGAGCTCATCCGCTGAGCGTCCGATCGCTTCGGCGCTAGACCAACCGTAGACATCCTCTGCGGCGCGGTTCCAGAAGGTGATGAGGCCCTCGCTGTTCCGCACGAAAATCATGTCGTGGCTCAGGTTCAAGAGCTTGGCCTGATCCGAGAGCGTTTGCGTGGCCTCTTGATTGCAGAGGGCCAGCATCGTCGCCATTCCTATCGCTGAAAGGCTCACAAGGGCGCGGAACGCTGGCGAACCGAATACGAAACCGTGTGCGTGCAAGTAAGATATCAGTGTCAGGATCAGGCTCAGTATTGCGGCCGAGACGATATCCTGTTGCCGCCCTGTGCGCATCGCGATGAGGATGACAAGGACGTATAGGACGGCAACAGCGCCTTCCAATTGTGTCCATGTATCGATGGTGAAGATGCCTGTTGCCAGAAGAACGGCCGCAAAACGGCAGCTGTTTCGCTTTCCGGCAGAAGGCGAAACAAAAATTTCGCCAAACGATAGCTTTCGGCGTGATCGTATCGAGACCCGCCGATCAGCGAACGATTCAGACGACATCTGGTGCGACAGCCTTTGATGATATCAGCGCAGCCAGCAAGGTAATTTATCGCTGCAGGCGGAGCTTGCAGATTAGCGTCACGGTTTGACTGGAATCGCGATGAGCGTGGCTCCAGCTGCCATCGCTGGACGCAGTCCAAATTCCCAGGGCCGAAGCGATCCGCCCCGTGCCGCTCACATCGCTTTATGCCGCCGCGGCGAGTGTGAGCGATCGCCCGAGAAACGGAATCATACAAGAGTTTAAGAAGGCTGGCATCATGATCGCACCGCAGGGGAATAGAGCCTCCTCGCCCCCTCCCCGATTTGCGTCGAAGATCGAGGTTGAGCTGGTCCAACGCCCTTGGCCTCCGCCGACTTCCCCCAATGCAAACTGAAGTATGAGGCAATCACCCTTGTGGTCGATTCACCGCTCGTCCCGCCGGCCGTAACGTCAGCTCCGAAAGCCCGTCAACGGTGTCCGACAGCGATAATGGCGTCAGGCGCGCGGCGGTCATCACCATTGGAGGTCGCTCATGAACAACGCTTCGGGCCGTGCGAACCAGACTGCTCCACTGCAAACGCCGACTGATCTCGGTGCGCAAGCCACTGTGGATATCGCGGCAGCGTTGACCGGCGTCCTTGCCGACATGTTCGCGCTTTATCTGAAGACGAAGAATTTCCACTGGCACCTCTCGGGTCCCCACTTCCGCGACTACCACCTGATGCTGGACGAGCATGGTGACCAGATCTTCGCTACCACCGACGTGCTTGCCGAGCGCGCCCGAAAGGTGGGAGGGACCACGTTGCGCTCGATCGGACACATCGCGCGGATCCAGCGCCTGCCCGACAATGACGCGGACTATGTAACTGCCCAGGACATGCTGGCGGAGTTGGCGGACGACAACCGCCGCATGGCGGGTTTCCTGCGCTCAGCCCACGGTGTTTGCGAGAACTACAACGACGTCGCGTCGACGAGCTTGATCGAGGTCTGGATCGACGAGGCGGAGCGCAGAGCCTGGTTCCTTTATGAAATGACGCGCCCCACGCGCTGAGCGACCCGCCAAACCGATCCCGGCCTTTCCGATGCCAGCGCATGAGTCGCCCATGACAGTCCTGCCACCCGGAAGCGTCGCCCCGCAATTCACCCTGCCGGCGACGCCCGACCAGAAGCTTTCGCTCGCGGACATGCGAGGCAGCCCGGTCATCCTGGCCTTCTATCCGGCCGATTGGAGTCCGGTCTGCGGCGATCAGATGGCTCTCTACAACGAGATCCTTCCCGAATTCCATCGGGCCGGAGCCCAGCTTGTCGGCATATCCGTCGACGGGGTCTGGTGTCACGCGGCCTTCGCGAACGATCGCAAGCTTCACTTTCCATTGTTGGCGGATTTCGAGCCAAAAGGTGAAGTCGCCGCGCGCTACGGTGCCTATCGCAAGATCGAAGGCATCTGCGAACGCGCGCTTTTTGTCGTCGACCGCGAGGGGGTGATTTGCTGGAGCTACGTCTCGCCGCTGGGGATCAACCCTGGAGCAGACGGCATCCTCGAGGCACTCGACAAACTCAACGCCCGATCTCCGGCGCAAGGAGTTCTGCCATGAACGGTCTCGCGATCCCAGTCGACAACCACGATCACACGCAGGGACCTAGGAACGCGCGCGTCACTCTGGTCGAATATGGCGACTATGAATGCCCCTATTGCGGAGAAGCCTATCCCATTCTGAAGGCCGTGAAGAACCTCATGGGCGACCGCCTGCTGTTCGTGTTTCGCAATTTCCCGATCTCCGAATTGCATCCCCACGCGCTTCGCGCCGCCGAATTCGCGGAGGCCGCGGCGACGAAAGGTCGATTCTGGGAAGCACACGATACGCTCTTCGAGAACCAGCAGGCGCTCCAGGACCGCGATCTCCTCGATTACGCGCGGAAAATTGGCCTGGACACCGCCCCTGTGGAACGAGGTTTTAATGGCGGCTTTGACGAGAAGATCAGGCGTGACTTTCTCGGAGGAGTTCGCAGCGGTGTGAACGGCACACCGAGCCTCTTCATCAATGGACAGCGGTACGACGGTCCGCGCGACGTGGAAGCCCTGTTGAATGTCTTGATGAGAACTGGCGCCGAGGATGTCGCCAGCCAACCGGCCTAGCAATCACAAAGCGCAGCGGCAGCGGGAGAGCTGCCCCTTTCTCTCCCGCGGATCTGGCAATCACCGGATCCGAACCCCGCGGCACCGGCGTGTGTTCCCTAGCGGAACACGCGCCGGTCAGAATATTGGTCATTGTGCGCGTTCGCGATCTGAGGCCGCAAAAAGCGGCGTAAAACGTGTCGCGCGAAGGTGCAGCCTAGCCCTGCCCCACTTGCCTCCTCCAAACACCAGGCGTCACGCCGGTGAACCGGCCGAAGACGCGCGTCAAATGACTCTGCCCGCCGAAGCCGCAGCAAATGGCGATCTCTTCGAGCGATAAATCAGGGCGAACGAGCAGTTTCTTCGCCTCCTCGACGCGAAGCTTCATCAGATAGCGATGCGGCGCCAAGCCGGTGTTTCGCCGAAAAGCTCGCGCGAAATGGCTAGGCGTCAGCCCGCACTCCTCGGCGATCTGCGCGATACTGAGGTCCGTGGCGAAGCGGGCATGCAACATTTCCTTGGCCCTGCGCTCCTGCCAACTCGCCAATATGCCGACACGCGCTTGCGTCAGACGACGCATTCCGCCGTAAGTCTCGCCGAAGTGCGTCAGCAACCCCAGCGACAGCTGATCGATCAGCAATGCGTTGGCGGAAGCAAACTCCGACGCAACAAGCAGGCTTTCCGACAGAGCAGCCGTGATGGGGTCGGGCTCGTCGCGTTTCCACCGCAGAGTATCCACCCGCCGTGCCGCGTGATGCTCCGCCAACTCCTCCAATGCCTCGGCCGGAACGTAGAATTGCAAAGCATCAAAGCGACCACCAAACTCGCATTGGGGGCTGTCTCGCAAATCGATGACGCTCACCGTTCCAGCCGAAAAGCAATCAGAGTAGCGCTTGTGCCCACTCAGCCAGCACGAATGCCTCTGCAGAGGATGGAGTTGGTGGAGGATCGAGAACGCAGCCTCCGTCGGCACTGGGGCAGTTCTGTTGCGCGTTTCCTTATCGCAGGTCAGGCGCGTGACCGCCAATCCAAGACGGCCACCAGGCCGAAACTCAGCGACAGTGCGGCCGGGCATTTCAAGGTGTGATGTGATGCGCTCGCCGTAAAAGCCCATCGCGGCCGTAGCGGACTGCGACGGCATAATGGGCTCCTCTAGCCCGCCCGCTAAATCTTGCCCCTGAATCATTGGCCCCCACCGTATTCGCCTGCGACCGGGCCCGTTCCTTCGTCGGCGTTCGCAGGTTGCGACTGACGACCGGTACAGCCGTCCTGAAGCTACGTAAATCCTTCATCGACAGGCAATTCAGACGAAGGTTTGGGCATAATTCTCCTTTTTGATCACACGACGAAAATCGTCAAAGCCCAGCGCATTATGACAAGAGGCATGTCCCTCAAGCTGGCAGGATACCTGCCAGCCAACAATGGGGCGCTCGATGATCACCTCACACTCGAAGCGATTGATCGCCACGGTCCTCGGTTTGACGTTCCTCGCGACCGGATCTCCGGCGGGGGCTCCTCAAGCCGGCAAACAGGCACCCGGCTATTATCGGATGATGCTCGGCCAACTGGAAGTCACAGCGCTTCTCGACGGGACTCATCCGTTTCCAATCCCCACGACGCTGACCGTACCGCGGGAGCGGGCCCTGACAGGCGAAGATCGACCTCTCATGTCCCACGCACGTCCCGGCACTGCCGAAGCACTTCTGGCCCAGGAACGTTTGGCACTGCCTTTCGAGGGCTCGATCAACGCGTTCCTTGTCAATTTGAACGGACGGCTCGTGCTCATCGATAGCGGAGCTGGAGCCCTCTATGGAAAGTGCTGTGGCCAGCTCCTGGCGAACCTCAGAGCGTCAGGTTATGCGCCTGAGCAGATCGACGACGTCTTCATCACTCATTTGCATACCGATCACATCGGCGGTGTCGTAGAGAACGGGCAGCCGAGCTTTCCAAACGCAACGCTTCACGTCTCGAAGCAGGACGTGGACTACTGGCTCGATAGCGCCAACGAGGCGAAGGCACCTGCCATCCTTCGGAGCATGTTCAACGGGGCGCGCAGTGCCCTTCGCCCCCATCAGGAGGCGGGTCGCCTCGTTACCTTTAACGGCGAGGGCGAGGTTTTGCCGGGAATCAAAGCCGTACCGACCCCAGGCCACACACCGGGCCACACGTCCTACCTTGTCGGAAGCGGAGGTGAACAGTTGCTCGTCTGGGGAGACATCGTCCATGTCTCCCCCATCCAGTTTCCCGACCCGGCCGTCACCGTGACCTATGATAGTGATGCGTGGAAAGCAGAGCAGAGGCGCCTTTCCCTTTTCGCGGAAGCCGCCACAAAAGGCTTCTGGATCGGCGCAGCTCACATTTCATTTCCAGGCCTTGGGCATATTATCGCTCGCGATGGCCACTACAGGTGGCTGCCTGCCAACTATACGACGCGCGTAGATCAAGCTGTCGGCGCCCAACCTTGATAGAGGCGCTTCGTGAAGCGTCTCAGCGAACTCTGTCGAGCGGGGGCAAAATTCGCAACAGCTCGTCCTGGCGATCTTCCAAGCTCGGCGGAAAGATCAAGCGCGTCCCCAGGGCTCCAGGTGTTTCATCAATGAGAAAACCAGGACCATCCGTCGAAATCTCGATCAGCAACCCGTCTGGTCCGCGGAAGTAGATCGAACGAAAATAATAGCGGTCCTTGACGGGGCTTGAGGCGATCCCAAAACGCTCTTGGAGTTCTTTAGCCATAGTAGCCAATTCGGCTTCGTCGTTGGCTCGGAATGCAATGTGATGGATGACGCCGGCACCGAGTCTGGGGCGAGACCGATTGCGCCGCTGATGCAGATATAGCCGTCCTCCCGCTTCGTCATGCGCCGCGAACTCGATTTGATCGCCCTCGTGTCCGACTTCGGCGAAACCAAGCACTTCTGTCAGAATTCGCGCCATCAGCGTCGTTCCGCGTACGCTCATCGTAACACCTACGAGTTGGCGAACGGCGAAAGCCGGCGGAATATGCGGTTGAGACCAGGAGGCTTGTTCCGCCGACGCTCTGGCCACCAAGGCCAGCGGTGTGCGGTCGGGATCCTCGAAATTGAGTTGAGCGCTTCCGCTCAATGACTGCCGCTGCTGGAACGGTACGCCAAAATCGGTCAGCCGCTTCGCCCACCAGCCAATCGCATCAGGGGCAACTGAGAAGAGGACGTATTCGCCGTTGTCGCCGCGGTCTTCCGCTTCAGCAGCACTCACCCACGAGAAAAAGGAAAGACTGCCGCCGGGCACCCCTTCCGCATCTCCATAGATGAGATGGTAAGCTCCCGGGTCCTCGTGCGTCACAGTTCGCTTTACCAAGCGCAGCCCGAGTACTTTCGTATAGAATTCCACGTTCCGTGCTGCATCTGTGGCAATGACGGTGACGTGATGCAATCCGCGCCCCTTCACGATCGCGATCCTCCGTCAAAACGGCATCGCCTTTCGAAGGTGAGGACGCGGCCACGGCTCGGTGTCCCATGCGTCACCCACAAGACAATTCGAAGGCACATTTTGGCCGGCGTCTTGGACAATAGCGCTATCATTTGGACGGGAACGTCGGCATCTCTTCCGTGGTCGAAGGATCGTATTCCAGAAACCGGCACTTACTCAATTGGAAGCCCTTCTCTCAATATCCAGCTTTAATTGCCGAGTAGGATAGCGAGGCGCGGCAAATCGGCAATTCGCGCAGAAGACCGACAAGCCGCATCTCTGAACCCTGTCTAGCCTCAAAGAATTGCATCGGCACGAAGCGCCGCGCGACGGAGAGACTCGACATGACGACACTGGCGACAAAAGACGGCACGGAAATCTATTTCAAGGATTGGGGAACGGGTCGCCCCATCCTCTTCAGTCACGGATGGCCACTCAGCGCCGACATGTGGGACGACCAGATGCTCGCCGTCGCCTTGGCGGGTTATCGCGGGATCGCTTTCGACCGCCGGGGCTTCGGCAGGTCGAGCCAACCCTGGACCGGCTACGACTACGATACCATGGGCGATGACATCGCCGCCCTGATGGAAACGCTCGATCTGAAGGACGCCGTGCTGGTCGGCTTCTCAATGGGCGGCGGCGACATCGTGCGCTACATCGCTCGACACGGCGCAAGCCGCGTTTCCAAGCTCGTGCTGATCAGCGCGGTGACGCCGCTATTCATGAAGACGGCCGACCACGACGGCCCCGATAAGTCGCTATTCGACGGCATCAGAGCCGGGCTTTTGCAGGATCGACCGCAGTTCTTGGAGAACTTCAATCCACTTTTCTACGGAACCGAGCGCGGCCATAGTGTCTCGCCCGCCATATTCCGACTGACAGTACAAATCGGACTTCAGGCCTCGCTCAAGGCGACGATCGACTGCGTCACGGCATTTTCGGAAACGGACTTCCGGCCCGACATGGCGAAGATTGACGTGCCTACCCTCGTCATCCATGGCGGCGATGACATGGTGGTGCCGCTGGAGGCGACAGGCGCCCTAGCAGCCAAGATGATCAAAGGTGCGAAGCTCAAGGTCTATGAAGGCGCGCCTCATGCCACGACCGTGACACATAAAGACCGCCTCAACAGCGATCTTCTTTCCTTCATAGCAGAATAGCAGCCGCCGGCCGGAGCGCGGCCTGCGCCTCCGGCCGTTCCTGTCGCCTGGCATATCCTGACGATCTCGATCGACGACACGTCTTGGCGAAAATTCCAATACAGTCAGGACGGATTGCCTCTCTATGCAGGGATCACGCGCATTTAAATCGAACCTATTTCTGAAATTTTTGGAACGTATGCTTCATTCAACGGCGTATCAACGGAATAAAAAACGCTCAAAAATGTATAGTATCCCGCTGCGACCGGAAACAATTCTCGCCGGAGGAAACTATACGTCGCATTTAACGTCCATATCATGTCAAAAAATCTTCTAAAATCTGACTATAATCGAGATAAGCGATGAAATTTCCTTCTCTTCCCATTTTTCTGAGCTTAAACGGCGGCTACATCGATACGCTGGGTTTTCTTTCTCTTTCAGGTCTGTTCACTGCACACGTTACTGGAAACTTCGTAACCCTGGGCGCAACGGCTGCACTCGGCCTCAGCGGTGCCCTGTCTAAGGTTCTGGCCCTTCCCATGTTCTGCGTCGTCGTCTTCGTATCTCGCCTGATCTGCCTGAAACGTCAAAGTATGGGCCGCTCGCCTATCAAGCCGATGCTTGTGGTGAAGCTGGCCCTGCTGGCTGCCGTGGCAATTTACGCCCTCTCTCACGGGCCGTTTCAAGCGGACGGAAACGTCGTCACGCTTGTGGTTGGGCTCGCGCTTGTTTCGGCCATGGCAATTCAGAACGGACTTCACAGAGCGCATCTGCCCAAGGCATCTCCCTCAACATTGATGACGGGCACAACAACGCAGATCATGCTCGATCTCGCAGATCTTCTGGCTGGCTCGAAAGCCGAAGAGGTCGCCACCACCAAAGCGCGGGTCAAAAAAATGGCCGCGGCAGTAGTTACGTTCGCCTTGGGGTGCGGCTTCGGTGCGGCAGGTTACATGTTCGCACCGGCCGCTGCCTTCAGCCTGCCAGCTGTTCTCGCGGCAGTCGCCCTGTTCGCCAGCACAGCCGGCGCCGAAGCCAACTAATGCATCCTCTTCCAGGTCGCCTCGCCGATCCATTCCCTTTCAATCAGAAGGAACATAGCAGTGGATGTTGGTAGTGAATCTGGCGGCTTGGCAAATCTGATCGCACCAATTCTTAGTCCGCTCGCGACTGGTCTTGAATTCTTCGGTGTCGGCGTGATTCTTGCCGGCGTGGCGATCGCAACCGTCGTCTATATTCGTGATCTGATTCTTGCATCCAGTCATAACGCTTACGACAGGTATCGCGCTAATCTAGGGCGAGGAATCTTGCTCGGCCTGGAAATACTGATCGGTGCAGACATCATCGCCACGATCATATCTCCGCTTACCTGGGAGAGTGTTGGCCTTCTCGGGCTGATTGTCCTCATCAGGACATTTTTGAGCTTCTCCCTTGAAGCTGAGATAGAGGGACAATGGCCGTGGTCTCGAAACTCGAGGAAGAGAGCGAGGACGCAGTGACGTCGGGACGGCGCGTCCAGTAGGCCCAAACGGCCATCATATCCAGCGAGGCGTTCGAACGACGTTTAGGCTCGGCCTCCAAGAACAGAGCGAATTGGAACTCCAATAAGGGATCAAAGCGGGCGCGTCTGTGTCACGTAGATCTCGAAGAAATCGGAGAAGGTCGCGACGCGCAGCGGCAGGCGCTCATAGGGCGGGTAGAACAGCGTCAGCCAGAGCTCGCCCGGCGACCATGCCTCCAGGACCTGCACGAGACGACCCGAGGCCAGCGCATCGGCCACGATGAAGCGCGGCAGCAGCGCGATGCCCTCGCCGTTGACGGCGAGATCCGCCAGGAGGTCGCCGCTATCCGCCCGGAAGCGGCCGGCCGCCCGTATCGTGCCGCGCTTGTCGCCTTGCCTGAGTTCCCAACTTTCGCCGGCAGGGTCGGTGCCATAGGCCAGCAATTCGTGCTCGGCGAGATCCTCGGGGCTGCCTGGAACGCCGCGCGCTGAAAGATAGCCCGGCGMGGCGACCAGGAGACGCGGCACGGGACAGAGCTTGCGCCAGATCGTCGATTTATCCGTCGGCACGCCCGAGATGCGGATGGCGAGGTCGACGCTGCCGTCGAGGATGTCGACGAAGCTGTCGGTCAGGCTGAGCGCCACCCGGACGGAAGGGTGGACCAGCCCGAACTGCGTCAGCACCGACGGCAGCACCTTGAGCCCCAACGACAAAGGCGCGGCGACGCGCAGGGCGCCCGCGACCAGCCCCTGCGTCTCGCGCGTCTCCTGCGCCGCCTGTTCCAGCCCGGCGGTGAGCGGGCGCACGCGCTCGGCGTAGAGCGCGCCGGCTGCGGTCAGCGCCACCGTCCGCGTCGTGCGGATGAAGAGCTGCACGCCGAGCCGCGCCTCCAGCGCCGCGACGGCCCGCGTGGCTGCGCTCGGCGTCATCCCGAGAGCGGCCGCGGCGGCCGCGAAGCCGCGCTTCTCCGCCACCGCCAGGAAGACGCGGACCGCTTCAAGCTCGCCGATCAAGAGACCATTCCATTATCGCGATTTGAGCAATAATAAGCTGAGAAAAACGAGTATTCAAGCAACAGGCCACTGGGTCCATCTTCCTGCTCATACCGGACTGAACCGGCAAGGAATTTGGAGACAAAGCCATGCTCAAGCAGATCAAGGGTCTTCACCACGTCACCTCGATGGCGGCGGACGCCCAGACCAACAACAGCTTCTTCACGCACACGCTCGGCCTGCGCCGGGTCAAGAAGACCGTCAATTTCGACGCGCCGGACACCTATCACCTCTATTACGGCGACGAGATCGGCACGCCGGGCACGGTGATGACCTATTTCCCCTTCGCGCAGATCCCGCGGGGACGGCGCGGCACCGGCGAGGTCGGCGAGACCCAGTTCGCAGTCGCTCCCGAGGCGCTGGCCTATTGGAAGGAGCGCCTGGAGAAGGCCGGCGTCGGCGGCGTCAGTGAAACCGAGCTGTTCGGCGAGAAGCATCTTCGCTTTCAGGGTCCGGACGGCGACGGCTTTTCGCTGGTCGGCGTCGCCGGTGACATGCGTGCGCCCTTTGCCGGCGGGCCGGTCCCGGCCTCCGAAGGCGTCCACGGCTTTCGCGGCGTGACCCTGCGTCTGCAGGACGAGGGCGCGACCGGCGAATTGCTGAAGTTCATGAACTACGAGGTCGTCGACAAGCAGGGCGCAGTGACGCGCTATGCCGTGCCGGGCGGCAACGGGGCTGATATCGTCGATGTCGAGACGCTTCCGGGCGCCGACAGGGCGCGGCAGGGCGCGGGCTCGGTGCACCATGTCGCCTTCGCCGTGGACAACAAGGCCGCCCAGGCCGAGGTGCGCAAGGCCCTGATGGATACCGGCTACCAGGTCACCCCGCAGATCGACCGCGACTACTTCTGGGCGATCTATTTCCGGGCGCCCGGTGGCGTGCTCTTCGAGATCGCGACCAACGAGCCCGGCTTCGCCCGCGACGAGGACGCCGCCCATCTCGGCGAGGCGCTGAAGCTGCCGCAGCAGCACGCCCATCTGCGCGCCGAGATCGAGCGCATCCTGCCGCCGCTCAAGAACTGAGCCGACCAAGGAGACCCGCCGCCACTGCGGCGGGTCTGCCATCCATACTCGTAAGGAGGCCGCAATGAACACCCAGCCGACAACGCAGTCAGGCGCGAATGCCTATCACCATTTTGCCAAGCCGGCCGCGCCGGGTGCGCCGCTGGTCTTCGCCTTCCACGGCACGGGCGGCGACGAACGCCAGCTCTCCGTTCTCTTGGCGCAGATCCTGCCGGATGCCGGAATCGTCGCCCCGCGCGGCGATGTCTCCGAATATGGCTCCGCACGCTTCTTCCGCCGAACCGGCGAGGGCGTGTACGACATGCCCGATCTCGCCGTGCGGACGCAGAAGATGATCGGCTTCATCCGCGCCCATCGCGCCGCCAATCCCGGCAGCAAGGTCTATGGGATCGGCTATTCGAACGGAGCGAACATCCTCGCGTCCGTCCTCTTCGCCGCTCCCGAGCAGTTCGACCGGGCAGTGCTGATGCACCCACTGATCCCCTTCGAGCCCGCGCCGCAGCCGGGCCTGTCGTCGGTCGCGGCGCTGATCACCGCAGGGCGCCGGGATCCTATCTGCCCTGCCCCGCTGACGGAGCGGCTGGAAAGCTGGTTGGCCACCCAAGGCGCGGCGGTCGAGACGCTTTGGCACGAAGGCGGCCACGAGATGCGCGAGGCCGAGATCATGGCCGCTACGCGTTTCCTCTCGGCATAAGCGGTCGCCAGCCGCATCGCCCGCGAAGCGAAACAGGCGGCTCCAGCGGGCGGAAGCTTGCCCGAGCCGGCCTGCATGTCTCCCTGGCTGCGGCGCCGGGCGCCTGGGCTTATACCCGCGAGCTGCCGGAAGACCCGCGTGAAATGGCTCTGGTCACCTGAACGCGTCCTGGCGACGCTACGATTGGAATGCCCTACGACGGCTGCACCGGTAGTGGGGTCAATGAGTCGGTTCTGTCTGGATAGGCGTTAATGGTGGTTTTGTCCGCCAAGCTCCACGCGCGCCCTCCTCCCGCCCGGTCGCAAAGAGCTGCTGCATGTAGCTGCGATCGAAGTCCGATTTCGGCGTAGCAGTGAAACTGGTGGGGATGGCGGCATAGAACAGCTTCGCTCCTCCGGCCGCCGTTTGGAGGTGCAGCCTCACCAGGTCGGACACGGTCTGGTATTTGACGAGGGTTTCAATGGCGCGCTTGGCGATCCCGATCGCGCTTTCCTCGGTCGTTTCATATTGCGGTAATAGCCGGCCGTTCCGGATCAGATAGAGCGTCCGGGAACGAATTGCGCCAAACCGCCTCCGCTCGAACTGGTTCAAACCGATATCTGGGGGCGCGAAGAAAATCTGCGCCACCGTCCCGCCATCAACGTGCAATTCCTGCCGACGTTCACCGTCCACTTGCACGTCTATGCGGACCGGCGGAAACACAGCCGGAATCGCTGCCGAAGCAAGCAGGATTTCGACCATGCGTTCCCGCCGCTCTGGCTGGCCGCCTGCAGCGATGGCCGATAGATCCCATACCACAGGCCGCTGCGCATCAATGTTGGTCGTCTGAATTAGAAGYCGCCGCCCGAGGCGATATTGAACCGCGATATCCTCGATCATTTCGTCGGTAAGATAGCGGTCGATCAGCTTCCGCAATGGCGTGTTGTCGTAGAGGCCTCGCCCGAGTACGCCGAACACTCCAAGACTTGTGTAGATGTCGGCGTCGCCATACAGGGTGAAGACCTCCTGCAATGGCCCGTCATAACGAGATCCGAGGAAAGCAAAGGGCGCGGCCAGGGCCCCGGTGCTGACACCCGTGACGACCTCGAATTCCGGCCGATCCCCCCGCTCGGTCCATCCCGCCAGATACCCGGCTGCGAATGCCCCGTCTGCGCCTCCCCCTGAGATGGCGAGAAAATTGGCATGGCGCAACGCGCTGGGCGGGCGCTGGCCGGATCGAACCGCGCGATAGGTCTGCTCATACTGCCGTTCGATCACGGCGCGGATCTCTGGTGTGACCAAATCTCCCCAAAACCGCGCGAGATCCGCATGTTCGATGCGGGCGGATGAGGCCATCGAAGCCGGAACCGGAGCTCGGCTCGGACCACTGACGCAACCTGATGCCAGCACTGAGACAAGAAGCGTCGACGATAGCAAATGCGCCTGAAATCTGCTCGCTCGTAGCGATTGCATTGCACTCACCACAATGGCTTGAGATGGCTTGTCAGGCAGGCTTGATCATGTCGCGGGCATAGGCGAGACCGATGCCATAACCGCCGGCGAACTCCTCCACGATCGCGCGCGCACCATCATAGGTATCGTGACGAGTCCAATCGCGCTGTAACTCCAGCAGCACCTGGATCCAGCTCGTCATATGAATTCCGGCCGCCTGCATGCGACGCAACGCGAGTTCATGACTCTGAGGTGTCAAGCCTCCGCAGGCATCGCCAACCACGAAAACTTCGTAACCTTCTTCGGCGGCCGAGAGAGCTAGGAAGTTGACGCAAGCTTCGGTCAGCATGCCGGAGATCAGCAGCCGCTTGCGGCCCGTCGCCACGATGGCGTTACGAGCGGCGTCGTCCTCCCAGGCATTCATGTTGCGGCGGTCGATCGCGCTGACATCGGGGATAGCCCGCTGCAGGGCTGGCATCATCGGCCCGCTGTAGACTTTGGTCGCCGAGGTCGAGGCGACGATCGGCAGCCCGAAAACCTTCGCGGTCTTAGCCAGTGCCACGGCGTTGTTGAGCAGCACCTGACGGTCCTCCGAACCGACACCGAAGGCGAGCCCCGCCTGCTGGTCGACAAAGACGAGCGCGCAATTCTCCTTGTCGAGAAGCGACTTCACCATGATCCCGATCCTTTCGGCCGCATGAAGTATTGAGCCACTGCGGGCGCTCATGACGCGCCCGCAGTGGCAGAGCGATCAGTTCACCTTGGCGGCGTTCGGCCCGATGGTTTCGCCATGGGTGACGCGCTCCGGCGCGTTGTGAACCATGGTGTAAGCGTAGTCGACACCCATACCGTAGGCGCCGGAATGCTCCTTCACGATCGCCATCACGGCGTCATAGGTCTCGCGATGGGCCCAGTCGCGCTGCCATTCGAGCAGCACCTGCTGCCAGGTCACCGGGACGGCGCCGGCCTGCACCATGCGGTCCATCGCGTACTTGTGTGCATCGCTTGAGGTGCCGCCGGAGGCATCCGCCACCATGTAGATCTCGTAGCCGCCCTCAAGCATGGCGCAGAGCGCGAAGGTGGTGTTGCAGACCTCAGTCCAGAGACCAGCGACCACGACCTTCTTGCGGTTGTTGGCGGCGAGCGCGTCGCGGACATTCTGGTCATCCCAGGAGTTCATCGAAGAGCGCTCAAGGATCTTGTTCTCGGGAAACACCGCCAGCAGCTCGGGGTAAGTGTGGCCGGAGAAGCTGGTGGTCTCGACCGTGGTGATCGTGGTCGGAACGTTGAAGACCTTCGCCGCCTTGGCGAGGCCGACGACATTATTCTTCAGCACCTGCCGGTCGATCGACTGCACGCCGAACGCCATCTGCGGCTGCTGGTCGATGAAGATCATCTGGCAATTTTTTGGGGTGAGGACTTCCAGGTACTTGGACATGATTTCTCTCCAATGACGATCCGCCGATCAGGCTTCGGGGCTGCTGCCCTACCTCAAGCATGGCATCAGCATTATCTCCCGAGAAATGTTCTGCGGATTGTCGATCCGCGGCGCGGATTGACGATTTGCGCGTTGTCAGAAGGACGGCCGCACCCAGCCGGCTGCAAGGGAGTCGGAGACACCGCTGGCCTGCCGGATTCGAGCGCGGTCGAGATGGCCGAGATACCGCCTGCCGCGGCCGTGGTGCGCGGAACGGGCGCGATCGCCGGTCCGTAAAAGGCATCGGCCTTGGCCTGCTTCCGAAGCGGGTCCAGCCCACCGTCAGCTTCACTTTGGGCAGGAGCGTCAGTCAAATCGCGCGGCGAGCACTATTGGCCAATAGGCCACTCAATTATTAGTTGCATTGACTCACATCATGCCGACGCGTGATACAATTTTCCTCGCACCGTTACAGTTACTACTAGAATCGCTGCGATCAACTCCAACACATAGGAAGCAAACATGCTGCTTATTAGCACAAAAGCCGCTGTCACAAGCAGGAACCAATGCCTTGCCCCCTGCCMAGATAATCGATCGCGAACCAACCACAGCGCGGTCAAATACACGGCCACTGGGACGCTGATCGATAGAGCTGCTTCCGACTCGATAGCGGCTCCATTACCGGCAGCAAAAAAAGCCGAAAAGCCTGCCGCCGTCGCCGCGCCACCCGCGAAGAGGAAATAATGGCCGTAGGCCCAAGTAAAAACGACGATCGGCTCGCGGCCAATAAGCTGCTTATTGCGGTCGAAATAAAGCCCCCACATTGAAAAAGCGATGATGAAGCAAAGGCCTGCGAGTAAGAAATGCTTGAAGTCCGGCGCGCCTGAATCCGCAACAATCATTGAAATTGCTACAAAGCATTCGCCGAGAACAATGATATTGAACAGATTATACCGGTCGATGATGTGACCGTGGTGCCAGTTCGATGGCCTATTTCGCTCTGCAAATGCGGGGATAGCCAACTCCCCAACCGCCCCGAGTAAAAAAAGAGGCAGGTAGCTCGCTGCCTGTGGCAGCACAGCAAAGATCAGCACATGCCAATATAACTGCATGACAGCGATAGCGGCAGCATAGCGCAGCGCTGTTGGGCGCTCGTTTCGATCCCCGTTCGCCACACCCAACCAAAGGGCGATAAGGCCGAGCCTCATGATGGTGAAGCCAACCAGCTCCAGCCAGATAGGCTGACCGCCGTCATCGTTGTGAATACCTCCGGCCAGCGTGAACGAGCCGAATATGATGACCAGTGATAAAAAGCGAAACGCGGCCGATCTGTTGTCGTAACCTGACGCGAGCCAAGTGTAGTTCATCCAGGCGAGCCACGCCATGAAGAAGCTCGAAGCAAACTTAACCGCACCAAGCGCAAAACGATCTCTGTCTATGTCCTCCGTCAAGCCATGCGCGGCAGCGGCCAMTGCGACGACGGTTGCCAGATCGAACATCAGCTCAAGCGAAGTAGAGCCCCGATGGAGCTCGTCACGATCGCGCGCCGTCAATCGAAAGTAAGCTATCCGAGCCATGTCGGCCCCCCACCTCTGGTGAAGCCGCCAGTGCCGTTCTCAGCTCCAGAGAAACTCCGGATCACATCCATATGTCATCCGGACTTTTGCGTTGTCTGCGGAGAATAGAAGATGCCGATCAGAAGGAGCACGAGAGCCGGCAACGCCATGCCGGCCACACCAACCGTGATCTGAGCCAGGGCCCCAGCTGCGCAACCTGCCACAAAGCCGAGGACCAGGATGATCGACGTTAGCGATTGCCCCCGCTCCTCGGGCTTTTCGGCATAGCCAATGATGCGGCGGGCGATAGCGACAGCCAGTCCGGCGATATTGCCCGTCATCAGCGAAAACGGAGCGCCAAGGCCAGCATCTAGGCGTTGGATGGCGGTCAACATCCCCATCGCGAAGACGGCAAGAAGGGCACACGCGGACAGGGGACCCGCATCAAGGAACGCAAGAAGGGCGGACGTCGCAAATGCGACTGCCGACAGCATGAGGGTCCAAAAAGTCGCGCGCTCGATGGGTCCAATCCACGCGACCATAATCGCTGCCGCACCTGAGCCCAGCATGAAGAGAGGGAAGGTCATAAGTTGCAGGCCGCGCAGGCCGCCTTTCTCGTGACCAACGACGCCTAGCCCCAGGAGCACAACGTTGCCAGTAACCAGTCCAAMGAACAGGCCACCCAAGTGAATAAAAAACAGCGCGTCGGCAAACCCAGAGACAAACGAGAGCCCCATCGAATTGTGCTTGCTACGAAATATACCTATCATTGCAACATCTCCCAAAATCTACGTAAGATAATTGCCATCTCTTCTTGGACGATTAGACACTAAGCGGTAAGACGTGATGTCATCCTCGAAGAGGGCATTTTGTGGGTTTTCCACGCGGGCCGTCGCAAACAGATGCGCGGGAACCGGCGATCGCTAGGGCTTGACGACGCAGCCCGCCCTTTTCGCTGTCGAAAAGGGCGGGTACCATCTGCTCCTCTTTAGATTAAGGCTCAGAAGGACAGCGTCGCCCAGCCGGCCGCAAAGGAGCCGGAGACGCCGCCGGCCTGCCGGATTCGCTGACCGGGCTCGTAGGCCACATAAGTGCCACCAAGCGTGAGATGATCGGTTGGACTCCATTCGAGCGTGGTCGAGACTTGATGGCCGAGATACCGCCCGGCGCCGCCCGCGGTGCGCGGAACGGGCGTGATCGCCGGTCCGTAAAAGGCATCGGCCTTGGCCTGCTTCCAGAGCGGGTTCCAACCCACCGTTAGTTTCACTTTGGGCAGGAGCGTCAGGGTGATGTTCGGCTGGATGTCGATGAGGTTGGCCGGCGCCGTCAGATTGGCTTCGGAAAAATAGGGCAGCTTCGGGTAGAGCGGGTTGAAGGTGCCGAGCGTGCTGTCGTGCAAATTGCTATCGCCGCTGATCGTGTCGGCGTTGAAACCCAACCGCGGCGCGAAGAGCAGGTCTGCGAAGGTGTAGCCGAACTCGCCGGAAACGGTCCAGGCGCGGATGTCCGAGCGTCCGAAATGGCCGAACTGCCAGGCGGCCTCGACATTCCAGTCAAAGCCGTTCGCCTTGCCGAAGAGCCGGGTCCCGATCGTGTGGCGATGCTCGTCCGCCGTGCCTTGGGCAAAGCGGGCGTTCTGACGGTTCAAGCCGAGATAATAGAGATCGGCCTTGAGGGCGGGGATACCAGGCACCGGACTCGTGCCGTAGACGCCCCAGAAGGCCTGCCCAGGGTCAGACTTATCGTCGAAAATTCCGGTCAACGGCAATACTGGCCGCACCAGGAATGCATCGATGCGCGCCTCGGCCGAGGCTATCCAGGCAGCGCGGACGCCGTCGAAGGCCCGTCTGACGTTCGGGCTCTCGCGCACAGAGACTAGCCGTGAGGAACCAAAACTCATCTCTTGCCGCCCGCCGCGAAGCATGACGTTGCCGTTGGCCGTCGGCAATGTGAGTTCGCCGTAGCCCTGCAGCAGGTCGAGTCGGTCTAGCTGGGTCGCTGGCGGCGGTCCGTTCCAGATTGGCGCTTGCCCGCTGACGAACTCGACGAAGGTCTTCAGATAGGGCCCGAGCCGCAGATCGGCGGAAAGGAAGGAGCGGATCAGCAGGCCGTTATTGTGCTCCGGTACTGCCAGCCCGAAGACAGGGTGGCGTGAGAACTCGGCGCGGGCGCGAAGCTGTCCGCCGAGGCTGAGCGTGACGGCACCGTCCGATGTGAGCGGAATATTCTTGAGCCGGTCGTACTGGTCCTTTTCCAGCGGAGCGGCTGCGTTGTCGGCTTGCGCTGCCGCCCCCCCGGCTAGCGCGAGCCACCATCCGGCAGCGAGTGCAATCGCAGGCGGCCGCATCACGACCTCATGTCGTTATGCGCGACGAGGAGAAATCCTCCGACGAGGCCGAGATGTTCGAAGAAGCCGTTCATCGCCATCATCCGTGCCTGACCTGCCGGCATTTCCCAGAAGCGAAGTGCCATGAAGGTGGCGGCGAGCGTGAAGGCTGCGAGCGCGAGCGCCGCAAGCCAGCGCCAGCGGCCGAGTAGGATCAGCGCGCTCATCGCGAGTTCGAAGACGATCACGCCGACCGCGAAGAGCGGTGCAGGCGACAAACCGAAATGGTTCATCTCGGCAATGGCGCCCTCGAAATCGAGGATCTTGGTCACCGGCCCCTGGATATAGGCGGCACAAAGCAAGAGCAGTGCGCACCAGCGCAGCACCGAGGAACTACCTTCCGACGAACGCTCCAGACGCGACGTCACCATAATAATCTCCTGTTACGCATCAGCGCCAAGCGGCCGGCTCCGACGCCGGCAAGGATCAAGAATCCCCCGGCGAGACCGAGATTCTTCAGGAAGTGGATCGTCTGCATCTCGGCGGCGGCCGCGTCGGGCACGCCCCAGAAGGCGTGGAAAACGACGGCCGTTACGATGGTGTAGACGGCGAGCCCCAGGGCAGCGAGGCGCGGCAGCACACCGAGCGCCACCGMGGAGGCGCCGAGCACCTCTGCCGCCGCTGCGATCACAGCGAGGGCGAAGGGCGACGGAAAGCCCTTCGCCGCGATGACCGCCGCCGTGCCAGTGAGGTTGCCCCATTTGCCGAAGCCGCTGACCAGATAGAGCACGACGAGCATGAGGCGCCMGACCAGCAAGCCGACGTTGTTCACCTCACACCGCCCAGCAGGCGCACCCAAGCGCACCCCAGAAGCTCCTGAGGTCGGCGACCGGCAGCTTGCTGGACCAGGCGCCGGCATGGTCGTGGCCATGGACGTTGCAGGAACTGGCGCAGCCGCAGTTGGTCATGGCCGCCCGGCGCAGCGAGTTCTTGCCGGCGCCGTCAGGCTCGCCCCAGGCGGCATAGCCCTTGAAGGTGCGCACCGGCGACCAGTCCGGCATCGCCGGCGGCGGGGCGCTCTCGTCGGCGCTAGCGAAATCGCGCGCGCCATAGACCACCTTGCCACCGACGACGGTGAGATCCGCGCTAATGAAGGAGATCTCGTCCTCCGGGCAGGCGAAGAAGTCGCGATCCGGCACGATCAGGTCAGCGAATTGACCGACCGCGATCTGGCCCTTCTTGCCCTCCTCGTTCGAGAACCAGGTGACGTTCTCGGTCCACATCCTCAGCGCGGTCTCGCGGTCGAGGCAGTTGCGCTGCGGCGTGAGGCGCAGCCCCCCAACGGTCTTGCCGGTGACCATCCAGGAGAGCGAGACCCAGGGGTTGTAGGAGGCGACGCGGGTGGCGTCGGTGCCGGCCGAGGTCTTGACGCCCTTCTCCAGCATGCGTGCCACCGGCGGCGTCGCCTCGGCGGCGGCGGCGCCGTAGCGCTCGACGAAATACTCGCCCTGATAGGCCATGCGGTGCTGCACCGCGACGCCGCCGCCAAGCGCGGCGACGCGGTCGATCGAGCGCTCCGAGATCGTCTCGGCATGGTCGAAGAACCAGTTCAGCCCCTTCAGAGGGATATCTTTGTCGACCTTCTCGAAAACATCCAACGCGCGCGAGATCGTCTCGTCATAGGTGGCGTGCAGGCGCCAGGGCCAGCGGTTCTCGGCAAGGATGCGCACGACACCTTCGAGATCGCCCTCCATCTCCGGCGGCATGTCGGGCCGCGGCTCGCGGAAATCCTCGAAATCGGCGGCGGAGAAGACCAGCATCTCGCCGGCGCCGTTGTGCCGGAAATAATCGTTTCCCTGCTTGTACGTTGAGGTCTTCGTCCAGTTGAGGAAGTCGTCCTTCTCCTGCTTCGGCTTCTGCGTGAACAGGTTGTAGGCGAGGCGGATGGTGAGCTGGTTCTCGTCCGAGAGCTTCTGGATGACGGCGTAGTCGTCCGGGTAGTTCTGGAAGCCGCCGCC
>NZ_JBFTKQ010000035.1:0-30098 GCF_056396025.1 Allobosea sp. 05T438
CCATCAACCGCTTCAGCGCCTCGTCTGGCGTGATCGCATTCTGTGGTGCAGTCTGGGCAAAGACCTGGGGTGAAAGCGTTGCGGCGGCGGTTAAGGCTGCCATGCCAGAAAAAAGGCCGCGGCGGGACAATCCGAATGCGGGCCGGGCACATAGGTCACACATAGCTTAAGCCTCCCCAGATCAGCCTGCGCTGCGAGCGATCCGAGCTGCTAAAGCGACGTTTCATCAACCTTGTCGCCCCACTAACCCTCACAGCAGGCACCGCATTACTGCTACAGGTAATGGAGGCTGCGAAGTCCAAACTTTGCAGGGATTCCCATGAGCCACGTGCTTGAGTCCGAGCCGGTTGCGGCAGCCCTCCACTCTTCCGTTCAGGACTTTGCCGAGCGGAAGACGTGGACCTATGCCGCAACCTTGATGCGCTCGCCAGATTTTGCCGATGCGCTCGAATCCTACTGCGGCGCCATGGTCCAGCCGCCAGGAGTGTCTTGGCCGACCAATAAGGTGTTCGCACAGAAGCTGCGTTACCTCGTCGCTTTCGTTTTGATCGGGAACGATGCGCGTTGGCGCCGCGGCCGCGGGGAGCCGCCAACGCTCGCGGCCCTGCAGCGCGCCGCGCCGGCGAGCGCCAGGCAGATCGCCGGCTTCATCAGCGCGTTGCGCCATGGCGGCTATGTAATCGCCACCCGGGGTAGCGGCGATCGGCGGGCGCTGCATCTGCGCCCGTCGATGGTGCTGCTCCAGGAGATCGCCCGTTCGCCCCTCGCCTTTCTCGAGGCGTCGGAACGGCTGGCGCCTCCGTCGGGCCCGCTCGCCGATCGCTTGCGTGCCGAGGCCGACCCTCTCTCCGACTGGCTTGGCCGCTCGCACGACCGGTTCCATGCCGAAGATATCCTCTTCGCCCCCTTCCCGGGCATCGTCCGATTCACGGAGCATGATTGCGGCTATCCGGTGCTGTCAGCGGCATTCGCAGCTCATTATGCGGCGTTGCTCGGCAGGACACCACCAATCCGGCTATCCTATGGCGCGCTGGCCGAGCGCTTTCGTGTCTCGCGCCAGCATATCGGAAATATCTTCGTCGAGGCTGAGCGGCACGGCTGCTTCACGGTTAGCCATGGTGGTCGGGACATCTCCATCTCGCCCGCCTTCGCGCGAGAATTCGAGACCTGGGCGGCAGGTCAGATGGCGCATTATCGCCTGCTCGCCGAGGAGCAGGTTTTGTGATTCCACAACATGAAGAGTGCGCGGCTCGCAAAGCCGGCTCGCCTCGCTTAACGTCCGCTTATTGGCGGTTGCCGAAGGTCCGGAGTTGGCGCTTGTCATGCGTTGTCGAGCTGAAGCGTAAAACGGTTCCTTACCTCGGCCAAAACGCCTAGGAAATCGCGGACGAGCTGTGGCCGCGGGCGCCCCGGCGGGAAAACAAGATGCTTGCGGAAATGCAGCGCCGGCTCGAAGCGCAGCACCTTGACCCCCGAGCGATCCAGCCCGGCGATCGCCGCTGGGTTGACGAGGCCGATCCCCGCCCCTTCCGAGGCCAGCGCGCAGATCGTAGCTGAATACTCCGCGTCCACGACGACGCGCGGCTTCGTATGCACGGCGGCGAAGGCGGAGTGGAGATCTCGCGACAGGCGTTCGTCGAAATCGAGCTGGAGAAAGGGTTGGTCATGCAGATCCTCCGGTCGGATCACGGCCCGGGATGCAAGATGATGAACGTGCGACAGCACAGCGACCATCCGGTAATCGGCAAAATGCTGATGCTCGACACCATTGAGATCGACCTCTTCTGAGCACAGCCCGAGGTCGAACTGCCCCGATGCTACGAGGTCCCTGACCTGGCTGGACGATTGCACCTGCAAGGTGACGCTGATCTTCGGGAACGCCCTTTGGAAGAGGGCCAGCGCCTTGGGCACAAGCCGCGCTCCCAGCGAATGCAGGCTCGCGATCTTGAGCTCACCCGCTCCAAACTCCCGAATGCGGGCAGCCGCCGCTTCCAGTTTCGCCATCGCCAGGAAGTGGCTGTCGACCTCGCGGAAGAACATCCGCCCCTCGAATGTTGGAACCATGCGGCTGCGAATCCGGTCGAACAGGGCAAAGCCGAGCTCGCGTTCCAGCTCAGCGATGCAGCGGCTGATGGCCGGCTGGGAGACTCCAAGCAGCTCGGCTGCGCGCGACGCACTTCCGCTCGTCATGACGGCGGCGAAGGCTTCGATCTGCCGATGCTGCATCTATCAGCTTTTGTTATCGGGTCTGCGACAGCCGATATTGGACGCATAATGCTGCCCTGCCTAGCCTCGATCGGCCAAGAATGGAGGGGCGAATGATCACAGGTGTCATCAGGACCGCGGCGCTTGCAGGAGGCTTGCTGCTCTTTTCTCTACCGCCGGCTGCCGCAGGGCCGCACCTCGACGCGCTGAGGCAGCGCGGCGTCCTCAAATGCGGCACCTCCGAGGGCACGCCGGGCATCACTATGCCGGACCGCGAGGGCAAATGGAGCGGCATCTACGCCGATCTTTGCCGGGCCATAGCCGCAGCCGTCCTTAGCGACGCGACCAAGGTCGACTTCGTACCCACAACCACCGTGACGCGCTTCACCGCCTTGCAGAGCGGCGAGATCGACGTGCTCTCGCGGACGGCGACCGTAACCTTGACCCGCGAGGCCCAGCTCGGCCTGCGCTTCGCGCCGATCTGGTTCTATGACGGACAGGCGATCATCGTCGCACGCAAGCTTGGCGTCACCAGCGCCAGGCAGCTCAGCGGCGCCACCATTTGCGTCCAGCAGGGCAGCACCTCCGAACTCAACCTCTCCGAATATTTCCGCACGAACGGCATGACCTTCTCGCCGGTGACGGTCGCCGCGCTCGACGCGGTCGAGGATGCGTTCTTTTCCGGCCGCTGCGATGCCTACAGCAACGACTCGACACCGCTGATCGGCATGCGGCTCAAGGCCGAACGGCCCGACGATTATGTCCTGCTGCCGGAACGCCTGTCGAAGGAACCGACAGCGCTCGCAATCCGAAAAGGCGACGAGCAGTTCTACGACGTCGTCCGCTGGGCGGTCTTCGCGCTGATGGAGGCCGAGGAGATGGGCGTGACCTCCGCAAATGCGGCAGAACTTGCCGCGAAAGGCCCGCCAGCCGTCAAGCGCCTGCTCGGCAGCGAGCCGGGACTCGGCAAGGCGCTCGGCCTCGACGAGCGCTGGGTCGCCCGGATGATCGCCGCCGTCGGCAACTATGGCGAGATATTCGAACGCAATCTCGGCAAGGGCTCGCGCATAGGTCTCGAACGCGGCCAGAACGACCTCTGGACGCAGGGCGGCCAGATCTACGCCTTGCCGCTGCGTTGAGGCGAGAATGGACCGCTTCACCGATCGTCGCCCGGAGGCGGCTCCGCCGCCTTGGGTGACCGCGTCGCCATCCCTGGCCGACACCCTGATTTCGATGTCCAATGGCGTTCGGCGCCCGCTCTATCCGCAGGTTCCCCCGTTCGTCGCCCATATCGACGAAACCGGCGCCGAGCCGTTCCATTATCCCTACGAGGTCGGCTACGCCTACGAGCGACTTGCAGACGGCCTTTTTGCGCCACGCTTCGGCAGTGGCCTCGAACGCTGGGCGCCGCTGCTGCCGCCACTCCTGCCCGGCCTGTCCTGCGGCGAGGGCACGACGCCGCTGGTTTCTGCGCCGCAGGCGGCTGCCTGGGCCTGCCTGCCCGAGCTCTTCGTCAAGGACGAGAGCGCCAATCCGAGCTGGAGTCACAAGGACCGCCTGAGCCTTTGCACCGTCAGCGCTGCCGCGGCCGCCGGCGCGCTCGGCACGGTCATCTCTTCATCCGGCAATCATGGCGCTTCGGCCGCGGCCTACTCGGCCCGCGCCGGTCTGAAATGCATCGTGCTTTGCGACGACGCGGTTTCGCCATCCCATGCACGACAGATGCGCGCTTATGGTGCCGCCGTGATCGCGATGCCACGCACCGCGCGGTGGCCGCTCCTTGATACCCTGTCGCGCCAGCCGGGTTGGTATCTGATTGGCAACACGGCGGCGACCCATACCGGCCATCCGTTCGGCCCCGAGGGCTACAAGACCATCGCATATGAACTCTTCCTCGAACTCGGCCGAGTGCCTGCAGCAGTGTCCGTGCCAACGAGTTACGGCGAGCTGCTGTTCGGGATCGGCAAAGGCTTTTCCGAACTCAAGGCACTGGGCCTGACGAAGGAAGAGCCAGTCTTGATCGCCGCCGAGCCTGAGGGTTCGGATGCCCTTGGCCGGTTCTGCGCCAGCGGCTCACCCAGTACTCTGGAGCCGGCCGAAACCATTGCTCACGGTATTGGCTCCGTCCGCGGTGGCTTTCGCGGAATAGCCGCACTGCATCGGTCCAGGGGGCACGCTGTCGCGGTTCACGATCGGGATATTGCGGATGCCCAGGCTGCTCTGGCGCTCGACGGTCTATGGAGCGAGCCGGCTTCGGCCGCGGGTCTCGCAGCATTGCGCATCGCTGCCCAAAGGGCACTCTTGCCACCCGGCTCCATAGTTCACATCTCGACCTCAACAGGTCTAAAAGCGCCCTATCGTGGGACTGTGGAGATTCCACATCTCGCTCACGCCGATTGGGACGAACTGCGCAGGGTCCTGGCGGTTAGCTACAACGTGTCTCTCGACTGACCCAACCACGGCGTGTGGGAGGGCAGGCATAAATAGCCCTTGCCAGCGGCCGCCCAAATGCGCTGGTGCAGGATCATCGCGTCTGCTTTCGGGTAAGAGTGCGATGTCTGCTTTTGGCGCGAGACGGTCAGAGGCGCTCCTACTCTGCCAGTCGTCGAGGCACACGCCGCTCAAATCTTCCCACGAGCTCAGCTCTTTGAGCGCAACTCTGGTCGAAAAAAGTTCACCGGACTTAGCTCGCCGACTTGTCCGCGTGCCGATCTGGCCTTTCCAAGCAAGAGCGGCTTCGTGATCGAACCGGTCATCACGATTTGCCCTGCCCGCAGACCTCCCATCTGGTCCGGCTGGCAGTTGGCATAAGCGAGGAGTGAAGCCAGCGGGTCGATCTGCGGGTGTTCTGCCGTCGCGGCGAAAGCCTCGTCGAGCCAGAGCTGGGCCCTGTATCGTTGCGGCGGAGGTGTCCAGGCGGCGGGCGGGCCGAGGACCGTCGCGCCGTTGCCGAGATAATCGGCAAGATAGAAACCAAAGGGGATCTCGGGCGGCTCGCCGGCACGCGGAATGACGATCTCGAAGGCCGAACTCGCGGACGCGATCGCCGCCACGATGTCCTCGCGCGTGTAGGGAACGGCCCGCGGTGGAAGGTCGCTGGCGAGGCGGAGCGCGAGCTCGGTCTCGATCTTGATGAAGTCACCGGCCGGAAGACCGAGACAGACGCCGTCGCCATGGATGGTCGAGGCCAGAAGCGGCGCACCGATCGGCACGCCGCCGGGGCCGATCGCCACCTTCCAGCCGCCGACGGTTTCGCCAAGGGCCTCGGCAACCTCGCGCTGGACCGTATAGCCGGTCTCATAGGGAATATCGGCAATCGGCTGCATGGTCCGGCCGGTTTCGCGCAGCTCCATCAGAATCCGGGTGGCATCTGCCGGCATCATGCGTTCTCCACTGGGCCGAGAGCTCTTAATCATTATTGATGATGATTGTCCAATGCGATACTGAACCGGCAGGGCCCATGGCTCGGCATCGGGAGGGACGACGCATGCGCAGAATGATCAAGGCTGGCCACATCATCGCTTTTCAGAACGGAGGCCATCGCCATCTCCGCGACGGCGTCGTCGTCTGGGAGAACGACAGGATCATCCATGTCGGCAAAAGTTTCGAGGGAGAGGTCGACGAGGTCGTCGATGCGCCGGAGAAGATCGTCACGCCGGGTTTCATCAACACCCACGCCCATCTGACCGAATCCCCGCTCGACAAGAGCTATGTCGAGGATCGCGGGCCGCGCTCCTTCTATCTCTCGGGTCTGTTCGAGTTCCTGATCGCGCGCGACGTGTCGATCACCGACGACATGCGCCGCGCCTGCATCGCGTTCTCGGTCCCGGAGCTGATCCGCACCGGCACGACCACGATCATGGAGATCGGGGGCTATGGCGAGGATACGGTCAGGATGGCCGGCGGGGCGGGTCTGCGCGCCTATGTCGGCCAGGGCCATCGCTCCGGCCGCTGGTACACCGACGATGGCAAGACGGTGAAATACACCTGGCTGCCGGATGATGGCCAGGACGGCTTAGAAAAGGCCGTGCAGTTCATCAAAAAGCACGATGGCATGATGAACGGCCGCATCAAGGGCTTCCTCACGCCCTATCAGGTCGACACCACATCGGAAGACATGCTGAAGCGCACGCGCGCGGCTGCAACGGAGATGAAGGTGCCGCTGGCGCTGCACGTCTCGCAATCCGTTCCGGAATTCATCGAGATGACGCGCCGCCATGGCTGTACGCCGATCGAATGGCTGAACAAGCTCGGCTTCCTCGGCCCCGACGTGATCCTCGGCCATGCCATTATGCCCGGTGGCACCTCCTGGACGAACTACCATGCCGACGACATCGGTATCCTCGCCGACACTGGCACCAATGTCGCCCACGCGGTCTGGGTCTTCGCGCGGCGCGGTATCGCCATGGAGAGTTTCGCGCGCTACCTCGCCCGCGGCGTCAACATGACGATCGCCACCGATACCTGCCCGCAGAGCATGATCGAAGCGATGCGCTGGACCGCCGTCGTCAGCAAGATCGTCGACCGCCGCACCGACGTTGCGACGGCGGCCGACGTGTTCAACGCCGCCACGCTCAATGGCGCGAAGGCGCTGGGGCGCGACGACCTCGGCCGGATCTCGGTCGGCGCCAAGGCCGACATGCTGCTCTGGGAAGGGCGCAGCATGTTCATGACCCCGGTGCGCGATCCGATCCGCAACATCGTCTATTCCGCGCAGGCCGAGGACCTGAACAGCTCGATCGTCGACGGCGAGTGGATCATGCGGGAACGGCACATCCCCAATGTCGACCTGCCGAAACTCGCCGCCGGCGTTCAGGAGGCGGCTGCGAAGATGTGGGCTGGAACCGAGAACGGCGACTGGGCCAAGCGGACGATCGACCAGCTCTCGCCGGAAAGCTTCCCGGCGTTCAAGCCCTGAGGCGCAGGCGCTTGCGCGGGGCGCGGCGGGCCGATGGCCCGTCGCGCTTTTCCGCTTTCTGGGAGGAAATTCACGCGGATTGTGGATTTAGGATATGCAGGCGGAATGACGATGGCTTGGGGATGTCTTTGCTGCAGGAGCCCGCGTGATTCGCGCAGCGACATCCGGTGCCTGGCGGTGGACCAGATGATGACGAACGGTAACGACGCGGGCTCCGATACGAATCTTCCACTGGAGGATCGCATGCAGCTGATCGCGTTGCGGGTTCTGGCTGAGGCGGAAGGCCCGTCCGGTGCGCTCAGTTTGGCGGGCGCCTTCCGCAGCGCGGGGATCGATGTCGCCGAGGCGACGGCGGGACGTTACCTGCGGCAGCTCGACGAGCTCGGCTTTACCCGCTCGCTTGGCAAGCGCGGGCGTATCCTGACCCCGCAGGGAGAAGACAGGCTCGCAGAACTCGTTCAGAGCGGCAGCCTCGCCGCCCATGGCGCGCGAGTCACGGCCGCTGTCGGCGGCAGCACGATCCAGCAGCTGATCGATCTGCTGCATGTGCGTCGAGCGGTCGAGATCGAGGCAGCCGGACTGGCTGCGCAACGGGCGACCGAAGCGGAGGTGGCGGAAATTGTTGCGGCCGCGATGCAGCATGTCGATTGCGTCGAAGCCAGCAGTCGGGCTGTGTCCGCCCATAATTTCCATGAGCTGATCTCGCGTTATTCTCACAATGAAATGCTCGCGGCGATGACGATGATGCTGCTCGACCCACGGCATGATCCGCTGGCTAAGTTGCTTGACCACATTGCCGACAACACTGGGACCGCGATGAGCATGGCGCTCGACCATCCCCGTATCGCCGAGGCGATCCGCGAACGCGATCCGGCGGAAGCCGAGCATGCGATGCGCCGGCACCTCGATAAGCTGATCGCCGTCGTTCGCGGCTACCGCGATTCGATGCAGGTCGGGGGCTGATCGGCCACTCCGGCCCGAGGCGCTCCATATACAGCCGCGAACAGGGCTTCGATGCCCATCGGTCAGCCATTCACTGCGCTGGCAACGTGCAGGCTGCCTCCCTTCTGGGCGCCGTTTTGCTGAGTTGAGAGCGACCGCATTCAAGTCTTGCCAAACCCAGTATCATCATCAATGATGATTGTATTAATGTCGCATCCGCGCTGCGGGGCGAAAAAAGGGGACAGGTGTGATGACGAAGAGCGGGACGGGATTCCTGACGCGCCGTGCGCTGCTGGGCAGCGCCGCGGCCACGGCCTTGTCGCTGGGAATGGGCGGGGCTGGCGGGGTGCTGGCCCAGGAAGCGCCGCGGCGCGGCGGTGTCCTGACGGTCGCGCTGACCTGGGAGCCGGCCATGCTGACAGCGGCCTTCAACCCTTCGACTCCGATCGTGATGGTCTCCAGCAAGATCCTCGAGGGTCTCGTCGCCTATGACGCCAAGCAGCAGCCAGTGCCGGCCCTTGCAACCAGCTGGACCATCAGCCCGGACGGCCTGACCTACACCTTCAAGCTGCGCGAGGGCGTCAAGTGGCATGACGGCAAGCCATTCACGGCCGCCGACGTCGCCTTCTCGATCTCCGAGGTCTGGAGCAAGCTGCACCCGCGCAGCGGCGTGACCTGGTCGAACCTCTCAGGCGTCGAGACGCCCGATGACATGACAGTGGTGGTGAAGCTGTCCAAGCCTGTGCCGTTCCTGCTCTCGATGCTCGGCAATTGGGACGCTCAGGTTGTTCCCAAGCATCTCTACGAGAACACCGACATCCGCACTAATCCGGTCAACAATGCACCGGTCGGCACCGGGCCATTCGTCTTCAAGGAGTGGCAGCGCGGCCAGTATATCCGGCTTGAGCGCAATCCGGGCTATTGGCAGGAAGGCAAGCCCTATCTCGATCAGATCGTGATGAGGGTCATGCCCGATGGCGGTTCGCGGGCGGCCGCGCTGGAGGCCGGCGAGGCCCAGCTCGGCGTGTTCAACGCCGTCGCGCCCTCGGATCTCAAGCGCCTGTTGACCAAGCCTGAACTGGCGGTGACGACGGACGGCTACCAGATGTTCGCGCCGATGGCGATGGTCGAGGTGAACACGCGCAACGAATACCTCAAGGACAAGCGCGTCCGTCAGGCGATCATGTATGCGCTCGACCGCAAGTTCATCCTCGACAACATCCTCTTCGGCTACGGCAAGATCGCGACCGGCCCGCTCACCTCGGATTCACCATACTATACCACCGACGGCGTGCCGATGTATGGCCAGGATCAGAAGAAGGCCAATGATCTGCTCGATCAGGCCGGATTCCCGCGCAAGGGTTCCGCCCCGCGCTTCAAGCTGACGACGGAGCTGACGCCCTCTCCCGAATTCTCGCGCATGGCTGAGTATCTCAAGCAGAGCCTGGCCCGCATCGGCATCGAGGTTGAGATCCGCTCCTCGGATTCGCCGACCTTCCTGCGCCGCGTCTATACCGATTACGACTTCAATCTGTCGATCAACTTCCTCTTCATGTTCGCCGATCCTTCCGCCGGCGTGCAGCGGCTGTATTACGGTCCCAACATCCGCAAGGGCGTCACCTTCGCCAACGCCTCAGGCTACAGCAACCCCGATCTCGACAAGGTCTGGGAGCAGGCGCGTGAGGAAAACGACCTGACGAAGCGCAAGGCTCTCTTCGCCCAGGCGCAAAAGACCGTCGCCGAGGACCTGCCGATCCTGAACCTGTTCGAGTTCAGCTTTACCACCGTCTACAACAAGAAGTTGCATAGCCCGACGGTCGGCCCGGACGGCGCTTATGGCAATCTGGCCACGGCCTGGCTGGCCGAATAGCGCGATAGGAGCCAGGCCGTGTCGAACCTGCCCCGTTTCGTGGCACGGCGGCTGATGCAGAGCGTGCTCACCATGCTCGTCATCATCGTCCTGCTGTTCGTCCTGCTCCACAGTGCCCCCGGGGACGTCGTCGACGTCCTCGCCGGGGAGGCGGGCGCGGCCTCGCCAGAATATCTGGCGCGCATGCGCCAGCAACTCGGGCTGGACCAGCCACTCCTGGTCCAGCTCTACAAATATGCCTTGAACATCCTCAGCTTCGACCTCGGCTATTCGCTGCGGACCAACCAGCCGGTGTCCGAGCTCATCATGACACGGTTGCCCCCGACCTTCCTGCTGCTCGGCATCAGCATCACCACGGCGGTCGGCGCCGGCATCCTGCTCGGCGTCACCGCCGCGCGCCACGTCAACCAGCCGCTCGACAACGCCATCTCGCTGGCCGCGCTGCTGTTCTATGCCACGCCGATCTTCTGGATCGCACTGATGATGATCGTGCTGTTCTCGGTTCAGCTTGGCTGGTTCCCGACCGGCGGCATGACCACGCTGGGCGTGCGCCTCTCGACCTGGGAGCGGATCCTCGACATCGCGCGCCATGCGGTGATGCCAAGCGCGGCGCTCTCGCTGTTCTATATCGCCATCTACACGCGGCTGATGCGGGCCTCGATGCTGGAGGTCCAGAACTCCGACTACGTCCGCACTGCCCAAGCCAAGGGGCTCTCCGACGGCACCGTCGCGTGGCGTCACGTCTTCCGCAACGCGCTCCTGCCGATCGTCACGATGGTCGGGCTGCAGGTCGGCTCGCTCATCGGTGGGGCCGTGCTGATTGAAACCGTCTTCGCCTGGCCGGGGCTCGGACGGTTGGCTTCCGAAGCGATCTTCCAGCGTGACTTCAACCTGCTGATGGGCGTGCTGGTCATCAGCTGCGTGCTCGTCCTCGTCATGAACATCGTCGTCGACATCGTCTACGCGCTGGTCGACCCAAGGATCATCCTGTCGTGACGCTCCTTCGCAGCAAGTCCCTTCGCGCGTTCTGCCAGCGCTGGACCAGCGTCCTGGGCTGCGTGCTCCTGATCGCGATCGTCGCCATGGCACTGCTCGCATCGCTCGTCTTTCCCGAGGACCCCTGGTCGATGGTGACCCGCCCGATGCTGTGGCCTGGCGAGGAAGCCGGTTTCCCGCTCGGCTCCGACGCGCTGGGGCGCGATCTCGCCGCCGGCATCTTCCACGGCGCCCGGATCTCCCTCAGCATCGGCATCGCGGCGACGCTGGCGGCCCTGTTTCTCGGCATCGTCGCGGGCGCCTTCGCCGGCTATCACGGCGGCAAGGTCGACGACATCCTGATGCGCTGCACGGAATCCTTCCAGACCGTGCCGCCCTTCCTGCTGACGATCGTGATCGTGACCCTACTTCATCCCTCGCTCCTCACCATCATCCTCGCCATCTCGCTGGTCTCCTGGCCGCCGGTGGCGCGTCTGGTCCGGGTTGAGTTCATGACGATGCGCGAGCGCGACTTCGTGCTGGCCTGCCGCTCGATCGGCATGAGCGATGTTCGGATCATCTTCCGCCAGATCCTGCCCAACACGCTCTCGCCGGTGATCGTCACCGCCTCGATCATGGTCGCGAGCGCGATCCTGACCGAGTCCTCGCTGGCCTTCCTCGGGCTCGGCGACCCCAATGTGATGAGCTGGGGCACGATGATCGGTGCCGGCCGCGACCAGCTTCGCACCGCCTGGTATCTGACGGCCATTCCCGGCGTCGCCATCCTGCTCACCGTGCTCGCCATCAACCTGATCGGCGAGGGCCTGAACGACGCCCTCAATCCACGGCTGCGCAATAGCTGACGCGGAACGAGAGTGACGGAACGATCTCTCGAAGACCTCCCGGCGCCCGGGTCCGAAGGGGCAAGGCGCTGCAAGACAACAGATGAGAAAGGGAAGCGACGCGATGGATGTGATCATCCGCAACGGAACGGTCGTCAGCACGGCCGGGCTCTCGAAGGCCGATATCGGCATCGCCGACGGCAAGATCGTGCAGATCGGCGGCAGCTTCCCGAAAGCAGCGCGGGAGATCGACGCCGCCGGCTGCTACGTCATGCCGGGCGGCATCGACGTGCACACCCATATCGATGCAGGGGAGGGGGAGCGGCGCTCCGCCGATGATTTCCGCTCGGGCACGATCGCGGCGGCCTGCGGTGGGACGACGACGATCATAGACTTCTGTGCGCAGAAGCGGGGCGGCAGCCTCGCCGACGCGATCGCCCATTGGGATGCCAAGGCGGCCGGCAAGGCGGCGGTTGACTATGGCTACCACATCATTGTCACCGACATGAACGAGGCGGTTTTCGCGGAACTCGCGACCCTGCCCGAGAAGGGCATTCCCTCCTTCAAGCTGTTCATGGCCTATCGCGGTGAGGTCATGATCGACGATACCGTCCTGCTCAAGGCGCTCGAACAGGCCAAGCAGAGCGGCGCGCTGGTCATGGTCCATGCCGAGAACGGCGACGCGGCCGATTATCTGCGCGACAAATTCGTCGCGGAAGGCAAGACCGCGCCGCTCTACCATGCGCTGAGCCGGCCGCCCCGCGTCGAGGCCGAGGCGACGGCGCGCGCCATCGCGCTGGCCGAGATCGTCGGCACTTCGATCTACATTGTTCATCTGACCTGCGCAGAGGCGCTCGACGAATTGCTGCGGGCCAGGCGGCGCGGCGTAGACGCCATCGCCGAGACCTGCACGCAATATCTCTACCTCACCAAGGACGATCTCGACCGGCCGGGCTTCGAGGGCGCCAAATTCGTCTTCACGCCGCCCGCCCGAACCAAGGCCGATCAGGAGCTGCTCTGGGACGCGCTGGCCGATCGGGTTTTGGAGACCGTCTCCTCCGATCACTGCTCCTGGTCGTTCGGCCGCCACAAGGTCCTCGGCAAGGACGATTTCCGCCAGATTCCGAACGGCGCTCCCGGCGTCGAGGAGCGGATGATGTTGGTCTATCAAGGCGTCAATGAGGGGCGGATCGGCCTCACCGAATTCGTCGACCTCGTCGCGACCCGTCCGGCCCAGATCTTCGGCCTGTTCCCGCAGAAGGGCACCATCGCCGTCGGCTCCGACGCCGACATCGTGATCTGGGATCCCGAAGCCGAAATGACGATCACGCAATCAGCCATGCACAACGCCATGGACTACTCCTCCTATGAGGGGCGCAGCGTGAAGGGCCTGCCGCGCATGGTGCTGCTGCGCGGCAAGACGGTCGTCGAGAATCGCGATTACGTCGGCGAACCCGGCGAGGGCCGCTTCCTCAAGCGTGCGCGCTACCGGCCACGCGGCAACGCCGCCCTGCGCTGAAACGGAAACCATCGGACAAGGAGGCAGGACAGTGCCAGGCAAGATCATCCTCGCGGTCGCCCAGCAGGGGCCGGTCCAACGCAGCGACAGCAGGGAGCGCGTTGTGGCGCGGCTCATCGACATGCTGAAGCAGGCGGCGGCGCGAAACGCGGAATTCGTCGTTTTCCCCGAGCTCGCCTTCACCACATTCTTTCCGCGCTGGCTGCTGGAGGACGAGGCCGAACTCGATTCCTTCTACGAGACGCAGATGCCGGGTCCGTCGACACGACCCTTGTTCGAGGCTGCGGCGCAACTCGGCATCGGCTTCAATATCGGCTTCGCGGAACTCGTGGTCGAGGGCGGGGTCAAGCGCCGCTTCAACACGGCGATCGCCGTCGACAAGGCCGGCCGCATCGTCGGCAAGTATCGCAAGGTCCATCTCCCCGGCCACAAGGACTACGAGGCCTACCGGCCGTTCCAGCATCTGGAGAAGCGCTATTTCGAGCCGGGCGACCTCGGCTTCCCGGTCTATGAAGTCGAGGGTTTCAAGCTCGGCATGTTCATCTGCAATGACCGGCGCTGGCCCGAGACCTGGCGCGTGATGGGTCTGAAGGGCGCCGAGCTGATCTGCGGCGGCTACAACACGCCGCTGCACAACCCGCCCGTGCCGCAGCACGACCATCTAAGCTCTTTCCACCATCTGCTTTCGATGCAGGCCGGCGCCTATCAGAACGGCGCCTGGACTGCCGCCGCCGGCAAGACCGGTGTCGAGGAGGGCTGCATGCTGCTCGGCCATTCCTGCATCGTCGCGCCCACGGGGGAACTCGCTGCCCTGACAACGACACTGGAGGACGAGGTCATCACGGCGGTCGCGGATTTCGAGCGCTGCCGGGAGATCCGCGACAACATCTTCAACTTCGCCCAGCACCGGCAGCCGAAGAACTACGCCCTGATCACCGCCGAGTAAGGGCAGGATGACTGCAGGGCGGTGCCCCGCAGTCGCGCCGCAGAAGAGAGGCATGAGGATGAAGCTCAAGGTCATCAATCCCAACACGACGCTGTCGATGACCCGCAAGATCGGCGAGGCGGCCTTGGCAGTTGCGCGGCCGGGCACGGAGATCCTCGCGGTCAGCCCGGCCATGGGGCCGGTCTCGATCGAAGGGCACTACGACGAGGCGATCAGCGCTCTCGGCGTCCTCGACGAGGTGCGCAAGGGCGCGGCCGAAGGCTATGAAGGCTACCTGATCGCCTGCTTCGACGACCCGGGCCTGCGCGCCGCCCGCGAGATCGCGAATGGCCCGGTCGTCGGCATTGCGGAGGCGGCCATGCACATGGCCTCCTTCATCAGCGGCGGCTTCTCGATCGTGGCAACGCAGCATCGCAGCCGGATCATCCTCGAGCATCTCGTGCGCGCCTACGGCATGGACCACGCTTGCCGCAGTGTGCGCACCACCGAGCTCGCGGTGCTCGACCTGGAGACCGAGGGGAAAGATGCAGCCTCGGTTATCCTGGCCGAGTGCCGGCTGGCCATCGCCGAAGACAAGGCCGACTGCATCGTTCTCGGCTGCGCCGGCATGGCCGATCTCGTAGACCCACTGGCCCGCGAACTCGGCGTGCCGATCGTGGACGGGGTGGCCTGTGGCGTCAAAATCCTGGAAGGCCTCATCGACCTGCGGCTGTCGACGAGCCGCAGCGGCGGCTATGCTTCTCCGATCGCGAAGCCCTATCTCGGCGAGCTCGTCCGCTTTCAATCTCCGTAGCGTTAGGCGTCCCGCATATCTGCGACGGGAGGATGTGCGTGGTTGAACACGTGCTGGCAATGAAGGTCCGCTATCAGGCAGGCAGCCAATTTCCGCTTTTGGCGCAAGGGAAGCCCTGAACGCGGGAGCGGATAATGGCAAGCTTCCCGAGTTTCGGAGGGCGCGCGTAAACGCGATCGGCCTGCAACATTCGCCCATTCTTCGGAGCAAAATTCGGCCGTTCTGCCGCCCGCCTTGTAGTAGCTTCTCGCGGCTGAGGCAGCCGACGCCGGAGCAACGCGGCTGACGACGGCCTTCAGCGGCCCATGCGGGCGCGGATGCATCTCGGGAGAAGACTGTGCAGAATGCCGATAAGATTTGGACGATCGTCGATTCAAAGCAGGCGGACTACATCGAGCTGAGCGACCGCGTCTTTGAAATGCCCGAGCTCAACTACCGGGAGGTCAAGTCGGCCGCGGCCCATGCCGAGCAGCTTCAGCGCGAGGGATTTCGCGTGGAGACAGGCATCGCCGGATTGCCGACCGCCGTCATGGGCGAGGCGGGAGAAGATGGCCCGGTGATCGCCATCCTCGGCGAATACGATGCGCTGCCGGAGCTGTCGCAGGCTCCCGGCGTCTCCGAGCACCAGCCGCTTCCGAACCAGCCGGCCGGTCATGGCTGCGGCCATAACCTGCTGGGAGCCGGTGCCATGCTGGCGGCCGCGGCCGTCAAGGATTTCCTTGCGGAGCGTGGGCTCAAGGGCCGTGTCCGCTACTATGGCTGCCCGGCGGAGGAAGGCGGGGCTGGCAAGGCGTTCATGGTCAAGGAAGGCGCCTTCAAGGATGTCGACATCGCGATTTCATGGCATCCGGCGGATTTCGCAGCGGTGACCGCGGCCATGTCGCTCGCCAATACAACGATCGACTTCGAGTTCTCCGGTCGCGCCAGCCACGCCGCCGCAGCGCCGCACCTCGGCCGTTCAGCACTCGACGCCGCCGAGCTGATGAATATCGGTGTCAACTACATGCGCGAGCACATGCCATCCGATGCCCGCATTCACTACGCCTATCTTGATGCCGGCGGCATTGCGCCGAACGTCGTGCAGGCCAAGGCCAGGCTGCGCTACGTCGTGCGCGCGACGATGGTCTCCCAGGTGCACGAGCTCCTTGCCCGCGTTCGGAAAATCGCCGAAGGCGCGGCGCTGATGACCGAGACCACTGTCACCAATGAGGTCGTCAGCGCGATGAGCAACCTGCTGGCGAACACACCTCTCGAAGAGGCCATGCAGCGCAATTTCGATCGCCTCGGTCCGCCTCCGTTCGATGGGGACGACGTCGCCTTCGCCCGGCGCATGCAGAAGACCGTGACGCCTGCACATATCGAAAGCGCTTTCCGCCGCTCGGGTTTGCCGGTGACCGATTTCCCGCTCTGCAACGCGATCGCGCCTAAGGAGGTGCCGGGACCGCGGATGATGGGCTCGACCGATGTCGGTGACGTCTCCTGGGCAGTGCCAACAGTCCAGGCGCGCGGTGCGACCTATACGATTGGGACGCCGGGCCATTCCTGGCAGTTGACGGCTCATGGCCAGTCACCCTTGGCGCACAAGGGCATGGTTCACGTCGCGAAGGTCATGGCGGGCGTCGCCGTGGACGTGCTCGTCGAACCGGGGCTGTTGGAACAAGCTAAGGCCGACTTCCAGGAGCGTCTGGTCCGGACGCCCTACAAGGCGCTCCTGCCGGACGATGCCAAGCCGCCTTTCCACATGTTCTGACGAATGGGAGATCGATGGCCCGGCCGACTTTTGGTCGGGCCATGCCCAAGCGCTTAGGCGAGTTCGCCAATTGCCGGCCCCGAAACTCACTAGGACCTGTGCTGTAACAGCATTCTGGAGGTCCGCTTGCGGACAGGATGTTAACGAGCTCCGACCATGTAACTTCTGATCTATCGAGGCATTTGCTCTTTCTTCGTGCCGTTCTGCCCGACTCAGCAGTCAGGCGCGATGCTGAAAAAAAAGCCGAGGCGATCGGTATCACGGCGAATGTTGATCGGCTGGAGGCTTGGTACAGGCAGGCACCAGACGACAAGGTAGGCCTCGGACGGCTGATGATCGAGCAAGCTGGGCTGCCGGATGCCTGGTTCAAACTGCAGCGATTTCGACCTGCGCCCGATCTCATGTAGGTCCAAATTCTTTAACGCGCTTCGCGGGATCGTTCCGCCGCCAGAGTAGGGGGCGTCCTTGTCTTCCGAGACATAGTCAAGTGCGGCGATGCAAGAGGCAATTTGGTTCAGCGTGTCGCCCGCCGCGTCTCCCGCACGACCGTTGGCGCTGTAACAGCACCTGCTGCTCCGCCGACAACCGCGCCAACCGGGCCGCCCACTGCGGCGCCGGTGCCGGCTCCGACCGCGGCTCCGCCGACGCGCTGCTCGGTCGTGCTACAGGCTGTCGCGGCGATCGCGGCTGCGAAGAGCAGAGCTAAAGTCAGTGCATTCATGGCGTATCCTCCTTGGGCCATGAACACATGCCGAGGGGCGCAGTTCCTCAAATAAGAATGGCCCGATCCCCTTCAAACCGCTCTGTTCGACAAGGATGCAGCAGCCTCGAAGCCTTACACCTTCTCGGATTGGCAAAGCCGCTCGGCCAGTGAAAAGATTTCCGACTGGATATCCAGTCTCGCCCGGCCACAGATTTGAACCCGCTCTTTCCCCATTTGCGGGGCGAAAGCGAACGCTCAGCGTGGTGATGCTAACGTCCGCTTCCTGGAGGCCAGCCAATGTCCGGAAATGGGGCGCGGATCGGCAGAAACTGAGCGTGCCGCCGAACCTAAGCTCCCAGTCATTCGCCGCCATAGGGGCGGCGATCGAAGTTTGGCCCAAAGCGGCCACCTGCAATGTCCGCTCGGGGGCTAGCCCGATCGTGCGAACGGTAAGGCAACGAACCGGCCCGTAACGTCCCCCGCAGCGTCAGCTGATTTCTGGCTCCGTCTGCGACACTGAAATGAGCCTCACGCCTCGCAACGGCCTTCGGGGGATTGTGAGGCCTGTCAGCCCAGCCGAGCCAGTTGCCATGCGGTGAACTGTCGGTTCAGTCGGCTCTATTTGCTTCCAGCCGACGTCTGCGTCAACGCCTCCATGGCTTGATCCACGGTGAAGCTCGTGGGGCTCTGCCGGGGTGGGAAGTCCTTGAACGACGCCAGGGTCTGCGCAATGATATTCTGCGCCGGAACCGCGATGAACGCCCTTCGATACCACCAGTCGTTGTATCCCATGCCTTCCTGGGCGCGCTCGCCGGGGTCGATGCTGAGATCGAAAAAGATCGGTGCCCGCAGGGTCGTAAAGGGACGGCGCCAGACGTCGATGCCGGTCGCTTCCTGGATCATAAAATGGATCTTGATGTGCTCATAGCGCAGTGCGAGCAAGTCTCCGTCGTCGCTGAAGTAGAAGAACTCCTTGCGCGCGGTCTTCGGGCTCTTTCCAGAGAGGTATTCCACCTGATTATAGCCGTCGAGGTGCACTTTGAAGCTCTTGCTTCCGGCATTATGGCCAGCAAGCGCCTTCTCCGACCTTCCGCGCTTCATCGATCAGGCCTACAATGCAGACCGACGGCACTCCGCGCTCGGTTATCTCAGCCCGCAGCAGTTCGAGGATCAACACGCCCGCCTCACGGTCAAATCCGCAGCTTGATCCTGTCTACCCGCAGGGGTGCACTCCAAAACACACGCCTGTGGCCGTCTACCAGTCGCGCATGCCTTCTTACAGCGGCTACCGCTGGCGTGGAGGGCGCTCCAACGATACACGCTGAAAGTCACGGTTGCACCGGTTGCTGACGATGCACCGATTGCCATAAACCGTTCGCAGCAGAAATGGCGTCAAATTGATATTATTGAACAGATTCAAATCGGGGTGGGGGGGTGGCAATGACGGCCAGTTCACGCGTAAGTAATGCGTTTCAGACATTCTTCACCGACGCGCCTGATCATCAGAAGGCGTGGCTTGAAGCTGTCGAGAAACTTGGAACGGCATCGGCTTTAGATGCGAAAACAGAGGCGCTCGTTTACATTGGCATCCTAGCAGCCACACGCTTGGACAGCGGCCTGCCTTTTCACGTTGCCCAGGCGAAAGGCCATGGCGCTAGCCGGAATGAAATAGTGAGCGCCGTTCTTGCCGGTTTGCCAGCCGCAGGAAACGTGGTCATACAATCACTGCCAGTTGCGCTTGCCGAATATGATCGATGAGTGCACTAGTTTGATCTTCAATAGCTTTCGTATAAAGCGCCACTGCGGTCTTTGATGTGGCGAGATCGGGCTAGTCTTTGACATACCATTTGATTACCGTGCCCGACGGAAGCATCCGGAATACCTTCACGTTGACCGCATAGAACCCGTCGACGGCATTGTCACGTTAACTTCGGCCTAGCACCAGCCTTGCAGGTGGGTTCGCATAAGCCTGCCCTGCGTACCTACAAGCGCCATCGTTTCCCGCCCGCGATCATCGCCCATGTGGTGTGGCTGTACTTCCGCTTCCCGCTGAGCCTTCGACTGGTCGAGGAGATGCTGCTGGAGCGCGGCATTTGCCGTTTCCTCCAAGACGGTTAGGCGCTGGGCGCTGAAGTTCGGGCTTGATTATTAGGGACGCCCGCCATGGATTTCTAAGTGCTTAGTTTGCTGGAAAGTGAGGTGCACGCCCCCCCCCCAGCTGACGGGACCAACCAGTGCTTAAGGCTGAGGCTGCTTGACAAATAAGTGACTGAACAAATATTCCTTGCGCAACAATAATGTTCAAGGAGGGAATCTGATGAAATTGAATCGCCGGCGGTTCGCGGGCGGCCTTTTAGGCACGACCCTGCTCCCCGCTTTCGCCGCCCAGGGGCAGGTTAAGAAATTGACCGCCTATATGGGGCCGCCTGAGCCGACATGCGCGGCGTTGGCAAAGGATTTCGAGAGTAGCTCGGGCATCTCGACCACTTTCCTCCGCCTATCCGCGGGAGAGGCCGTGAACCGGATCCGTGCCGAGCGCGCGCGCCCGCAGGCCAGCGTGCTTTACGGCATCGGCTTGCCCTCGATGATGACATTGAAGAGCGAGGGGTTGCTGCAGCCCTACAAGCCGAAGGGCGTCACGGACATCCCGGCGAAGCACGTCGATCCGGAGGGCTACTGGACCGGCATCGACGTCGATTTCATTGGCATCGCCTCGAATAAGACTTTTCTCAAGGAGAAGGGCCTCAAGGCGCCGACCAGTTGGGAGGACCTGACCAAGCCGGAATTCGCCGGGCAGATCTGCATCGGCAGCCCCGCGACGTCCGGCACCGGCTACACCTTCCTGGCGACCGTCCTTCAATTGATGGGCCAGGAAAAGGGCTGGGATTATATCAAGCGCTTCAATACCAACGTTTCGCAATACACCCGTTCGGGAATTGGTCCGACCCAGCTTGTCGGCCGTGGCGAAGTCGGCGTCGGCATTCTTTTCGCGCACGATATCCTCGGCAGCATGCACAAGGGCTTCCCGCTGGAGATGACACTACCGAGCGAGGGCACGGGTTACGATCTGTTCTGCGCCGTCATGCTCAAGGATGCGCCGGAAGCGGAAGCCGCCAAGGCATTCCTCGACTGGGCGGTGACACCCGCCTCGCAGGAGATCCTGGCTGCGTCGGAATATTTCGACATGCCGACCAACTCCAAGGCCAAGGTCCATGATCTCGTGAAGCCGTTCGCCAGCGCCAAGCTGATCGACTTCGATTTCGACTGGGCCGGTAATTCGGAAACGCGCAAGACGATCATCGCGCGCTTCCAGAACGATATCCTCGCGGGGCGCAAGTGAGCCAATGACGTCCGTTGCGCCTGCGGGCATGGCGGAGGGAACGCAACGTCGGGATTGGACCCTTTATTGGGTCTTTCCCGGCGTGGCAGTCTTCGTCTTCATCTTCACAGCCTATCCCATGCTCGACCTGCTGGCCCGGGCATTCACGACCGATGGGCGCTTCTCCCTGGCTTCGCTGACGGGAACCGTCGCCGATCCCTATAATCGCAAGGTTTTCTGGAACACACTGCTGCTCGGCGCAACCGTCGCGGTGCTCGGCACGGTTCTCGCGACGCTCTATGCCTATACCATCGCCCGCGTTGCCATACCCGGCAAGAAGATCTGGCACTTCTTCGCGTTGCTACCGACGATCTCGCCGCCTATTCTGATGGCACTTGCCCTGATCATGCTTTACGGCCGCCGCGGCCTGATAACGCATGAATTGTTGGGCGTGCAGACAACCGGGCTCTACGGATTTACGGGCCTCGTCGTCGCGCAACTGATCTCATATTTTCCGTTCGCCTATCTGCTGATGCTGAATCTTTTCCGGGGGCTCGATGCCTCGCTGGAGGAGGCTGCCTCGACCATGGGGGCGAATGGCTGGAACGTGCTGCGAACGGTCAGCCTGCCTCTCCTCGTGCCGGGTCTGGCAGGGTCGATGCTGCTGATGTTCAGCTACTCCTTCGCGGACCTTGGAAACCCTCTCCTGCTTGGTGGCGATTTCCCGGTCCTGTCGTCTCAGATCTATCAGACCATCATTGGCATGTACGATATTCCGAAAGGGGCGGCGCTGGCAGTGCTGCTGCTTTTGCCCGCTGTGGTGATGTTCTTTGCGCACAAGGCGCTGACGGCGCGGATGTCCTTCTCATCGGTCGGCGCCAAGGGCTCCAGCCGGCATCGCGAAGTGCGCCATCGGGGTGTTCAGTTCGCTGCGCTCGTTTTTGTCGGTGTGATCACCCTCGTGATCTGCCTGCAATACGCGACAATCCTGGCTGGCGCATTTACCCAGCTATTCGGGATCAACTACAGCTTCACAACGAAACATTTCGTCGCTGCACTGACCAAGTCGCGCGGCGCGCTCATGGACACGCTGCTGCTAGGGCTCGTCGCGTCCTTCCTGTCCGTGACGATCGGCCTGCTGATCGCCTGGGTCGTGGCCCGCACGCGTGCGCCAGGCCAATCGCTTCTCGATTTCGTGGCCAATTTGCCGCTGGCCATTCCCGGGACGGTCATCGGCCTGGCCTTCGGACTGGCCTTCAACGCTCCGCCCTTGATGCTGACCGGCACGGCCGCGATCATCATCGCCGCCTTCGTCGTGCGCTCGCTGCCGTATGGCATCCGTTCCGGCGTGGCGGCGCTGAACCAGATCAATCGGACGTTGGACGAGGCCTCCACCACCATGGGGGCGACCTCGGGCCAGACGCTGTGGCGGATTCTGCTGCCCATCGTACAGCCGGCGCTGCTCGCCGGCATGATCTTCTCCTTCACGCGCAGCGTCACCACGCTCAGCGCCGTCATCTTCGTGGTCTCACCCCATTGGTCTCTGGTTACACCGACGATCCTCTCGCAGATGGATCGCGGTGACCTCGGCGAGGCCGCCGCTCTCAGCGTCATCGTCGTCCTGATGGTGCTTGCGGTGATTCACGGTGTGCCACGGCTGCTCGGCAGCGACTGGCGCGAAGCACGCTAGGAATACCGATATGCAACAGACACTCGCCAAGGCCCTCGCAATCCGCAATCTCGACAAATCTTACCCGCTTGGCCGCGGGCGGCGTCTGCCGGTCGTGACGGATTTCAACCTCGATCTCGCACCTGGCGAGTTCGTCACCCTGTTGGGCCCGTCGGGTTGCGGCAAGACCACCGTGCTGCGAACCCTCGCAGGCTTAGAAGATTTCGAATCCGGCGAGATCCTGCTCGACTCCCGCTCGATCGCGCGGCTGCCGGCCCATCACCGCCGAATCGGCCTCGTTTTTCAGAACTACGCGCTGTTTCCGCATATGAGCGTGTTCGAAAATGTCGCCTATTCGTTGCGGCTAAGGCGCGTCGCCGAGGCGACTGTCCGCAGCGAGGTTGCTACCGCGCTCGCTGCGGTGGGATTGGACGACTATGGGCCACGTCTGCCCGGCCAGCTCTCTGGCGGCCAGCAGCAGCGTGTCGCCGTGGCGCGAGCTCTTGTCATGCATCCGGACCTGCTCCTCTTTGACGAGCCACTCTCCAATCTTGATGCCAAACTGCGCGTGCAGGTGCGCTCGGAGCTGCGCCGGCTGCAGCGGCGGCTCGGCACGACGGCACTGTTCGTGACCCACGACCAGGACGAGGCAATGAGCCTCTCCGATCGTATCGCGGTCATGAAAAGCGGGCGGATCGAGCAGGTCGGTGCGCCGGAGGAAATCTACGCCCGTCCGGCCACACTCTTCGTCGCCCAATTTGTCGGCAAGGTGAACGCACTGCCTGCAGGCGTGGTCGGCGAGCCGAACGGGAAGGTCGAGATCGAGCTTCTGGGAACCCGCGTGCAAGCTCCCGTTCCAAGCGCGACCTTCCCCAAAGACGTGCTGGCGCTTCTGCGGCCGGAGGCGATTACCCTCGGCCAGCCGGGCGAAGGGCTTCCTGGCCGTGTCGAGGAGATCGAGTATCTCGGCGACCTGACGGAATACCGGGTTCGCGTTGGCGATACGGTCTTGGCGGCCGTCCGGTCTGCGCTCGGGGATTCGTGGAGGATCCGCGAGGGCGATCAGGTGGGGGTCGGCTTCAAGGAACAAACCATCCATCTGCTGCCGCGCAGCGACTCGAACGCCTGAAGGGCCGCGACGGGATCAGCCATGACAGGCACAACACCCTCCTTCGATCGTGTCATCATCCTCGTCCTCGACGCGCTCGGCATCGGCGCGCTTCCGGATGTGCACCTTGTCCGTCCCAATGATGTTGGCTCCAACACGCTGAAACACGTCGTCAGCGCGGTGGGCGGGCTTTCGCTGCCGAACCTGGAACGTCTCGGTCTCGGCACCGTCGCACCGGGGTCCGGCCTCAGGGTCGACCCTGCTCCTATCGCGGTGCATGGCATGTGCAATCTCGGCTACAAGGGCGCCGACACTTATCTCGGCCATCAGGTCATCATGGGCTCGCGCGTGCCCGACGTGCCGGAAGAGCTGTTCGATGCGGTGAGTGCCGATGTCGCTGCGGCGCTGCGGCGGGCCGGGCATCATGTCGAACCGGCGGGAGATGGGCTTTCTGCCCTGTTCGTCGATGGCAAGATGATCTGCGGGGACAATCTCGAGAGCGATCCGCTGCAGACCTATCACTGCGTCGGCTCGATCGAGGACATGGCCTACGAGGATATCGTCAAAGTCGGTGAGATCCTGCGTTCGGTGGCACGGGTGCGCCGGGTCGTCGCGATGGGCGGCTACGGTTTCCACGCCGCCGACATCCGCCGTTGCACGGAGCGCCGGCCGACAGGGCAGTGCGGCGTCAACAATGTCGCGCTTGGCCTCTACACCAGCAACTACGTGGTGCGGCATCTGACGCGCGGCACCACGCCGGACGTTCAGGTCCCGACGATCCTGAAAAAGGCGGGCTATGAGGTCGAACTTCTCGGCAAAGTTGCCGACGTCATTACATGCGAAGGCGCGCACAAGGAGCCGCATGTTCTGACACAGCCGGTGCTCGATGCGACCTACGCGTCGATGGCGCGTGTCCGCTCCGGGCTCATCGCGATCAACATCCAGGAGACCGACCTGGCAGGCCATGACGAGAGCGCCGAGCGCTATGCCGCCTGTCTGCGGCTAGCCGACGAGGGCATCGGCAACATGATGTCGATGATGAGTTCGCGGGATTTGCTGATCGTCACGGGCGATCACGGCAACGATCCCACGATCGGCCATGACAAGCACACCCGCGAGTTTACTCCCCTCCTTGTCTGGACGCCCGGTATCAAGCCCAAGGGCATCTTCATGCGCGACAGCCTGTCAGACATCGCGGCGACGACCGCCGAGATCTTCTCGGTAGCGGCGACAGAGATCGGCACGAGCTTTCTGGACGATATCGCAGTGGACTGATCGCAGGCGCAGGTCGGCGAAGCGGTTCTAGGCGCTTTGGCAAATGACACGATGGACGCCTTTGCATGCGCCAAAAATGAACATTGTTATTAAATAAGCACTAAATGTACGAATCTGTGCTGATTGGTCAGCCCGATGATTCGAATAGGAGAAGCTCAATGGGCAGCAATGTCGCACCAACCGGACTGACTCGTGATCTCCTGGCACGTGCCGAAAGTGGGCGCCCGATCCGCATTGGCCTAATAGGTTCCGGCGAAATGGGCACGGATATCGTGACCCGCGTCGCGCATATGTCGGGCGTAACGGTTGGCGCCATCTGCGACCTCAATATCCCCGCCGCACGGAAAGCCGTCGAGATCGCCTATCAGGAGGACGGTCATTACCGTGACGCGTCCGACCAATCCGGGCTGAACGCAGCGATGGAAGCCGGTAAAGTCGCGGTGACATCCGACTCCGGGTTGATCCTCAACAGCGGCCTGATTGATGTCGTCATCGACGCCACCGGGGTGCCATCGGTTGGCGCCGAGATCGGGCTGGCCGCGATGGAACACGGCAAGCATCTCGTGATGATGAATGTCGAGGCGGACGTCACCATCGGCGCCTATCTCAAGAGTGAGGCAGACCGGCTCGGCGTCACATACTCTCTCGGCGCCGGCGACGAGCCCTCTTCCTGCATGGAGCTGATCGAGTTCGTCACCGCGATGGGGCATCCGATCGTGGCAGCCGGAAAGGGCAAGAACAATCCGCTCAATTTCGACGCCGTCCCGGACGACTATGCCGAGGAGGCCGCGCGCCGGCACATGAACGTCCGTATGCTCGTCGAGTTCGTCGATGGCTCGAAGACGATGGTCGAAATGGCCGCGATCGCCAATGCGACCGGCCTAATTCCTGACAAGCCCGGCATGCACGGCCCCGCCGCCACCTTGGACCAGCTGACCTCGACCTTGATTCCGGAGAAGGACGGCGGCGTACTCTCGCGCGTCGGCGTCGTCGACTATTCGATCGGCAAGGGGGTCGCGCCTGGCGTCTTCGTCGTCGCGGAGATGTCACACCCGCGCATTTCCGAGCGCATGGAAGACCTGAAGATGGGAAAGGGTCCCTACTTCACCTTCCACCGGCCTTATCATCTGACGTCGCTGGAGGTCCCGCTGACCTGCGCGCGCGTCGTTCTCTACGGCAAGCCGGACATGGTGCCGCTCGCTCGGCCGGTTGCCGAAGTCTGCGCGCTTGCCAAGAAGGATCTGAAACCCGGCGATCGGCTCGATGCCATCGGTGAGTACGCCTATCGCGCCTGGATCATGACCGCCGAGGAGGCGCGCGCCGCGCGAGCCATACCCTGCGGAATGCTCCAGGGCGGCACGGTCACCGCACCCGTCCGAAAGGGAGAAATGCTGACCTATGCGAATGCGGCGGTCGCGGAAGGCTCGAAACTCGCCGCTCTTCGCGCCCGGCAGGATGCGCTCATCTACGGCAAAGGAGCCTGAAACATGACGGATCCCCAAGACCCGCCTGCCGCGGCAGGTGGAACCAATCTGCCGTTCCTTTACCGGCAATACCCGCGCGAACAGCTGCTCGACGCGCTGCGGCGCATGCATCTGATCCGCCGATTCGAGGAAGCCGCCGAAGAAAGCTACATGCGGGGCCTGATCCACGGCACCATGCATCTCTCGATCGGCCAGGAGGCCAGCGCGGTTGGCATCTGCCTGCCGCTGACCCGCGATGACCAGATTACATCGACGCATCGCGGCCATGGCCATTGCATCGCGAAAGGCGCCGAAGTGAAGCGAATGTTCGCGGAGTTCTTTGGCAAGACAACCGGCTATTGTGGCGGCCGGGGTGGCTCGATGCACATCGCCGACGTCTCTACAGGCAATCTCGGCGCGAATGGGATCGTCGGCGGCGGCATCCCGATCGCCGTCGGTGCCGCTCTAACGGCCAAGCGTCTGCGCACAGGGAAGGTCGCAGTCTCGTTCTTCGGTGATGGAGCGAATAACGAAGGCGCTTTCCATGAGGCGCTCAACATGGCCTCGGTCTGGAAGTTACCGGTCGTTTTCGTCTGCGAGAACAACGGTTACGGCATGTCGACATCAACCGAGCGCTCGACCGCTGTTCCCAACATCGCCGACCGTGCCGCCGGCTATGCCATGCCGGGCGTCATCGTCGACGGCAACGACCTTTCCGCGGTGGCGGAAGCTTCCCATGACGCCGTGGAGAGGGCCCGCCGTGGCGAGGGGCCTAGCTTGATCGAGTGCAAGACCTATCGCCATCGCGGCCACTCCAAAAGCGACCGGAACCGCTATCGCACCAAGGACGAGATCGAGGACTGGATGGCCAATCGCGATCCGATCGCGCGCTACGAGGCGCAATTGATCACGTTCGGCATCGCTTCTGAGGCAGAGCTCAAGGACGTTCGCCAAACCGTGGAGGTGGAGATCGCTGCGGGTATCGATTTCGCGAAGGCGAGCCCCATTCCCGCGGCGATTGACCTCGCCGATTACGTTTATACGGAACAACAGTGATGGACACCCAGGTCAGGGAGTTGAGCTATTCGCAGGCGATCCAGGAGGCGATGGCGATCGCGCTGGAGGCCGACGAGCGTGTCGTCCTGATGGGCGAGGATATTGGCGTCTATGGTGGAGCCTTTCAGGTCACCGGAGATCTGATCGAACGCTTCGGGCCTGAGCGCGTGATGGACACGCCGATATCAGAGCTCGGTGGCGCTGGCGTCGCAGTCGGCGCAGCCGTGACGGGTCTTCGGCCGATCTTCGAGTTTCAGTTCTCGGATTTCGCGACGCTCGCCATGGAGCAGATCGTCAATCAGGCTGCGAAGATGCGCTACATGCTCGGCGGAGCGGTCTCGGTGCCGGTGGTCATGCGCTTCCCGGCCGGGTCGGGGACCGGCGCCGCCGCGCAGCATAGCCAGAGTCTGGAAGCCTGGCTCGGTCATGTTCCGGGTCTGAAGGTCGTTCAGCCGGCGACGCCACACGATGCGAAGGGCATGCTGCTCGCCGCAGTCGCGGACCCCGACCCCGTGATGATCTTCGAGCACAAGCTGCTCTACAAGATGAAGGGGCCGGTTCCCGAAGGCCATTATACCGTGCCGATAGGCAAGGCTGCGATCCGTCGCGCCGGGACGGATCTGACCATCGTCGCCACCTCGATCATGGTGCACAAGGCGCTTGAGGCCGCTGAGATCCTGGCTGCAGAGGGGATCGACGTCGAGGTCGTCGACTTGCGCAGCATTCGTCCGATGGACAATGCGACGATCATCGCCAGTGTCATCAAGACCCACAGGCTGCTCTGCGTCTACGAGGCGGTGAAAACGCTCGGCATAGGCGCCGAGATCAGCGCGATGATCGCCGAAAGCGAGGCCTTCGACCGCCTTGATGCGCCTATCGTGCGACTGGGCGGCGCGGAAACACCTATTCCCTACAACCCCGATCTAGAGAAGGCCGCCGTTCCTCAGGTTCCCCGGATCGTGGAGACAGCGCGGGATCTCGTCCGGGGAGTACGCTGATCATGCCCGTCGAAGTCATTTTACCGAAGGTCGACATGGATATGTCGACCGGGCGCATATCGAAATGGTTCTTCGCGGACGGGGCGAAGGTCGAGAAGGGCGACGTGCTCTTTGAGATCGAGACCGACAAGGCGGCTATGGAAGTCGATGCGCCGGCTGGTGGTGTCTTGCGCGGCATCACAGGCAAGGAAGGCATCGACATTGCCGTCGGATCGACTGTCGCATGGATCTACAAGGATGGGGAAGCTCATGGCGCCGTTGCGGAGGCTGCTGCCGTCGTGGCTGAAAACGGCGTCTCGGTAGCATTGGCCAAGCCTGGGCCTGCAGCCGCTTTGCTAGAGCAGCCCCTAACCGATGGAACTGCCTTCGATGGTGATGTGCGCGCGACCCCGCTCGCTCGCCGCATCGCCAAGGACGCCGGGCTCGATCTTGCCGCCATCAACGGCTCCGGTCCGCATGGCCGCATCGTCGAGAAGGATGTCGAGGCAGCCAGGAAGGGCGGCGGAGCCAAGGCTGCCCCGGCAGCTGCACCTTCTGCCGCTCCGGCTGCGCCCAAGCCCGCCGCCGCGCCGCTTGCCACCGGCCCCTCCGACGAGCAGGTCAAGAAGCTGTTCGAGCCGGGCTCCTATGAGGAGGTTCCGCATGACGGCATGCGCAAGACGATCGCGCGCCGCCTGACCGAGGCCAAGCAGACCGTCCCGCATTTCTACGTCACCGTCGATTGCGAACTCGACGCGCTGCTCAAGCTGCGCGCGGAGCTCAATGCTGCAGCGCCGGAGAAGGACGGCAAGCCGGCCTACAAGCTCTCGGTCAACGACATGGTGATCAAGGCACTGGCGCTGGCGCTCAAGGCCGTTCCGGATGCGAACGTATCCTGGACCGAGAACACGATGCTCAAGCACAAGCATGCCGATGTCGGCGTCGCCGTCTCGATTCCGGGCGGTCTGATCACGCCGATCATCCGCGATGCCTGCCACAAGACGCTGTCGCAGATCTCCAACGAGATGAAGGACATGGCGGCCCGCGCCAAGGCCCGCAAGCTGAAGCCCGAGGAGTATCAGGGCGGCACGACGGCAGTCTCGAACCTCGGCATGTTCGGGGTCAAGGACTTCGCGGCCATCGTCAATCCGCCGCATGCGACGATCCTGGCCGTCGGCGCCGGCGAGCAGCGCGTCATCGTGAAGGGCGGCCAGCCGGCCGTCGCGACGGTGATGTCGGTGACGCTCTCGACCGACCACCGCGCCGTCGACGGCGCGCTCGGCGCCGAGCTGCTGCAGGCGTTCAAGGGCTATATCGAGAAGCCCATGGCGATGCTGGTGTGAGGTCGGAGAACGATCATGGCTGACTACGACATCATCGTCATCGGCTCCGGCCCCGGCGGCTACATCGCCGCCATCCGGGCCGCGCAGCTCGGCTTCAGGACCGCGATCGTCGAGCGCGAGCATCTCGCCGGCATCTGCTCGAACTGGGGCTGCATCCCGACCAAGGCGCTGCTGCGCTCGGCCGAGATCCTGCACTATGGCGAGCATGCCAAGGATTACGGGCTGGTCCTGGAAGGCTCGTTCAAGGCGGATCTGGAGGCGATCGTGAAGCGCTCGCGCGGCATCGCCGTGCGGATGAACAACGGCGTCCAGTTCCTGATGAAGAAGAACAAGGTCGACGTGATCTGGGGCGAGGCCAAGCTGACCAAGCCCGGCACGATCGCGGTCGCGCCGACCAAGAAGCCGGCGATGCAGCCGCAGGGGCC
>NZ_JBFTKQ010000036.1:0-27322 GCF_056396025.1 Allobosea sp. 05T438
CGCGACGTCGAGATCGATTTCAGGCAGCTCGGCAGGCTTCTTCGCCATCAATCCCGGTCCGTGGTCGGTCGCCATAACTCATCCGGTACGCGCTCCCCGGTCACTTGTTCCTCGGCTATGCGGTCGGCTTGAAGCTCGGCTTCGATACGCGCAACCTCAAGGAAATACGCGAGAGTACCGAAGCTGCGTGCATGTCCGTCTTCAGCATAACGATGCGCTCGAGCAAATCATCCGCGCGACGGAGCCGGACGCGCGGATCGCCAGAGCTCCGAACGGCATCCGTCATCGTACTTCCTGATCCCTCACCTCTAGCTGACCTTTTCCGATGACGCGCCAAGCCGCATAGTGCCGATATGAAGGCCTTTGTCCTCACACGATATGGCGGACCTGAAACAGCACAGCTCCGCGACGTCCCCAAACCGGTTCCGGGGATTGGCGACGTGCTCGTGCGCGTATGCTCGGCGGGTCTCAACCCCGTCGACTTCAAGACCCGCGAGGGCAAGCTGCGCGTAATTCAGGGCTACCCGCTACCGATCGTGCTCGGGAACGAGTTTGCGGGCATTGTCGAGGCGTGCGGCGAGGCCGTCTCCCGCTTCGCTCCCGGCGATTGGGTTTTTGCGCGTGTTCCGAAGGACAGGATGGGGGCCTTCGCCGAATACGCTTGCGTGCCCGAACAGGTCGTCGCGGCCATGCCGGAAACCCTTGATTTCGATACAGCGGCAGCTATTCCGCTGGCGGGGCTAACGGCTTTGCAGGCGCTGCGCGATGAGCTGCATCTGCGGCCGGGCAATCAGGTCTTCATCTCCGGAGGAGCCGGCGGGGTCGGCACTCTCGCGATCCAGATCGCCAAATGGCTCGGCGCTCAGGTCGTCACGACCGCATCGCCACGTGGCCGCGCCCTCGTCGAAGAGCTCGGCGCAGACACCGTCATCGATTATACGACCGAGCGGGCCACAGATCGTGTTCGAGATGTCGATGGCGTCTTCGATCTCGTGGGCGGCGAGACGCTAGAGCAGTCGTTCGCCCTGGTGAAGCCCGGTGGCACGGTGGTTTCGATCACCGCCACGCCGGAACCCGAGACCGCTCGGAAGGACCTCGGGCGCGGACTGCTGCTGGCAGGGCTATTCTGGTTCGCCAGTCTTTCGCTGCGGATGAAGGCGCGAAAGCATGGCGCGCGCTACCGCTTCCTGTTCATGCATCCCAGCGGAGCCGAGCTTTCCGAGTTGGCCGCTCTCGTCGATGCCGGACGGCTTCGTCCAATCGTTGACCGGGTGTTCCCATTCGCCGAAATCGAGCAGGCGTTTGCTTATCTCGAAACCGGGCGGGCGAAGGGCAAGGTCATCGTGCAGATGCACAAGCCGACAGTCGGCTAGCAACCGCGTGGAGAACTGTACCGTCCGCCCATGACCCGTTGCGGAAACGTGCCATCTGAACAAGGCGCTATGTTCGAGACGATTATGCGGTGGGCGAAGAGCCTGAAACGGGACGTGGTGGCGTTGTGAATTGCCGCGCGCGATCCCCGCACCCCTTGGCTCGCCAAAGGCATCGCGGCCTTCGTCGCGGCTTATGCACTAAGTCCGATTGATCTGATCCCGGACTTCATCCCCGTCCTGGGATATCTGGATGACCTGCTCATTGTCCCGCTGGGCATCGCAGCGGCCCTCCGTCTCATTCCCCCAGCGCTCATGATTGAATTCAGACGAGAGGCAGGTATTCGAAGCACCCGGCCTCGCAGCGTAGTGGCTGCTGGATTTATCATCGGCGTGTGGTTGGGTACGGCTTCGGCGGTCGGCTATTGGGTCTGGCTCCACGTCCGCTAACGTCCCGTTGCGGAACCTGCGCCAGGGCCTCACACTTGAGTGCCGAATAAGCCGCCGCACCAACGGGCCAACACCATGATCGTTCATCAGAACGCCAATGCCCGGACGAATTTCTCCTCCGTGAAGCAAACGCGCATCTGCCCTGTCGCACCGAGCGAGGATCCGATGCGGTACGGGATTTCACATTCCTGCAACCATGTCTCGATCGCGCGGAGCTTCATCTCGAACCCGGCCGGGGGAACTTCGATCTCGATCTGATGAGCCCAGCTATCGGTCTGACCGATTATCGCCACATGCCCCGCATCTTGGCTCGTACGTCGACCTTGGGGCCGGCGCTCGGCATCCGGCCGGTTTCCGTCCCTGAGGCGATCGGCCAGCCGATCCGCTTGAAATGACCGAGCAAGCCATTCGGGATGAACCTCGTGCGGTTGGCGTAAACGTGGCGGTCACCGGTTCCGGATTGGCCGGACGTGAAAAAGCGTTGCGGCACGATCAGGTGAAGGTCGTCCTTCGCCCGCGTCATCGCGACATAGAGCAGGCGCCGTTCCTCCTCGATCTCGTCCCTCGATCCAGTCCCCAGGTCAATGGGAAGGCAGCCGTCGACGGTGTTCATGACGAAGACCGACTTCCATTCCTGGCCTTTGGCGGAATGGATTGTCGACAGGATCAGGTAGTCTTCGTCGAGATGCGGTACCCCGGCCTGGTCGCTTGTCGCATCGGGGGGATCGAGCGTGAGCTCGGTCAGGAAGCGCTCCCGGGAAGGATAGCCGCTGGCAATCTGCTCGAGCTGCACCAGGTCGGCCTGTCGCGTGGATGCGTCCTCGTGGATTCGTTCGAGATGCGGCTCGTACCAGCGCCGGGCGCGCTCAATCTCACCGGGCCAGCCGGCGCGGCCCGATCGGATCTCGGCGACCGCGATGAGGAACCTGGGCCAGTCTTCGCCTGCGCGCTGAGGAGCAGGAGCGTTATCCAGCGCTTCGATCGGGGAGGCCGCCTGTGCGATGTGATCGAGGACGCGCTGCGCCGACGTCGGCCCCACTCCCGGGAGAAGTTGCAGCACTCGGAAGCCGGCGACCTTGTCCCGCGGGTTCTCCACGAACCGGAGTATCGCCAGAAGGTCCTTGATATGGGCACTGTCGAGGAACTTCAGCCCGCCGAACTTCACGAACGGAATGTTGCGACGAGTCAGTTCGATCTCGAGGGGGCCGCTGTGATGCGACGCCCGAAACAGGATCGCCTGTTGCTTCAGGGTCGAGCCGCCTTCGCGGTTCTCGAGGACCTTATCGGCGATGAAACGGGCCTGATCAGCCTCGTCGCGAACATGAACGAGCTGGGGAGGAGATCCGTTGGCGCGGTCCGTCCAGAGGTTCTTGGTGAAACGCTCCGTGGCCAGATCGATCACTGCGTTGGCGGCCGAGAGGATGGCTTCGGTCGAGCGGTAGTTCTGGTCGAGGGTGACGACCTCAGCAGGGGGGGAGAACGCGGCGGGGAAGTCGAGGATGTTGCGTACCGTCGCGGCGCGGAACGAATAGATCGACTGGGCATCGTCCCCGACGACAGTCAGCCCCCGGCCATCGGGCTTGAGCGCGAGCAGGATCGAGGACTGGAGGCGGTTGGTGTCCTGGTACTCGTCGACCATCACATGGTCGAAGCGCGAGCCGACATCCACAGCGATGTCCGAGTCGGTCATCGCCTGCGCCCAGTAGAGCAGGAGGTCGTCGTAATCGAGGACGTTCTGCTGCTGCTTGGCCTCGACATAGGCGGCGAACAGGTCCTTGAGTTCGGCTGCCCAGGCAACGCACCACGGATATGACCGACCGAGCACGTCCTCGATCGGCAATTCCGAATTTACGCACCGCGAATAGATCGCAAGGCAGGTCCCCTTCGTCGGGAAGCGCGCTTCCGTCTTCGAGAAACCGAGCTCGTGCCGGACGAGGTTCATCTGATCGGCGGAATCCTCGCGATCGTGGATGGTGAAGGCCGGGTCGAGGCCGAGCTGATCGGCGCAGTCGCGGAGGAGCCGGGCGCCGATGCCGTGAAAGGTACCCGCCCAGGTGAGGGCGTCGCTCAGCACCCCGGCACCGTCGCCGAGAACCTTCCGCGCGATGCGCTCGACGCGCTTTGACATCTCCGATGCCGCGCGGCGCGAGAAGGTCATCAGCAGAATACGCCGTGGGTCGGCGCCGCTGACCAGCAGGTGCGCGACCCGATGCGCCAACGTGTTGGTCTTGCCCGATCCGGCGCCCGCAATGACCAGGAGCGGGGAGGCCGCTATTGCGCCCACGCCATGAACTACGGCGCGCCGCTGCGCCGGATTGAGCGTGTCGAGATAGCTGATCGGGGCGACGGCGTTCATGAGGATCTGATGGATAATGATTCGTCCGAGCGTACCATGTCGAATGATAAGCGCGCGTCAGGATCGGCTGCGCTTGGTATCGCGGGTAGCTCCGCGCCCCCGATACAAGATTCCCCAATGGGCTCCCCGGCCGCGGTCTCAATGATCGAAATCGAGGCCACCCATGATGTCTTTGAAGCGCGCGGCCTGGTCCGGATCGGAGAACCAGAACACCCGATATCGCTTGCCGTCGTAGGCGACCTCATGGCCACGAGGAGCAAGCGACGAGAGCGGTCCGGTCGCCGGTACGATGCCGAGCCCATGGCCCGGCGGGATCTCAACGGCGACGTGGTGAGGCCAGCGACGGTCGACTTCAGCAGGCGATAGCTCACCCTTGCGTCTCATGTTTCGCCGACGACGCGAGGACGGCGCCGCCCCTCGGAAAAGCGACCGCGCAAGAACCCGCGCGACGATGCTGCATCGGCGTCGGCTGCCATGACGGCCAGGTCCCGGAGGACCATCCGAATCGCCTCCCGGGAATCTCCGCTGGCTTCCTCCAGGACCGCATCGATCTCCTCATCGGCAACGGCAAAAGGGTCTGGTTCAGGCGGGCGCTGAGGCACGGCTGCTGTCATGGTTCTCACTCGGGATGCGAGAACATAAAGAGAACATATGGATTTACGAGTCAAGCCGGAAAGACCAACGCCAGAGGCCCGGTGACTTCGGGGCCGCTACCTGGCGCTGCCCCGGCATATGAAGAAAACGCCCCGCGGTTTGGTCGCTACGGATCCAAATTCTGGCGGAACAGAAATGGCGCCCAGCTCGTTCGAAATGCATTCAGTGGACCATTCCACGAGTTTCGAGGAGCTTAGACATGAAGAAGCTTTTGCTCGCGTTTCTCATCGCGGCAACGACCTCCTTTGGTGCGCTCGCTCAGACCGCGACGACTTCACCCGTACCATCGCCGAAGGGCGAAGCGGACAAGAATGCTCCGCTTCCAGGCGCGAATAGCTTCACCGAAGGACAGGCGAAGAGCCGTCTCGAGGCCAACGGCTATTCGCAGATTGGTCCGCAGACGAAGGACGCCAATGGCGTCTGGAAGGGCAGCGCCACGCATGGCGGCGCCAAAGTGAACGTCACCGTCGACTATCGCGGCAACATCACCCGCCAGTAATCGGAGACTCCCATGACTCAGACACTGACGCGTTCCTATGAAAACTACGAGACCGCCCGGTCGGTGGTCGAAGCCCTCGAAGCCGAGGGCGTCAGCGCCGCTGACATCAGCGTGGTCGGTCGGCACGCCAAGGCCGATGACAGCAATGCCGGTGAAGGCGCTGGAATCGGCGCGGCACTCGGCGGAGCAGCCGGTCTGCTCGCAGGTGTCGGACTGCTCGCCATTCCCGGGATCGGCCCGGTGGTGGCCGCAGGTTGGCTCGCGTCGACGGCAGCGGGCGCCGCGGCCGGCGGCGTCGCCGGCGGGATCGTCGGAGCGCTGACCAGCGCCGGCCACAGTGAAGAGGATGCCAACTACTACGCCGAAACGGTTCGGCGCGGCGGTACCGTTGTTTCGGTTCGCGTTGCCGATGAGCAGGTTCCGGCGGTCGAGGCCATCCTCGATAGAGCATCTCCCATCGACAGGGATGCCCGTCTCGCGGAATACCGTGCAGCAGGGTGGAACCGGTTCGACGAGACGGCCGAACCCTATCGCTCCACGGTGATCTGAACAAAGCCGTCCGGCTTTCGGAAGAGGGCGGACCAGCCCTCAGGAACGACCAAGCGCTGGGGGATTTTCCTGCCAAAATGGAGAGCGGCATGGGTTGGTTTTCTAAAGACATCGCCACGATGGACGACCTCTTCGTCCATACGCTTCAGGACATTTATTACGCCGAGAACCAGATCAAGAAGGCGCTTCCGGACATGGTCGAAAAGGCCACCAGCCCGGATCTCAAGCGAGGCTTCGAAACGCATCTGCGCGAGACCGAGGGCCAGATCACGCGCCTGAAGGAGGTTTTCCGCCTGCATGGCGTTGAGGAAAAGGGCGTCACCTGCCCTGCGATCGACGGCATCCTCGAAGAGGCCAATGACGTCGCCGGCGAAGTCGAAGACAAGCAGGTGCTCGACGCAGCGCTGATTGCCGCGGCCCAGGCGGTGGAGCATTACGAGATCACGCGTTACGGCACGTTGGTCGCCTGGGCGAAGCAGCTCGGTCGCAATGACTGCGCGTCGCTCCTAAAGCAGAACCTCGACGAGGAAGCCGCGACCGACGAGAAACTCACCAAGCTCGCGCTGGACGGTATCAATCGCAAGGCTGCTTGAGCGCGCGGCCCCGCCGGACATCCGGCGGGGTCTTTTTCTCTTCGGAGTGTACAGGAGTCCTGATGCTTTCATCCGAACCGTTTACTTCCGGCCGGGATCTCGCGCTGCGGATGAATGCAGCTTACCCGCACCGCGATTGGGTGGCGCTTCTGGCGGAGAGAGCCGGGAAGAGCCGGGACTTCGTGGAATGGCATCTTCAGGAAGATATGGCGCCGCCGGAAGCTTTGTCGCGAGCCGCCTCCGAACTCCTCGACGAGATTGCTGCAAGCAACCAATCCGAATTGGACTCCAGCCATGACTTTCAAAAATCATGAGGAATATGAGGCTGCCGTACAGCGCGCCGCCGCGCTGAGCGACGCGCCCGCAGGTTCACCGCAGGCAGCAGAGTTTCTACGACTTACGGACAAGATCCGGCACTGGAATGAGGCGCACAAGGGCGAAAAGAGCCATGGTCCTGAACCGTCCGACAGCTTGCTCAAGCCGGACGATCTTCCTTTCTCGGGCCTGCCCGGCAATCTCGGGAAGCTCAACAAAGATTGACCCGCCTGCCATCACAGGATCGGATGACCGCCAGTTACCGCGATGGTGGCGCCCGAGACGTAGCTCGAGAGTGGATCGGCGAGCATCACATAGGCCGTCGCGAGCTCCGCCGGTTGTCCCGGCCGCTTCATTGGGACCTGCTTGCCGAACTGCGTGACGCTCTCGCCCGTCATCGTCGAGGGGATCAGCGGTGTCCAGATCGGCCCGGGGGCTACGGCATTGGCCCGGATCCCTTTCTCCGCCAGCAACTGCGCCAGCCCGCCGGTGAAGTTCTGGATGGCTCCCTTGGTCGTGGCATAGGCGAGCAGGGTCGGATTGGGCTTGTCGGCGTTCACCGAGGCTGTGTTGATGATGCAGGAACCAGGCTTCATGTGCGGGACGGCAGCCTTGGTCAGGTAGAACATCGCGTGGATGTTCACCGCGAAGGTCAGTTGCCATTCTTCGTCCGAAATGTCGCCGATATTCTTGAAACTGGCCTGATGGGCAGCGTTGTTGACGAGGATGTCGATGCCGCCGAATTCGGCCACGGCCCGGTCGACGATCTGGCGGCAACGGGCCGCTTCCTGGATGTCGCCGGATACCAGCACGGCTTTCCGTCCGGCCTTCTCGACCCAACCGCGGGTTTCCCCGGCATCCTCATCCTCGTTCAGATAGGAGATCAGGACGTCCGCGCCCTCCCGCGCGAAAGCGATGGCAACAGCCCGCCCGATGCCGCTGTCGCCACCGGTGATGATGGCGCGCTTGCCCTCGAGACGACCCGAGCCGACATAGCTGTCCTCGCCATGGTCCGGTCGGGGCGTCATGGCATCGGTGCGCCCCGGCATCGGTTGCTGCTGCTCAGGGAAGGGCGGTTCGAAGTGTGATGTCATCGTTTTTTCCTCGAAACGCGAGTCAGTGCTTGCTCTTGTGCTCGGGTTTTCCCTTGCGCTTGGTCGAAGCCATCTTCTCGAGTTCGCTCTCGCTCATCGACTTTTCCATCGACTTCGAGGCGCCCTTGAGCTCGCTTTCCTTGATGTCTCCGCGCTTTGCGGCGAGCGCGGCGCCCGCGGCCTTCTGTTGAGCGGCTGATTTTGCAGGCATGTCGTCCTCCTTCACTTGGATGAACGGGTGACGGCCTCGATCTTGTTGCCGTCGGGGTCGAAGACGAAGGCGCCATAGTAGTGAGCGTCGTAATTCGGGCGTACACCCGGGGCGCCAGCGTCGGTGCCACCGTTGGCGAGCGCGGAATGGTAAAAGGCGTTCACGATCTCTCGGCTACCCGCAGCAAAAGCGATGTGGGTCCCGTTGCCGCTGGAAGCCCTCTTGCCGTCAACGGGCGTCTCGATGCTGAAGAGAATGCTGCTCACGCCATAGTCGGCCGATCGATTGCTGCTGCTGAGAAGCCGGATCCCGAGTTCCGCAAGGACCGCGTCGTAGAACGTGCGCGCATTCGCGAGATCATTGGTGCCGACGGAAATATGGTCGATCATTGCGCCCGCTCCGTCCGCTGGGCGAGAACGTCTTGGTATTCAGGATGCCGCCTCGCCCAGTCCGCGATGAATGAGCAGGCGGGAACGATACGCTCTCTGCGGCCGCGTGCGCGCTCGAACAGGGCTTCAGCAAGCTGCGAGCCGAGACCTCGACCGCGCAAACTCGACGGCACCTCGGTGTGCGAAACAATAAGGTAGCCATCAAGGCGCCGATACGTTGCGAAGGCCTCCCCGCCCGGAACCGCCATCACGAACCTGTTGTGTTCAGGGTCGTCTCGGATGCTTGGCGGTTTCGTCGGCATGGGGCGCTCCTGAAAGAGGCGGTGTCCGGGTTGAACCCCGGCAGCCGATCGGAGTTCCCTCTCGCAGCGATGCTTCTCGAAGCCCTGCGGGACTGGGAACGGTGAATGAAACACTCGATCTGGACCCGATTCAGATTTGCCTGGGTGACCGGCGGCTTCTTCCTGATCAGCCTGGTCGGCCACTGGGTCTTCGGCTGGTTCGCCCTCTGCCAACGACCTAGCGAGCCATGGTCAGGCCGCCAGCTTCGAGGGGCTCGATACCATCCTGCGCAAGGTCGATCGCGACGACGGCGACCGCCTCATCGAGGAGATCGACCGCGACTACGCAGGCCGCCACACGGATCACCGCTATGTCAGAGAACGCCAGTCATAAGGTATTCGACGGTTCGGCGCTGCCCGGGCTCCATGTCCTGGCGGAGCGCTTGATCGCGACGGCATGCAGCCTGCGGATCCGGCTTGTGACCGTCGAATCCTGCACGGCCGGCGCGATGGCGCATGCGCTGTCCCGTCCGTTCGGCGCAGCCCTGGCTCTTGCCGGGGGGTTTGTCACCTATACGAAGGCAGCCAAGGAGAAGCTGGTCGGCGTACCTAGGCCGCTTCTCGCGGAATGCACCGCCGTGCATGCGGAGGTGGCGAAGGCAATGACTCTCGGCGCCCTCGAACGTAGTGGAGCGGACTGCGCGATTGCCATCACCGGCGTGACCGGCGCAGAACCCGATGAGGACGGAAACCCGATCGGGCGGGTTTTCGTCGGTTTCGCTCGGGCCGGTGAAACACGCACATTGCACTGCGAGTTCGGTCCGCTCGCTCCAGACGCGCTTGCTCACCTGGCAATCCAAGCGGCTATCGCCTTTGGCCTGTCGCAACTCGGCGATGAAGCGGCCCATACTGCTCTGAATAAGGCCCTTGCCTGTTAAACCGGCTACGTAACCCGAGCAGATACCTGTCAAAACTTATGCCATCTGGAAGGTCGCCAATGTCCGGGGTTCCGATGATCAAGCGGCGGTATTCTCGGCCGACTGTCGATAGCGCTCGACTGCGCGCCTCTTCAGATCATCTTCGTCTTCTGCAATGGCGACCAGAGAGGCCACGATATAGGCTAATCTGGTCCGCTCCTTCTCATCTCGCGCATCGGGAATGGTCGATCTGATTTCATCCCACGCGGCATCCAAAGCAGCCTGCGCTCGAGCGAGATCGACCGGATCATTCAACGATGAGAATGGCATGGTTCCTTCCCCGTAGCTGGGTGATAGGATTTCTGAGAAATTAGCGCGCCGCGGCGCTCTGCCAAGATGCCAAAGTTAAAAATTTGAGACGGACTTAGCCCGACCGATCTTCGGAAGCGCCGCGGCATCGTGTTTCCTGAGCGCGTCCCACGGATCTCGCCTCGCGCCGGGTGACACGCAATTCCTCAAGGGTGTGCTGCCACTATCCGCAGAGGAGGGCGCCCGGCAGGGTCGGCCGTCGCGCGGGCCAGCCCTGACCAGTTCCTCATGTGTGGGATCCTTCGGCGCGAGGATCTGGAGACCCGCTGTGGGCGGTCAAAATACCGGATGTGATCGGTGCATCTCTCCAAAACTGTACCCAAATCCGACAATTGGGTACAGTTTTGGTTGAATTGCCTCTCGATCGCCAAGGAGAGCGAAGGCTTAGGCGCCTTCACACTGACATCGTCGGCCTAGCTGTTCAGTCGATCCATCTGGAGAGCGAGCGAAAGCGACAGCCCTTCGGGGTCCCATTTCCGCTCGATTGTCGCGCCGAGTCCACTCAGCGTCGCCTTTTCGAGCTTGCTGCCGAAGCCCGCCTGCGCGGGAGTTCCCGCAATCGTTGGGCCGCCGCGCTCCGTCCAGTGGAGTTTCACCGTCTCGCCTTCGCGCACGAGCTTGACGTTGAGCCGACCTTGCGGAGAGGAGAGCGCGCCATACTTCGCCGCGTTTGTCGCAAGCTCGTGCAACACCAAGGCAAGGGCCGTCAAAGCAGACCCTCCAACGGAAACCTCTGGCCCAGAAATCTCCAGCGCCTCTCGATGCTCCGCTTCGTAAGGCGATAAAAGTGCACGCACCAGGCTGAGGAGGTCGGTGGAGGCGCGATCGCCTTCGGCGTCGGCCGAGATCGTGAGATCATGAGCGCGAGCCAACGCAGTAAGCCGTTCGCGAAGTTTCTTGGTCAACTCGTCCACGTTAGTGGCCGATCGCGCGCTCAGCGAAATCAGCCCGCCGGTCAGGGCAAAGAGATTCTTGATCCGGTGGTTCATCTCGCGCATCAGGAGGGCTTGCTGCTCCTGCGCCTGGATACGCTCGCTGATATCGCGCGCGATTTTCGACGCGCCGACGATCACGCCATCCTCGCTGCGGATCGGTGAAACGGTCAGCGCCACATGAATGAGCGATCCGTCCTTGCGCCGCCGCAGGGTTTCGAAATGGTCGGTCCGGCGTCCTTCGCGAACCCCGCCGATAATCATATCCTCTTCGTGCAGTCGCTCATCAGGGATCAGCATCGTTATCGGCTGCCCGATCGCTTCCTCCGCGGTGTAGCCGAACAGGCGCTCGGCGCTGGCATTCCAACTCGTGATCGTGCCGTCGAGGGACTTGCTCACGATTGCATCGTCGGAATGGGCTACGATAGCCGCGAGCTTCGCGTTGGCTTCCTGCGCGACCCTCCGGGCCTCGGATTCCCGACGCGCCTCAGCAAGAAGCGCGGCGTTGTCGATGGCAATGGCAGCGTGAGCGGCGATCGCCTTGACGATCTCCTCCGCCTCTTCGTCGAATTGCCCAGGCTCATCGTGAGCAATGAAAATGCCGCCATGAACGCTGCCCGTTCGCGAGATGACCGGAACCGCGAGGTAGCTCACGACGGGCAAGTGGCCGGGAGGCATGCCAAAATGCGGAGCGCTCAATCCGTATCGGGGGTCCTGGCGAATATCGTCCGAGCGAACGACGCCGGTGCCATCAAACGTTGGCGCAAACACCGCTGTTTTACGCGGCATCTCGAAATCGGCGAAGGCCGATCTCGGTACCCCCGACAACGTGTAGAGGCTGTAGATTTCGCCCTTTTCGTCGACTTGATTGTAGAAGAAGGCGCCGAACTTTCCTCCGGACCACTTGGTCGCTGCATCCGTGACGAGGCCGACCAGTTCCGCGAGGTCGAATTCCCCGGCGACAGCGCGGGCAATGCGACTGAACATCCGCATGCGCTCGATCTCGGTGGAACGCGCATCCGCGCCTCGCACTTGCTCCCTGTTCAAGCGTCTTCCCCCGCGCAATCAATCCGAGCGCACCTGAAGATGCCATGTCAAATCGAGCGGCAACACATCATTTGCCAAGTCGTCCTGTCAATGCAGCGCTTACAGTCTGGAGGAAGCCCACTGGGGTGAATCACCCATCCGATCGGGATAATGACGTCCACCCGTCAATTCTCCCCGTTGGCGGAACTGATGCGATCCAGTCCCATTTCAACGAATTGGGGCTCGGTTCTAGCGTTCGCCGTCGCAACGGCTGTGGTCCAATCGTCGAGGCCGGAATGATCCATGCGAGCCCCCACGTGAGACCGACTATCCTGATCGTTGAAGACGAGCCGCTTCTGCTGATGGATGCGATCGACATGGTGGAGGAGGCGGGGTTCGAAGCCGTGGAGGCATTCAATGCCGACCGGGCAATAGAGATTCTGGCGTCGCGGTCCGACATCCGTATCGTGCTCACCGATATCGAGATGCCGGGCTCTATGGATGGTGTGAAGCTCGCCCAATATGTTCGCGACCGTTGGCCTCCGATCGAGATCATCATAGTCTCTGGTCATCGCACCGTGGCCGCCGAGGACATGCCGGATCGCGGCCTGTTCTTTTCCAAGCCCTATAATCGCCACGCCCTCGCTTCGGCCATGAGAAGATTGGCGTCATAGCAGCGACCGTCGGCCATCGATCGGACCATCGAACCGTAGGCCACCATCTGTTTCGAGCTGCGGCAGGCCTCGTTCCTCAACCTGGCGTGAAGTATATCTCGCTCGCACTGGAAGCGTCCCGGACCAGTCGCGGGGAAGGTCCCGCGTGGTTCGACGGTGAAGCGCTTTCCGGGCCAAGGTTGGGCGTGGAGGTACACGATTCGTGATTCATCCAGCGGCGCTCGCCTGCGAATCACCGTGGTTTCGAGCCCAGGGAAGAGTCCTCATCCTGCCGCAGCGATCGGCGCTGACCCTCTGAAAAGTGACCGCGCAAGAACCCGCGCGACGAAGCAGCATCGGCGTCGTCCGCTATGACGACGAGATTGCGCAGCACCATCCGGATCGCCTGCCGGGAATCTCTCCTGGCTTCCTCCAGAACCGCATCCACCTCCTCATCGAAACGGCACAAAGGTCCGGTTCAAGCGTGAAGCACTGCTCGCTCGGCGCGTTTCTCGAGCGCGCTCTAACGAGCTCGCCGCTCGCCGGGCCGTGCGCAATTGCTCGAGCGTAGGTTGCCACCATCCTCGGAGGAGGGCGCTCACCGCGGTGGAATGTCGTGCAGGCCAGGTTTTCACAAGTTCGTGGTGCGTCGGGCGACGCCACAATGCCCAGACCAGATCGTCGGGTTGTCCGGAACTCCAAGGGTAATGCCGGGCGGCGGTCTCCGCGGGAACGACCTCGCCGGTAACCTCAAGGACGACGAGCGGTCCTTGATGGGACATGACCACTCTGTCGAGCGGCGGCTGCTCGCTCGCCGGGACAGGATAGCGCCGGCGGCGCCGCTCAGTCATCGCTGCTTTGGCGTCTTCGTACTCGGGCGAGGATTTCGCCGCTTCGCGCCGTTGCCTTCGAGCCTCTGGCTCGCTGCGTTCGGCGGCGGCCTCGATCGCCGGCCATCTCCTGCGAAGTTCATCGATCGAGCGGAATGGTACGTGCCAAGCCTTGTCTTCTCCGTTCCACCACGCCCACGGAACCGCGCGCAATTCCTCGACGACGGTTCGTGAATAAGGGGTGCGCACGACGATCTCGTCGGCGGCTTCCAGATAAGGACTGACGATCGGCTCGACGAAAAGGAATCGCGGCCGCGCTCATCCACGAGGGTGAATGTACTCGGCAGCTCGCGATCGAGCCATCGCGCCACGCGAAGCATCGCGGTCGTGCCCGGTATCCGCCAAGCAGCCAGGTCGTCGTTCCAGCGCGCTCTCGGAAAAGCGTCCCGAAATCGTTCCACGGCAGCGGCGTCGAACGGGAAGGAAACGATGGCACCCGGCCCTTCTTCATCATCGCGAATTTCAATATCGTTGCGTTCGCGCCTGGCCATCGGCCTACGATCCCACAGTCGCGAGGGACGGCGCCTGTCCCGTCGCCGTTGAAGCGAGCAGCCGCAGTGGCGCTGCCTACTGCGTGAAGCGGACCGTCGTGCCGGGCCTGACAAGCTGGGCCAGTTCCTCGGCATCCCAATTCGTTAGCCGCACGCAGCCATGCGATGACGCCTTGCTGATCTTTTCGAAGGCTCCGGCGTACCATGAATGCCGAAGGTCGGCTTGGACAGTTCGATCCAGACCGTGCCGACCGGGTTGTTGGGACCCCTGGGGAGCACCAGTTTGCGCTTGTTCTTCCCCTGCTGGAAATTCTTGACCGGATCGTAGTGATAGGTCGGGTTCTTCACGACCCTCACCACCTGATACTCGCCCTCGGGCGATGGGGTATCCTCGCTGCCGATCGTGGCCGGGTATATCGCGATCACCTTCCCCGTCGCATCGAGCGCTCGAACCATGCCATTGGTCTTGTCGGCCTCGACGGTTCGGGCCTCGTCCGAAGGAGCGGTTCGACCGACCGAGACGACGTGCAGCGCTTCTTCACGCTTCCGATCATGCGTTCGCGGGTTGAGGACCCTGAGAAGGCCCTCGCTCATATGAAAGCGTTCGGCGAACATCTCCTGCGCGTTCCTGTAGCCGAGGCGCTTCATCCGGGCCTGGCGAGCGTAGTCGTGAGGGATGCGCCGGACGAACCGGGTTTTGATATCGTCCTTCGTCACGACGTAGTCCGAGACGATGTCCGAGCTGACGTCCCCTTTGAGCGCCTGCCAGGTCGCGGCGTCGATGATTTCGCCGGTTCCGAGATTTTTGCGGCGACGGAACTGGTCGATGGCCTTCCGATAGTTGTCGCCGTCCAGTCCGTCGATCTCCCCGGGAGAGACCCCCTGACGCGCCAGCAAGACCTGAGCCTTGACGATCGATGCGTTGGGGCGCGTCACTTTGCTTTTCGTGGTGGCCGGGGGACCCGCTCGGTTCCCCTCGTCGGAAGTGAGGGCTTGCGCAGCTACCGGTGCCAGCACGACGCATCCACCTAGCAAGGCTGCCCGGAAGAACTTCAGCAGCTCGATAACAGCTCGTGGCACTGAGATCACCGTCGTTGGCCCAATGTACCGCCAACGCGATCTTTCATCCCGGAGTTCCGCGTCCGTGTTGCCTAGGATGCCAGCTTCCCAAGGGCGCCGTGATCAACATGCAGCGGGGCATTCAGCGTCCATCTGCGTTAAATGGCGCTATACCGCTTTTCCAGCGCGTCGAACTCGGGCTTTCGGACCAACCGCTGCCTCTCGCGAAAGCTGGCGACCGGACCGGTCTCATCGAGTTCACCGCGCTCCTTGAGCTGCCCGAGAGCCGATTGCATGCCTTTGATCGCGGACTGCAAAGCTACGTTGGCATAGAGCACCAGCGCGAACCCCATCTGAGCGAGGCGCTCCTGGCTGACAACCGGAGTTTTTCCACCAACCACGATGTTGATCAGAAGCGGCGCGGCAATCAGTTGCGGCAAGCTTTCCATCTCTTGGATGCTTTCCGGAGCCTCGACGAAAATGATGTCCGCGCCGGATTGTTCATAGAGTTGGGCACGCTCCACCGCACGTTCGAATCCTTCAACCGCCCGCGCGTCGGTACGAGCCATGATGAGTGTCTCACGCGAACGGCGCGCGTCGACGGCAGCGCGGATTTTTCCCGCCATCTCCTCCGCCGGAATGACTTCCTTTCCGGAGAAATGGCCGCACTTCTTCGGAGAAACTTGGTCTTCCAGTTGAACGACGTCGGCTCCGGCCCGCTCCAGCGATTGAACCGTGTGCCTGACGTTCAAGGCGTTGCCGAACCCGGTGTCCGCATCAACGATCAGGGGGAGGTCGGTGGCCGACTTGATAGCCATCGTGTGCTGCACGAGCTCGGGCAGAGAAATGAACGCCAAATCCGGCAGGCCGAGAAACGTGTTCGTCAGCCCTGCACCGGAGAGATAGATCGCCTCATAGCCGAGATCCGCGATAACGAGAGCGGCAAGAGCATTCGCCGCCCCAGGCACGAGCAGACCTTCGCGCTTCATGAGCTGCTCGCGGAAGTTCGAGTGCGCGCTGACCATTTGCGTCTTTCCTACTCGTTCACGCTTCTGATGCCGGTTTAATCAGCCGGCGGGCAATGTCGAGGTTTCGAGGCGGCGGGTTTGGACGAGCCGAATCAGCGGGATCAGCAGCAGCAGCGCCGCGACGACCAGAAGACCTGCTGCGATCGGAGAAGCGACCAGCGTCAGCGGATCGCCCTGGCCGATTGCCAGCGCGCGTCGAAGCTGCAATTCGGCCATCGGGCCGAGAATGAGGCCGATCAATGCGGGCGCAATCGGCACCGAGCAGCAGCGAAAGCCGTAGCCGACCAGGCCGAGCAGACCGAGGGCGAGCAGTTCGACCCAGGACTGGGAAATGCCCCAGACGCCGACCAGCGAAAATATCAAAATGCCGGCGTAGAGATGCGGTTTCGGAATGGCGAGCAGCTTCACCCAGACCCGCGCCATCGGCAGGTTGAGGACGAGCAGCATCAGGTTGCCGATATAGAGCGAGGCGATCACGCCCCAGACCAATTCCGGATTGCTGGTGAACAGCGTCGGCCCGGGTTGGAGCCCGTAGTTCTGGAAGGCGGCCAGCATTACCGCGGCGGTGGCCGATGTCGGCAGGCCGAGCGTGAGCAGGGGGACCATGACGCCGGCGACGGCCGCATTGTTGGCGGCCTCCGGGCCGGCGACGCCCTCGATCGCGCCATGCCCGAACTCTTCTGGCTTCTTCGAGAGGCGCCTTTCGAGCGTATAAGACAGCAGCGTGGGGATTTCCGATCCTCCGGCCGGCATGACGCCGATCGGAAAACCGAGCGCCGCCCCTCTCAGCCAGGGCTTCCAGGATCTCTGCCAATCCTCGCGCGACATCGCGATCGGCCCGTTGACCTCGATCAGCTTCTGCGGGTCCTGGCTGAGCCGGCTCGCGACGAAGAGGATTTCGCCGACGGCGAACATCGCGACCAGTACGATGGTGATGCCTATACCGTCGGACAGCTCGGGAACGCCGAAGGTCAATCGCGGCAGCCCGGCCTGATAGTCGGTGCCCATGACTGCGAGCGCAAGGCCGAAGAAGAGCGAAACCAGCCCGCGCAGGATCGAGGTGCCGAGCACGACAGAGACGGAGGTGAAAGCCAGAACCGCAAGCGCGAAATACTCGGCGGGTCCGAAGACGAAGGCGATTTCCGAGATCGTCGGGGCCGCGAGCGTGAGCAGCACGGTGCCGATCGTTCCGGCAACGAAAGAGCCGATGGCGGCGGTCGCGAGCGCCGCAGCGCCGCGGCCGTTCTTTGCCATCTTGTTTCCTTCGAGCGCCGTGATCATCGAGCCGGATTCGCCAGGCGTGTTGATCAGGATCGAGGTGGTGGAGCCGCCATACATGGCGCCGTAGAACACGCCGGCGAAGATGATGAAGGCCGCGGTCGGCGACATGCTCACGGTGACCGGCAGGAGAAGGGTGATCGTGAGGGCCGGTCCGATGCCGGGCAGGACGCCGATCGCAGTCCCCAGCGCACAGCCGACCAGTGCCCACAAGAGGTTCATCGGCTGCATGGCGACCCCGAAGCCATGCATCAGCGCATCGAAAATGGACATCAGAAGCCTCCGGGCGGGAAGAAGGCGCCGAGCTGGACGCCGAGCTTCGTGAAGGCGAACCAGGTGATCGACGTTACGACGAAGCCGATGACGACATCGACCAGCGGCCGCTTCGATCCGTATGCGCGCGTGACCAGGGCGTAGGCCACCGCTCCGCCGATGGGGAAGCCGGCATAGCCAACAAGGGCGACCGGCAGAAAGACGCCCGCCGCGGCCGTCAGGAAGCCTGTCCATGACATCGGCCGGCTGACGTCGGCACCCTCGGTCTCCTCGGGCTCGAAGGTGGTGCCCTTCATGACCTGATAGCCGAGGGCGAGGCCCAGGGCGGTGAGGATGAGGCCGATCGCGAGGACGAAGAAACCGGGGCCGATCCCGGCATAAGCCTGCGCCAGCGGCAGGTCCGTGGCCTCATGCAGCAGGACGGCCCCGAGGATCAGGACACCGGCCGGCAAACCCCAGCGCGACGGGCGTCGCGCTGGGGAGGACTTGACCACCGAGGTCATTTGGCAACCCCGAGCTCCTCGAGGATCGGCTTGATCCGGGCGTTCTCGCTGGCGATGAAGGCAGAGAAGTCGTCGCCGCCGAGATAGGCGCTCTGAAGCCCGGACTTATCCAGTTCCGCGTTCCATTCCGGGTTCTCGGTTGCTTTTCCGAAGCGCTCGACCCAAGTCTTGCGCGCTGCGGCCGACATGCCTGGGGCGCCGACGATGCCGCGCCAGTTGCCGAGGACGATATCGACGCCGCTCTCCTTCAAGGTCGGGGCATCGACACCGGCCAGGCGCTTGTCCGAGGTGACGGCGATGATCCGGACGCGCCCGGCATCGGCCAGGCCCTTGAGCTCCGACGCACCGGAGACGAGGACGGAGATCTTGCCGCCGGCGAGCTGCGTGACGGCTTCGGCGCCGCCGCCATAGGCGATGTAGTTCAGCCGTTGCAGCGGAAGACCGGCATTCTTCGCGATCATCCCGGCGATGATGTGATCGACGCCGCCGGCCGAGCCGCCGCCGAACGCCACCGCGCCCGGATTGGCCTTCAGGGCCTCGCTGAGATCCTTGACGGTCTTGAAGGGCGAATTCGCCGGCACCGCCAGGCCATTATACTCGAAAGTCAGCCGCGCGATCGGCGTCGTCTCGGCGATCTGCGGCGAACCTTTTGTCGCCATGATCGACCCCAGCAGGATCACGCCCATACCCATCAGGGCGTTGTCCTGCCCCTTGCTGGTGCGGATGAACTCGCCGAGGCCAAGCGTCCCGCCCGCGCCTGGCTTATTGGTGAACACGGCCCCGTCTTTGAACTGACCGCTCTTGTCGAGCATGGTCATCGCGAGGCGGGTCGTGGTGTCGTACCCGCCGCCTGCTCCCGCCGGAACCATGACCTTGGCGGGCTCCGCCACCGCCATTCCCGCGAATCCGACCGCCATAGCGATGGAAAGCATCGTCCTGCGCATTGTCCGCATCCTCCCTGTTGGATGGCGAATGATTGTATTTTGGATATCCGTAGCTATTGTTTTTTGGATATGCAAGATATAATAGTTGCACGAGTTTACGGAGGAGCGTCATGTTGGAAAGAGCCACGCTGGCCGCGTTGGGGCCTGAGGTCGGCAGGGCGCGCTATGTGCCGATCGCTCGTTATCCCGGCATCGAGCAGTTGCCGTTTTCGCTGCGGATCGTGCTGGAAAACCTGCTGCGGCAGCAGTTCTTCGAAGGTGTGGCGAACGACGCCCAGGTTCGGGCCGTCCTCGCGCGCGAGGTGGGCACTGCGCTGACCTTCAAGCCGACGCGGATCTACGGCCAGGACATCTTGGCGAAAGTGATGCTGGTCGACATGGCCGGACTGCGCGACGCGCTTGCGAGCGAGGGCAAGGACCCCGGCGTCGTCAATCCGGCTGTGCCCGTCGACATCGTCATCGACCATTCGCTCCAGGTCGATTTCTTCGGCACGCGCGATGCGCCACGCCTCAACCTGGAGATGGAGTACCGCCGGAATGCCGAGCGTTTCGCCTTCCTGCGCTGGTGCTCGGAAAGCTTCGACGGCGTCCGCGTGGTCCCGCCCGGGAAGGGCATCATGCACCAGATCCATATCGAGAAGATCGGACAAGTCGTCTGGCTGGAAGAGCTGAAGGGGATGCAGGTGGCGTCGCCCGATACCTGCGTCGGAACGGATAGCCACACGCCGATGATCAACGGCCTCGGAATCCTCGGCTGGGGCGTCGGTGGCATCGAGGCCGAGGCCGTGATGCTCGGCAAGGGCGTCGCGATGGCGCTGCCGCGCGTCATCGGGGTCGAGGTCAAGGGCCGATTGCGCGAAGGCGTGATGCCGACCGACCTCGTGCTGACCATCACCGAGCGCCTGCGCAAGGTCGGTGTCGTCGGCGAGTTCGTCGAGTTCTTCGGACCCGGCTTGCAGCAGCTCTCGGTCGCCGACCGCGGAACCATCGCGAACATGGCGCCGGAATACGGGGCCACCGCCGTCTATTTCCCGATCGATCGGCGTTCGATCGACTTTCTGGAAATGACAGCCCGTCCGGCCGACCAGATTGCCCTGGTCGAGGCCTATGCCCGCGCCCAGAAGCTGTGGCGGGACGAGGCGACCCCGGCACCCGTCTTCGACCTCGTGGTCGAGATAGATCTGGCCGATATCCGCCCGTCGATGGCAGGCCCCAAGAATCCCGAGGATCGCTTCGATCTTGCCGATGCCGCGACCGCGTTCGCCGTGCATTGCCGGGAGATCGCCGGCCGGGAACCCTCACGGCAGGGCCACCCGGTCGCGGGAAGCGGCTTCTCGATCAAGGACGGCGATCTGGCGATCGCGGCCATAACCAGTTGCACCAACACCTCGAACCCGGTCGGCATGATCGCCGCGGGGCTGGTCGCCCGCAACGCCGCGCGCCTGGGGCTGAACTCGAAGCCCTGGGTGAAGACCTCGCTCGCTCCCGGAAGCCATGTGGTGGCCGAAATCCTGGAGCGCTGCGGATTGCAACGGGATCTCGACGCGCTCGGTTTCCAGGTCGTCGGCTTCGGCTGCACCACCTGCAATGGAGGGTCCGGGCCGTTGCCCCAACCGATCGCCGATGCGATCGAAGGCAACGGAATCCTGGCAACGGCAGTCCTCTCGGGCAACCGGAACTTCCAGGGACGTATCCACCCGAATGTCCGTGCCGCCTATCTGGCATCGCCCGCCCTGGTCGTCGCCTATGCCATTGCCGGGTCGATGACGCTCGACGTCGCCCGTGAGCCGATCGGCACCGCGGCAGACGGCAGGGACGTGTACCTGGCCGATATCTGGCCATCCTTCGCCGAGATCGACGCTCTGGTCGCGACGGCCTACACGCCCGAGGTCTTCGCCGAGAAATACGCGGACCTCTTTGACGGAGGCGAGCCATGGGCGAGGCTCGCGACCAAGCCTTCCGCCCTGTTCCCGTGGCAGCAGGGCAGCACCTATGTGCGCCAGCCTCCTTACTTCGAGGGGCTTTCGCCGCAGACGGCGCGCGGCTTCGATATCCGTGGCGCACGCCCGCTGGTCATTCTGGGCGACTCGATCACCACCGATGACATCTCGCCATCCGGTGCAATCAGCCTCGGAACGCCTTCGGCGGACCTGCTTCTGTCCTACGGCGTGCAGAAGGCCGACTTCAACAACTACACCACCCGCCGGGCCAATCATGAGGTTGCTGTCCGCGCCACCTTCGCGAACATCCGCCTGCGCAACCGCATCGTTCCCGGCGTGGAAGGCGGCTTCACCAAGGTCATGCCGAAGGGCGAGCAGATGCGGATATTCGAGGCCGCACAGGCCTATATGGATCGCGGCACCCCGCTCGTCGTGATCGCGGGCAAGAACTATGGCTGCGGCTCGTCGCGCGACTGGGCAGCGAAGGGCGTGGCTCTGCTCGGCGTGAAGGCGGTCATCGCCGAAGGGTTCGAGCGGATCCACCGCACCAATCTCGTCGGCATGGGCGTCTTGCCGCTTCAGTTCGGCGATGGCGTCGACCGTGAAGCGCTCGAACTCGACGGCTCCGAGATCTATGACGTCGTGGGTCTGGATCGCGAGTTTTCCGTTCGTGACCTAGTGACCTGCCGCATCACCCGGGCCAATGGGCAATCGTTCGAGATCCCTCTCACCATTCGCCTCGATACCCCCGAGGACATCGCCTATTGGCGTAACGGGGGCATCCTGCCCTTCGTCTGGAGGGAGTATATGGGCACAGGCGTGCCGATCGCGAGGACAGCATGAGCCAGCAATTCATTCCCGCCGTCTTCTACCGCGGCGGCACGAGCAAGGGCGTGTTCTTCAACGCGAAGGTTCTGCCGCAGGATCGCGATACCGTCAGCAGGATGCTCGTCACTGCCCTCGGCAGCCCCGATCCCTACGGCCGGCAGCTCGACGGCATGGGCGGCGGCATCTCCTCGCTGTCGAAGGCCGTGATCATCGGGCCGCCGACGCATCCCGATGCGGATGTCGACTACACCTTCATCCAGATCGCCGTCGATCAGCCGGTGGCAGACTGGACCAACAACTGCGGCAACCTGTCTTCAGCGGTCGGCCATTTCGCGGTCGACGAGGGGTTCGTGCCGGCTGCGGACGGAGAAGTGCTGGTCCGCATCCACCAGACCAACACCCGGAAGCTGATTCATTCCCGCTTCCAGGTGAAGGACGGCAAGGCCGAAACCCGGGGGGACTACACCATCGCGGGCGTTTCGACACCGGGATCGCGAATTCGCCTGGATTTCCTTGACCCCGACGGAGCGGTGACCGGAAAATTGCTGCCCACCGGGCATGTCGTCGACACCATCGACCTCGGAGTGGATGGCCGCTTTGAGGTCTCGATCGTCGATGCGACGTCCCTGATCGCCTATGTCGAGGCGGCCGCTTTCGGGCTGACCGGCGCGGAAACCCCGGATCTGGTCGAGGCCACCCCCGGCGTCATGGACAAGCTGGAAGCTCTTCGTCGCCGCGCCGGCGTTCTCGCCGGCCTTGGCGCGAGGCCCGAGGCTATCGGTCTCCAGACGCCGCGCATCGCACTGGTTTCCGCTCCGGTGGCGTTCGAGGCCCTGGACGGAGAAGTCTTCACGCCCGATCAGTTCGATGTCGCGACACGCATGATTTCGATGCAACGCGCACACAAGGCCATCCCTGGCACGGGCGGCCTCAATCTCGGGGTGGCGACCCAGATTGCCGGCACGATTCCCAACCGCCTCTCGAAGCCGGCCAATGCCGCTGGTGAAGTGCGCGTCGCGAATCCGTCCGGCCTGGTTTCCGTCGGCTCCGTCGTGCATGAGACAGAGCGCGGGTGGACTGCTGACAGCGCCGTCCTGTTCCGGACCGCTAGGCGCTTGATGCAGGGTGAGATAGCCATTCCGGTGTCGAACGGGGCCTGAAATGTCACAACAGCCGACCACGTTGCAGCTCAAGCTGGCCAATCAGATCTTGTCGCATGCGCGGTCGTCGGGCTGGCAAAACGGCCACCATCTTACCGAGGACTCGTTGCAGCCCGTGCTGGGGGCTTCCCGGACGCCCATCCGCGCCGCGATGGCGCATCTGGCCGAGGCAGGCGTCCTGGAGCGCCGGCCGAACAAGGGCTTCTTCCTCAAGGATCTCTCTGTCCGAGAAAAGGCATCAGCGGGAGAAGCGGAAGCCGGCGAAGATGCGTCGGCCACCTATCTCGCGATCGCGATGGACCGCTTGAACCACAGGCTTCCAGAGGTGGTGAGCGAGAACGAGCTCATCCGCCGCTATGACCTCTCCCGGGCACGGCTGCGCCACATCCTGGCGAGGATGGCCTCGGAAGGCTGGGTTGAGCGCCGGCAGGGGCGCGGATGGGAATTCCAGCCCCTGATCGACACCCTCGACGCCTATCGCGAGAACTATCGCTTTCGCCAGATGATGGAGCCGACGGCGATGCGATCTCCCGAGTTCGCGCCCGACATGGACCGGCTGCGCTCGCTGCGTGACCAGCAAACCTTCGTCCTTGAGGAAGGGTATCGGCGGCTCGGGCAGATCGAGCTTTTCGAGATCAACTCGTCCTTCCACGAGGGTATCGCGGCGATGTCCGGAAACCGCTTCTTCGTGCAGACCTTGGCAAGGCTGAACCAGTTGCGGCGGCTCATGGAATATGGCCGCCCGCTCGATCGCGAGCGCGCTCGCCGTGTCTGCCTCGAACACCTTGGTATCATCGAGTTGCTCATGGCTGGCGACAGGACGGGAGCCGCGGATCGGATGCAGCTCCATCTTACCGATGCCGCTCTGGAGAAGGCTCCCATGATGAGCGGCTTGCAATCCTCGTGAGGAGCAGTGGCGGATGCGGACATGTTGACTGAGAGCGGCAGGCTGCGGGCCGCTATCAACCTGGGCAACCCGGTTCTTGCGCAGCGCCGCCCGAACGGTGAGCTGACCGGGGTTACGGTAGCGCTTGCGCGGGCATTAGCCGACCGCGAAGGGCTGGCGCTCGACCTCATCCCGTTCGACGGTGCTGGCAAGGTGGTCGATGCGGCGGCAGACGATATCTGGGACGTGGCCTTCCTCGCCATCGATCCCAAGCGGGCCACGGAGATTGCCTTCACCGAGCCTTACCTCGTGATCGAGGGCGTGTTCGTGGTCGCGGCGGCGTCGCCGTTCCAAAGCATTCGGGATGTCGACCAGGCGGGCGTGCGGGTTTCCGTCGGGCGCGGCGCCGCCTACGATCTGCATCTTACGCGGACGCTGAAGCATGCCGAGATCGTGCGCGTTCCGACCTCGGCCGAGGCCCTGCCTCATTTTCTCTCGCAGGGCCTTGAGGCAGGAGCCGGAATTCGACAACCCGCAGCAGCGTTCGTCGCGCGAAACCCGGGCCTACGGCTGATCGAAGAACCGTTCATGGAAATTCGGCAGGCGATGGCGCTGCCCATTCGGCAATCTGACCAATTGCCGAGACTCCAGCGCTTCTTGGATGAAGCTGCGGTTAGCGGGTTGATTGCCGAATCCCTATCGAATTCAGCCGAAAACGGCTGACGACCCTTTGGTCACAGCGTCGATAGCCATCTCATCTACGCGCCATGACCGTGAGAAAATCGGTGCGCAAGGCTCGAGGGAATGAGCGCTGCGGACATCTGCCGAGGTTGATCTTCTTCATCTTTCAGGAGGCTTGGGCTGGCGTTCCTGATCCAAGCAACCGAAGCCCTATTGCTGCCGCGTCGCGCTCCGGCATAGGGGCAGAACTGCGGCTTAGCTTCACATCCGCATCGTCGATGTCGTTCCTTCTGAAGGCGAAAACTCACTCCAGAGGCCATCCTCGATCGAGAACTGATGAACGCTGAAGCTAAGTGCGATAGCGCACGCGATCTTGATGCTGTTCTGATCGTCCTGATCCAACGATTGGAAAATCTTCGCCGTCATTGGCTTGTCGTCCGCGAGCTGGTGCCGGAACCAGGCGAGGCGGCCTTTCGCCTTGAAGTCCGTGTATCCCTCGGCTGCCAGCCTTTCGGGAAAGGCCGCGATCAGATCGGCGTTAACCGGCACCTCGACATTGTCGAACTTGAACCAGCGATAGCCTTCCTGAGTGGGAGGCAGAGGGAGCTTGTCGTTCACGGCAAGAATCGAGAGCTGCCGAACGGCACTCTTCAATGCCGCAGATTGGCTCTGGTAGCTTCCCACGCTGCCCATCATCGTCGGCACTCCCGGGGGGAGATTCTTGAAGGTGACGTCAGCGTGCCACCCATCGTCCGCCTGATAGACATGAACGCCTTCGACCTTCAACAGCCGCCACCATTCAAGCGAGGAAGCGGCCGTCATAGTTTTCGCGTCGATGGTGGACGTACCGACATTGCTGAGCTTGCCCTTCAGTTCCTGGAGTAGGGTGCTCGCGCGAAGACGGTTCTCATGTGTGGAGTGGTCGTAGCTCATGGCTGTCTACCCGAACGGCTTGGCTGGGAATTGCTGCCTCGGATTGAGGTTCACGAGTCTCCGAGCAAGCCACAAACAGCGGCTTCGATCTTATTCGCCATGATGGTTCAGATGCAGCGGGCCGTCTCAGCACCTCGGATTTCACACAGTCAAAGATAACGAGACTGGCAAAAAATGCACGTTTCATTATCTTTGACTGGGCATGGGGCCTGCGGTCCAGTGAGGTTTTGTCCCCGAAATCGCACTTGGGGGGCTTTTCGTCCCGAGCAGTGATTTTCTGTCCCACAATGTCGAGGCCGCCAAACCGAGCGGATTTCTGTGGTGTCGTCCAGTGGTGGGAAGCTAATACGCGTCGGCATCCTTGAACTGTTGAGCCAACGCCGCCGCTCGCTTCTTCAGCAAGGCGTCACCCGACTTGCGGGCGAGGTTCTCCGCCCTTGAGCGCGCGACCGCATAGTCCATGAAATAGCGCAGCGTCGATTCCTTAAGTGCGACATACTCCCCCCGTGCTGAAGAACTTACGCGGCCGCCCATGAGCTCGAGCACGCTCACCAACCCCTCATCGGTCGCAATCTGCGACGTAACGAATTCCTTCGGCCCCTCGGGATCGCCGGCCTGATACCAGGCGAAGAGCGCGCTGAGGGGGCGCCGCAACGCCGTCCATTCTTCAAGGCGAAGATTTCTGTATCTTTCGACCATGATCGCCGAGACTCGATCAAGCTCATCGGCCTCGAAATGCTTCTCGCCACTCGGACGCCCTTCGACGCGCCCATGCGCGAATGTCTCGCTCCTCAGGAGGGTCGTCAGCCAATCCATCGCTCGGCTCCGGAACATGCCGAGCAACGTTTCCTCTCGACGATCCTCCAGTCTCGGTAGGAGCCACTTGAGGACGCGACGTCCCTCCACCCAAGATTGCGGATCACCGAGGCCTTCGTCACGCACCGACGCCATCTCGTCCAGCCGGTCGGCCATCGCGCAGAGAAGCGTCTGAGCTCGCGCCGAGCCGAACGTGTCCCCATCTGCGTCGACGATACGGCTCAGCATCGCCTCAGCTTTCGTTGCACCGGTCGAAAGCCGCTCGTTGTTCCAACTCGCCAGCAGTTTCGAGGCCTCGGCCACCGAGGCGTCCAATGCTGCGAACAGGGCCTGGAAGTCAGTACGCCGCGGTGCGTTGCGAGGCTGTTGCACCGCGAAATAGAGACGGTAGTGATCTGGGCTGGCCAGTCTGCTGGAGCGGGCTGCTCTCGCTACCTCCTCCTTGGGGATGTGAGCATGAACGCCGGGCTCGTCATCCTTGCCGTAGTTCATCCACTCCTCGATGCCGGGGAGGAATTCTGACAGTCTATGACGGGCGTGTTCGAACTCGGCGCTTTCGGCCAGCAGTGCTTCGTCGAGGCGTTTACGAGACGACCGCTTCTCATCTTCGCTGATGATCGCGATCCCGGATGTCTGGGCAGCGACCTCGGGAAGATAGTGTTCGATCCAGCCGTAGAGCTTTGGGTTGCCGACCTTGATGAGGTGCAGCCAGACAAGGTCGCTAAGATCGACCTGATCCTGCAACGCACCCCAGAAGAATCGGATGCCGTCCAGGCATCTGACGACATGACGCGGTGTAGAGAGGTAGGTAAGCGGTGTTCTCAGGCCACGGCCTTGAGCGGCTGAGGCGCATAGGCCCATGGCAGCAGGTTGTCGATCTGGCTCTGGGGATGGCCGGCAACGATACGGGTGATGACGTCGACGAGGTAGGCTTGCGGATCGACGCCGTTGAGT
>NZ_JBFTKQ010000037.1:0-22881 GCF_056396025.1 Allobosea sp. 05T438
TCGCCAACGACCGAAGGACAGGCCAGTTTCGTGTTGGACCAATCGGGCGAGCGAGCTTTCGCTCATCGCCACGCGCGACGCCCACTGCGCCATCGTACTTCGGTCGGATGGGCCGTCGACCAAGGCCGATGCGATCCGATTGAGGCGCGGCTCATCGGTCAGCGGCAGGTGTAGCTCCTCCACCGGCATGCGCGGCAGAACCGATAACAGCAGTGTCGTGAGAAGTTCGCCATCGGCCCTCGCAACCGCGGTATCGCCGGCCATCTCGATGATCAGTTCCCTGACCAAAGGAGACAGCGAGAGTGTGCAGCACCTAGCGGGCAGATCGGCCGCCCCAGGCTCGATGAAAAGGAAGAACAGACGCGCATTGGCCGTCGCAACATTGCTATGCCGCATGCCTCCCGGCACCCAGACCCCGCAATTCGGCGGCACCATCCACATTCCGTTCGGAACGCGGCATGTCACACCGCCCCGTAGGGCCATAACAAGTTGGCCCTTGCGATGACGATGCTCGGGGGCTTCGCGCTGGTTCTGCGAGACATCGATCCTTACGGCGCTGGCTCGTGCCACCGACCTGTCGAGGTTTTCGAGGTCCCAAGGTTTGACAAGGGATAGCGAGGCTTGATTGGATTTCGTCATCATGCGGTCGAATATCTAAATTCTGCGCGCGGCTTTGACGATAGGTTTTCGAACGGAAACGCAGTTCGGAGACCGCCAATGGCATTGGGCCGCAACAATCCATTCGCGCCGATCGGACGCGGAGCTCAATTGGCTGGGCATGCGTCCGGTTCTAGGGGCCTCCGAGCTGTCCTCAAAAGAGTGAGCCTGTTCCTTTTAAATGGCCCCCACGCGTCCGCGTTTCCGCCGCCCGACGTCGCACGCATCGACGCGTCGGATGTCTATCTGCAGGCCTGCCTTACGGCCCCGCACTTCTGCTACGTCTCGCCATCGCTGTACGGCCTTGCCGGCATCTTTCACGAGCCAAGTATAACGCGAAGGAACTTGCGGCGGGGAGATGAGGCGTGAGCGCGCGGCAGGCCATTACGATGGCCACCGTCGTGTTTTCGCTGAAGACATTTTTGGCGGCCATGCTGGCCTATTTTGTTGCCATCCGTTTCGATCTGCCGCGCCCGTTCTGGTCGGTAGCGACAGTCTACATCGTCGCACATCCGCTCTCGGGCGCGATCTCATCGAAGTCGATCTATCGACTGCTCGGAACTCTAGTCGGCGGTGGTGCGACGCTCATCATGGTTCCAAACCTAGTGAACGAGCCGATTCTGCTTTCCGCTGCGATCACTGCGTGGGTGTCAGCCTCCACCTTCGTCAGTCTCCTCGACCGCTCGCCTCGCAGCTACGTTCCGCTGCTGGCCGGCTACACCGTGCTCCTCACTGGGTTGCCGCTGGTCGCAGCGCCGGCGAATACGTTCGACACGGTCGTGTCCCGCGTCGAAGAGATCGGGCTCGCTATCATATGCGCTTCGATAGTCAGCCGTGTCGTCTGTCCTTCGCATGTAGGGATCGTGCTGGTCAGCCGCATCGATGGGTGGATGGCGAACGCTCGGACGCTGCTCGCCGGAACGGCGTCCGGAGGGATCGGCGAAACCCGCGGTAGAATGGAACGTCACGGCTTGGCCGCGGACGCAGTGGACTTGCGGTCCTTCGCGACGCATCTTCAATATGACGGCTCCAGATATCGACATGCCGTTTCGTTGGTGCGCTTCCTGCTGCACCGCATGGTATCGGTGCTTCCCCTCTTGGCGGAATTGGAAGACTTGCGGCGCGGGCTGGCCGAGCTCCAAACGCCGGGCTCGCAGCGGGCTTTGTCGTTGATTACAGAGGTCGGTTCTCGATGGAGGAATTCCACCGAGGGCTGCGAGGCCGAAATCGATGCACTTGCCCCTGTCGGCGCACGCCACTCCTGGGAAACGCTTCTTCGAGCAAATGCAGCCCGGAACCTCCGGAATATTGTCCTGATTTTGGGCAAGTGCGATAGCCTGCGGGAAGCCATGGAGAAGGAGAATTCGCCGAGAGCGGACCGCCATCTTAGCGCTCCCGAGAAGGAGCCCCGGCAGCACCGCGATGTCGGGATGGCATCGTTTTCTGCACTGGCGGTCGCGCTTTGCCTGATGTCGTCGACCTTTTTTTGGATCGTGAGCGGCTGGTCGGACGGAATGACTTTCGCGCAGATATCGGGCGTCCTCTGTTGTCTTCTCGCGACGATGGACGACCCCGTTCCTACCATGCGCAAGTTCGTCGCGGTGACGATCGGCGCAATGATCGCTGCGTTCGTCTACGGCTTCGCGATCCTTCCGATGGTCGATGGGTTTGTGCCGCTTGTCGCAGCTCTCGGGCTGTTCCTGATCCCGGCAGCCATCTGCCTCGCCGCGCCGGCTCTGGCGATCATCGGCATGGGGCTGTGCATCAACTTTCCACTCCTTCTCACCCTCCAGGCGAAACAGGGCAGCGACTTCGCCGCATTTGCAAACACCGGAATCGCGACCATTCTCGCGATGATCTGGACGATCCTGATCTGTGGCATCTTTCGATCCGTCAGGGCGGAAACGAACGCCAGGAGACTTTTTTTCACTGGGCAGAAACAAGCCGCGGCCATCGCGACTGGCCTCCATGCCGACGCGCTGAACAAGCACCATCGCGTTATTGATGTTGCCGGCCTCTTCGCTTCCAGAGCGGCAAAGCTTCCCCCAGATTCCGACATCGCCGAAGCCGACCTCATCCGGGATTCGCGATCAGGACTGCATATGTCCGCCATGCTGAAACTTGCGGCGGACGTCTCCGCGGCCACGCGCTTCAAGGTCGAGGCGCTCTTCGAGGTGCTGAAGGCACTGTACGGGCTAGCGCCGGGGAGACGCGGTGCAATTCAGGCAAGAGCCCTCGCGATCCTGGATGACCTCCTGCTTTCGACTTCGAACGAGCTCACTGCTGCAGCCGAGCGGGAACTGTTACTGCATGCGGCTGCTCTTCGCCTCTGCCTGGCCCCGGACGCCGAGCCGCCTGTTTTACGGCCAGGCGCGAGGAGAATGAGTGCATGATCGGGCAATTCGATCTCTATGGCATCTTCCTGCCTTCGCCTGCGGCGCTGGCCCTTTTCGCGTACGGCCTGTTCGGCGTTGTCGTATCGGTTCTCGGCAAGGCTGGGTTTTATCGTCTGGTATGGCACCGGCCGCTATTCAATCTCGCGGTTTACGTCACTCTGTTCGGCGGGGTTTCGGCCGTCGCCCGTTGGTTTCCAAAATGAAGAGTCTCGCTGCAATTTCTGGACGAGTGCTTTTGACGCTTTCGATGGCGGGCTGCGCGGCGGTTGTCAGCTGGCACCTGTGGTCCTTCTACATGGAAGCGCCATGGACGCGAGATGCGCATATCCGTGCCGACATCGTTAGGCTGGCTCCGGACGTCTCCGGCCCGGTTGCGGAGGTTCTCGTGTCGGATAACGAGCGAGTCGAGCAAGGGGCGCCGCTCTTTCGAATCGAGACGGATCGTTTCGAGCTCGCGCTTCGCATAGCCGGCGCGCAGGCGCAGAGCATGAAAGCTGCGGCGGAACTAGCGAAAGCTGAGTTCGAACGCTATCAATTGCTCGCCTCCAAGGAAGCGGCCAGTCAAAAGCAGCGGCAGCAGGCAGAGAGCCAGATGCATCAGGCCAATGCTGCCTATCAATCGGCGCTTGCCGCCCGGGATCTGGCAGAGCTGAACCTCGCGCGAACAACCGTGAAAGCGCCAGCTGCAGGGACAGTCACGAACTTTTCCCTACGCAAAGGGAACTACGTTTCAGCTGCAGGTGCGATTGGTGTCCTGGTGGAACGAGAATCCATCTATATCGCGGGATATTTCGAGGAAACAAAGCTTCCGCGGATCCACGTTAACGATCCGGTGAGGATCGATATTATGGGGGAGTTTGAACCKGTGATGGGGCATGTCGCCAGCGTCGCCGCTGGCATCGAGGATCGAGAGCGAAGCGATGTGGTGGGCTCGCTTGCAAGCGTGGCTCCGACTTTCTCATGGGTCCGGCTCGCTCAGAGGATTCCGGTACGGATCGAGATCGACCACATTCCAAGCGCTGTCCAGCTTATTGCGGGACGGACCGCGACAGTTTCAATCGAGGCGAAGAACGACCGTTAGTAAAGTCTCGCTGTTGGCTCGCTCCGCTTGCCGGAGGGCTTTGGGCGCGATGGTGGCCCCGACGATACTCCGAGGGGAAAATTGGCCCCTCTCGTCGCTTGGCGCCGTCTCATCTCGATCGGCGCAATTGGTCCCTCGGCAGATCATCCTTGTTGAGGAAACCGCCGGCGTTCGACCGGGTTCAGCGCCTAGGCAGCAGCTTCAGCTCGGGTAGATCGTTGGTGCGATCGCTAGACTGGCCACAACCGATTACCCCGGAAACGCCAACTCCGAGCGTTGCAGAAGGCTCGCGAGTTGGCTCTCCAATCCGGGGCGTGAAAGTCCGCTCCTAGGCAATTTCGCAATGTCCGGAAGTGGCGTGTCTAGAGCGTTTTCCGATCAGGTTGCATCATACCCTGCGGCGATGAAGTAGTTTTGGCATTCGGCGAGATCGAAGAGATCGATGATGTGGCCGATGGCGTTCCACAGGCCATTGACGGTTCGCTCTGCCGCCTTGCGCAACAGGGCTTTGAGCTTCGAGAAGGCCATCTCGATGGGGTTGAAGTCGGGGCTGTAGGGCGGCAGATAGCGCAACTCGGCGCCGATCGCCTCGATCATCTCGCGCACCCTCGGCCCCTTGTGGCTGGAGAGGTTGTCCATCACGACGATGTCGCCGGGGCGCAGTTCTGGCACGAGCACCTTGGCAACATAGGTCTCAAAAGCATCGCGGTTGATCGGGCCGTCCAGAACCCAGGGTGCGATGAAGCCGCGCAATGTGAACGCGCCGACGAAGGTCGTGGTCTTCCAGTGTCCATGAGGAACGGCCATCCGAAGCCGCTCACCACGCGGGCATCGGCCCTGGTGGCGCGCCATGTTTGTTGAGGCCCACGTCTCATCAAGGAAGACGAGGCGTTCGGGATCGAGATCGGGCTGGCTTTCAAACCACTCCTGCCGGCGCTTCAGGATATCGGAGCGGTCCTGTTCGCTCGCATGCGCCGACTTTTTTTGAGCGTGATCTTGTGTCGGTCCAGGAACCGCCAGAGCCCGCCGATGCTGGCGCTCACGCCCTTCGCTTCGAGGGCGGTCCTGATCTCGGCAAGCGTGATGTCACGGTTGGCCGCGACGATGTCCAGGATCGCCGCACCATGCCGCTCAAGCCCATGCGAGCGCCTGTCGCCGCCGAGCGGGCCGGGGCGCGCATCGCCCTGCTCACGCTCCAGCTTGCGCCAGCGGCTGACGCTAGCCGCGCTCACGCCAAACCGCTCGCCAGCCTGGCGATGCGTCAAACCCTGCGCGAGCGCCGCCAGAACTCGAACCCGAAGATCGACAGACAGAGCCTTCGACATGCCCGCCGGCCTCCGACCCGGCAGGTAGTCTGAATCAGCTTCAAGCTGATTTGGGAATCCCAAAACGATTCAATCAGATCGAAACCCGCTCTAAGTCAAAAGCCGAGACGACGCCCGAGCGGCGCCAGCACGACGATCAGATAGGATTGGGCCGCCGCATTGGCCATGAAGGCGAGGAACAAAGCGACCTGCGCCGGGCCGTGTTGGGGTGGTGGCGTGATGTCCTCGAAACGGGGTAGCCAAGGCAACGGCTGCATTCCGCTGCCCGGCATCGGACAACGGGGAGCGAGATCAATCGGTGCCGTCTCGCTCGGCGAAGCGGCGGAGCGCTCCCGGGTTGGTAATGGCGATGGAGCGGTAGGTGTTGGTCAGCCATCCGGCCTCGCAGAAGCGCTTGATGGCAGCATTGACCTGCTTACGCGAGGCGTTGGCCATGACGCCGACCTCGCTCTGGGTCAGCGGGATCGGTGCCTCTCCGATCCAGGTAGTGCGCTGAAGCACCGAGGCGATCCGCCGATCTGCCTCGGGTTTTTGCAGATCGTGGATCACGCGAAGCAGGAACTCGACAGTCATCATCAGCATAAGCGCGACATGGTGCACAACCGCCGGATCGCGCGCGGCCATCTGATCCATCGCATCGAGGGGAAGATGCAGCATCGTCGTTTCCACGACGGCCCTGAGTTCAGCCTTCCGCGGCTTTCGCGTGAGAAAGCAGCCTTCGCCGGTCCAATGGCCTGGAACCCCCAGAAGGATCAGGCGCGGCGTCGCGCCGGCCGGGGCAAGGCTGACGCTGACTGTGCCCGCCACAAGCCCGTAAACCCCGCCTGGGGGATCGTCGAGGCGAAACACAGTCTCGCCCGGAGCGAAGTGCAGCAAGACCGAGCGCCGCAGCACCTCGGTCCGGAACGCCTCAGGCACCAATGTCAGCCAGCCTCGTTCGCTGATGACCCGCTCGGCGCGAGACTTGCTGATTGGCCTCATAAAAAAGCTCCGACTTTGTCCGATTTCGGACAAATATACTCTCCGTGGCGCTTATACGAGCAGCCGCAGCACCGCCGCCGCCTTGTTCTCGGTCTCACTCGAGACGGACGGGGTTCGACAACTTGAGCCGTCCGAGCTTCCGCTGGGAGAAAGAGCATCATGGCAAGCTCCTTTGACATCAACAGACGCACCCTCCTCGCATCGGCCGCGAGCTTCGGTGCGGGCTCCTTGCTTGGCTCGACCGCGAGCCCTTCGGCGGCCGGAGCGACCGAAGCAGAGACGCTGCGCGCGATCGCAAAGGAGGCGACGATCTGGGGCTTCCCGCTCGTCGACAATTACCGCATCCAGTATTCGTATTTTGCGGACCGTGGCGGCCCCGAGTTCAAGGCGCCTTGGAACACGATCGCCAACACGGCGCGCGTCTACGCGCCCGAAGACAAGGCCATCCAGACGCCGAACTCGGACACGCCCTATTCCTATATCGGCGCCGACCTGCGCAGCGAGCCGCTGGTGATCTCCGTGCCCGCCGTGGACGCCGGGCGCTACTACTCACTTCAGTTCATCGACCAGTACACCTTCAACTTCGCCTATGTCGGCAGCCGCGCCACCGGCAACGAAGCAGGCAGCTTCCTGCTGGCCGGACCGAGCTGGAACGGGCGCAAGCCCCCGGGCGTGAAGAGCGTGATCCGCTGCGAAACCGATTTCGCCTTCGTGCTCTACCGGACCCAGCTCTTCGAGCCGGCCGACATCGAGAAGGTCAAGACGATCCAGGCGGGCTACAAGGTGCAGCCGCTCTCGCAGTTCCTCGGCAAGCCGGCGTCGGCAGCCGCGCGCGCCATCGACTTTCTCCGGCCGCTCTCGCCCGAGCAGCAGCGCAATTCGGCAGAGTTCTTCCAGATCCTGAACTTCATCCTGCAATTCTGCCCGACACATGCTTCCGAGCGGAGTTTACGTCAGCGCTTCGCCCGCATCGGCGTTGGACCAGGCAAAGCTCTGGATGTCGCCAAGCTCACGCCCGAGCGGCGCAAGGCGCTCGAGGACGGCATGGCCGATGCCTGGAAAGCCTTCGCCGCCTTCAAGGCCGGCGAACTCGACAGCGGCAAACGCACCGCGGCAGAGGGCTTTGGAACGCGGAGCTTCCTGAAGAACGACTACATGATCCGCATGGCCTCGGCCGCGCTGGGAATCTACGGCAATTCGAAGGAGGAAGCCCTCTACCCCTTCTACTACACCGATTCCGCCGGCACGCCGCTGAACGGCAAAGATGGACGCTATACGCTGCGGTTCGATCCGAAGAGCTCGTTCCCGGTTAACGCCTTCTGGTCGCTCACCGTCTACGAGTTGCCGCGGAGCCTACTCTCGGTGAACGCGATCAACCGCTACCTCATTAACTCGCCGATGCTGCCGTCGCTGAAGCGCGATCCGGACGGGCTGGTGACGCTCTATCTCCAGCACGAAAGCCCGGGACCGGACCGCGAGGCGAACTGGCTACCCGTTCCTGCCGGACCGTTCTGGACGACGCTGCGCCTCTACTGGCCCAAGCCCGAGGCGCTGGATAGTCGATGGAAGCAGCCGCCGCTCGTTCGTGCCGCCTGACAGAAAGCAAGCGACCATGAGAAAGACATTCGCATTGGTGGCCACGGCCGCCATCTTCGCAAGCTGGTCCGCCCAGGCGCAGGCTCCCCAGTCCAAGCCGGTCCCCGTCACGGTCGAGAGTTTCGCGCGTGCCGAGTCGGACCTCTATTTCGCGGGAATCGTCAGGAATGGCGGCTTCGGCAAGTTCGACCACACGCGGGAGCCCGCACCGCTCGACAAGCAGACCGTCATTCGCCTCAACCGCGATACTCTGTACTCTTCCGCGGTGTTCGATCTCGATGCCGGGCCGGTCACGATCACGATCCCCGATGCAGGCCAGCGCTTCATCTCGATGCAGGTGTTCGACGAGGATCAGTACACCCATCGGGTCGCCTACAAGCCGGGCCCCTATACCCTGACGCGCGAGAGCGTCGGCACGCGCTACGTCGCCGTGGCGTTCCGAACGCTGGCCAATCCGTCCGACAGGGACGACATGAAGCATGCCCACTCTGTACAGGACGCAATCAAGGTCGAGCAGCCGGGCGGCCCGGGCAAGTTCAAGATCCCGGCCTGGGATCAGGCCAGCCAGAAGACAGTTCGCGACCTGCTGATCGCGCTCAGTGATACCCTGCCCGACAAGAACCGGATGTTCGGCACGCGCGCGGAGGTCGACCCGGTTCGCTTCCTGCTCGGCGCGGCCTCGGGCTGGGGTGGCAACCCCGACAAGGAGGCCGTCTACCTCAATGTCGTCCCCGAGAAGAACGACGGCAGGACGGTCTACGGCCTGAAGGTGCCGGCGAGCGTGCCGGTCGACGCCTTCTGGTCGGTCAGCCTCTACAACAAGGACGGCTTCTTCGAGAAGAACGAACTCGGCGCCTACCTACCTGTCGACTGGCGCCCACTGCGCGTCGAACTTGATATCAACAGGCCGTGCCAGACTGCCCTGTTCGAAGATCTCTTCCAATGCCCGGTTATTTTCAACGCGCCGGCGGTGACCATTGTCGTGGAACGCCATCATTTATCTGCTGCACCGCGCTGCGCCTCATGGCCTGTGGTCACTATGGAGGACGTGGCGCGAGACCGGCCCGGCGGCGCTCCACGCGGTCTGCTCGACGTCGTCATGGAGCAGATTCGGGCCCAGGTGCTCACCGGCAGCGTGTCTATTGATCGTGTTGCACGACCGTTGGGCACCAGTGTCGGAACGTTGCAGCGTGAGCTGGATCGGGTTGGTACCGATTTTCGCAGCTTGACGAACGCCGCAAGGCTTCAAAGAACGACCGAATTGCTCCGGCACACGGACGGCTCGATCACCCGTGTTTCGGCGGAAATGGGATATTCCTCTCCCGCCAATTTCGCGCGCGCCTTTCAAAAGGCGACCGGGCGCACGCCCCGGGAATTCCGCTCGAATATATAGATGTAAAGGCGTGCGTTAGGGCGGCAGCGCCCTTGATCAGTTGCGGCGGGTAAAGGCCGGGGACTTATTTGATCCGGGGCTGTTCCAGCTCCTGTCCCCGTGTGAGGAATGAGTTCGAGCAGCGTTCCGATTTCAGGTTCGCGTCCGCCAGTTGCCGACATTGGGAGATTGCCCAGAAACCGACATTCCCAGCTAGAGGACGGGGGCAGGTCGCGACCCTTGTCGGACGGCGGGAGCGTCCGGTTTCAACGATCGGCTTCCTTAGCACGGCTGCGCGTTACCATCCGGATCACACTGCGGTCAGGCCTCCACCAGCTTGTTTCGAATCGCGTAGCGGATCAGGGCCGCGGTCGTATCGACATTGAGCTTGCGCATCGCTGATGCCCGATGGGTTTCGACCGTCTTGAGGCTGACGCTGAGCACTTCAGCGATTTTCTTGTTCGTTTGGCCCTCGGCGATGAGCTGCACGACAGATTTCTCGCGAGCGGTCAGGAGGGAGACAGATGATTTCCCCGATGACAAAAAGGTGGCGAGGAGAGCTTCGGAGACCTTGCCCGTGAAGAAAGGTTTGTGAGCGGCCAGGCTCTCAACCGCCGCGATCAGAAATTTCTTGGCGTCCGACTTCAGCAGGAACCCTTTGGCCCCGGCTTCCAGCACCTCGCGCACAAGAGTGGCCGTGTCGTGCATCGTGAAGATCAGCACCTCCGCGCCGGGCACCCGGGTGCGGATCTGACGCGTGACCTCGATGCCATTGAGCACCGGCAAGCTGTAGTCGAGCACGACGACATCAGGGTGCGTGGTCAGCGCTTGGTCAATCGCAGCCTTACCGTCCTCAGCCTCCCCAACCACTTCCCAACCGGCCTGGCCTTCCAGGATGGCTCGCACGCCAGAGCGAACGACGTCGTGGTCATCTGCGATCAGGATCCGCATCAGCAGTAGATCCTCTCATTGCAGTGCACGGGAAAAGTCTCTTATGGGCCAGCGCGAGCGTGCGCCGGTCATACCGCCGACACAAGCGCCGTCGCTGTCGTAAAACCCTGAAACTTGATGCGTGAGACCCTGAAAAGCAGGGCGCTCGGAGCGTCACGCGGCCGATCGGTTTTGGGTTGAGGCGCGTGGAGACATCGGGACAAACGCGATCAGCGCCGTCCCATGAGCGCCCGTTTTGATCTTCAGTTCGCCGCCGAACTGCTGCAACCGCGCCCGCATGCCTGAAATGCCAACGCCCATTCGAGGGCGCGCCCCGAAACCGTCTGCCACCTTCATGCCTTGTCCATTGTCGCGCACCCGGATGACCAGCCTGCCGGACGCCAACTTGATACCGACTATGACCTGCGTGGCCCCAGCATGCCGGTGCACGTTGGAGAGCGCCTCCTGAACGACACGCAAAATGGACCGTTGGATTTCAGGGGAGATCGCGTTCACCATTGGTGAGATTCCGACTGAAGCGCTCAGCCCGGTCCTCTCGGCAAACCCTTCGATGAAGTCCTTTAGCGTGAGCTTGAGGCCATCGCTTGCCAGGTTGGGGGGATGAAGAAGGTACGTGAAAACCCGAAGCTCGAGGAGGGCGCGTTCGAGAAGATTCTCGACCTGGGCGAAGACCTTTCGAGCTGAAGGGCTTTGCTGGATCTCGGTCTCCAAGTGCATCAAGCCGATATTTGCGGCCACGATATGCTGCGCCGTCGAGTCGTGGAGTTCACGCGCGATACGCTGGCGTTCGTCCTCCTGCACCGCGAGCAGTTGATCCGAGAGTTGCGTAACGCGACCCTCCGCTACACTGATGAGATTGGAGAGGAACTTCAGCGGCTGCTCGACCTTTCGGGTCGTGAAGAGTGCGGCGGCACCGCCCGCGATCAACAGGAGTGTCACCGGCAGCGCCATCTGCCAGAGCACCGCGGTCAACGGAGCGTTGACGACGGAACGCGGCACCGCGACGGCCGTTGTCCAATTGGTTGCTCCGGACCGGCGATATGCGACAACGACCGGTATACCCCTTTCATCGACACCCTCCGTCCGTCCGACCGTTGTGGTTGTCGGACCGGCATTGGCGAGGCGCGGGATCAAATCCGCCAATGCGGGCAGTTCCGCTAGCGCTTGTCCCCCTCGCTCCGCGGCGATGATGTGAAGGTTGCGATCGTAAAGCGCTTTCGTCCACGAGGGGTCACCCGTTTGATCGTGCAGGATCGCGTTCAGCCTCACATCGGAGAGGATGGTTGTGAGCCAGTGGCTCATCTTGCCATCAGGTCCGTCGATCCTGAGACTGAGCGCAACGACGACGGCTTGCTTGACCACACCAAATCGACGCCCGGAAACGGACCAACCCCGTTCGCGAATCCGTGCAATCGCTTCCTGGGAGGTCGGGAAGGCCCTGTGGGCTGGAAGTGATGGGTCGCCATAGGGCAGCAACGTATTGATGAGTTGTCGTTCGAGATCGTTGAGGATCAGCCAGGACCCGTCCGGGACCGGCGTCACCTTGAGCTGCTCGTAAAAGGCCTTCGTGTCGCCGGAGCGAAGTGCAGGCGATGTCGACAATCCCTTGAGCAGGTATTGAACGGCAGCAACCTCTTGATCGAAGGCGAGGGACAGTGCGGAGGCAGCACTCTCGGCGTTGTAGAGGATCGCCTGTCGCTCGCCGAGCGCACGCGAGAAAAGAATGGTGACGAGAATAGCGCAAGCCGCCACGACCACGATGGCGAAGGTTACGGCGACACTCCGCCGGAGGTGCCGGGTCAACCCCTTGGGCGCGACCTCAATCTCGTGCGCGACGAGGTCGTCCATCGCGGCCACCTTTGGTTGAACATGAAGAGAAGACCGTTCTGGAGCAGATTAGATACAGTAAAAGCCTACATTAAACCCTGAGCCGTTACGCTGTCGAGATACGCCATTCCGTTGCGCTCACTGATGCCGACAAGGTGATCGGGGCTCGGGGCCTGTACCGGGCGCAGTGCGGCGGCTGGAGAGCCGCCTGATTGGATGCAGCTTGTCGTGGTAGTTCCCCGGCGTATTGCCGTCGGTCCCCTACCGTTGCGTCAAATCAGGGTCGCGCTCCCGTTGTTTCCGGGCAAACCCCGATAGCCGTCACACCGCAGCTAGCCGAACATCCAGGCCGGAATGCCGGAGGCCGCCCTGATGGCGCAGGTCCAATTGCAGACAACGCCAGCGCTTGCTGAAAGAGTCAGGGGACCTGCTTGCCCGGCGCCTATGATCTTTATTCCGGGCAGCACGTTCCGCATGGGGTCTGACGCTCACTATCCCGAAGAGGCGCCGGTCCACCGCGTCACCGTCGACGGTTTCTGGATGGACCGCACACCGGTGACAAACCGCCAGTTCAAGGAGTTCGTCCGCGCGACAGGTCACGTTACCTTCGCCGAGATCCCGCCCGATCCTAAGGACTACCCCGGCGCCCTGCCGCACATGCTCCATGCGGGCTCGCTCGTCTTCACGCCGCCCGACCATCCCGCCGACCTGCGCTTCTGGGGCGAGTGGTGGGCTTACTTGACTGGAGCCGACTGGCGGCATCCATACGGCCCGAAGAGCAGCATCCACGGACTCGACAACCATCCCGTAGTCCACGTCGCCTTTTCAGATGCGCTCGCATATGCGCGTTGGGCTGGCAAGGACCTGCCGACCGAGGCCGAATGGGAATTCGCGGCCCGCGGCGGCCTCGACGGTGCGGAGTTTGCCTGGGGCGCCGAGTTCACGCCCGGCGGCAGGCACATGGCGAACACCTGGCAGGGCGACTTCCCGCGGCAGAACCTCGCGCAGGACGGGTTCACGCGCAGCTCGCCAGTCACCGCCTTCCCGCCAAACGGCTACGGCCTCCACGACATGATCGGCAACGTCTGGGAATGGACGAGCGATTTTTATGCGCCAAGGCACGCCGCCGATGCGCCGAAAGCCTGCTGCATCCCGGAAAACCCGCGCGGCGGGCGCGAGGACCAGAGCTACGATCCGTGTCATCCGGAACTCAGGATCCCGCGCAGGGTCCTGAAGGGCGGCTCGCATCTGTGCGCGCCCAACTACTGCCGCCGCTACCGCCCGGCGGCCCGCCACCCCCAACTCGTCGACACCTCGGCAAGCCATATCGGCTTCCGATGCGTCAGGCGCGGAGTCTCGAAAACCTGAAAGAGGAGGATCTGCCATGCAGCATGACATTCTCGCCGGAACAACGAGCATTCCCCCAGTTGAAAGCCGATCGAGGCTCAGCCGCATCATCGACAGCGCCTGCGAAACGACGCGAACGGCTCTGTGTGGCGCCACTGCGCTGATCTGTGCCGCAGCGTTGACACCGGCCGTCGCGCAGGCGCCCGCTCCCGCCCAGGCGCCGTCCAAACCGAACATCCTGTTCATCATGGGTGACGACATCGGCATCATGCAGACGAGCATCTACCACCGTGGCCTGATGGTCGGGGAAACGCCCAATATCGATCGGATTGGCCAGGAAGGCGCGCTCTTCACGCATTACTATGCCGAGCAGAGCTGCACGGCCGGCCGCAATGCCTTCTTCACCGGCATGCACCCGCTGCGCACCGGCATGATCCCGCCCCAACTGCCGGGCAGCCCCTCCTACCTGCGGCCAGGCACGCCGGCGCTAGCCAAGTTCCTGCTCGACCTCGGCTACAATACCGGCGAGTTCGGCAAGAACCATCTCGGAGACCACACCGATGCGCTGCCGACCGCGCACGGGTTCCAGGAATTCTGGGGCTATCTGTATCACCTCGATGCGATGCAGGGCGTAAGTTTCCCCGACATCAACAAGAGCCCGACCCAGCAGAGTGTAGCTCCGCCATGCATCAACACGACGATCCCGGGTCTTCCCCCGGTTCCCGGCGCGGTGGATCCGCGAACCTCGGTTTGCCTGACGCCGCCACGTCCCGTGATGTTCTGCACATCCTCCGACGGCACGTCCGCCAATCAGACCTGCCGGGACGAAGGTCCGCTGACCTTGGAGCGCTCGAAGACCGTGGACGAGGAAATCTCCGCCAAGGTGGTCGACTTCCTGGAGCGCAACGACCCGCGTCGGACTAACAAGCCGTTCTTCGCCTGGTACAACCCGGCGCGCATGCACATCACCACCGTGCTGTCGCCGAAATACGAGGCCATGATCGGCGAGCCCGGAGGCAAGGACTGGGGTCTCAACGAAGCCGGCATGAAGCAACTGGATGACAATGTCGGCGTCGTGCTGAAGAAGCTTGAGGATATGGGCCAGCTCAACAATACGATCGTCGTCTTCACCACCGACAATGGCGCCGAGACGATCACCTTCCCGGACGGCGGCACCACGCCCTTCAAGGGCGGTAAGCTGAGCACCTGGGAAGGCGGCATGCGCGTACCGCTTCTCGTTCGCTGGCCGGCTGGCGGCATCCGTCCGGGTACGGTCAAGAACGACATTTTCGCGTCGCTCGACTGGCTGCCGACGCTCGTCAACCTCGCGGGCGGAGACAAGGGCGACGCGCTGAACCAGCGCATCATGGCCGGCAACTATCCGGGCATCGTCAAGACCAAGCTCGATGGCTTCGACCAGACCGAATATCTTCTCGGGCGGTCGGACAAATCGGCGCGCGACACGTTCTTCTACTATTCCGGCAAGGACCCGTCGGCGGTGCGCTACAAGAACTGGAAGATCTACTTCGCGATGGTGTCCGACTCGCCGGCCGGCTTCATCTCGGGCGTGCAGCCCTTCCACTGGGCCCAGGTCGTCAATATAAAGCGTGATCCCTTCGAGACCTCGATCGGTTCGCAATACAAGACGCTCATGGGCATGGGCGGCACGATCGGCTCACCTTCCACCGCCTATGTCTACGATTGGAACATGTTGCCGATCGGCCAAGCGCTGTGGATGAAGGAATTGTTGTCCTACAAGGACTTCCCGCCGATGCAGGACCCGGCGAGCTACAACCTCGATCAGGTCATGGATCAGATCAAGAACGCAAAAGGCCGGTCCGATTGACCGCTCACATTGCGACCACGCGGCCGTCCCGAATGGGGTGGCCGCTTCTCCCGACCTTCGTGCGCATGACTGTCTGACATCAGCACTCTCCAGGCAGTTTGGAAAATTTCGGGAAGGGCGGATGCCTGGGCTATCGCGGCCGAGCGCCGATGAGACACTAATCCGGTCGGAAACCCCCTCGCTGGCACCCAGGCGGTCGATGATGGCTCTGCAATCATACCCAGCAGACCTGGTTTCAAAAGGGAGGCGCGACAATGACCGTCATTCGATTGATATGCCTGGCGCTCCTCGCTGGCATCGCTCTGTCAGCCTGCCAGACACCGCAGTCCAGACAGGCCGAGCTCGCCCGGATCTGTGCTGATCCCGTCAATCGGCAGCCCAAAAGCTCTTACTGGGGAGAGTGCCAGTCGCTCTATCCTTCGACGAGCCGGCAGCGGCAAAAGGACTACCTACTCGGGGCCCCTACGGGTGATTGAGTTCGATGCCGAGCCGGACCGCAGCAGCAGACCGAGACGGCCCCGCGCAGGACGATCGCCGAGCTATGCAAGTGAATGCCTGCTCGCGCTGCGCCCGAGCCTGGCAGGAAAGAAGACCGGGAGGCTGCAAGGCAAGCGTTCAGGTCGAGTTGGCGCGCACAGACCTAATCATGGGAGGACGTCGTGACGAAATATGCCGTAGCCGGATTTGCGATCTCGTTCGGGCTGGCCCTGGCAGGCTGCCAGTCCACACAACAGGTGGTGCAGCAGAAGGAAGACCTGCTATCGGCGGCCGGCTTCACGCCACAGCCCGCGAACACGCCGCAGCGCATCGCGGCGATGAAAAAGCTCCCGCCCAACAAGTTCGTACAGCAAACCAAGAACTCACAGATCGTCTACGTCTACGCCGATCCGATCGTCTGCCAATGCGTCTATTTCGGCAACCAAGCAGCCTACGCCCAGTATCGTAGCATGGTGTTCCAGCAGAGGCTGGCCGACGAGCGGCAGATGACCGCCGCGATGATGCAGAACAGCTTCGACTTCGGCCCCTGGGACGCGCCTTTCATGTATTGAGGCGGATTTCTCACACGTTGACGGGAGACGAACATGAAGCTCACCAACTCCCCGGTCCATCTCAGCCGACGCCTGCTGCTTGGCACGCTGGCTGCTCTGCCAACTCTTATCCCGCCCCTATGCCTTCTATCATCGTCGGCGTACGCACAGGCTGAGCAGCTTCCGTCCTGGAACGACGGTCCGACCAAGGCAGCGATCACCGATTTCGTCACGCGCGTCGCGACCCAGGGTGGGCCAGACTTCGTCGCGCCCACCGAACGCATCGCGGTGTTCGACAACGATGGAACCCTGTGGGTCGAGCAGCCGATGTATGTTCAGCTTGCGTTCGTGCTTGAACGCGTCAAGGCGCTCGCCCCGCAGAACCCTGGCTGGAAGACCAAACAGCCTTTCAAGGCGGTCCTCGACGGCGACTTGAGGGCGCTGGCGGCATCGGGTGAACTGGGCTTGATGCAGCTTGTTGGCGCCACGCACGCCGGCATGACCTCGGAAGAGTTTGCGAAAATCACCACGGATTGGCTGGCCACGGCGCGCCATCCGCGCTTCAAGCGCCCCTATACCGAGTTGGTCTACCAGCCAATGCTGGAGTTGCTCGCCTATCTCAGGGCCAATGGCTTCAAGACCTACATCGCCTCTGGCGGCGGTGTCGAGTTCATGCGTCCCTGGACCGACAAGGTCTATGGAATCCCACCCGAGCAGGTCATCGGCTCCTCAATCAAGACGCAGTTCGAGATGCGCGATAGCAGGCCCGTCATTTTCCGTCTGCCGCAGATCAATTTCATCGACGATAAGGTGGGCAAGCCCATCGGCATCAATCAGCAGATTGGCCGCCGGCCGATTGCTGCGTTCGGGAATTCAGATGGTGATCTCGAAATGCTGCAATGGACGACCATGTCCGGCGGGGTGCGCTTCGGCCTGATCGTTCACCACACCGACGCGGAACGCGAATACGCCTACGACGGCGATTCCCACTTTGGAAAACTCGACAAGGCGCTCGACGCCGCGGCTGTGAACAAATGGGCCGTGGTCGACATGAAGAAGGATTGGAAAAAGGTCTTTGCCTTCCAGGAATGAAGGTGGCGTTTCACACACTTCGCCCGTTCTTAAGCCGTCCTCGGCTTAGCCGGACCGGAGTCGGGATAATGCGACACCTTCCGCAATCGTCGGACGCGTCATCGGCGTGCTCGCGATCGACCTCACATCGTCGAAGCAAAAGCGGGCGCCCCTTAAGAGAGGTCGAAACCCACAGACATAGATGAGGCGGGAGATCCACCGGAAGGTGACGGACCATGGAAACGATTTGTCGTTCGCCATACCGGCAGTTGAGCAGTGATCGCCGATGGAGGCGACGCTCATTGCAGATTGGTCATACCATGCATTTGCAGGGCTTCGACCACGCCGTCAAAAATCAGCCCGCCCCCGATCGCGGAAACGAAGAACCCGACAATGCGCGTGATAGCATCGATCCCCATCGGGCCGATTCTTTGCGTGAGCTTCTCGGCATAGAGCAAGCAGAGATAAGTGGTGAACACCGTCGCGACGATTGCCGCTGATATGGCGAGGAACGAGACGATCTCCTTGGATGAATCCTTGATCGTCGCGGTCATCCCGATGATCGTGGCGATGCCGCCGGGACCGAACATGATCGGCATTGCCAGCGGCACGAAAGCGATGTTCGCCTCGTCGGTGTCGGCGTCCGAGAGGCCCAGATCGTCGCCCGATTTCCTGGGCATGAACAGCTCGAAGCCAATCTTCATCAGGATAATGCCGCCGACGACCCGCACCATGCTGAGTGGGACACCGAAAATCCGAAGCAGAAGCGTTCCGAAAATGAAGAAGAAGAAGCAGAGAAATAGAGCATAGACCGAGGCTTTCAAGGCGACCTTGCTGTGCGTGACGCTATCCTTGCCGGATAACAGCTTGAGGAAGACCGGCAGGACCTCAAACGGGTTGATGATGGCAAGCAAGGTCGTGAAGGTGCCCACGAAGAGCGAAAGCTCGCTTCTCATCCGCATTTTCCCCTACGCGCAGACTGTATTTGTCACGAGGCGTCTCCGGTCGGCGCCATTGCCGCGCGCAGCAAGTTCGACAGCATCCGCCCGCTCTTCGAAACCGCAATCTGGCCCTGCTTCAGAACCGCAGGCTGAGCCCGACAACCGGGCCATGCATCAACATATCGAAAGCGTAACGCCGACGTCCCTCTCCCTGCGCATAGTCGGCATAGAGCACCCGGTAACCAAGGACGCCCGAATAGGTGACCCCGTTCTTCTCGGCGAAATCGAAGCTGTAGCCTGCAATGCCCTGCCACGAGAATTTGCTGCCGCCACCACCAAGGTCGCCGCGCAGGAAGATTTCATGGCCGGGCGCGACGGCGACCCGCATGCGCGCGCCGGCAAAGCCGTCGACCCAGTCCACCGCGCCGGAGCGGGCGATCGCGACGTTACGCCCGAAGCTGAGATCGCCGACATCGACGGTCGCGCCCGCATCGAAGGAAAGCTCAGCGCGTTGATACCAGTAGCGCGCGCCCGCCAGCACGTCGAAGCTGACCGATCCGAAGCGCGCCAGCTCGTAGGCCGCCCCCGCTTCGAGGATCGCCATCGAGACCTTGGCATCGCCGGACGCGCCGATCGCCCCCGTGATATCCGGCGTCACGCCGCGTGTCCGGACGCCGCCGCGATCCACGCTGACCTTGAGCGCGGCGAAATTGCCGAGGAGGGAAAGCCGGCCGTTGCGGGCCTCCATATCGGCCATCAGGGCAAATAACGTTCCGCCATCTCCGAGCGTGGCATCGACGATATCGATGAAGCTCGCATCGACCTTCGCAGTGCGCCCCTTCACGGTCTGATCTCCGTTGAGCGAAATCAGCCAGCCATAGGGCGTGAACCGATAGGTCCATGCCGAGGTCATCACGGGTGGCACGGGTGCAGCCGGGGGCGGCAGGTCGGCGGCCTGCGCCACGGCGCTGCCGAGCCCGAGGATGATCGACAAGATGAGGCCGCAGGCCTTCGCGTGGCTGAGTGTCATCGCAATCCCCTTTTTTGCGATTCATGCTGCGAATTCCACGCTCAGCTTCCGCCGAACACTGCGTCCGCTCAATGCGAAACTTTCTTCCCACCACAAAGCAGCGATGGCTGTGACATTTTTACTTATCCGGACTACCCGAACTCGGCCCCCTCGCCTGGCCGACATGGAAATGAATTTCCTGCTGTTCATGATCAGCAGCAAAAACGATCCGTCGAAGTCGTGTCCCGGTTTGTGCAAAAGCCTCCGAACATCGCGTCCGGGTTTTTTCTCCGGACGGGATCGCAGCCTAACGCCCGATTCTTGTCCTCAGGTATAGCGGAAACTCGCCGCGACCCTCGCCGCACGTATCCTGAAAGCAACACACACTTAGATTTGCGTGAGTGAGCGGTGCTTAATCTGGTGCGCCAAAGAGAACTCTGTTCTTCTGCATTCTGGCAGTCTGGACTTCAGACGGAACGCATCATGACTGGACGACGCACACGCTGCGGACGGTTGGGACTGAAACTCGCGCTCGCCCTTTCAATAGGCTTGCCAAGCTCCTTTGCCATTGCACAGGAGGAACGCGAGAAAAGCAGCGCCGAACTGGCCAAGGCGGCGCAGAACCCCGTTGCCGACATGATCAGCCTGCCTTTTCAGAACAACTTCAATTTCAACGTCGGTCCACACAAACAGCTCCAGAATGTCCTCAATATCCAGCCCGTGATCCCGATCACGCTCAACAAGGACTGGAATCTGATCACGCGCTGGATAACGCCTGTGATCGCTCAACCCGCCCTGACACTGAATGGCGACCGCGAGTTCGGCCTGGGCGACATCAACCCCAGCTTCTTCTTCTCGCCGAAGCAACCGACGCACGGCATCATCTGGGGGGTCGGCCCGACCTTTGTATTCCCGACAGGCACCGACAAGACCCTGACCAGCGGCAAGTATTCGGCGGGGCCAGCCTTCGTCGCCTTGGCCATCGAAGGGCCGTGGGTCGTCGGAATATTGGCCAATAATGTCTGGTCTTTCGCAGGCAAGAGCAATCGTAGTGCCGTCAACCTTATGACGCTGCAGCCCTTCGTGAACTATAATTTCCACGGTGGCTGGTATCTGACCTCGTCTCCTATCATCACCGCCGACTGGGAGGCCGGCCATGGCGACCGCTGGACGGTGCCGATCGGAGGAGGCTTTGGGCGCGTCTTCCACATCGGCCATCAGCCGGTCAACGCCCAGCTTGCGGCGTACTACAATGTCGCCAAGCCCAGCGGAGCCGCCAACTGGCAGCTACGAGCCCAGCTCCAGTTCCTGTTTCCGAAATAAAACCGCGAAAGCGCGATCGCCTCTGGGCGCCCGGCCACATTCGGCGAGTGACCCMGCGGGTGCCATGTTGCTGAGGGTTGTCGTCTTTTCGCTTGATTGGCCCACACTACCCAAGTCGGAGGAGTATCAGCAGCTCACGTCAGCAGTCATCGGCAATGGAAGGAGGCGCCCGAATATGCTTTGCACCGGTCGCCTTTTTGCCGTTGAACGGGCGTCGCTGCGAACAATTTCGTTCGGAAAGGTCTCAGCCTAAAGGAATGCCGGCCGCCTGATGCACACGAGCGGGTTCCTCTAACATCTGATATAAGAAAATTTCGGCTGTATGACACACCGTCGAACTGAACCGCCCAAAAGCGGCCGCTCCAAATGTCTGCAAGGGGCCAAGTGTGCTGCAACGGCGTCGCTGGCGCGATATGCAATTCGAACTGCGATCGCCGCGCCGCCGGCGAGCTCATTCTGTAGAGCTCAAAGTAAGCTCCCTTGCATCGGCGGTGGGCCCGACCGATCTTCATGCGCTTGTCTAGATGCGCGACCACCTAGGCCATCGGCGTTCTGACTTGTTATGGGGGTTCCCTGGCTATATATTCCCTTCCAAGGGAGTAATTATCATGCCCAACGAGTTTTCTGCTCGCGAAGTGGCCGAACTGGCCAATGTTCCGATCCGCGCCGTGGACAAGGCCATTGAGGAAAAAGTGCTTGCCGGTATCCGTGCTGGTGCCCGCGGCCGGCGTCGAATGCTGCCGCTTCATGCCGTACCATATGCAGCGATCGTCGCGCGGTTGCCATTGACGCTCTCACTCGAGACCAAGCGCTATCTCGCGCGCGCACTGGGTAATCGTTCGTCGGCGCAAATGACAACGGAGCCGCTGGAGATCGCCCCTGCCGTCACCGTCGATGTGTCTGCATTGGTCGGCTCTGACCTAGCCGAGCGCGCCGAGCGCTACGGTAAGGCGCGGGAGGATTTCGTCGAAATCAACCCCGACATCATGGGCGGAACGCCCGTTCTGCGTGGGACACGGATCACCGTTTACTCGGTGCTCGGACGTCTTGAGGGCGGAGACAGTGTTGACGACGTACTCGAAGATAACCCGGATCTGACGCGGGAAGCGGTAGAAACCGCCGCGCTCTATGCCCGCACGCATCCTATCGTCGGCAGACCAGGTGGCCGTCCGTGGGCGAAAGCCGCGTGAGGCTATTCATCGACGAGTGCTTGTCGCCGCAGCTAGCTCGCCGGCTCAATGAAGACGGTGCACATAATGCAATCCATCCGCGCGACATGGGCCGACTGGGCGAGCCGGACCATGTCGTGCTCGCGCGTTGCCTGGACGAAGATAGAGCGATTGTAACGGAGAATGCGGTCGACTTTCGCAAGCTGGTCGCGCGCCAGGATCTACATCCCGGATTGGTTATCCTACCAAGCGTCAACCGCGATCAGTCGTTCCGCTTCTTGGTTGAAGGAATTGCCCATCTAGCTTCGCTAGGCGAGGCATCGGACGTGATCGTCAATCACGTTCTGGAAATCGGAAAGGATGGAAGCTTAACGCTTTCTCCGCTGCCCTGACGAGCTTCCCGCGCGCGATAATCTGCGACCTCGGGTTTGAGGCCCGGGGCAGGGTTGCACTTGTCACGGCAAAGGAAGGGAACATGACTTTCGGCATTTGGGGCGCCCAGGGAGTTGCATGATGCCAGACACCCAGATTGAAGGCGGCCAGCAGCTGCCACCGAAACCCGGCCTGGGACAGATGTCCGTGAACTGCTCAACGTGGTCCATTTTCGACGAGGGCGACGCTTTCGGTCGCCAGTGGATAATTCGCCAACTCGCCCCTACCTGGCCTGCATAATCGCCTTGGTTTCGGGGCTGGAGCTTGAGCATCCGGCTCAGAAAGCGTGCTCCCGCTCATACTCTTCCATGGCGTTGATGAGCTCCACCAATTCCTTCTCTTCCGGGCTGTCTTCGATCGCGCCCGTGAGATCCTGGACCGTAAGCGGTGTCCCGATCTCACCTTCTTCGACGGGGTCTGAGCGGTCAGTGTGACGATCCAGATTTGGAGGGTCGTTTTGTGTCTAGGCTTGACCATAGACTTGAGCCGGAGGGCGAAGTCCGGCGCTTTGAGGTGATCAACGGTGCGA
>NZ_JBFTKQ010000038.1:0-20463 GCF_056396025.1 Allobosea sp. 05T438
CCTGCCTGAGGGCACGGAGATGGTGATGCCGGGCGACAACATCTCGATGGAGGTGACGCTGATCGCCCCGATCGCGATGGAAGAGAAGCTGCGCTTCGCCATCCGCGAAGGCGGCCGCACCGTCGGCGCCGGCGTCGTCGCTTCGATCATTGCCTGATCGACGCGCATAGCGATTTGGGAAGGGGCGGTGGCGACACCGCCCCTTTTCTGTTGCGACAAGCCTTTTTAGCCCATGCCGTAAATGCAGGGGCGGCTTCGGTCGCATGGGCTGCGCGGGCCTGTGATTCCGTGCTCTCAATCGCTGGGAGAGAGCGGATCAGCCGCTCCGGCTGCGGAGGAGCCTGCCCATGTCGTTCAAGCCGCCCTTTCCGGGCATCCATTCAATCGTCTTCTCCTTGTTCGACGAGCATGAGCGGCTCGACCGGGCGGCGATGCGCAAGCAGGCTGAGATCAGCGTCGAGCTCGATGTGCAGGGCATGGCGGCTCTGGGGCTTGCCACCGAAGTCTCGAAGCTGAGCTTCACCGAACGCTGCATGGTGATGGAGTGGATGGCGGAAGATGTCGCTGGCCGGAAGCCGCTTGCCTTCACCATCTTCGGCTCCTCGGTGGCGGAGCAGGCCGAGCTTGTGAAGGTCGCGGAGAAGAATGGCGCCGACTGGGTGATTCTGCAGCCGCCGATGGTCGGCAGCTTCAGCGCGGCCGAGTACATCGACTTCTTCGGGCGCATCGCCGAAACGACTTCCCTGCCGGTCGCGATCCAGAACGCGCCGGCCTATATGGGGCGTGGCCTGTCCGCCGAGGACATTCGCGAACTGACGCGCCGGCATCCGAACATCAGCCTGATCAAGGGCGAGGGTTCGGTCGTCGAGATCGAGCGGCTGATCGCGGTGACCGAAGGGCGGCTGCCGATTCTGAACGGGCGCGGCGGGCTCGAACTCATCGACAGTTTCCGGGCCGGCTGCAGCGGCATGATCCTGGCCCCCGACACGATCGACTACGCTCTGCGCGCCTATGCCCGCTACAGGGTCGGGGACGAGGCCGGAGCGGATGCCGCCTATCGCGAGGTATTGCCGGCGATCACCTTCATCATGCAGTCGATCGAGACGCTGATCTGCTATGGCAAGCGCATCTTCGGCGCGCGCGCCGGCATCCCGATCCACGACCGCGGACCGGCACTCAGGCCGACAGAGTTCGGGCTGAAGCTGGTCGAGCGCTATGCCCGCGAACTCGGTCCCTACAGCAAATGAGGATGACGCGCGATTTCGACTTGAAATGCGCCGCGCCTTGGGGCACATGACGCCCACCTGCAGGGGTATAGCTCAGTTGGTAGAGCGGCGGTCTCCAAAACCGCAGGTCGCGGGTTCGAGCCCTGCTGCCCCTGCCAGTCGCCTTTCCAGCGACTGATGCGCCGGAACGCCCAAGCAGGTTGGCGAGGCGCCCTTGACCCAGAATATCTACGACGACGAGACTTTCTTCGCGGGCTACAGCCAGCTGCCGCGTTCCGTCCACGGGCTGGACGGCGCGCCGGAATGGCCGGTGCTGCGATCCATGCTGCCGGGACTACGGGGCAAGCAGGTGCTCGACCTCGGCTGCGGCTTCGGCTGGTTCAGCCGCTTCGCGGCGGGCGAGGGCGCCGGGAGCGTGCTCGGCGTCGACGTTTCCGCCAGGATGCTGGAGCGGGCGCGGCGGGAGACCGGTGATTCCCGTGTTCTGTACGAGCGTGCCGATCTCGAAAGCTACGCGCCGCAGGCTGATGCCTTCGACCTCGCCTATAGTTCGCTCGCCTTCCACTACATTGCCGATCTCGCCGGGCTGCTCGCGCGCGTGCATGCGGCACTGAAGCCGGGTGGCGCGATGGTCTGCTCGGTCGAGCATCCGATCATGACGGCGCCGGTCCGGCAGGAATGGCTCAGCGATGCCGATGGCCGGGCGACCTGGCCGGTCAACGGCTATCTCGACGAGGGCGAGCGCGTCAGCAACTGGCTGGCCGAGGGGGTGGTCAAGCGCCACCGCACCATCGCGACCTATCTCGATCTGCTGCTGGACGCCGGCTTCACGCTCGGCAAGCTGGTCGAATGGGCTCCGAGCCCGGAGCAGGTTGCCGCCGAGCCCGGCTGGGCGAAGGAGCGCGAGCGGCCCTTCTTCCTGCTGATCGCGGCGCGCCGGAGCTGAGCGGCCCGCAGCCCGAAAGGGTCTTGGCTAACGACGCCAAGCGATGTAAGAGGCTTGTCATGACGGCGCGCGACCCTCCCCGGGTCCCGCGCCGCGAATGTTTCAGGACGGCCGATTCGGCGCGCGGCGGGGCTGCGGGCGGGATCGGAACCCGAGGTGGTTCATGGCGAAATCCAATCCCTTCCAGTTCCTGCAGGATGTGCGCACGGAAGCGTCCAAGGTCACCTGGCCTTCGCGCCGCGAGACGTTGATCACCACGGGCCTCGTGCTCGCCATGGTGGTCGTCTCCAGCCTGTTCTTCCTCTTCACCGACACCGTCATCCGCTGGGTGCTCGGCATCATCCTCGGCGCCCGTTGAACGGAATTACGAACGTGAGCACCCGCTGGTATATCGTCCACGCCTATTCCAACTTCGAGAACAAGGTCGCCCAGTCGATCCGCGACCAAGCCGCGCAGCGCAACCTCGCCGACAAGTTCGACGAGGTGCTGGTGCCGACCGAGAAGGTCGTCGAGGTTCGCCGCGGCCGCAAGGTCGACACCGAGCGCAAGTTCTTCCCGGGCTATGTGCTGGTGAAGTGCGAGATGACCGACGAGGTCTACCACCTCATCAAGAACACGCCGAAGGTCACCGGCTTCCTCGGCGCCGACAAGGCCAAGCCCATGCCGATCCCGGAGCATGAGGCGATGCGGATCAAGGGCCAGGTCGCCGAGGGCATCGAGCGCCCGAAGCCGACGATCGTTTTCGAGGTTGGCGAGCAGGTCAAGGTCGCGGACGGCCCCTTCGCCTCGTTCAACGGCGTCGTGGAGGATGTCGACCATGCCCGCGCCCGCCTCAAGGTCGCGGTCTCGATCTTCGGCCGCGCCACGCCGGTCGAGCTGGAATACGGCCAGGTCGAGAAGCTCTGAGCCCGCAGGGCGTTTCCGGTCGGTTTATAGCGGCTTCCGTTAGGTTAATCGGCCTTTAACACAACTGCGCCAAGGCTCTGCGTCGGTAATCCGACGCAGGGCGCAATGTTTCCCAGTTTCTTCAAGGCCACGGTTCGCCAGCGGTTGACGCTCTGGGCGTCGATGCTCGGCGTTCTCGCCTGTGTGTTCGGCATTGCCGAGACGATCGGCTCCCTCAAACTCGCTGGCTTCGCCAGGGCGCTCGCTGTCCATACCGATGCGGTGGCCGTGCTCTCGGAAACGGACGCTGCCTTGAGCCGCATCGTCGTGACGATCGTCTCGGGGGGCGACCGCGGCGCTCTGCCGAGCGACATCGAGGCCTTGAAGGCAGCGATGAAAGCAGTCGCCGCGCGCAGCCAGGGCGAAGTTGCCGCCCGCGCGGAGGAAGCCGTCCAGGGGCTGGAGGCGTTTTCATCGAAGCTGGGAGCCGATGCCACGGTCGCGCGCGGGGCACTGCGCAAAGCCGTCGAGCAGCGCAACGAGCTGCGCGTTCGGCTGAACGCGGCGGTGGCGGGCGTCAGCGAGGCGCTTGGCGCACATGTCGAGAGCTCAAGGCAGAACACAGTGCTGCTGGCGGGGCTCGGTCTCTTCCTGGTTACCCTGATCATCGCCTTCGAATATCGCTGGCTGGTGCGCCCGATCTCGACCATGGCTGCGGCTCTCTCCGCGCCGGGCGAGGATGCCGGCTGGGTGCAGAAGCTCGCTCGCCGCGGCGACGAGATCGGCATGCTCGGCCGGGCACTGCATTCGCATCTGTCGGACGAACAGACGAAACAGGAGGCCGCGAAGGAGCGCCTCGCCTCGCTGGCCGGAGAGGTGGAGCGGCAGCGGGCGCTGCGGGTCAGAGGGCAGGCCTTCCAGGGCAACATCGCCGGCATCGCCACGGCGCTGGAAACCCATGCCGCGAGCATGACCGACGCATCGAACGAGCTCTCGCAGCTCTCCGGCTTCGTCGATCAGCATGCCGGCGCGGCGGCGCAGTCGAGCCAGCGCGCCGCCAACCATGTCGAGCAGATGTCCTCGTCGCTGAACGAGATCGCCGAGCTGCTCGCGACGACTGCCGGCGAGGCGCAGCGGACCTCGGGCATTGCGAACGCCGCAAAAACGCTGGTCGAGGAGGCGACGGATGACAGCGTGCTGCTGCGCGAGGCGGTCGGATCGATCTCCGCCGTCGTGACGCTGATCAGCACGGTCGCCAACCAGACCAATCTGCTCGCGCTCAATGCGACGATCGAGGCTGCAAGGGCCGGCGAGAGCGGGCGCGGTTTCGCGGTGGTGGCCGCCGAGGTGAAGCAACTCGCCAACCGGACCGCTGAAGCGACCGGGCAGGTGCGGCAGGGGCTCGATTCGATCGGGACGGCGGCCGAGCGGATCATCGGACGCATTGGCGCCCTCGTTGCCTCGGTCAATGACGTCGAGGCCGCTGCCGACTCGATCGCCGAACTGGCACGCAGGCAGGACGACACCTCCCGCACGATCAATATCGGTACCGCCCAGACCGCCAGCGATGTGCGCGGCATGGCCGAGCAGGTCGAGCAGGTGGCCGGCATGATCGAGGACTGGCGCCGGATGACTGAGCGGATGGCGCGGGCCTCTGCCGACATCGATGGTCAAGCCGCAGCTTTGCGGCAGGCCGTCGACGGCTTCATGACCGATACGCAAGGCGTGCAGCACGCATGAGGATGCCGGCCCCTTCTCCGAAGATCACGACCGCCCGTCGATCGCGGGCAGGCGACCATGGGTTTCCGCGCCTCGCCAAGCTGCTGCACTGGGGCACGGCGGTGCTGGTCTTGGTGCTGTTCTGTATCGGGATACTGATGAAGGAAATCGGGGGCGGCGCCTGGGCGGACGCACTCATGACCTTCCACAAGACGGCCGGTTTCCTGCTGCTGCTTCTGGTCCCGGTTCGGCTCGCCTATCGGCTTCTGGCGCGCCTGCGCGGGCGCTGGGCACGCAACGCTGGCGGGCGGGCGGTCCATCGGATTCTGTACGCCCTGCTGGTCGCGATCCCGTTGCTCGGCCTGGCGGGCGTGTCCGATTTCGGCGCACGCGAGATCTACGGCGGAATTTCGCTGCCGGCGATATGGCCGGAAGGTGCCGGCTATGCGCATATGCTGTTTCGCAGCCACGCGGTTCTGGCCTTCGTGCTGGTGGGCCTGGTCGCGGTGCATATTTGCCTGGCGCTCGATGACTACATCCAGGATGCCTCGCAGGCGGAGGCGGCAAAGCCCTCTTCCCTTTCCAGCCCATCTGTGCCATAGGCCGGCCTCAACCGCGTGGAAGACGCGCCGGTCGCCAGCCGGATCAAACACGTCGCACCACGCACTGCAACCACCCCGGCCCCGACGGAGAACGTCGACGGGCAGGGGCGTCGTCGTTCCGATAGGCAGCGGAGCGGACGGCAGGAGCAGCCATCATGGCAAAGAAGATCACGGGCTACGTGAAGCTTCAGGTTCCGGCGGGCGCGGCCAATCCGTCGCCGCCGATCGGTCCCGCGCTCGGTCAGCGCGGCCTCAACATCATGGAATTCTGCAAGGCCTTCAATGCGAAGACCCAGCAGATGGAAAAGGGCATGCCGATCCCGGTGATCATCACCGCGTATCAGGATCGCTCCTTCACCTTCGAGATGAAGCAGCCGCCGGTCTCGTACTGGTTGAAGAAGGCCGCTGGCCTGACCTCCGGCTCGAAGACCCCGGGCCGTGGCGGCAACGTCGGCAAGGTGACCGCTGCGCAGATCGCCGAGATCGCCGAGAAGAAGATGGCGGATCTCAACTGCGACACCGTTGAATCGGCTTCGGCCATGATCCGTGGCTCGGCCAGGTCCATGGGCCTGGAAGTCGTGGGCTGAGGGGAGGCTGACAATGGCACATGTCGGAAAGCGCGTCGTCAAGGGCCGTGAAGGCATTGACCGCACCAAGCTCTATTCGCTCGATCAGGCTGTCACGTTCGTCAAGGAGCGCGCCAACGCGAAGTTCGACGAGACCGTCGAGATCGCGATGAACCTCGGCGTCGATCCTCGTCACGCCGACCAGATGGTCCGCGGCGTCTGCAATCTGCCGAACGGCTCGGGCCGTACGCTGCGCGTCGCCGTGTTCGCTCGTGGCGCCAAGGCCGATGAGGCCAAGGCTGCGGGCGCTGACATCGTCGGCGCTGAAGAGCTCGTCGAGTCCGTTCAGAAGGGCGAGATCAACTTCGATCGCTGCATCGCGACCCCGGACATGATGGGTCTCGTCGGTCGTCTCGGTAAGGTGCTCGGCCCGCGCGGCCTGATGCCGAACCCGCGCGTCGGCACCGTCACCATGGACGTCACCGCCGCCGTCGCTGCTTCGAAGGGTGGTTCGGTCGAGTTCCGCGTCGAGAAGGCCGGCATCATCCACGCCGCCGTCGGTAAGGCCTCGTTCTCGGCCGAGAAGCTCTCGGAGAACATCAAGGCGTTCGTCGACTCGGTCGCCAAGGCGAAGCCCGCCGGCGCCAAGGGCACCTATATCCAGCGCGTCGCGATCTCGTCGACCATGGGTCCGGGCGTCAAGGTCGAGCCGAACACCGTCATCGGCGGCTGATCTCAGGGAAGGGCGGCCGGATCGCCGGCCGTCCGCCCGCTCTTGATTTCGTGAAGTCAAGAGCCTACTTGGCAGAAGCAGGCGAAAGCGCTATACGCACGCCTGTTTCCATAAGTGACGAGGCTCCGGCGTGCTTGACACGAAGGGGTCCGTTTCGCGTTTTTCGGCGGGTTTCCGCTGAAGAAATGGGTGTTTCAAGGTCGGGAGAGTGATCTTTCGAGCAGGAATCACCCAGTCCTGTCTGAGACTGCAGGTGCCTTCCCGGTTCGTCCGGGAGCATAATTTCGCCAAGAGGCCTGCATAGACGGTGTAAGAGCTTAGTCCCGGATCGCGAGATCCGGAAAGGACGGTTCGAACCATCTCGCCCGGTCGTGGCCCTCGAGGGGGCCGGGAGCGGGGACAGGGCACCAAGCGTCGCTTCACGGGGCGCCGGTGTCAACCGGGGTTCCAGGAAGCGGCATTTGCAACCGGCGGCGAGCCTTCAAAAGCTTGTCGCCTACCGGAGAGAGCCCAGTGGATAAAACGGCAAAGAAAGATGCCGTCGCGTCGCTGAACGAGGTGTTTGCGAACACTTCGGTCGTCGTCGTGGCCCACTATGCGGGCTTGACCGTGGCCCAGTTCCAGAAGCTTCGTCGCGAGATGAAGGCGAATGGCGCCACTGTTAAGGTCGCAAAGAACCGGCTGGCCAAGATCGCTCTTGAAGGCACCGACGTCGCGTCCATCAGCAAGTTGCTGACGGGTCCCACCCTGATCGCTTATTCCAACGATCCGGTCGCGGCGCCGAAGGTCGCCACCGCTTTCGCCAAGGAGAACGACAAGCTCGTCATCCTGGGCGGCGCGATGGGCACGACCGCCCTGAACCCCGATGGTGTCAAGGCTCTGGCCACGATGCCCTCGCTCGACGAACTGCGTGCCAAGTTGGTCGGCCTTATCCAGGCCCCGGCCACGAAGCTTGCGCAGCTCTCGACTGCGCCGGCTGCGAAGCTCGCGCGGGTGTTCCAGGCATATGCCGACAAGGATGCGGCCTGAACGGCCAGCTGATCCCGATATCGTTCGAACCTCTTACACGTAGGAACCCAAAATGGCCGATCTTACCAAGCTCGTCGACGAGCTGTCGTCGCTCACCGTTCTCGAGGCCGCCGAGCTCGCGAAGCTCCTCGAAGAGAAGTGGGGCGTTTCCGCCGCCGCCGCCGTCGCCGTTGCGGCTGGCCCGGCCGCTGGTGGCGCTGCCGCCGCTGCTGTCGAAGAGCAGACCGAGTTCACCGTTGTCCTGGCTTCGGCCGGCGACAAGAAGATCGAGGTGATCAAGGAAGTCCGCGCCATCACCGGCCTGGGCCTCAAGGAAGCCAAGGACCTGGTCGAAGGCGCTCCGAAGCCGGTCAAGGAAGGCGTTGCCAAGGACGAGGCCGAGAAGCTCAAGAAGCAGCTCGAGGCCGTCGGCGCCAAGGTCGAGCTCAAGTGAGCTTGGGCCGGCTGATGCCGGTCCGACCGTAGTCAATATCGACAGTCCCGGGGCAGCTACGCCTCCGGGGCTGTTGCGTCGTTTCCGCGCTGGTGCGCGGGAGTTGTTGTCGAAGCTTGCTGCAACCGTGCGGCGCAGTTTCGATGGAAATGCATGGGCGGCGCGATGCGGCGCCGAACGGCTCACCCGGCGGCCTATGGCTGCCGTCACGGACCACCGGGTGAGCCGTCCGAAGAGATTGCGAGGAACAACATGGTCAATTCGCTCCAGGGTCGCAGGCGCGTCCGCAAGTTCTTCGGCAAACTCAAGGAAGTGGCGCAGATGCCGAACCTCATCGAGGTTCAGAAGGCGTCCTACGACCAGTTCCTGATGGTTGACGAGCCCAAGGGCGGTCGCCCCGACGAAGGCCTGCAGTCCGTCTTCAAGTCGGTCTTCCCGATCGGCGACTTCTCCGGCGCGTCGCTGCTGGAGTTCGTGAAGTACACCTTCGAGCCGCCGAAATACGACGTCGACGAGTGCCGCCAGCGCGGCATGACCTTCTCGGCGCCGCTCAAGGTGACGCTGCGCCTGATCGTGTTCGATATCGATCCGGACACCCAGGCCAAGTCGGTCAAGGACATCAAGGAGCAGGATGTCTACATGGGCGACATGCCGCTCATGACGGATAACGGCACCTTCATCGTTAACGGCACCGAGCGCGTCATCGTCTCGCAGATGCACCGTTCGCCGGGCGTGTTCTTCGACCACGACAAGGGCAAGACCCACTCCTCGGGCAAGCTGCTCTTCGCCGCGCGCATCATCCCGTATCGCGGTTCCTGGCTCGACATCGAGTTCGACGCCAAGGACATCGTCTATGCCCGCATCGACCGGAAGCGTAAGATCCCGGTCACCTCGCTGCTGTTCGCGCTCGGCATGGACGGCGAGGAGATCCTCAACCGCTTCTACAACCACATCACCTACACCAAGGACGCCAAGGGCTGGCGCGTTCCCTACGATGCGGAGCGCATGAAGGGCTTCAAGGCCACCGAGGACCTGATCGACGCCGACACCGGCGAGGTCGTGGTCGAGGCCGGCAAGAAGCTCGTCGCCCGCACCGCCCGCCAGCTCGCCGAGAAGGGCCTGAAGTTCCTGCGCGCGCAGGACGAGGACCTGTACACCCAGTACATCGCGGAAGACCTGGTCAACCCGATGACCGGCGAGGTCTATGCCGAGGCCGGCGAGGAGATCACCGAGAAGCTGCTGAAGCAGCTGACCGATGACGGCTTCGACGAGATCCCGGTGCTGGACATCGACCACATCACCGTCGGCCCCTACATCCGCAACACGCTCAACGTCGACAAGAACTCGCGCCGCGAGGAAGCCCTGTTCGACATCTACCGCGTGATGCGCCCGGGCGAGCCGCCGACCCTCGAGACGGCTGAGAACATGTTCCAGTCGCTGTTCTTCGACGCCGAGCGCTACGACCTCTCCGCCGTCGGCCGCGTGAAGATGAACATGCGCCTCGACCTCGACGCCGAGGACACCGTGCGCATCCTGCGCAAGGAGGACATCTTCGCGGTCGTCAAGGCGCTGGTCGACCTGCGCGACGGCAAGGGCGAGATCGATGACATCGACCATCTCGGCAACCGCCGCGTCCGCTCGGTCGGCGAACTGATGGAGAACCAGTACCGCCTGGGCCTGCTGCGCATGGAGCGCGCCATCAAGGAGCGCATGTCGTCGGTCGACATCGACACCGTGATGCCGCAGGACCTGATCAACGCGAAGCCGGCGGCCGCCGCCGTGCGCGAGTTCTTCGGCTCCTCGCAGCTCTCGCAGTTCATGGACCAGACGAACCCGCTCTCGGAAGTCACGCACAAGCGTCGTCTTTCGGCGCTTGGCCCGGGTGGTCTGACCCGCGAGCGCGCCGGCTTCGAGGTGCGCGACGTGCACCCGACGCATTACGGCCGCATCTGCCCGATCGAGACGCCGGAAGGTCCGAACATCGGCCTGATCAACTCGCTCGCCACCTTCGCGCGGGTGAACAAGTACGGCTTCATCGAGAGCCCGTATCGCCGCATCCGCGACGGCAAGGTCACGGACGAGGTGATCTATCTCTCGGCGATGGAAGAGGCGAAGTACAACGTCGCCCAGGCGAATGCCGCGGTCGACAAGGAAGGCCGTCTGACGGACGACCTGATCGTCTGCCGCCGCGCCGGCGAGGTCATCGTCACGCCGGTCGACAAGGTCGACTTCCAGGACGTGTCGCCGAAGCAGCTCGTTTCGGTTGCCGCGGCGCTGATCCCGTTCCTCGAGAACGACGACGCCAACCGCGCGCTGATGGGCTCGAACATGCAGCGCCAGGCGGTGCCGCTGGTTCGCGCCGACGCGCCCTTCGTCGGCACCGGCATGGAAGCGGTCGTCGCCCGTGACTCGGGTGCCGCCATCGCGGCCCGCCGCGCCGGCATCGTCGACCAGGTCGACGCGACCCGTATCGTCATCCGCGCTTCGGAGGAGATGGATCCGACGAAGCCGGGCGTCGACATCTACCGTCTGCAGAAGTTCCAGCGCTCGAACCAATCGACCTGCATCACGCAGCGTCCGCTGGTGCGCGTCGGCGACGTCGTCAAGAAGGGCGACATCGTCGCGGACGGCCCGTCGACCGAGTTCGGCGAGCTCGCGCTCGGCCGCAACGTGCTCGTCGCGTTCATGCCGTGGAACGGCTACAACTTCGAGGACTCGATCCTTCTCTCCGAGAAGATCGTCTCCGAGGACGTCTTCACCTCGATCCATATCGAGGAGTTCGAGGTCATGGCCCGCGACACCAAGCTGGGCCCTGAGGAAATCACGCGCGACATTCCGAATGTTTCGGAAGAGGCGCTGAAGAACCTCGACGAAGCCGGCATCGTCTATATCGGCGCTGAAGTGGCGGCGGGTGACATCCTCGTCGGCAAGATCACGCCGAAGGGCGAGAGCCCGATGACCCCGGAAGAGAAGCTGCTGCGCGCCATCTTCGGCGAGAAGGCTTCGGACGTCCGCGACACCTCGCTGCGCGTTCCGCCCGGCGTGCAGGGCACGATCGTCGAGGTCCGCGTGTTCAACCGTCACGGCGTCGACAAGGACGAGCGCGCCCAGGCGATCGAGCGCGAGGAGATCGAGCGTCTTGCCAAGGACCGTGACGACGAGCAGGCGATCCTGGACCGCAACACCTTCGCGCGTCTGGCCGAGATCCTGACCGGCAAGACCGGCCTCGCCGGCCCGAAGGGCTTCAAGAAGGACACGGTCATCACCCGCGAGGTGATGAGCGAGTTCCCGCGTTCGCAATGGTGGCTGTTCGCCACCGCCGAAGACTCGCTGATGACCGAGATCGAGGCGATGCGGAAGCAGTACGACGAGTCGAAGAAGCGCCTTGAGCAGCGCTTCCTCGACAAGGTCGAGAAGCTGCAGCGCGGCGACGAACTGCCCCCGGGCGTGATGAAGATGGTCAAGGTCTTCGTCGCGGTGAAGCGCAAGATCCAGCCGGGCGACAAGATGGCCGGCCGTCACGGCAACAAGGGCGTGGTCTCGCGCATCGTGCCGGTGGAGGACATGCCGTTCCTCGAGGACGGCACCCATGCCGACATCGTGCTGAACCCGCTCGGCGTGCCCAGCCGCATGAACGTCGGACAGATCCTGGAGACCCATCTGGGCTGGGCTGCCGCCGGTCTCGGCAAGCAGATCTCGCAGGCCCTCGACGCCTACAAGAAGACGAACGACTTCAAGGCGCTGAAGGCTCAGTTCGACGCCGTCTACGAGGACAATGAGATCATTGCCTCGATGGACGAGAACGAACTCGTCGAGATGGGTCAGAACCTGCGCCGTGGCGTGCCGGTGGCGACCCCGGTCTTCAACGGTGCCAAGGAAGCCGATATCGAGCGGCTGCTGGAGCAGGCGGGCCTGCACTCGTCGGGTCAGTCGACCCTCTATGACGGGCGCACGGGTGAGCCCTTCGACCGCAAGGTCACGATGGGCTACATCTACATGCTGAAGCTGCACCACCTCGTGGACGACAAGATCCACGCCCGTTCGATCGGCCCGTACTCGCTCGTCACCCAGCAGCCGCTGGGCGGCAAGGCGCAGTTCGGCGGCCAGCGCTTCGGCGAAATGGAGGTCTGGGCGCTCGAGGCTTACGGCGCCGCCTACACGCTGCAGGAGATGCTGACGGTGAAGTCGGACGATGTCGCGGGCCGCACCAAGGTCTACGAGTCGATCGTGCGCGGCGAGGACAACTTCGAGGCAGGCATCCCCGAGAGCTTCAACGTTCTCGTCAAGGAGATGCGTTCGCTCGGCCTCAACGTCGAGCTGATCAACAACAAGGTGAAGCCGGGCGAGTTGCCGCCGGCCGAAGCGGCCGAGTGAGCCGTTAACCAAGCCTTGGATAGATGCCGGCGGCACTGATGCCGCCGGCCGACGGAATTTACGAGCCGGGCAGGGCGGCCCTAGCCCCCGCCGGCGGAAGGAGACAGGCGATGAAGCAAGAGGTCATGAACCTTTTCGGCCAGCAGCCGGTCCAGCAGGCCTTCGACGCGATCAAGATCTCGATCGCGAGCCCGGAGAAGATCCTGTCCTGGTCCTATGGCGAGATCAAAAAGCCGGAGACCATCAACTACCGCACGTTCAAGCCGGAGCGTGACGGCCTGTTCTGCGCCCGCATCTTCGGGCCCATCAAGGACTACGAGTGCCTGTGCGGCAAGTACAAGCGCATGAAGTTCAAGGGCGTCATCTGCGAGAAGTGCGGCGTCGAAGTCACGCTCGCCCGCGTCCGGCGCGAGCGCATGGGCCATATCGAGCTCGCCGCCCCGGTGGCGCATATCTGGTTCCTCAAGTCGCTGCCCTCGCGCATCGGCCTGCTGATGGATATGCCGCTCAAGGACCTCGAGCGCATCCTCTACTTCGAAAGCTACGTCGTCATCGAGCCGGGCCTGACCCCGCTCAAGGACCGTCAGCTGCTGTCGGAGGAGGAGTACGTCCGGGCTCAGGAGGAGTACGGCGCGGACACCTTCACCGCCATGATCGGCGCGGAAGCCATTCGCGAGATGCTGCGCGCGCTCGACCTCGACCAGATCAACGCCGATCTGAAGCATGAGATCGCGACGACGACGTCGGAGCTGAAGCCCAAGAAGCTGATGAAGCGCCTCAAGATCATCGAGGCCTTCCAGGAGTCGGGCAACAAGCCGGAATGGATGGTGATGACCCAGATCCCGGTCATCCCGCCGGATCTGCGTCCGCTCGTGCCGCTCGACGGCGGCCGCTTCGCGACCTCGGACCTGAACGACCTCTATCGCCGCGTCATCAACCGCAACAACCGCCTGAAGCGGCTGATCGAGCTGCGCGCGCCGGACATCATCATCCGCAACGAGAAGCGGATGCTGCAGGAGTCGGTCGACGCCCTGTTCGACAACGGCCGCCGCGGCCGCGTCATCACGGGCGCCAACAAGCGCCCGCTGAAGTCGCTCGCCGACATGCTGAAGGGCAAGCAGGGCCGCTTCCGCCAGAACCTGCTCGGCAAGCGCGTCGACTACTCGGGCCGTTCGGTCATCGTCGTCGGCCCGGAGATGAAGCTGCACCAGTGCGGCTTGCCGAAGAAGATGGCGCTCGAGCTGTTCAAGCCGTTCATCTATGCGCGCCTCGACGCCAAGGGTTATTCGACCACGGTCAAGCAGGCCAAGAAGCTCGTCGAGAAGGAGAAGCCGGAGGTCTGGGATATCCTGGACGAGGTCATCCGCGAGCATCCGGTGATGCTGAACCGGGCGCCGACGCTCCACCGCCTCGGCATCCAGGCCTTCGAGCCCGTGCTGATCGAGGGCAAGGCGATCCAGCTGCACCCGCTGGTCTGCGCCGCGTTCAACGCGGACTTCGACGGCGACCAGATGGCCGTGCACGTCCCGCTGTCGCTCGAGGCGCAGCTGGAAGCGCGCGTGCTGATGATGTCGACCAACAACATCCTGCACCCGGCGAACGGCATGCCGATCATCGTGCCGTCGCAGGACATCGTGCTCGGTCTCTACTATCTCTCGATCGTCTCGGACGGCGAGCCCGGCCAGGGCAAGGTCTTCGGCGATTTCGGCGAACTCGAGCATGCGCTGCACGAGAAGGTCGTGACGCTGCATTCGAAGATCAAATATCGCTGGACCGGCACCGGCAAGGACGGCAAGCCGTACACGAAGATCTACGACACCACGCCGGGCCGCGTGATCCTCTCGACCGCGCTGCCTGACCACCCGGCCGTATCCTTCGACGTCAGCAACCGCCTGATGACCAAGAAGGAAATTTCCGGAATGATCGACGCCGTGTATCGCGGCTGCGGTCAGAAGGAATCGGTGATCTTCTGCGACCGCGTCATGGCGCTGGGCTTCCGTCACGCCTTCAAGGCCGGCATCTCCTTCGGCAAGGACGACATGGTCGTGCCGGAGAACAAGTGGCAGATCGTCGACACGACCCGCGCGCTCGCAAAGGACTACGAGCAGCAGTACCAGGACGGCCTGATCACGCAGGGCGAGAAGTACAACAAGGTCGTCGACGCCTGGGCGAAGTGCTCCGACAAGCTCGCCCAGGAGATGATGGCCCGCATCTCGACCGTCCAGAAGGACGAGACCGGCCGCGACAAGCAGATCAACTCGATCTACATGATGTCGCACTCCGGCGCCCGTGGTTCGCCGGCGCAGATGCGCCAGCTCGCCGCCATGCGCGGCCTGATGGCCAAGCCGTCGGGCGAGATCATCGAATCGCCGATCATCTCGAACTTCAAGGAAGGCCTCGACGTTCTCGAGTACTTCAACTCGACCCACGGCGCCCGCAAGGGCCTCGCCGACACGGCGCTCAAGACGGCCAACTCCGGCTATCTCACGCGCCGTCTCGTCGACGTGGCGCAGGACGCGATTATCTCCGAGGTGGATTGCGGCTCGGATAACGGCATCAAGATGCGTGCCATCGTCGATGCCGGCCAGATCGTGGCCTCGCTCGGCATGCGCATCCTGGGTCGCGCCGCGGCCGAGGACGTCGTCGACGTCGAGGGCAAGGTCCTCGTCGCCAAGGGCGTCGTGATCGAAGAGAGCGACATCGCCAAGATCAATGCCGCCGGCGTCCAGGAGGTGAAGATCCGTTCGGTTCTCACCTGCGAGACCAAGAACGGCGTCTGCGCCACCTGCTACGGGCGCGATCTGGCCCGCGGCACGCCCGTCAACATGGGCGAGGCCGTTGGCGTCATCGCGGCGCAGTCGATCGGCGAGCCGGGCACGCAGCTCACCATGCGTACCTTCCACATCGGCGGCGCGGCCACCATCGCCGACCAGTCCTTCGTCGAGTCGAACTTCGAAGGCACGGTCAAGATGCGCAACCGCAACGTCGCGCGGAACTCGGACGGCGACCTGATCGCCATGGCGCGGAACATCGCCATCGTGATCGTCGGCCCGGACGGCGCCGAGCGCGCGGTCCATCGCGTCCAGTTCGGCTCGAAGCTGCGCGTGGACGAGGGTGACAAGGTCAAGCGCGGCCAGCGTCTGATCGAGTGGGATCCCTATTCCCGCCCGATCCTGGCGGAAGTGGACGGCAAGGTCGGCTACGAGGATCTCGTGGACGGCATGTCGATCACGGAGACGACCGACGAGGCGACCGGCATCTCGAAGCGCGTCGTCATCGACTGGCGAGGCTCGGCCCGTACGGCCGATCTCAAGCCGGCGATGGTGATCTTCGGCACGGACGGCAAGGTGGCGAAGCTCGCCCGTGGTGGCGAGGCCCGCTACATCCTGCCGGTCGACGGCATCATCTCGGTGGAGCCGGGCCACGCGATCAAGGCAGGCGACGTGCTCGCCCGTGTCTCGACCGACTCGGCCAAGACCCGCGACATCACCGGCGGTCTGCCGCGCGTCGCGGAGCTGTTCGAGGCGCGTCGTCCGAAGGATGCGGCGATCATCGCCGAGAAGTCGGGCGTCATCGGCTTCGGCAAGGACTACAAGAACAAGCGTCGCGTCACGCTGACGCCGCATGACGGTTCCGACGGGGTCGAGTACCTGATCCCGAAGGGCAAGCACATCCATCTCCAGGAAGGCGATGTCGTGGAGGTCGGCGACTACATCCTCGACGGAAACCCGGCGCCGCACGACATCCTTGCGATCAAGGGCGTCGAGGAGCTGGCGGCTTATCTGGTCAACGAAATCCAGGAGGTCTATCGCCTCCAGGGCGTGACCATCAACGACAAGCACATCGAGGTCATCGTCCGGCAGATGCTGCAGAAGGTCGAGATCACGGAGTCGGGCGACAGCGACATCCTGACCGGCGACCAGATCGATCGTATCGAGCTGGAAGAGGTCAATGCGAAGCTGCGCGAGGAGGGCAAGAAGCCGGCTTCCGGCGTTCCGGTCCTGCTCGGCATTACCAAGGCGTCGCTGCAGACCCGCTCCTTCATCTCGGCGGCGTCGTTCCAGGAGACCACCCGCGTCCTCACGGAGGCGGCGGTCAACGGCAAGTCCGACATGCTCGAAGGCCTCAAGGAGAACGTCATCGTCGGCTCGCTCATCCCGGCCGGCACCGGCGCCCAGGTCGCCCGCATCAAGCAGGTGGCCACGCGTCGTGACGATCTCATCGTCGGCCAGAAGGCGGATGCGGCGGCGAAGGCCGCCAAGGAAGCTGCTGCGGTCCTGCCTGCTGCGGAGTAAGAATCGTCGGAGCAATCTTCGGTAATCATCGGAAAGGCCGCCCCCTCCGGGCGGCCTTTTTGTTTCACGGTAAGGCAGGCACCGGCGTAACCTACCCGAACCCCGCAAAACAACGGCCTTTTCGGCGGTTTCGGGGTTGACGCGAATCCTTCTGTGAGTCATAAGCGCGCCACTGTCGACGGTTGTCGGACACGTTTGTCGCTTGCGCCAGATTCGCAAGCGAGTTTCGCGACCGAAACTCCGTCGGAATTCCAGCGTCGAACGACGACATGGCAAGACGCATGAACGCGGGTTTCCCGTGTTCCTCTGCATGGCAAGCGCGCCTGAGGCCCCTAAAGGGAGCCGATGGCGCGGCTTCGTTTATGTCATGGCTTCGCTCGCGCTGGGAGATTGACCAGAGAATTTCCAAACGCTCAGTGGGGCGAGAGGCCAGAATGCCGACAATCAGCCAGCTCATCCGCAAGCCGCGCTCACCCGTGAAGGCGCGTAACACCGCCCCGGCGCTCGAGTCGTGCCCGCAGAAGCGCGGCGTCTGCACGCGCGTTTATACGACGACCCCGAAGAAGCCGAACTCGGCGCTCCGCAAGGTTGCCAAGGTTCGTCTGACGAACGGCTTCGAGGTGATCGGCTACATTCCGGGTGAAGGTCACAACCTTCAGGAGCACTCGGTCGTCATGATCCGTGGCGGCCGCGTGAAGGACCTTCCCGGCGTGCGCTATCACATCCTGCGCGGTGTGCTCGACACGCAGGGCGTCAAGAACCGCAAGCAGCGCCGTTCGAAGTACGGCGCGAAGCGTCCGAAGTAATTTTCTGCCAGGCCGGCGGGGTCGTTCGATCCGAGCCGGTCCGCAGCGTTCCAGATTGACCGGAGACTAGACGATGTCCCGCCGCCATAGTGCCGAAAAGCGCGAAGTTATCCCGGACCCGAAGTTCGGCGATATCGTCGTGACCAAGTTCATGAACTCCGTGATGTACGAAGGTAAGAAGTCGACCGCCGAGCGGATCGTCTACGGCGCCTTCGATATCATCGAGAGCAAGACCAAGAGCGAGCCGCTCGGCGTCTTCAAGTCGGCACTCGAGAACGTCGCTCCGGCGATCGAGGTCCGTTCCCGCCGCGTCGGCGGCGCGACCTATCAGGTTCCGGTCGAGGTTCGCACTGAGCGCCGCCAGGCGCTTGCGATCCGCTGGCTGATCGCTGCCGCTCGCGGCCGCAACGACAAGACCATGGTGGAGCGCCTGTCGGCCGAGCTGATGGACGCCGCCAACAACCGCGGCAACGCCGTGAAGAAGCGTGAAGACACGCACCGGATGGCGGAAGCCAACCGCGCCTTCTCGCACTACCGCTGGTAAGCGGCGCGCCGAACCGAGACATAGAGCACGATCATGGCCCGTTCCCATCCCATCGACCGTTATCGCAACTTCGGCATCATGGCCCACATTGATGCCGGCAAGACGACGACGACCGAGCGCATCCTCTACTACACCGGCAAGTCGCATAAAATCGGCGAAGTCCATGACGGCGCCGCGACCATGGACTGGATGACGCAGGAGCAGGAGCGTGGCATCACGATCACCTCGGCTGCGACGACCTGCTTCTGGCGCGACAACCGCCTGAACATCATCGACACCCCCGGCCACGTCGACTTCACCATTGAGGTCGAGCGTTCGCTGCGCGTTCTCGACGGTGCCGTCTGCGTTCTCGATGGCAACCAGGGCGTCGAGCCCCAGACCGAGACCGTCTGGCGCCAGGCCGACAAGTACGACGTTCCGCGCGTCGTCTTCGTCAACAAGATGGACAAGATCGGCGCCGATTTCTATCGCTGCGTCCAGGACATCATCGACCGCGTCGCCGGCAAGCCCGTCTGCCTGCAGATCCCGATCGGTTCGGAGTCCAACTTCGCGGGTGTCGTCGACCTCGTGAAGATGAAGGCGATCGTCTGGAACGGCGAAGCGCTCGGCGCCTCGTTCGAGGAGCAGGACATCCCGGCCGACCTTGCTGAGAAGGCCGCCGAGTACCGCTCGAAGCTTGTCGAGGCCGCCGTCGAGATGGACGACGCCGCGATGGAAGCCTATCTCGAAGGCACCGAGCCGGACGCCGATACCCTGCGTCGCCTGGTGCGCACCGCTGTGCAGCGTCGTGCGTTCCACCCCGTCCTCTGCGGCTCGTCCTTCAAGAACAAGGGCGTGCAGCCGCTGCTCGACGCGGTCGTCGACTATCTGCCCTCGCCGGTGGATCGTGGCGCAGTCGAAGGCATTGACTTCAAGACCGAAGAGCCGACCGTCCGCAATCCGACGGACGAGGATCCCTTCGCGATGCTCGCCTTCAAGATCATGGACGACCCCTTTGTCGGCACGATCACCTTCTGCCGCATCTATTCGGGCAAGGTCGAAGCCGGCCAGGGCGTCATCAACTCCACCCGCGACAAGAAGGAGCGCGTTGGTCGCATGCTCCTGATGCATGCGAACAACCGCGAGGACATCAAGGAGGCTTATGCCGGCGACATCGTCGCCCTGGCCGGCCTCAAGGACGTCCGCACCGGCGACACGCTCTGCGATCCCGCCCAGGCGGTCATCCTGGAGCGCATGGAGTTCCCCGAGCCGGTCATCACGATCGCGATCGAGCCGAAGTCCAAGGCCGACCAGGAGAAGCTGGGCCTCGCCCTGTCGAAGCTCGCGAACGAGGATCCGTCCTTCCGCGTGTCGACCGACCAGGAGAGCGGCCAGACCATCCTGAAGGGCATGGGCGAGCTCCATCTCGACATCAAGGTCGACATCCTGAAGCGCACCTACAAGGTCGACGCCAATATCGGCGCGCCGCAGGTTGCGTATCGCGAGACGCTGACCAAGAAGGCCGAGGTCGACTACACCCACAAGAAGCAGACCGGCGGCACGGGCCAGTTCGCCCGCGTCAAGCTCATCATTGAGCCGAACGAGACCGGCAAGGGCTTCGAGTTCGAGTCGAAGGTCGTCGGTGGTTCGGTGCCGAAGGAGTATATCCCCGGCGTCGAGAAGGGCCTGAACTCGGTCATCGGCTCGGGCGTTCTCGCCGGCTTCCCGGTTGTCGACGTCAAGGTCACGCTGATCGACGGCGCCTTCCACGAAGTCGATTCGTCGGCCCTGGCCTTCGAAATCGCCTCCCGTGCAGCGCTGCGCGAAGGTCTGCAGAAGGGCGGCTCCGTGCTGCTCGAGCCGATCATGAAGGTCGAGGTCGTGACCCCGGAAGACTATACCGGTTCGGTCATCGGCGACCTGAACTCGCGTCGCGGCCAGATCCAGGGCCAGGACATGCGCGGCAACGCCGTCGTGATCAATGCGATGGTTCCGCTGGCGAACATGTTCGGCTACGTCAACCAGCTGCGTTCCTTCTCGCAGGGCCGCGCGAACTACACGATGCAGTTCGACCACTACGAGCAGGTGCCGTCGGCGGTCGCCGCCGAGGTTCAGGCCAAGTACGCCTGAGCTCCGCACCGAACCGACTGAACATTTGAACAAGATCTGACGGAGGCTACGATGGCCAAAGAGAAATTCGCTCGTACGAAGCCGCACTGCAACATTGGCACGATTGGTCACGTCGACCATGGCAAGACGTCGTTGACGGCTGCGATCACGAAGGTTCTGGCAGAGTCCGGCGGGGCGTCGTTCACGGCGTATGACC
>NZ_JBFTKQ010000039.1:0-19146 GCF_056396025.1 Allobosea sp. 05T438
GGAATGGAATGCGCGAGCCCTTCAGGCTGCCGACATAGACCGTCTTCAGGTCCGGGCCGCCGAAGGTGATGCTGGCGCACCAGGGCGCGATCGTGCCACCGCAGGCGAGCATCAATTCCGGCGTCGCCTCGTCGCGGGCGAAGGCGGCGAGGAAGGCCTGCCCCGCTGCACTCCCGCAGTCGTCGTCGAGCAGGATGCGCAGTTCGCCTTCCGGCGTGATCGCAAAAATCCTGTCGGTGAAGACATGCGTGCCCCAGAGATTGCCATGGGCGTCGAAGGCGATGCCGTCGATGCAGGCGCCGTGATCCTCCGGCCCGAAGGTCTCGCGATCGGTCAGGCTGCCATCCGGCAGGACCCGCAGCCGCGTCACCTTCCGCGCGCAGGTCTCGGCGACGTAGAGCCACTTTTCGGTGGCATTGAGCCTGATCTCGTTGGTGAAGGCGAAGCCGTCGGCGACGATCCGCAGGCGTCCGCCATCGTACAGGGCGACATAGCCGTCGCACACATGCGGGCTGATCGCTCGCATCCAGTTCTTCGTACGCGTCGAGATCGTCAACCAGATCCGGTCCTTGCTGTCACGCAGGACAAAATTGACCTTGCCGATCGGCTCGCCATCGACGGTGTCGACCAGCACGCGGGTCTCGCCGTCCCGGGTCATGATCTCCAGCCGGTCGGTACCGAAATTGGAGATCAGGATATCGCCATTGCCCGCGAAGGCGAGGCCGTTCGGCAGCGTGCCCGAGACGAAACGTGCTTCCTCGTTAGTCGCGTCGATGAAGCCGCGGCTGGCCGTCTGAGTGATCAGGCGCTGCGTGCCGTCGGGCCGGATATGAACCACGCCGCCCCGCGCATCGGCGCTCCAGAGCGAGCCATCGCGTTCGGCGAGGATGCATTCGGGCCGCTGCAGGCCTTCGCCGACATAGCGGATCGCCGCCGGGTCGACGGTGAAGCCATCGAGCGGATTGGGGCTGCGCGACATCGGCGGGCTCAGAAACTGACCCGGTCGCCGCCCTTGAGGCCGAGCGTGTCGCGGGCCTCCTCGGGGGTGGCGATCTCGTAGCCGAGCTCCTCGACGATGCGGCGTATCTTGGCGACCTGCTCGGCATTGGAGGTGGCGAGCTTGCCCTTGCCGATGAACAGGCTGTCCTCCAGCCCGACGCGGATATTGCCGCCCATCATCGCGGCCTGGGTGCAGAAAGCCATCTGGTGGCGTCCGGCCGCGAGCACCGACCAGTGGTAGTCCTTGCCGAACAGCTTGTCGGCGGTGCGCTTCATGAACATCAGGTTTTCAGGGTCTGCACCGATGCCGCCCAAAATGCCGAAGATCAACTGCAGGAAGACCGGCGGCTTGAACCAGCCGCGATCGAGGCAATGCGCGAGGTTGTAGAGATGGCCGACATCGTAGCACTCATGCTCGAACTTGGTGCCGTGGCCCTCGCCGAGCAATTTGTAGATGCGCTCGATGTCGCCGAAGGTGTTGCGGAAGATGAAGTCCTTGGTGCCGGCGAGATAGGGCTGCTCCCAGGGATGCTTCCAGTCGCTATACTTCTCCGCCAGCGGGTGCAGCGCGAAGTTCATCGAGCCCATATTGAGCGAGCACATCTCGGGCGCAGCCTTGAGTGGCGCCGCGAGGCGCTCATCGACGGTCATGGTCAGGCCGCCGCCGGTGGTGATGTTCACCACCGCGTCGGTCGCCTGCTTGATGCGCGGCAGGAACTCCATAAACACAGCTGGGTCCGGCGTCGGGCGGCCATCCTTTGGATCGCGGGCGTGCAGATGCAGGATCGCAGCGCCCGCCTCGGCGGCGGCGATCGCCTGTTCCGCGATCTGGTCGGGGGTGATCGGCAGATGGTCGGACATGGTCGGCGTATGGATGCCGCCGGTGACCGCGCAGGTGATGATGACCTTGCTCACACGCTTCTCCCATGATTGTCGATTCAGGCCGGCAGGATGGCGACGGCCCGCGTCCAGCCGGCGGAGCCGTTGCGCACCTTCACCGGCAGACAGCTGATTATGAAGCCGGTCGCCGGCAGGGCTTCGAGATTGTGCAGCTTTTCGATCTGGCAGTAACCGGCCTCGCGGCCGGCCTTGTGACCTTCCCAAATCAATGAGGCATCGCCGGTTTCGGCGAAGCGCCGAGCAGTATGGCTGAAGGGCGCGTCCCAGCTCCAGCCATCGGTGCCGACGACCTTGATGCCCTGACGGACGAGATGCAGCGTCGCCTCACGGCCGAAGCCGCAGCCGGTATCGATGTAGTCGGCTTGCCCATAGCGGCTGCCGGCGCGGGTATTGGCCACGACGATTTCGAGCGGGCTGAGCTTGTGGCCGACCCGTTCCAGCTCGGCGTCGATCTCCGCCGGCGTGACGACGTGGCCATCAGGCAGATGGCGGAAATCGAGCTTCACCCCCGGCTGCAGAAACCACTCCAGCGGGCATTCGTCGATCTTGAGCGCAGGCAGCCCCCCATCCTGCGTCGGATGGTAATGCCAGGGCGCGTCGACATGGGTGCCGTTATGCGTCGAGATCGTCGCCAGCTCGACGGCCCAGCCCATTCCGTCCGGCAATTGCTCGGGCCGCAGTCCAGGGAAGGCCGCCGCGATATCCTTCGCCGTGCCTTCATGGGTGCTGTATTCGATCCTCACCTTCTGGAAGGGTGGATCGGCGGGCACGTCGTTTTCGAGCGGGATCGAGAGATCGACGAGTCGCCCGGTCGGCATCATGCTGGTTTCCTCCTGTCGCCCAGCGTGCTCTTGTCGGCATGAATTTGGACGAACGTCCGACCAATAGCGCATGATGCGCTTTCTGGTAAGAGGCCACTCACGCAGAGCAGGTGCGCTGCGCAGGAGGGATTCGATGGGACCTGCGCCGACGCGCGAGCGCATTCTCGACGCAGCCGAGCGGACATTCGCCGAACGGGGCGGCGCCGACGGCGCCTCCATGCGCGATCTCGCCGCTGCGGCCGATGTGCGGCTGTCGCAGCTCAGCTATTATTTCGGCTCGAAGGAGGCGTTGTACCGGGCCGTCTTTGCGCGCCGGGCCGATGCGCTGGCCTTGGCGCGCGGAACTGCGCTCACGGAGGCGATGGCTGCGCCCGCGCCCGAGATCCGCGCGGTGGTCGAGGCCTTCATCGGCCCTTCGGTGCGGCAGCGCTTCGCGGAAGGCGTTCAGGGAGCCGCCTTCGCGATGATCACGGCGCGGGAGGCGGTCGATCCTCGCGAATCCGCGCGCGGCGTTCTCGCCGAGCATTTCGACCCGACCGCGACTGAATTCCTAGCGGCGTTCGCGAAACTCTACCCGAGATCCTCGCGCGGGGCGATGGTGGATGCCTATCTGTTCATGGTCGGGGCACTGGTCATGACCATGGCCGCGGGCGACCGCGCTGCGCGCCTCGACGATGAGCGCCACGCTCTGTCCGCCGCCGGCCTTGCCGAGCTTCTGCTTGAGCGCCTGACCAGCTTCTGCGCGGCTGGCATTGATCGGTTGCTGGTCGAATAGGTCGCGGTTGCGCCAATTTCGGACGTTGAGAGCTTGCCAGATGCCGGACGTTCGTCACGAATAGATTTTCCGATTTCCAGATTTCGGAATGTAGTGTCTAGGGACGAGAGCGCACTCCGCTCAGACTGCTACGCAATCCGATCGGAGTGCCGACCTCAATCGCAGGTTCATTGCCGGCGGCGCTTTATCTCTTCGTGCCGCCTCAGCCATCTACCGAACAAGCCCCGGCACCGGCTCTGCCAGACCACGGCCTACTGGGCTGCCCCCCATGCCATGGTGAATTTGGCGTATCGGAACGGCTGGCGTGCCGGGTTCTGGGGCAGCACCGATCGACGCAACGCAAGGTGCCGGCGGGGCGCAGCGACGAGGTGGCGCTGACTGCCGACATCGTCGCGCTTGCCACCCAGTATGGCCGCTACGGCTATCGCCGGATCGCAGCGATCCTGCACGCGTCAGGCTGGGCGGTGAACATCAAACGCGTCGAGCGGATCTGGCGGCGTGAGGGGCTCAAGGTGCCGGCCAGGCAACCGAAAAAGGGGCGTCTCTGGCTGGATGATGGGGTCGTGCACCCGGCTTCGGCCAGAACATCCCAACCATGTCTGGTCCTACGACTTTGTCGAGGATCGCACCCATAACGGCAGGAAGTTCCGCATGTTGAACGTGATCGACGAGTTCACCCGGGAATGCATCGCGATCAGGATCGACCGGAAACTCAAGTCCACCGACGTCATCGATGTCCTGTCCGATCTCTTCATCCCGCGCGGCGTGCCTGGGCATGTTCGTTCGGACAACGGTCCAGAGTTCGTCGCCAAGGCGGTGCGGGATTGGATCACAGCGGTCGGCGCAAAAACGGCCTTCATCGAGCCGGGCTCGCCGTGGGAAAACGGCTACCGCGAGAGACTCAACTCCAAGCTTCGCGACGAGCTCCTGAACGGTGAGATGTTCTAAAGCCTCGCCGAGGCTCGGATCGTCGTCGAGGGCTGGCGCGAGCACTATAATACCCGGCGCCCGCACTCCTCGTTGGGCTACCGGCCACCAGCACCGCTCGCTGTGGTGTGGCCGCCTGCGCAAACCCAACCCACCTCGCCGGACACCTCAACCGTGGCCGGCAAGCTCACCATGCATTAGACTTGAACCGGGCCACCTAATGGGGGCAGGCCACTTCCGGGTCGGGTAAATCGACCCTGATCCGCTGTATCAATGGGCTGGAGCGCGTGCAGTCCGGCGAGATCCGTGTGGCGGGGATCGCGCTCACGCAGAACCGCCGCGGTCTGCTGGCCCTGCGCCGCGACATCGGCATGGTCTTCCAGCACTTTAACCTGTTCCCACATCTGACGGTGCTGGAGAACTGCGCGCGGGCGCCGATCCAGGTCCTGGGCCGGTCGGCGGGCGAGGCATGCGGCGAGGCCCTCGCGATGCTGCGCATCGACGATCAGGCTGGAAAATATGCCTCGCAGTTGTCCGGCGGCCAGCAGCAGCGCGTCGCCATCGCCCATTTTTTTGGACGAAAGTCCATGTCTCGCGCCTCCGCCTATGTCCGGGTGTCGACAAATGGGCAGACCACCGAAAATCAAATTCGGGAAATTGGGGCCGCCGGCTTTCGGGCCGAGCCGCACAGGGTCATTTCCGAAACAATATCCGGCAGCGTAGCCATTTCCGCCCGCCCAGGATTTACCCGGCTGCTCGATAGGCTTGAGCGTGGCGATATTCTGATCGTCACGAAAATGGATCGGCTCGTTTGAAATACGATCGAGGTCAGCTCCACAGTGCATAAGCGCGAGGAAATGGGTGTGCGGGTCCACTGCCTGGCGCTGGGTGGTGTCGACCTCGCCGGCCCGGACGGGAAGATGACCATGAACGTCATCCACGCCGTCGCGCAGTTTGAACGGGATCTTCTCATCGAGCGGACGAATGCCGGCCTGCGGCGGGCGAAGTCAGAGGGAAGAAAACTCGGAAGGCCGACCGCCCTCTCCTCCTCACAGCGCGCCGAGATTAAATCGGCACTGGAGGATGGCCAAAAGATCGCGCCGTTGGCAAGGCGCTTCGACGTCAGCCGGCAGACGAACATACGGATTCGCGATGAGGCGATTGTTCCAGGCTAGTCGCAATGGGTAATTGATCTGCCAATACATGTGGGACATGGCGCCCCAACTTCCGAACCCCGAGATCGGCGTAGGCACCGTTCTCGTCATCGGCGAGGTTTTTATTTGGCGCGACCTGTATGGTATGTCGGCGTGATGGGAGGCCGCCATGTCGCGCTCGCGAAAGAAGAATCCTTTGGGCGGCATGACGACGGCTGCGAGCGACAAGATCAGCAAGACGCGGCTCACCGCCTGACGCGGAGGGCCGCCGATGTAGCACTGCCGGGGAGAGGAGGACTTGCTGCCCATCAGACTTACTGAAAATCCGTGGCGATATGAGAAGGACGGCAAGAGCTGGTATGGCGATTGCGATCCGAAGCTCCTGCGGAAGCGATCAGGCGGCCGCCGCTACTTTAATGGTGTCGGACACCCATTCGTTCAAGCTCTTGCCTTCAGCTGCCGCTGCAAAGACCGCCGCTGCGTGATCGCGGGGCTCGAGGCGCACATTGAACTTCCCGGAGAAGCTCCGATGAGGCTCGATGTTCTTCTCCCGGCACATATCCAGGAACACGGCAAGAGACTTGCGGCCCTCCTCGATAAGAGACTGGACGCTCTCGGCGTAAAAGTCGGCGCTACCATTCAAGCCGATGAACTCGCCACGAAACATCCCGATCTCAGGGTCGAACGCCAGAACAGCTTTCTCGGTGTCGATCTCGATAATATTCTTCATGGTTTCACTCCGTTCTCTTCAAGCCATTTGCGGATGCTGGCTACCGGGCCCTTGTCAGTATCCGGCGAGGGGTGCGGGCGATGAAAAACGCGCACCTCTTTGAAGAGGAAGACACCGACCCGAGAACCTTCCCGTTCGCTGACCTCAGCGCCAAGCGCGATGAATAGCGCTTCGATATCGGCCCATCGGATCGAGCCGTTCACGGGCCGAACGAAGATCAGCCTCAGCGTGGCTTCGTGGCGCTTCTTCGTGTGAATTCGGTACCGAAATATAGTACCATTGTCAAGCCCAGCTTGCGCGAGGGCATTGTCAGGTTAACTTCAGCCTGGCGCCAGCGGAGTAGATGGGTTCGCATGAGCCTGCCCTGCGTCAGCTCCAAGCGCCATCCTTTCCCGCCTGCGATCATCGCCCATGCGGTGTGGCTGTACTTCCGCTTCCCGCTGAGCCTTCGACTGTCATCGGCGCAAAGCCGCAAAGGCGTTCGCACATGGAATAAACCGGAACGGAAGGTGAAGCTCAGCTTCAGCTCCCTTCAAATCCTGCCCTAGCTTGTCCGACCATCTCGGCAAAGCGGCCTCATACTGAGGAAAGCAACACTGCATTCGATGGGCCCGAACCTATAGCGGATGCACATAGCGATAAGGCCTTCTCTATATAATTCGCTTCCTGATCACGGTCGTGGCAGCTTCGACAACAATGACGATGGCCAGGATGATCGCCAGAATGAGGCCAGCCTGATCCCAGTAGAGGTTCGATAGCGCGGCATCGAGCGCGACGCCGATCCCGCCCGCGCCGACGAGTCCAAGCACCGATGACTCGCGCAGGTTGATGTCCCATCGCAGGAGGGCGACCGACCAGAAGCCCGGCTCCACCTGTGGCCAATAGCCCTTCAGCAGCAGATGGGGCCAGGGCGCACCGAGCGCGGTCAGCGCCTCGATCGGTCCCGGACGCGCCTCCTCCAGCGCTTCCGAGAGCAGCTTGCCGACGAAGCCGACGGAGCGACAGGCGATGGCGAGCGTACCCGCGAGGGCGCCCGGCCCGAAGACCGCGACGAACAGCAAGGCCCAGATCAGCGAGTTCACCGAACGCGAGGCGACGAAGACGAAGCGCGCGGCCCCGTTGAGCAACGGATTACACGTCACATTGCGCGCGCCCAGGATGGCGACCGGCACGGCGAAGGCCAGCGACAGCAAGGTGCCGAGCGTCGCGATGTGAAATGTCTCGATCAGCGCCGCATGGATGGCCTTGGGATAGTAGCTCCAGTCGAATGGCCACATTCGCCGGAACAGATCGAGAGTCTGCTCGGGCGCGTCATAGAGAAATTCCGGAATGATCTCGATCGTCTTCAGCGACCAGGAAACGGCCACTGCCACGAAGAGATAGGCTCCGAACCGGCCGAGACGCTGCATGGGCGTGAAGCGCGTCCAGCGCGGCGCCGGTGCCGAGCGGGCAGAGCTGGTCGTCGTATGCGTCATTGGAAGAGCCTGCGCAGCCGGCCGGTCAGCGCCTCCGTGGCCAGCACAAGCGCGATGACAGTGATCAGTATGGTCAGCACGAAATCATAGTCGAAGCGCTGATAGGCGGTGAACAGCGGCGCGCCGATGCCGCCGCCGCCGACGATGCCGACCATCGTAGAGTTTCGCAGGTTGGAATCGAACTGATAGGAGCAGAAGCCGATGAAGCGGGCTGCGACCTGGGGCAGTACCGCCATGAGCATGACCCCCATGAACGAGCCGCCGGCGGCGCGGGCTGCCTCGACCGGCTTCATGTCGATTTCCTCGACAGCCTCCCCGAACAGCTTCGAGATGAAGCCCAGCGAGGCGACGATCAGTGCAAGCGTGCCGGCCAGTGCCCCGAACCCCACCGCCTTGACGAAGAGGATTGCGACGACGACCGGATGCAGAGAGCGGCAGAGCGCGATGAAGCCCCGCGCCGTCCAGCTCACCGGCGCCGGCATCAGGTTACGCGCCGCCAGGACGCCGAGCGGCAGCGCGAGAAGCACGCCGAAGAAGGTCGATAGAACCGCGATCTGCATGCTCTCGAGCACGCCGTCCCAAAGCAGCAGCAGCTTGTCCGGCGCCGTCTGCGGCGGGACCATCCGCGACAGGAAGGTCGCTCCGTTGCCGAGCCCGGAGACGAAGCGCGACCATGTCAGGTCGAGTGTCGATGCCGCATAGAGCGCATAAATTAGCAGCAGGAACTTCAACCCGCGCGACCACCAGTCCGCTGGAAATGGGTCGAGGCGCGTAGTCCGCGACACAGCGCTCATTGCAGCCAGCCCTCGCCGCCATAAATGGCAGTCAGATGGCTATCGTCGAGAGCCTCCGGCTTGCCGTCGAAGACGATTGCCCCGCGTGACATGCCGATGATCCGGCTGGCGCAGCGGCGTGCCAGCTCGACATTGTGAATATTGATCACGACCGGGATGCGCTGGCGCTGCGAAAGTTCGCCAAGCAGGTCCATGATCTCAATCGAGGTGCGCGGATCGAGCGACGAGGTCGGCTCGTCGGCGAGGAGGAGACGCGGCTGCTGCATCAGCGCCCGGGCGATCCCGACACGCTGGCGTTGGCCTCCAGAGAGCTGATCCGCCCGCCGCGTCGCAAAATCACTGCCGAGCCCGACGGCATCGAGCAGCGCGAAGGCTCGCTCGATATCCTCGGTCGGGAATTTCCGCAGCCAGACCCGCCAGAAAGGCAGATATCCGAGCCGGCCGCTCAGAATGTTTTCGATGACGGAGAGCCGCTCGACCAGATTGTACTCCTGGAAGATCATGCCGATTTGCCGCCTTGCCAGCCGCAGGGCGGAGCCGGAAATCGCCGCAAGATCGCGGCCCTCGAACCAGATTTCGCCGGACGTCGGATCGACCAGGCGATTGACGCAGCGGATCAGAGTAGACTTGCCAGTTCCCGACGGCCCGATGATGGCGGTGACACCGGAATCTGGAAAGACGAGGCTGACGCCTTTGAGGACGGGCTGCCCCGACCGGTATTCCTTGACGAGATTGCGGATCGCGAGCGGGGCGCCGCTCGAAAACGTCTGTAAATCCATCATCATCCATGCCGCGCCGCAGTGCGGGCGCAAGCGTCGCCTGCGCCCGCGGGCCGGTCCGCCAGAAGCTCAATTCTTGGGTTGCTGGGCCTTCTTGCGCTCAAGCGCCTCGGTCTCGCGCTTGGACTCTGCTTCGTAGCTGCGCTTGTTGAACGGCGTACCGGACTTGTCGGCGACCTCGCGCACCACCGCCCACTTGTCCTTGTAGGTGATCGGTACGTAGCGGTCCTCGCCGTTGAACTCCTTCTGCTCCTCGGCCGAAAACTTGTAACTGAAGAAGCATTCGCGGACCTTGGCCGCCAGCTCAGGCTTCAGGTCATGCGCGTGCACATAGCCGTTGGTCGGGAAAACCTCGCTGGTATAGATCACGCGGAAATCCTCGCGCTTGATCGTGCCGCGCGCGACCATGCGCTCGAACACGTCGTCGGCGACAGCCGCCATGTCGTAATCGCCGTGGCCGACGCCCAGGATCGACTTGTCGTGACCGCCCGACATCAGGGGCTTGTAGTCCGTATCGGGCGTCAGCCCGAGCGGCGGGAAGAGCACGCGCGGCGCGAGGTTGCCGGAATTGGACGACGGCGAGGTGTGGGCGACTTTTTTGCCCTTCAGGTCACCCATCGCTTTGTAGTCGCTCGACGCCTTGACGAGCGCTACCAGCTTGTACCCACGCGGGCCGGCTTCCGAACCACCGGCGGCAAAAGGGACCGCCCCTGCCATATTGACCGCGAAAGCGGTTGGACCTGTCGAGAACCCTGCGATGTGGAGGCGGCCGGAACGCATGGCCTCGATCTGGGCCGTGTTCGACTGGACCGAGAAATACATCACCCGGCGACCGATGCAGCTATTCAGGTGGTTGATGAACGGCTTCAGCAGATTGGCGTAGATAGCGGGGGTCTTCGATCGGGGTGTAGGCGAAGACGAGCGTGGAAGGGTCCTTGAGCTTAGCCGGGTCGGTCGGCACATCGGCGACCAGATCGCCATTCGCATCACAGTAGAGATCGTCGAGCTGCCCCCGGTTGGAGCAGGCGTCCTGGGCACTGGCACCGCCGAGCGAAATACACGCCCCGGCGAATGCGATCATGATGGCGCGCAGCAATTTAACTCTCCCGATTCCAGCCGCTCTTGTGACGTTCGGGGCAATGGCCCGAATGAGTAGGCGGCTTAATAATCGATCATCTTGCACAGAAGTTCAGCCGTCAACACGAATGATCAAAAAGGCTCCACTGCGCCGCGGGCGTTGTTCGCGAGCCATTTTTCTGCCGGGCGAGTTGCTCGATATCAGAGCAATGCTAGGCGCGCAGCGGGACGGTTGTCATGAAATCCCAGGTATGCTCAAAAGATTGCACGCCGGCCTGTGATCCCAACCCGGTTGCATTGAGTGCCGAGGTCGCTTGGGCGAAGCGCACGGCGGTTTCCGGATCCAGGTTGCGACAGAGCGCGACCGCCATCCCGGCATTGAATGCATCGCCGCAACCGCAAGTGCATTTCACCGGGACATCGAAGGCCGGAACCCGAAACTCCTGTCCGTCTGAATGGTGGTAGGATGCGCCCTCGGCCCCCAGGGTGAAAATGCAGCAACGCGCCCCATAATCGAAAAACTGACGGGCTATCACGGTCGGATCGTTTCCGCCGGTCAACGCCATGGCCTCTTCGATCGAGGGCATGAAACAGTCGGTATAAGGCAGGACACGAGCCACGGCTGGCAGATCGGCCTGCGAACCGGCGAACACGTCGACGGTCGTTATCGCTCCCGCTTGCTTTGCGCGTTGGAGCAGGCGCGCGTTCTGGCTGTGGTCCATCCGGTCCATAAGCCCTACGCCGCCAAGATGAACGATACGCGCCGAACAAACTGCGTCGAGGGCATGATCTTCTACAAAGAAGTCCGCCGTCGCGCCCTTCATGTGCAGGGCCGGTCTGGAACCGTCACGTCGCGTGGTTACGATCGATGACGAGGTTCGGCTGCCGGCGATCTGCTGCATGCGGGAGACATCGATGCCGAACTCGCGCAGGCGTTGAAGCACCCAATGCCCCATGAGATCATCACCGACGCCACCGACCGCCCGGCATGAAAGCCCCATCTTGGCCGCGGCGATAGCAGCCGTTCCGGCCGCGCCGGATACTGCGAGCGTCAGCTCGTCGAGGAAGAACGTTCCCCCGCCGTCAGGGACGCCCTCGAAAGGCCAGCCGAGACAGTCGAACGTGTAAAAGCCGATCGAAGCGTAATCGTACTTCGTTAGGCTGGCTCCGCCGTCTGCAATCGTTGTGCTCATTTGATTCCTGCGCGCATGAAGCTTTGCACGAACTGACGCTGGAAAAGCAGGAAGCCGATCAGCAGCGGCGCGGACGTCATCAGGGCGGCAGCGGAGATGATGCTCCACTGCACGCCTTGGTCCGGGGAGGAGAATATCTGGAGGCCGACCGTCAGCGGTCGGGTCGATACCGAATTGGTGATGACCAGCGGCCAGAGAAGATTGTTCCAGTGATAACTCACCGACACCAGCCCATAGGCCACGTAGATCGGGCGCGAGAGCGGGACATAGACCTTCAACAGCACGGCCAGCGTGCCGGCGCCTTCCACGCGGGCGGCATCGTCGAGTTCTTTGGGAACAGTGAGGAAAGCCTGGCGCAGCAGGAAAATGCCGAAGGCGGACGCGAAATAGGGCAGGCCTATGGCCCAAACCGTATCGACCAGGCCCAGACGAACCATCGTGCGGTAGTTTTCGACCAGAAGCACTTCCGGCATGATCATCAGTTGGATCAAGATCAGCAGAAATACGACCAGCTTTCCGGGGAATTCGTAGCGGGCGAAGGCATAGGCCGCGAGTGTGCAGATGACGAACTGCGATGCCAGGATGACGCTGATCAGTAGAAACGTGTTGAGGAAATAGCGCGCGAACGGAGCGGAGTGCCAGGCCTCCGTGAAGTTCGAAAGAGTGAGCGGCGCAAACAGCTCGAAGCGCGCCTCATAGGCTGCCGGATGAAACGCCATCCAGACGGCATAGAACAGCGGCAAGATCCACAACAGGCCGAGCAGATAACTGCCGGCGATTTCAATCCACCGGCCAACTGTTGGGAATGATGCCGGCGCGGTGCCTGCTGACGCGCTCATTTGTAATGCACCTTTCGATCGAGGACGCCGAACTGCACGAATGCCAGCGTCGCCAGCAGGCCAAGCAGCACCACAGTCAGCGCGGCCGCGTAGGATGTGTCCCAGAAACGGAATGCGGTGTTGTAGACATAATAGAGTAGGAGCGTGCTGGCGTTGTCGGGGCCGCCCCGGGTCATAACGATCACATGGTCGATCAGCCTGAACGAGTTGATGATCGCGTTGATCAGAACGAAGAGCGTGGTCGGCATCAGCAGCGGAAAGGTCACGCGGCGGAAGAAATACCAACGGCTCGCCCCCTCCAAGGCGGCAGCCTCGCGGAGAGTCGGGCTCTGCTGCTGCAGCGCAGCCAGATAGAAGATCATGAAGAAGCCGGCTTCCTTCCAGATCGCGAGCAGCATCAGGCTGCCGAGCACAGTGTCGGCGTCACCCAGCCAGTTGTGTTGGCTGTGGCCGAAGATCGACAAGGCGCGGTCGAAAAGTCCGTAGCCGGGCGTGTAGAAGAACAGCCAAATGTTGGCGACCGCGATCATTGGCAAGACGGTCGGCAGGAAGAACGACATGCGCAACAGCGCCCGCCCACGGATCGCGGAATTGACGATGAGCGCCATGGCCAACGACAGTGCGATCGCCAGCGGCACAGTCCCCAGCGAATAGATCGCGTTATTCTTCAATGCGGCGAGGAAGACCGGATCGGCCAGCATCGCGGCATAGTTGTCGCCGCCGATGAAGCGAGCCGGCCGAGCGCCTCGTGGCGTCGTGTAGAAGCTGTTGATGACGGTCAGAGCCGCGGGAATGTGGGTGAACATCGCCAGCAGGACGACGGCCGGGAGCAACAGCAGCCAGGCGGTGACATAGTTCGACAATCTGGTCACGGGCGTCCCCAGATGGCGGCAGAGCCGCCGTCCATGTTGTGCGGAACGACACCGCGCCGGACGGTCGGCGCGGCGGATTGCTGATAAAGCCGAAGCGCTCAGCGATAGCTGCGAAGTATGCGCTCAGCCTCACGCTGGGCGTTCGCCATCGCCTCGGCGGGTGAACGCGTGCCGGTCATCGCGGCCTCGATGCCGTCGTCGATGGCGCGGGCGACCCGCTGGTTCTCGTGCGTCGAGAGCTCGGGGACCATGAATGGGATCTGCTGACGAGGCACTGCTGCGCCGGGGAAAGTGGCGACGTAATTCTTCATCGCGGCGGTCTCCCACGCGTCATCGCGAGGCGCGATGTAACCGGTCTTTATGCTCCACTCCGCGGCCTGCTCCGCCGAAGTAAGCCATTTTGCGAAGGTGAAGGCGGCCGCCTGCTTGGCGGCATCGGAACTCCTGAAAATGAAGATGTTGCCGCCGCTGGTCGGTGCACCGCGGCGCTTGTTCTCGGGCAGGATCTGAACGCCGAAAGGAAACGGCGCGTTGTTCTTCACATTGGTAAGATTGCCGCTCGTCGTCGTGAACATCGCGGTGCGGCCCTCGAAGAAGTCCTTTGGTGTCGTCGCCCACTCGATCACGCCCGGCTTCATGACCTTGTGCGTACGCGAGAGGTCGACAAGGTATTGCAGCGCGCCGACCACTTCAGGTGAGTCGAAGTGGGTCTTCCGCCCATCCAGGTCGGCGATCTTTCCACCATTCTGAGCGACGTAACCTTGCAGGATCCAGTATGAAGTCAGCGATGTGGGGACCTGCATGCCCCATTGTGTGACGTTACCGTTCCCGTCGCGCTTGGTCAGTTTCTTGGCGAAGGATACGACTTCCTCCCAGTTCTGCGGCCCGATTTCCGGATTTAGCCCTGCTTCCTTGAATGCGTTCTTGTTCCAGAAGAAAACGGTCGTTCCCCTCTGGAACGGGATGCCCCATGTCTTGCCGTCCGAGCGGCTGTTGAGCATGAAGACGTCGGAGAAGCCACCTAGCCAGCTTTTGTCGTCGGCCGTCTTGGCCAGGCTCTCGATCGGAACGATCGCATCCTCGTCGACGAGTGTGTACATGTCGGCCGACAGGACGACAGCCATTTCGGGCGGGGTACCGGATTTCAGGGCGGCCAGCGATTTGGACAGTGTTTCCGGATAGGTTCCCGAATAAACGGCTTTGACCTTTATGTCGGGATGGCTGCTCTCAAAGCGGTTGATCAGGTCGTCGACGACCTTGGTGACTGGACCACCGATGGCAATCGGATAATAGAAGTTGATCTCGACCTTAGCTGCCGCCGCTTGAGCCATGCCAGCCAGCATGCTCGCCGCCAATATGCACCGTCTGGTCCAATTAAACCGTCCGCTCGACATGTCGTTCTCCCTTATTGTGATTATTGGTGTTGTTTCGAGCTCCGCTTCATGCGGCCCGGCCATAGGGCGCCGCAGCCGCATCGATGCGCCGCTCGGTGGTGGCGCAAAAGAGATGAGCGTCCTCTGCTGCCCAACCGAGTGTGATCTCGCGCCCCTTCTCAAAGCGCTGCGCCCCCTCGACACGGACCTGCAGCGCCTGGGATCCTACGCGGCACTCCAGCACGCTGTCGGCACCATGATACTCGGCAACTGCCACCGTAGCGGGCACTCCGCCGGGAACACCGACGCGAATATCCTCGGGGCGCAATCCAAGCAGCATGTCACCGGTCGCGCCCGGAACACCCGCCTGCGCGGGCGATCCCGCGATCGTCGCTCCGGAAGCGCCATGCTCGAGCGCGACAAGGTTCATCGGCGGGGTCCCGATGAAGCGGGCGCAGAATGCGCTGGCCGGCAGATTGTAGAGCTGATCGGGGGTGCTCTTTTGCTCGATCAGTCCTCCACGCATCAACACGACCTGGTCTGCGAGCGTCATCGCCTCGACCTGGTCATGGGTGACGAAGACCATCGTCATTCCCAGTTGCTGCTGGAGGCGGCGTATTTCGCGCCGGGTTTCGAGCCGCAACTGAGCGTCGAGATTCGAGAGCGGCTCGTCCATAAGGCAGACCGACGCTTCGGCGACGACGGCTCGTGCCAGCGCCACTCTCTGCTGCTGGCCGCCCGACAGTTGCGATGGCCGGCGGTCGAGCAATTTGGAGAGGCCGAGCACATCGGTCGCGCGCGACAACCTCCGCTGGCGCTCGGCCGCGGGCACGCGTCGGACCTTGAGACCGAAGACGACGTTCTCGGCGACGCTCAGGTGCGGAAACAGAGCATAGTTCTGGAAGACCATCGCCAGCCCGCGCTCTGCCGGCGGAGCATGCGTGACGTCCCGGCCGCCGATGCGGATTGTACCCGACGTCGGCTGGTCGAGCCCCGCGATCATCCGCAAGGTGGTGGATTTTCCGCAGCCGGAGGGCCCGAGCAACACGGTCAGCGTGCCGGGCTCGACTGAAAAGCTGATTCCATTGACGGCATTGAAGCCGCCCCAAGCCTTCTTCAGGTCCCGGATTTCGATCCCTGCCATCCGCTCCCCTTTCGGTGTTTGGATCAGCGGCCTGCGCCGTCTCAATCTCGATCCTGTCGCCAACAGTAAGTGAACTATTTTTGTGTAGTCAAGACATATGTTCATATCCTAGGATCGGCATCACCTGCCCTGCGCGAGGACGCCCATGCCCCCTTTTCGCATTCTCCAGATCTCCGACACGCATCTTTCGCCCCGCACGGAGCATTTCCGGCTGAACAACGATCTGATGCGAGAGCCACTGCGCCAATGCGACCACGATCTGATCGTGCACACCGGCGACATCACGCTCGATGGCGTGCGTTACGAAGAGGATCACGCCTATTGCCGTGACTTCTTCGGCCAGTTCCCGAAGCAGGTGTGGTTCATCCCGGGCAATCACGATGTCGGAGACAATCCGGCCTTGTCGAAGCCCGAGCAGACGAACGGGAGCGCGATCAACCTCGGCCGGCTCGAGCGTTACAGGCGCTTTTTTGGTCCTGACCGTTGGTCGTTCGACACGCCAGCCTGGCGGGTCATCGCGATCAATTCGATGTTGGTAGGCTCAGGACTGGACGAGGAGCAGGCACAATTCGACTGGATAGACCAGCAGCTTGCTAGCGCCGAAAGCCGGTACATCGCACTTTTTACTCATCAACCGCTTTTCATCGACGAACCGGAGCCGACAGAGCGAACCTACTGGACTGTCGATCCGAGCGGCGGGCGCCGGTTTCGCAGCCTCGTGGAGGATTCCCGGCTCCGGCTCATCGCCAGCGGCCATTTGCACCAGCAGCGCTCCCGCCGGTATGGTGGAATAGCGCTGGAATGGGGACCTTCAGTCGCCTTCACGACCCGAGAAGCGCTGGTTCCCGAGATGGGCGGATCGCGGCAGGTTGGTCATGCCGAGCATACCCTGCATGACGATGGCCGTATCGAAACGCGGGTGCTGCACATCCCAGGTTCGGTGACTAGTTATCTCGACGATATGATCGAAGAGGTCTACCCGACCCATTGAGGCGGTATGCGGGCAGGCTGCCGGCCTGCCCGCTATAACTCAAGCCGGCTCAGCGGCGATATCCTTCAGCGCGCTGAACGGAACCTCTGCCTGACCCATCCAATTGAAGCAGACGACGGAGGCGATCCCGGAATCGATAAGGTGATTTTCGTCGCCCGGCGTCGAGGCATAATCGCGGTCTGCCAAGGGTTCGATCACGGCGCGATCCTCCGTTTCCCGGTGGATGATCACCTTGTTGGCGACCTTGTCGCGTCCGATCCTCGCCATGCGCATGTGGGCCGGGACCATCCTCGGAAGGTTCACGCTCAGCCAGTGGCCATCGCGCGCCCATTCGGCACGGGCCTCCCAAAAGGCATCGATGCGTTCGGCAAGCCATCCGCTGCCTGCGTCATCGAACTCCAGGCTGTCGCGGGGCCGGGAGAATGCGATGCCGGGGACGCCGCGCAGCGCGGCCTCTCGGGCGACGGCCATCGTGCCGGAATAGGAGACGTCCTCCGCCACGTTGCGTCCCTCGTTGATGCCGGAGAGCACGAGATCGGGAAGCTTCGCATCACGAAAAACCCAGCTCATGGCCGCTATAACGCAGTCCGCCGGAGTTCCCGAACAAGTATAGCGTTGCGGACCGACACGTTCGATGTCGAAGCCCTTGCGGAAGGTGATGCCATGCGCAAACCCGCTCCGATTTCCGTCCGGAGCAACGACCCAGACATCCTCGCTCAGGCGCCTGGCTGCGCGCTCAAGCTCCGCGAGGCCGTGGGCGCTGATCCCATCGTCGTTCGAGATCAAAATTCGCATGGTCGTCCTTATCCCGCCGCCATCAACTGCAGATGAAAAATATGCACTTTTATGTCAGATATAGTCTATATGTTCAAATAATTTCACGACACGTCGGTTCCGATTTTGCGGGGACGATGCGGATTTCACTTTCCGTTTCGATGCTGTAGAGCCGGTCCAACGTTTCGAAAACGCACGCATTCGTGGTTTCCACGCGATCGATGCGACCGACCAAGATTGGAGGAACGATGGCTAGGAATGTGCCCCCCAAAATCACGAAATTCCAGGCCGACCAGAACGAGCTCAAGCTCAAGGCTGCTTGGCTGTATTTTGTGGAGGGGCACACTCAAGAACAGGTCGCGGAGCGGATCGGCATCAGCAGGATCAAAGTCCTGCGCCTCCTGGCTGCTGCTCGCGAGGATGGCACGGTCAAAATCTCCATCAACTCGCAGGCAGACTCAATCTTTACGCTGCAACGGCAGCTCGAACGGCATCTCAAGCTGAGCGAGGCCGTCGTGGCGCCGGCGAGCGCCCAGAGCGAGGCTAGCATCGCTGCCGTTGTCGGTCATGCGACCGGGCAGTACATCTCCGAACAGCTCTTTGCAGGCGCGACGGTCGGTGTAGGCTGGGGTGCGACCCTCAAGGTCTGTATGCAGGCACTGACTTGGCGGGAAATAGAAGATCTGACTGTGGTGTCCCTGCTTGGCGGGTTGACGAACGCCACCGCCGACAATCCGTCCGCAGTGTCGTGGCGCTTGGCCGATTTCTACAAGACCAAGCTCTATCAGATCGCAGCGCCGGTTTTCCTGCCGCAGGCAGACCTTGCCCGGCAGCTCTGGGCAATACCCGGTTTCCAAGACCTGCGGGAAAGAGCTCGGCGTGTCGATATCGCACTGATCAGCGTTGGCAGCCTGGGCGGGGAGGCGTCGATATTCCGGCGCGGGATTCTGGAAAAGGACGAATTGAAAAGCCTCGCTGCGGCCGGGGCGGTCGGCGACGTGCTCTGTCATTTTGTCGATGCAGACGGGCGTCTGGTCGATCACGCGGTAAACCAGCGTGTGATGGCCGTGAGCCCGGCTGATTTGCATGACGTCGGTAATGTCGTGATCTCATCCGGGGGACAGCACAAGGCAAAGGCGATCCGGGCCGGGATCGCAGCAACCAAAGCGACGGTGCTGATCACCGACACGTCGGCGGCAAAAGCGTTGTTGAAGCTGCCCCCCCTATAAACATTCGCTTCACGGCCTCAGGCGTTCAGCACCTTGCCGTAGGCGTCGAGCACGCTCTCTTTCATCACCTCCGACAGGGTCGGGTGCGGGAAGATGGTGTGCATCAGCTCTTCCTCGGTCGTCTCGAGGTTCATCGCGACGACGAAGCCCTGGATCAGTTCCGTGACTTCCGGGCCGACCAGATGGGCGCCGAGCAGCTTGCCGGTCTTGGCGTCGAAGATCGTCTTGGCGAGGCCGCTGTCCTCGCCGAGCGCGACCGCCTTGCCGTTGGCGACGAAGTTGAAGCGGCCGACCTTGATC
>NZ_JBFTKQ010000040.1:0-9301 GCF_056396025.1 Allobosea sp. 05T438
TGCCCGAACCGGACGGGCCGCAGATGACCAGCTTCTCGCCGCGCTGAACCTTGAGGTTGATGTCCCGCAACACGTGGAACTCGCCGTACCACTTGTTCACGCCGATCATCTCGACCGCCGTCGCCGTGTTCAACGAGGTCTGCTTCAGCCCCGCAGGGCGTGCGTCATCGCTCGCGGGCCTTGCGGCCTGCTGCATGGTGGAACTCATCGATACCCCTCGAAATCGCGTCTCTGGCGCGTTTCCAGGGAGGATAACTGGGAAGGGGAGCCGTGCAATGCGAGCTAGGGCATAGCTCGATGCTCGGTTGTTATGATCTCAGCGCGCTTCCATCAGGCAGCCGATGAAGTCGCGCACGAGTTCGGATTTGGGCCTGTCCGGCGGCAGGATCAGAAAGCTGCGGCTCTGCACCGGCGGTTCGAACGGACGCAGCACGAGCTGGCTCTGGTCATGACCGGCAATTGCATACGGACTGATCAACCCGACGCCGACGCCTTGCGCGACCAGCGCACAGACGGTCGCGGCATAGATCGTTTCGACCACCACGCGGGGCGGCGCCGCCCCGGCTTCCGACATGATCATGTCGAAGCGCTGGCGGGCGCGATCCTCCGGTACGTAGGCGACGAAATCGACGCCCGAGAGATCGTGTGGGCCGATCACCTCGCGCTCGGCAAGCGGATGGCCGAGCGGCATGGCGCAAAGGGCTCGCGGCTGGACGAAGACCTGGTGGACGACGCCGGTGACATCGATCTCGTCGGCGGCAAGGCCGACATCGTAGATGCCGGACGCGACACCGTCCCGCACGTCCCGCGAGGGCAGGACCATCAGCGTGACGGTCGAATCGGGGCGCAGGCTGCGGAAGCGCAATACGGCGTTGGGGACGATCGAGGAACTCAGGGCCGACAGCGTCGCAACCCTGAGTTGGCCGGCTCCGTAGTCGCGGATGCGGGCGGCACTCGCTCGCAACCGGTCCATGCCGCGGAAATTGGCCTCAACCTCTGCGAAGAAGGTTCGTCCTTCGGGGGTTGGCACGATACGATTGCGCACCCGGTCGAACAGGGCGAAGCCCAGCGACCTTTCGAGCTCCGCGATTAGCCGGCTGACCCCAGGTTGGGTGACTCCAAGAATTTCCGCGGCGCGGGAGACCGTGCCAGCTTTCATGACAGCGGCAAAGACTTCGATCTGACGGCTGTTCAAGCTTGATACGCTCCGTCGAATCCGTAGGCGTCCAGGTTACAACATTGTGCCGAAAAGCCGATCTTCGGAATGCCAACTGGGACCTTTTAGTGCCCGCTGAGGTTTTGCTTCGCTCTGTAACGGCTTTGGCTGAGATGGAGACAAGCGATGTGGCGGACCTCAAGTCAACTGCAGCACATTTGCGCCGATAGCTGGATCGAGACGCCGTTCAAGGTGCATCGGCATAAGTGTAACGCTCAACTCCAAGGACCCTCGGCCGATTTGCAGTGCAAGGAGGTGGCCACCAAAAGCCTTGAAACTATAGTCGCTCCCGGTCGCATGAGCGTGGATCGAGGGCTCTCCGTCTTTCCAGGCCAAGCTGCCGGTAAGATTGGTTAGCTCCAGATTCTCCATGGTTCTGGGCCGAAAGTTTCCCGTCTCAAAGTCAAAGAAGCCGAACGTCACGCTACCCGCAAAGCCGAACCCGAGGATCGTCGCCGACGATATCGCCTCCTCGCGCATCAGGGACGAAAGGCGGGCGAACGCATCCTCGCCCTGACGGAGCACCATGAGATAACCCGTGGGTGTCGGGACATAGCGTTTGGGCTCTGGCACTGACATGGGCGACCAACCTCACTTTTAAGCTGGCAGATGAATGCGTCGACTAGGACTGGGAACGTTTCGTTCCGAGCCAGACCAGCCCGAGGCCCGTGGTGGCGAGCAGTCCACCGGCGATCGGAATGGCTGCATAGCCGAGGCCGAGACTGATGACGCCGGCCCCAACGGCAGCGCCGAGGGCATTGCCAAGGTTGAAGGCCCCGACATTGATCGAAGAGGCGAGGCCCGGCGCTTCGGAGGCCGCCTGCATCACGCGCATCTGCACCGGCGGCACGATGGCAAAGGCCGCAGCTCCCCAAACCAGCAGGCCGACGGCCGCACCGACATGGCTCGCGAACAGGAAGGGCAGCACGAACATGATCGTTGCCAGCGCACCGAGGAAGATCTTGGTCGCGCCGTCCAACGACCAGTCGGCCAGCTTTCCGCCAAGAGCATTGCCGAAGGTGAAGCCAACGCCGATCAACACGAGCCCGAGCGTGACGAAACCGTCCGAGGCTCCGGTCAGGGTTGTGAGCGCGGGGGCGACATAGGTGTAGAGCGTGAACATCGCCCCCGCGCCCATCACGGTCGTCGCCATCGCGAGAAGAACCGTGGGGTGCGTGAGCACGCGCAGCTCCCGACGGATATCAGGAATCTTCCCGGGCTCGCCCTTGGGCAGCGCGAACCATAGCGCCGTGATCGCCGCGAGCCCGAGCACGGCTGTCCCCGCGAAGGCCATCCGCCAGCCGATCTGCTGGCCGACCCATGTCGCTGCCGGCACCCCGCCGATATTGGCGATGGTCAGGCCCATGAACATGGCGGCGACCGCGCTCGCCTGCTTCTCCTTCGGTACGACGCTCGCAGCCACCACCGCGCCGAGTCCGAAGAATGCGCCGTGATTGAGGCTGGTGACGAGGCGGGCGAGCAGGAGCGTGATATAGCCCGGCGCCAGCGCCGACATCAGATTGCCGACAGCGAAGATCCCCATCAGCAGCATCAGCGCCGTACGCTTGCCGAAACGGCTGAAGGCCAGCGTCATGATCGGCGCGCCGAGCATCACGCCGATCGCATAGGCGCTGATCAGCAATCCCGCGGTTGGGATCGAGACGTTCACGCCATCGGCGATGACGGGCAACAGGCCCATCGGCGAGAACTCCGTGGTGCCGATGCCGAATGCGCCGATCGCGAGCGCAAGGAGCGCCCAGCGTGCATGGGGTGCGGCGGCCGTCTCGACGGGCGCGGTGCAGGTGGTCGCAGTCATGGTCGCCTCCGCCTCATGCGTCCCAGGCGGGAGCGAGACCCGGCGGGTCGACCAGCCGTCCATCGGGGCGGGCGAGCCGTGTGATGGCCGCCATGTCCGCATCGGACAGCGCGAAATCGAAGATCGCGATGTTCTCCGCGACGCGTTCGGGCTTCGCCGTCTTGGACAGGGCGACGAATCCCTGCTGGACCAACCAGCGCAGGACGACCTGCGCGGCGCTCTTGCCGTAGCGTGCGCCAATCGTCTGCAAGGCCGCATCGCGCGGCACGGCGCCGTCGGCCATGCCGTAATACGCGGTCAGAACGATGCCGGCTTCCTTGGCCGCGACGATGAGCTTGCTCTGATCGAGATAGGGGTGGAGCTCGACTTGGTTGGTGACGATCGGGGCGCTGCTCAACTTCGCCGACTCCCGCATCTGCGCGATATTCTGGTTGCTGACGCCGACGAAGCGGGTCTTGCCCGCTTTCTGCGCAGCGTTGAGCATGGCGACCTGGTCGGCGATGGCGACCTTGTCCGCTGGCCAGTGCAGCAGAAGCAGGTCGACGCGGTCGACCTTCAGCTTGTCGAGGCTCTCTTCCACCGAGGCCGCGAACTTCGTCGGGCTGTAGTTGTCGACCCAGACCTTGGTGGTCAGAAACAATTCGTCGCGGCGCGCGCCCGCTGCTTGCAGCGCCTGCCCGAGGGCCGCTTCGTTGCCGTAGATCTGAGCGGTATCGAAATGGCGGAAGCCAACTTCGAGCGCCGCTGGGACGACGCGCTCGACCTCGGCATCCGACATGCGGAAAACGCCGAAACCAAGCGCCGGAATCTCGGCGCCATGCGCCTTCACAATGTCCATGTCAGGTTCTCCTGGGGTGGTTTAGGCCGCCCGCACCTGCTCGGTGCCGGTCAGCGCTGGAATGATTTCAGCCGCGATTTCGTCGATGACCTCACGAGGAGGGCGCGACGATTGCCTGAGGTTGAGAGCGAGGTGGTCGATTCCGGCGGAGCCGAGCACCCGCAGATTCGCGATCAATTCGTTGCGGCCAAGGCGAGCACCAAAGCGGATTGGCTCGGCGGGAGCGTTGGCGTCTTCAAGCAGATCGAGATGGAAAGCGCTGATGAAGATGCCGCGTCCGGAGGTGGCGGCGCGCCAGCGCGCGGCCTGCGCGGCGAGTTTCTCGGCGCTGCCGGGATAGACGAAGCGGCCGTTCATATGGGCGGCCAGCCAGGCGTCGTCCTGCCTTGCCTGTCCGGCCACGATCAGCGGGATCGTCGGCTGGAGGGGCCGCGGCAGCAAGTCGAGGCTCGCATCCCTGCGCCCGCCCACCGGGATTCCGCCGGGTTGCCAGACCGTGCGAAGATAGTCGACAGCCTCGCGGAAGGCGTCGCCGCGCTTCTCGAAATCGAGACCGAGCAAGGGATATTCGACCGGCCGGTCCCCGGAGGCGACCCCGAGGATCAGACGCCCGCCCGAGAGTGCGTCGACGCTGGCGGCAGCCTTTGCGGTAAAGAGCGGATGGCGGATCGGCAGAACGACGGCAGCGGTGCCGAGGGCCATATTGCGCGTCACACCTGCGAGAAAACCGAGTTGCGTGAAGACGTCATAGACCGAGCCCGCGTCGCCCATGTTGACTTGGTCGAAGACCGGCACGTCGCGCAGCCAGACTGCCGCGAAGCCGAGGCCGTCCGCCCGGAGGATCAGTTCGGTCTGTTCCCGTAGATCCGGTACGCCCCGGGGGCGGGCGTCGGCGATCCTTCGGGCTTCACCCGCCGGCGACCAATCATTGTCCAGAGGCAGTTCCAGGCCAAGCGTCAACCGACCCGGTTTGCGGATCAGGTCCAATGCTGAGTGCTGTGTCATGCCTCACGACATAGATCCGCATGGCCGGTCCGATAAGCACGTGTCGCTCCACATCAATTGTGAAGCCGTTTCATTGATGGTGGCGCTCGACCCATACCCGCCTCATCAGGTCCGACTCATGCGTAGAAAGAAAAACAGGAGCCGCTTGAGCTTTGAACTCAAGCGGCTCCTGGTGATGTCTTCAGGCTTGCTTGGCTCGCGAGAGCCGCTTCAGCGCAGGACTCAGGAACTCCATGGCGAGGGCAAGGGCGAGAGCCCCGGCACCGACCAAAAACAGCAGTGTGTAATTTCCGTTGGAATGAGCGAACAACCAGGATGAACCGTAACCGGCTATCGCCTGAAAGGCTGCAAACGCAACGGTCGCCCGGCTCCACACCGCTGCCTGGGCGCCGTGATCGTCGGGCAGCATATGATGAACCTTATGCAGGGTGAGTGGCACGATTCCCGGCGGAAATGTTCCAATGACCCAGGTTGCGATAGCGGCGGCGACAAGCCAGGCCGAGCTCGCGAACAGAAGCAGCGCAGCGATCTGAGCCGCCAGGAGCAGACGCGCGGCTTTCGCGCTTCCAACTCTGTCCGCCAACTGGCCGTAGAGCAGGGGGCCGAACATCGCGCCGACGCCGTAGACGATCCAGAATATCGCGCCGGTATTCGCCCCCAGATCTCGGCCGCGCGCGATGAAGTCCGCCAGAAAAACAACCGCGGGGACCAGGCCGACCGCCATCAGGCCGTATTGGACGTAGAGGAGACTCGGGCCAAATCCAGTCGGCGCCGGTTTTGCCGGGCTTTCCTTGGTTTCGGCGCGCGAGACAACGACGTTGGCAGGCCAGGCCCGCCAGCTCAGGACGATCAAGGCGAGAGAGATCGCGGCCAATCCTTCCCACGTCGTGGACAGCCCCCAATGTAGCAGGGCCGGGACGATGGTTCCGGAAGCCGCGATCCCCACTCCGACCCCGAAAAAGATGGCGCCGCTGGCAAGCCCGCGTCGCGGAGCCGGCACGCTGGGCAGCAATGTTGCCGCGACGAGCACCATGATGATGCCACCGGTTATGCCGGACAGGAGACGCCAGGCGAAGAACCAGGCGACCGAGACGGGAAATGCGCAGGCGAGGAAGGCCAGGGCCGTCAAAAGCATCATCGCCTTCAGGACCATGACGTTCCCGAACAGGCGGCCCAGCCTTCGGGCCACCAGCGCACCCGCCAGATAGCCGGCCAGATTGGCGGCGCTCAGATAGATTACGTTGTCTGCGGAAAACCATCCGGCCTCGATGAGAGGCGGAATGAGAGGCGTGTAGGCGAAGCGCGCCAGGCCGATTCCGATCATGCTGGCGGACAGCCCCGCGAACATGGTCGCCCAGGGCATGCTTTTCTCCGGATCGCTGGAATTGATCGTGACCATGGCACAGGTTCCTTCACACCCGACGTGGCGGGCTATTTTTGTCATCACTGTCAAAGATAGTGCGCCTGCCATCTTTGCCAATAGTGTCAAGCATTCTTATCTTGCTCCGAGCAATGTCGAGCAGGAGGTGCGTGATGGCGGGAGTGCGGCAGTTCGACGAAGATCGGGTGCTGGCAGAAGCTGCCAAGCTGTTTTGGGAGAGGGGATACTCGGCGACCTCGATGCAGGATCTCGCTGCCGCGACGGGTGTCCAGCGGGGGTCGCTCTACAACGCTTACGGTGGCAAGGGGGCCCTCTTCGTCAACGCCTATCGCCACTACCAGCAGCGCTACATGGAGGGCGTTCGCAAGGCACTTGAGGAGGAGGATCTGCGCGCTGCCCTGCGCAAGCTTCTCGCGTTCAGCATCGATCTGATCCGGGAAGGCAGGCGAGGGTGCTTGACCACCAAAACGGCGACGGACGAGGAGGCTGCCAGCCCCGAGATCCGCGAAGCGTTGAAACGCCAGATGGATGATTTGGAGGCGTGTCTGACGAGCCGATTTACGCAATCTGCGGAGAAGCTGCGGTTGCCGCCCGACGCCACCGCGCGGCTCCTTGTGAATCACACGCGCGGCATGGTGGTATTGGAACGAATTTACGACGATCCCGAACGGCTGAGATCGGACAGCGAGGCGCTGATCGAACTGATCATGGAACGGTGAAGCAATGTTGTCTTTGTCTCTCCGGTTGATCGGCTGGCGTCTTTGAAGCTGTCTCGTCGGGTTTGCCAGCTATGCTGAAACCGTACCCTGATGTCGCGCGGACGCTACGTCGCCATCGGGGGGCGCTGACGGAGTTCGAGCGGCTGTCGATTCTCGCAGATGAGCCGGAAGCGTCGGGCGGGCCATGCCTATCCCATGCCGTCGCCAAGCCGCAGGGCTTCTACCTGTCAATTGCATGAAGCTTCGCGTGAAATCCCGTTGGGAGCGGAAGCCGCACACCACCCTTACGTCCGTGAGTGACAGATGAGGTTCGAGCAGCAGCTTCTTGGCTTCCGTCACTCTGATCTGAGCCAGGTATCGGCGGGGCGACACTCCTGCTGTCTCGCAGAACGCATGTTCAAATTCCGCCGGCGCCATCGAACATTCCTGGGCCATCTGCGCAACCGTCAGGTCCGATGACCACCTCGCCGACATGACTTCCTTGGCACGTTGTTCGCATCGATGTGCTAATCCGGAATTGTTCGGCATCGCTATCTGCTCGTGCTGGAAAACTGAGACATTCGAGCAGGATGTCGCCGTTTCCCCGACATGATAATGCGTTGCGAATCCAATTCAGAAGTGAAATGGGTTCACAAAAGGAGAGTGCCATGGACAACCGAGCAGGCGAGATGCAGGTGTTCACGCGCGTGATCGAAGCGGGCAGTTTTACCGAGGCTGCGCGGCTGATGCTCATGACTCCGTCGACCGTGAGCAAGCTGATCGGCCGTCTCGAAAACCGCCTCGGCGTACGCCTCTTGGAGCGTTCGACTCGGCGCTTGTCGTTAACCGCGGAAGGGCAGGTGTACTACGAGCGAAGTCTCGCTCTCATCGGGGAACTCGACGATGTGGAACGAAGCCTGTCGCAGGGAGTCGCCAGCTCGGGCGGCACCGTTCGGGTTAATGCCTCGGTCGCCTTTGGAGTCTTGGGTCTGGAACCGCTTCTTCCGGCGTTCTGGCATGAGCACCAAAAAATCGCCGTCGATCTTTCCCTGTCGGACGAAATCGTCGATCTCTATCTCGATCGAACGGACGTCGCGTTTCGGGTCGGCCCTTTGCAAGGATCGGCCATGATCGCCAGAAAGATCGGCGTTGCGCACCGCAAGATCGTTGCCTCGCCGGATTATCTTGAACGTCATGGCACGCCGCGTGCTGTTGAGGAACTAGCGGTTCATAACTGCCTCGGCTTCAATTTCCGGCGAGCAGCTCCCGTATGGCCACTTAAGGAAAGCGGGCGTGTGGTTGATCGGACCGTCAACGGCTCTTTGCTCGCCAACAACGGCGAGACCGTGCGTCGCATGGCCATAGCCGGGATCGGTTTGGCCCGCCTCGCCGACTATCATGTTCGCGCCGATCTGAATGCAGGCCGGTTGGTGGAAGTTCTGTCCGAAGCCGTCGAAAGCGATGGCGAACTCATCCACGCGTTGTACTTGGGCGGCCCGCGTCTGCCATTTCGGGTTCGTGCATTCCTCGATTTTGTCTGTCCGAGACTCCAGGGCTTTCTGCAGGCTTCGCGATAGTGCCACCGAACGGTACCGCGGCCTCGCTCGTTCCGCGATGACAGGGATCGGCGGGCGCGGATGAGGGCTGTTCAAGCACAGCCAGCGGCTTGCTCACGCTCTTGCCAGTTCGTCTGTCGTCGCGAAATCCGGCAACGGAGCGCGCAATCAGACAAGACGGGCAATAACCCCTTTTGCACTCTGCCTTCGACTGATCGCGGCCAGGGATAGTCACCCTGACGCGTCGCGGAGGCGCAAAACGGAGTGCCGCATGAAGATCTACCTGATGTCGTTGGGGGCCGGGCTCCTGGTCGGCGTGATCTACAGCTTGATCAATGTGCGCTCGCCGGCCCCGCCGGTCATAGCGCTGGTCGGCCTGCTCGGCATCCTGATCGGCGAGCAGTTGCCGCCGCTCCTGCGCGGGCTCTGGGCGAAGGCTCCGGCGGCTCATTCCTGGCACCAGCAGGTCAAGCCGCATGTCTTTGGCCATCTACCAGGCGGCGGACAACCCTCGCAGGAGACATCGCAAAAGGAGCGCAGCTGATGCCGACGCGTCGTCAAACCACCTTAGGCGCTGCCGCAGGCGCGCTGAGCGGCCTCTTCGGCAGCGCCTCCGCACAGTCCCCGAGTCAAGGATCTCGCCCGATGACCGCCGATCTCATCCTCAGCAATGGCCGCTTCACCACGCTCGATCGCGGCAACCCGACGGCGAGCGCGGTCGCAGTCAAGGACGGCGTCTTCCTGGCGGTTGGCGGGCAGGCCGAGGTGATGGCCCATGCCGGGCCGAACAC
>NZ_JBFTKQ010000041.1:0-7801 GCF_056396025.1 Allobosea sp. 05T438
GTGAAGGCGATCCATCCCAAGGCGATGCCGGTCATCCTCACGACACCGGAGGAGTGCGAAACCTGGATGACGGCGCCGTGGGAACAGGCGTKGGCGCTGCAGCGACCGTTGCCGGATGGCTCGTTGAGCATCGTAGCCCGCGGTGTGAAAACGGATGGCGGAGACCCGGAGGTTGAGCGGCCGGCGCAGGCCTTCTTGATCTGACGGCCCTCCGCCGCGACGCAGAGCTTTGCGGACGGTAGCGAACGCGCCGTCGTATCCTGAACGTTGGCAGGGTCGGTGCTTGGAAACGAAGGCGTGCCCCGACATGTTCGTGGCCCTCGCCCAATTTTCGATGGAACCGGCGCCATTGCCAAACGTTAGCGCCTCCAAAAATGGAGGCGGAAATGTGGCGTGTTTCGTTTCTATCGACGTTGTTTTCAGTAGCGGGCATCACGACGGTTGTCGCGTCTCCGACGATTCCAGCGACGTGGATGGGGGACGCCATCTGGCTCGTCGTCGCGGGTGCATCAGCCCTTGCTGTGATGGCCTTTGAGGGCGAAAACGGCTGACTTCGATGATGTCGCTGGGCTCGATATCGATCACGACTAAAGTCGGCCCCGAGGGATACTTTCGCGTGGATCTCCCGTTGGATCCGGCCACGCTAAACGAGCAGTTATTCGAAGTTGGTAGGTGGCTCGTGGAGTGGAATATTCCTCACCAAGCGCGGATCAAAATGGACCCCCCTTCAGGAAGCGTGCAAGTGAGTTTTTCCGACGAACGCCATGCTCGCGCATTTCAAGCACAGTTCGGCGGACAGTGCCGCCACCGGTGAAATGGCCAAGTTAGAGATACGTGGCCTTCAACACCCTGATAATGCTGTTGTGGTCTGCGTAGAGGGCAGGGATGTCATTTCCCGCGAACCACTCAGCAGCGACGGCAACGTCGCCGACTTGGAGAGGTGGCCGGCCGTGGTCCAACGAGAGTTCAAAAAGGACTGCTCCCGAGATGATGCGGCTCCGCGGATCGCGGTCGATCGCATCGAAGGCAATAGGCGGGTAGGTGGCGATAATCAGACCCGGCGAAGCCTGGAGGTTCACTCCGGCCTCCTCCTCGAATTCGCGTAAGGCGCAAGGTTCGAAGGTCTCGCCTTGGTCAAGAAAGCCACCGGGAACGGCCCAGTGGCCGCCCTTCTTGCGGCGGATCAGGGCGACTTCGTCTCCGCGAAAAACCACCGCATCGGCTGTTAGGTGAGGGCCCCTGCCATATTGGCTTCATAGTCGGGATCAGGCATCTCTTAACCTCCACCCCGGTCTACGCTGGAGAAAACCCTATTCTCCAGGGCCCGCGGCCGGTTTCTCGACAGGCTTCGCCAATGGTTCTTTACTGGTGTCCTTGCCGGCGTTCGGATCGATCGAAATGCCGCTGACTGAATCCCGACCTGGTGCGCCCTGTATCGAGCGTATTTTCTGCTGTTCTTCGGGTGAAAGCTTATTGCCTTGTCCGTCCCGCATGAGAGCCTCCGGTATTGCCCCCTGTCGGTGAACGGGTAGTTCGAAAAAGGGTTCCACCACTCCACTAAACGTTCGACGGCAGCTTGGCTCGGAGGGCCCAGAACTAACGGAGTTGTGAGCCAGCCGGATTCGCTTCCCTCCGCTAAAAGGCGCAATGCTCCCTTGCCGCGCGTACCTAATGCGCGTGTTGCTGGCGAAGGGTGGCCATCATCCCGCCAGGTAGGCCGCGAGATTTTCCCGCTTTTGAAACGACCCGGCTCAGTCATGAGCTGCCGCGTGGAATCGTACCATGCGGTCGATACACACGGAGGTCGGCCTAATGCATGCACTCACGCTCGTAGTGGCTGGCCTCACTCTCGCCGTGGTCGGCGCCAGCGCGCAGGAATTGAATGAATCTGCGCTGGAACGGCAGCTGCCTGACCCTACAAGCCCATCTGGCTCCCTGAAAAGCCAACCAATCGCAATTGTTGACATCAGCTTGCTGCCGAAGGCGAAGCAAGTGCAGATCCATCGTCGTGTTGCGGAGAAGGGTGAGGCCGAACTTCAGAAACTTAGGAGTGCGATTGAGGCTGTACCGAGCATTGTCTCCGCGCTTCGGGCAAAGCAGTTGTCACCAACGAATGTTCTATCGGCAGAGACCAGCCCCCGCGGACGCTTAACACTCCTGATTGCGAGACGATAACCCTAGCCTGCCGCTCGCCTCGAACCGCAGGCTCAACGGGCAAGGCCGGTGGACTGGCCTGTTCAGCCGACTGCGGCAAGCTCGTCTGATCACCGCCAAGCCCCGCTCAGCCATCCATAGACCGCGACGAAGACCAGCGCCATGAAGGCAAGGGCGATGGTGAAGCCGTTGGCGCGGATCATGGGTGCCCCGGCATCCGGAAATGCGTTCAACGATCCTGGCCGGTCAGCACGTCACGCGGCGCGAAGAGCTGCGGCAGCGAGCTGACAATTCCCGGAGCACCGGCCTCCATGCCCTTGGATTGAGCTGACTGTATCGCAGCAGGTACGACGGCAGTGGCGACGCGGAAGAGAGTGGACACTATGCTCTCGTAAGAGACCCCGCCATTGACGGCTTCGAGATCCTGGTCATCCAAAGCATCAGCAGGGCGGGTTTCGGCATTGTCAGTCATAGATGCAATCCTCAGGAAGTGGCGGGGCGCGGTTACCCAATGACTGTAACCCCGAAGTTTGAAGCAATGCGTCACTGCGCCATGTAAAATTCAAACGGTTGGCATCACTCCCATCTCACTCTCCCTGCGCCCGGATGGCTGCGGCATCCAGCGCCATGATCCGCCGCTCGACGGCTAGATAACGCGCGGTCTCAAGAGCGCTCAATGGCGCGGCTGCTTCGAGCGGAAGAAGCTCAGCGACCAGCGCCAGCCGTTCGGTCTCGCTCGGAATCGCGGCAGGGGCTGTGTCAGCGCTCATCGCGGGGCTCCAAGGCGGCGCGGCCATGGTTCAGCCACATGATGAACTCGCGTCCTTTCTGCTCTTTGATCGGCATGCCGTCGGCGCCGAGCGGGCCCCAGTCTCGGAACTCCTCGACCTTCTCCAGGAGGATGATCTGAGGCTTCACCTCCTGCGCCCAGAGCAGGATCACATCGGCCAGGCCGCGCACGGAGCGCGAGACGGGCTTGCCTCCCTTGGCCTTCGAATGGTGGCGGCAGGAGGAAGGCGACGACAGGCACTTTCCGATGGACCACGCGGTGACGACGGGCTGGATCTTGAGATCGGTCATGGCGCGCCTCAGAACGGGATGTCGGCGGATTCGGAGGGCGCTTTCGGGATCTCAACGCCGGCCCTCTTCAGAACCGCCTCGAGCATGTCGATCCTGTTGCGCAGCACGAGCCGCTCTTTTGCGCCTTCGTGCCTCTCGCGGTTGAACTCGTCCTCCCAGCGCTTTGCCTGGAATCGCGTGTCCTGGTGCTTCTCCTCGATCAGCCAGATGAAGCCGTATGCGAGCAGCGCGGCACCGGCGACGATCAGCAGAACCAAACCGGCATCGAACGCTTCGAACAGGGGATCAGGCTGTGCGCTCGACGTTGCCGCGCTCACGATTCCGCTCGATGTTCGCCAGCCGGATTTCCAGCCGCTTGATTTCCGCCAATTGGCCGGAAAGCTGATAGGCGGCGACTTGCCCCATCCACGATTGCGCCGGGAAGATGCACGCCCGCGCTGTGGCCTCCCGCCAGCCGGTCGCGTCGACCAGGGCTTGCACGCGGGCGTCGGGCTCCTGACCCTTCGTCACCCGGATGACGGCATTCGCCGCTTTCATCTGGGTATGACCCGCCTTGCGCTTCTTGATCTCCGCGCGGATCTCGCCATCGCCATCGGCGAGACAATCAAGGCGCTGCAAGCGATCGAGGCCGCCAAGCGCGGCTGAGCCATTCTCAGAACCACGGAGATCGACATGAACTGGGATTCTGCACAGCAGCTCCTGCGCATCCTCCTCCAGATTGCCGCCGGCGCGCTGGTCTCGAAGGGCATCCTCACCGAGGAGATAGCTGCGCCGGCAACCGGCGCGGTGCTCTCGCTGGCCGGCGTAGCGTGGTGGGCCTTCTGGAACCGCAAACGGGCGGCTTGAGGCGAAGATGACGATCACCTCGGAACTCGTCGTCTTCATCATCACCGTGTTGGGGGCGCTCGCGGCGATCTGGGCCCGCATCGAGGCGATCGTCAGTCGGGCTCGCACGGAGGCGCTTGCCGCCGCCACCGGCGCCTCGAGCAAAGCTGACATCGTCGCCACGGACCTCGCACCCCATCGGCTCCACGTCGCCGAGCACTATGTCAGCAAGGTTGGGCTACGCGAGCAGGTCGGCCAGGTGCTCKACCTTGTTCGAGATGTCCAAAGCGACGTCGGCAGCATCAACGAGCGGCTGGATCGTGTGATCGAGAATCGCCACTCGCCGCGGGGACGCACCGGCTTCAAGCCACCATGACGAAATCAAGCGGCTGACCGCCGCAAGATGGCTGCCGGCCTAACCGGCTCCTCCCTGAACTTGGCCCGGTCTCCGAAAGGGGGCCGGGCCTTTTCGCTTCAACGGCGTACGTTACAACCAAAGCGCCAACCGAAAACCGTTCACCGGCCGCTGCTAGATGCCGAACGTCAGGAAACGAGTTGGCGCCTCAGGCTAGCGTATTCAGCCTCAGTTATGGTCCCCGCTGCTTTCAACTTGGTGAGCTTCTCAATCTCGTCGGCCGCGCTAAAGCCGATGACCTTCCGAAGTTCTTCGCGGGCATGCTGGGCTCGCTCTATGTTGCGCTCGGCCATGCCTCGACCTTGAGTAAGCAAATAGGCAAACACACCAAAGTAGGGCAGCACGATCAGAGCCATGATCCAAAGGACTTTTCTCAATCCAGATACGTCGTGACGCCGAAAGAGGTCACTCGCTACGGTTATGAAGAGCCAGAACCAGAGGATGAACATAAATACAGCGAATGCGTCGACGACAAAATTCGCAAATGTGAAACCACCCTCGAACAGCATTGATCATCTCCCCAAGCGAGCCGCGGTGCTCGTGCAGCCTCAGAGAGGGCATTAGTCCAGGCCCATGACGAGGCCAATCTGCAGAGAATCCCGCTTCGTGACGCTGCGTCCCAAAGCGGTCTCGCCGTCGGGCAGGGCGCTTTCTGGTCCCACTACCGCAGCTAATGCGAGAGCGTCAGTTGAGACACGGCCCGCTCTTTGGTTTTCGGTGTAATGGCCGCGAGGAACTGATGCCTCAAGAAGGCTTTGAATGCGACGCCTGACGATTGCCAAGCATGTGCGATAGGCCTGCGGCGATGAGAGGCGCCCTCGCCGGCGAGGGCGCGGACAGTCAAGCAGCCCTGCGGTTGATATTCTCGTTCGCGAGCTTCGAGAGCTTCTTATCGGTGGTGTCTTCCTCGTCGAGGTTCTGTTTCAGGAGCGACGCGCAGTCGTTTCGACCGAGTTGCTTCGCCCAGGCCACAAGTGTGCCATAGCGCGTAATCTCGTAGTGTTCGACCGCCTGGGCTGCTGCAATCAGCGCGGCGTCGAGGACCTGCTTGTCCTCGACCTCACCCGCGATATCGTTGGCTTCTTCGAGGATGCCGTCGATCGCGGGACAGGTGACGCCCTTCTCCTCGACGCCGTGCAGGCGGAAGACTTCCTTCAGGCGCGTGATTTGGCCCTCGGTCTCGCGCAGATGCGTTTCGAAGCCGCGCTTGAGCTCAGGGCTTGTCGCCTTCTCGACCATATCCGGCAGCGCCTTTTTGATCTGGTTCTCAGCGTAATAGACGTCCCGCAACGTATGAACGAAACGTGGCGATATCCTTGGAAAACCAACCCATGCCACTCTCCATCTGAAAATCCCCCAGCGCTTTGTCGCTCATGCGAACTGGCCGGCCCTCCCAAGAGGGTCGGCCAGCCTTGTTCAGATCACCGTGGAACGGTGGGGAGCCGCCGTTTCATCGAACCGACTCCAGCCGGCCGCGCGGTATTCGGCAAGGCGGGCATCCCGGTCGATCGGCGTGGCCCCGTCGAGGATAGCCTCGACCACAGGAACGTGCTCGTCAGCAACCCGCACCGAAACCACTGTGCCTCCGCGCCGAACCGTTTCGGCGTAGTAGTGCGCATCCTCTTCGCTGTGTCCCGCGCTGGTCAGCGCCCCGACGATGCCGCCGGCCACGCCACCAGCCGCGGCACCCGCGGCCGTGGAGGCGAGCCAGCCCGCCGCCACCACCGGGCCGATCCCGGGAATGGCAAGCAATCCGATCCCCGCGAGCAGGCCCGCCGCCCCGCCGAGCGCCGCGCCGATCCCGGCGCCTTCACCGGCATTGCTGTCGTCGGCCTTGGCGTGCCGGCCGACCACGCTGATGTCGGCTGAGCTCACTCCGCCGGCTTCGAGGGCCTCGACCACTGTACGGGCGGTCTCGTAGCTGTCGTAGGAACGCGTGAGAGTCTGGGTCATGTTGGTTCTCCGATATTACTGGCGGGTGATGTTGCCGCGGTAGTCGACGGTCACATTCACCTTGGATCCGCCGAGGGTGGCGCTACCTTTCCAGACGCCATTGGCGTCCTTGGTGAGCGGGCCGACCTGCGAATAGCCGTTGGCCTCGAGACGGCTCTTGGCCTGGCCTTCTGTGAAGCTATTCGCGCCAGGTAGCGGAGCATTCTTGTCCGCATCACCCTTCGGTGACGGTACTGGCGAAGTGGTGGCGGTCTGAGCGAGCGCACCAAAGGAGGTCGTCGCCGCGATCAGCGACGCGAGCAAGATCTTCTTCATGTCTGGACACCTCGAAATTCGTGGAATGACCCACGGAATGCTCTTCGAACGAGGTGAGCGCCGATTCTGTTCCGTCCGAATTCAGCTCCGAAGCGACTTGTCAGCCTGGAGGCTCTTCTTCAGAGCGTCGAAGAGGTTGACGACATTGGCCGGCCGTCCGTCCTCGCGAGTAGCAGAAACCCGCGCGCCCTTCCGGCGCTTCTTCGACGCGATCAGCTTAAGCAGGTGTTCCTGCACCGGATCCTTGACCATCTCCGGCGACCAGTCCGCGGTCTTCGACTTGATGAATTTCTGCGCCAGATCGAGCAGTTCGGGTTCAGGCTTCTCCTGCTCAATACCGGAGAAATACGCCTTCTCATCGCGGACCTCGTCGCCGTAGCGCAGCGTCCAAAGCACGATGCCGCGGTCGCGGGCTTCGAGCATGACCGCGCGCTCCCGGCGATACAGAACGACGCGAGAGATGCCGACCATCTTTGACGCGGCCATAGCGTCGCGGATCACCGAGAAGGCTTCTTCGCCGACATCGCCGTCCGGAACCAAGTAATGGGGACTATCGAGGTAGAGCCACGGGATCGAGTCGCGCGGCACGAACTTGTCGATGTCGATCGTGCGCACGGTGTCGAGCCGGACGGCCTCAAGCTCCTCATCCTCTATGACGACGAAGCGGCCGGCTTCGGCCTCGTAGCCCTTAGCCTGGCGATCGGGCTCGACGGGTTTGCCGCTGTCGGCGTCAACGTAGCGGCTGACGATACGGTTGCCGGTTTCGCGGTTCAGTGTGTGAAACTGGACCTTCTCGCTTTCGGATGTCGCCGGCGACATCGCGACCGGGCAGGTCACCAGCGACAGTTTGAGATAGCCCTTCCAATAGGTCCGTTCAGCCATGGCAACGCAACTCCGGCAACGAAACTGGGGACTCAATGCCGAGCAAACGAATCAGTTCCGCGAGGCGGGAACATGCGCGGCGGCCCGGCATTGAATCGTGTTGTTGCGTATGGGGTGAGTGTCATGGTCGCGGCGCGTGCGAACTGGAAAGGCTATCTGAAGTTCGGCGAGATCAGT
>NZ_JBFTKQ010000042.1:0-7698 GCF_056396025.1 Allobosea sp. 05T438
GGAATGCGCGAGCCCTTCAGGCTGCCGACATAGACCGTCTTCAGGTCCGGGCCGCMGAAGGTGATGCTGGCGCACCAGGGCGCGATCGTGCCACCGCAGGCGAGCATCAATTCCGGCGTCGCCTCGTCGCGGGCGAAGGCGGCGAGGAACGCCTTGCCGGCCGCGCTGCCGCGATCGTCGTCAAGCAAGATGCGCAATTCACCTTCCGGCGTGATCAGGAGAGGTTCTGCTTCGCCCCGAGGCCGTTTCGGTCACCGATGCCGGCCAAGCAAACACGCTGAAGACGACGGTCGAGCAAATTTCCTATCAAGGCTCCATCGCCAATCTGCATGGCAGATTGACTGACGGAAGTACGCTTGTTGCCTCCGTGCCGCCGGACACACTACGCGGCTTGTCTCCGGGCGCTGCTGCAAACCTCGCGATCAGGGCTAACGCAATGCGTTGGTTTGATGGGAGCCAGTAAGTCTTATGCGATCCGGCAGTTGCTGGCAGGCTCAAACCGTTGTCATCTGCTGGAACGAGTCCTGGCGGACACTCGCATCGGCGAACGAGGCTTAGCCAGGCACGCTTAGCGCCGCCCGCCTCGCCGCGTTGCAAGACCGAATAAAGTATGTGCGACCCGTTTTCCGGGTCGCATATTCGGCTCAGCATTCTGCCCCATGGGGCGTGAAACACAGTGGCTTCCTGCTTCGCCGCTCAGCCTTTGCCGAGGCTTCTCGCGACCGCTCGACTCAGCCGCTTGGCGAAGCCGCTCGCATCGACAGGGCGTTCGCCGTCCAGGATGCGGGCGGTGTCGACAAGAAGATGGGCGATGTCAGCGCGCAGGGCACCGTCTTCGATAGACGCGAGAGCCGCGACCATCGCATGGCGCGGGTTGACCTCGAGGATCGGCTTGGCCGCGCTGTCTACTCGGCCGGCGGCGCTGAGCAGGCGTTCGAACTGGCGATCCGGCCCCTTGTCCGACGCCACGAGGCAGACCGCGCTGTCAGTGAGCCGATCGGAGGTCCGGACATCCGCAACCTCGTCGGCCAAGGTCTCCTTCATCGACGCAAGCAGCGCGCCGATCTCTTCGCTCGTCTCAGCAGAAGGAGAGGCCGAGCCATCGAGCAGCGGGATAAGACCGAGATCAGCAGCGCCCTGCGTCACAGACTTCAAAGGCTTGCCCTCGAAGTCCGGGGCGGCCGAGGCCCAGAAGCTGTCGATCGGATCCGACAGTAGCATCACTTCGATACCGCGCGCACGGAAGCCTTCGAGCTGCGGCGAGGCTGCGATCCGTGAGGCATCGTCACCGGCGATGTAGTAGATGGCCGTCTGGTTTTCTTTCAGGGCGCCGACGTAATCCTTGAGACTCCGCCAGCCCTCGCCGGAAGCCGTCGTGCGGAAGCGAGCGAGACCGAGAAGCTGTGTCCGGCGCTCGAAATCCTCGTAGAGTCCTTCCTTGATCACAGCGCCGAAGTTCTCCCAGATCGGTCGGAAGGTTTCCGGATCCTGATCGGCCAGCTTCCCGAGATCGGAAAGCACGCGGTTGGTGACGCCCTTCTTGATTGCGCCGAGCAGCGGGCTGTTCTGGATCATCTCGCGAGAGACGTTGAGCGGCAGGTCGGCTGTATCGACGATGCCGCGCACGAAACGCAGATAGCGCGGAAGGAGCTCGGCCTCGTCCGTGATGAAGACGCGCTTTACGTAGAGCTTTATCCTGCCCTTGCGGTCGGCGTCGAAGAGATCGAACGGGCGTGCGCCCGGGACGAAGGCGAGCGCGGTATACTCGTGCAAGCCTTCCGCGCGGAAATGGATTGTGGCCGCCGGCTCGTCATATTGCCCCGCAACGCTGCGGTAGAAGTCGGCGTACTCGTCCTTGGTGATCTCGCTCTTCGGCTTGGCCCAGAGTGCGGCCCCGTCGGAGAGGGAGACTGGTTCGGCTCCCGGCTCCGCGATCAAGGAAATCGGGACGGGCACATGGCCGGACTGCTCCTTGACGACGCGCTCCAAAGTCCAGCGCTCGGCGTAGGTCTTGGCATCGTCCATCAGATGGAGCATCACCCGCGTCCCGCGGACCGGAGCCTCCTCCAACGCCGCGGGCGCCACCGTGAACTCACCCTTACCGTCGGATGACCAGGTCCAGGCTTCCGCGCTATCGGCGCGGCGGCTGACGACCTCGACCTTGGTGGCGACCATGAAGGACGAGTAGAAGCCGACACCGAACTGGCCTATGAGCTGTGCGCCGTCTTTGCCTTCCGCCGCCGCGACGCGCTCCATGAAGCTGCGCGTGCCCGAGCGCGCGATCGTGCCGAGAGCCTCGATCATCTCGTCATGGCTCATGCCGATGCCATTGTCGGCGATGGTCAGCTTGCCAGCCTCCGGATCTGCGAGAATGGTGATCGCGAGCTTCGGCTCTTCGCCGAGCAGCTCGGGCTTGCCAATCGCCTCGTAGCGCAGCTTCTCGCAGGCGTCGGCTGCGTTCGATATCAGCTCGCGGAGAAAAACGTCGCGGTCGGAATAGACCGAATGCACCATCATGTGCAGCAAGCGGGAGACGTCGGCTTCGAAGCTGCGATGCTCGGCTGTGGCGGTCGTTGTCATTCGGATTTTCCGGATAGGGTCCTGATCAAGGCGAGTATGGCGTTTAATCGCGCGGTAGCGAACTCTCCCGCGCCGGGCAATTGGGACTCGATGTGAGCGGCGACCGTCTGCCAGGTTGCCGATCCATCCCGTGTCATGACGGCCAAGAGGTTATCCTTCAATCCATATGTCGCGCTTTCGGCATTGGTGATGAGGACCTTGAAGCGGTCAGAAGGTGAGATGTCCTTAGCTTCCTGCGGGGCATCGGTCATGTCGTATGCCAAATGGGATGGAGATGAATCTACGAGCGTTCCCGAGGCCTATCGCCTAGGCTTTCTCGCGAAACCGATCGATACCTCATGCCAAGAGACCTTGAGAGAGGGCGCCGCGGCGTCGCGGCGCCCTCGATGCTCAATAGTCCATGCCACCGGCAGGCAATGCCGGCGCCGGATCCTTCTTCGGAAGCTCCGCGATCATCGCCTCGGTGGTGATCAGCAGGCCTGCGACCGACGCCGCATCCTGGATCGCCGTGCGGACGACCTTGGTCGGGTCGATGATGCCGGCCTTGACCAGATCGCCGTATTCGCCGGTCTGGGCATTGTAGCCCCAGGCGTAGTCCTGCGACTCCAGCAGCTTGCCGACCACGACGGCGCCATCGCCGCCGGCATTCTCGACGATCTGGCGGGCCGGAGCGGTGATCGCCTTGCGGACGATCTCGACGCCGGTCCTCTGGTCGTCATTGCCGGGCACGAGCCCTTCGAGCGCCTTGACCGCGCGCAGCAGGGCGACGCCGCCGCCCGGCAGGATGCCTTCTTCCACCGCGGCGCGGGTCGCGTTCAGGGCATCATCGACGCGATCCTTCTTCTCCTTGACCTCGACCTCGGTCGCGCCGCCGACGCGGATGACCGCGACGCCGCCGGCGAGCTTGGCCAGACGCTCCTGGAGCTTCTCACGGTCGTAGTCCGAGGTGGTCTCCTCGATCTGCGCCTTGATCTGGGCGACCCGGGCGTCGATCTCCGCCTTCTTGCCGGCGCCGTCGACGATGGTGGTGTTCTCCTTCTCGATCCGGACCTTCTTGGCACGGCCGAGCATGTCGAGCGTAACATTCTCCAGCTTGATACCGAGATCCTCGCTGATGGCGGTGCCGCCGGTCAGGATCGCTATATCCTCCAGCATGGCCTTGCGGCGATCGCCGAAGCCCGGAGCCTTGACGGCTGCGATCTTGAGGCCGCCACGAAGCTTGTTGACGACGAGAGTGGCGAGAGCCTCGCCCTCGACGTCCTCCGCCACGATCAGCAGGGGCTTGCCGGTCTGCACCACCGCTTCCAGCAGCGGCAGCATCGTCTGGAGACCCGAGAGCTTCTTCTCGTGGATCAGGATGTACGGGTCTTCCAGCTCCGCGACCATCTTCTCGGTGTTGGTCACGAAATAGGGCGAAAGATAGCCGCGATCGAACTGCATGCCTTCGACAACGTCGAGTTCGGTTTCGGCGGTCTTGGCTTCCTCGACGGTGATGACACCCTCGTTGCCCACCTTCTTCATCGCCTCGGCGATCATCTCGCCGATCGTTCGGTCGCCATTGGCGGAGATGGTGCCGACCTGCGCGACCTCCTCCGAGCCGGTGATGGTCTTGGAATGCTCGCCGAGCGACTTCGTCACCGCCTCCACGGCGAGATCGATGCCGCGCTTCAAATCCATCGGATTGATGCCGGCGGCCACCGCCTTGGCCCCCTCGCGGACGATCGCCTGGGCCAGGACCGTGGCGGTCGTGGTGCCGTCACCGGCCGCGTCGTTCTGCTTCGACGCCACCTCGCGGACCATATGGGCGCCCATGTTCTCGAACTTGTCGGAAAGCTCGATCTCCTTTGCGACGGTGACGCCGTCCTTGGTGATGCGCGGGGCGCCGAACGACTTCTCGATCACGACGTTGCGGCCCTTCGGACCCAGCGTGACCTTCACGGCATTGGCCAACGTGTCGACGCCGCGCAGCATCCGCTCGCGCGCGTCCTGCGAAAACTTCACGTCCTTCGCAGCCATGATTCCTCACTCCTTCAGACTTGAGGTTTCAGGTTGATGAGATGGGATGAAGGCCCCGTCAGGCGGCCTTCTTGAGGGCAGCAGCCGTCTCGACGACGCCCATGATGTCGGACTCCTTCATGATCAGGAGATCCTGGCCATCGATCTTGACCTCGGTGCCGCTCCATTTGCCAAAGAGCACGCGGTCGCCAACCTTGACGTCGAGCGGCACGAGCTTGCCGGTCTCGTCGCGCGCGCCGGCGCCGACAGCGACGACCTCGCCCTCCTGCGGCTTTTCCTTGGCAGTGTCGGGAATGATGATCCCGCCCCTGGTCTTCTCCTCGGCGTCGATGCGCTTCACGACGACGCGGTCATGCAGTGGCCGAAACTTCATGAGTTCCTCCAATTTCCATGTCGGTCACATGTCAAAGCGGGCCGGCCCTGTGCGGGTCTCGCGGCGAGGTTCCGCGCGCCCCTGAGGCGCCGTGCCCGCGCGATGATTTGGGTTGCCCGATTTTTGCCTTCAAGAGGCCGGCAGCACTTTTTTTGACTGAGTGCTAACAGGCTGAAAAGGCGGCGCAAACGCAACCTTTCAGCTTGCCAAGACGTTGGAAACGCGCTGCCATCGGCGCAGTGAAACCAGGGAGCTGAAAGGAATGGCTTCGACGGACTTCGCCCGCCAGATCGCCGGCTACGGATTGACCACCGCCGGGATCCTCTACCGCTTGCCCGACCACCCTTCGATCCTGCAGGAATACATCTGGCAGGACTACGACCTCGCCCCGCGCTTTCCCGAACTGAACAAGTTCCTTGCCTTCTGGCAGGCCAAGCTCGAGGGCAAACTCTTCCGCATCACCGTCGCTCATAAGGACCTGATCGGCCCGGCCGACCTCAGCGCGGTGAGCGGCGAATTCCGACTCCAGTAACGTCGATGCTGCGGCGGGCTTGATCCGGGGCGAGCGCATCCCAAAATCATGGCAGCCGCCGACAGTGACAGCGCGCTCGACGCGGCGATCAACCAAACCGGATCCATGTTACTTCCAGGAGGATATGGCTATGGCAACGTTGGCACTCGCTCCCCGCCCCGGGAGGACTGCATGATGACATCTGACGACTTTAAGAGACCGGTTGTTATCCTGACCGGTCTCGGGCACCCGGCGGCGATTGCGTCGGCGATGGAGGCCTACATGTTCCTGGCCGACTGGCCGGTGAGCAGGCGCGATCCGGTCCATGGCTTTGCTTTGAAAGCCTGCCTGGCGGCGATCCGCGGCGAGATCGAACCGGAAACGGCGCGGGGCTTATTCGCCTCATGGGCGGAAAGGCACGACCTTCTCGCGCCCGACGTGGCTGCGTTCATGGGAAGCCGAAGGGAAGGCTCACGGGGCAGGGCCTGACGACGCGCCCGGCCCGGCGCGAGCGGGCCGGGTTATTCATCGAGCGGGGACACGACTTCGCCCCGGCCCACTGAGCGTTGTGGGCCGGGTGTTAGCCGTTGGATTACCCCTGGCTTCCGGGCAGCCAGACAGCGTCGTCCACTTTCAAGGGCCCGCCGATTCCGGCCGGATATGGCAGAGAATTGACAGAATTCTCGCTAAAAATGTTCCGCGAGCAGGTAGTTGAAATCATGAGCACAAAGATAAAAATCGTATTTATGATAATTATCTTGACGCAATCGGTGACCTGAGTTATTTGTGTCTTTATCGAGATTGCTTGGACGGCCGTTGTTATTTTCGCGCTTTGGCGCGGCTCTGATAAACTCCCCCCTTTCGAAATCGTTCTGAACTCGTCGAACATTCTGTCGGCGAGCGACAGGTCTTGCCAAAAGGAGGGTTTCTCATGACCACCGGCACAGTGAAATGGTTCAATTCCACCAAGGGTTTCGGCTTCATCCAGCCGGATGACGGCGGCCAGGATGTGTTCGTGCACATCTCCGCCGTCGAACGAGCTGGGATGCGGGACCTGCAGGAAGGCCAGAAGCTTGGATACGAAGTCGCTCGCGACAACCGGTCCGGCAAGATGGCCGCGGAACAGCTCCAGACTGCGTGATTTGGCAATCGTCGCCGTTGACCACGGATGTACTGGCACCAGCGACTATAGCCACTCGAAAGGCCGGGCACTTGCTCGGCCTTTTTGTTTTCAACCTAACTGCGAATGGAAATCATAGTGTTCGAACTTTCAAAGCAGCGCTTAACCGCCGACAATCAGTTCCTGAAGATCCAAACGCGGGCGCTCTCTCACGCCAGGATTATGTCCGAAACGGAGAAAATGACCCAGCAGCGCGAGGAGAACATGCATAAACTGCGCGGACTCCGTTTGGCGAGGGACGCCAATGTTAAACAGGCCGGGCTCGCAGCGCAGATCAATACGAAGTCGCGGCGGCGTCCTGGCTTCAAATAGCCCTAGATCCCACTCGCTGATCTGAGAATTCAGAGCCCGCCGATGGTCTGAATCGCGACAGCAAAGTGTTTCGCGATCGTCCGTCTTGGCTGTAGCTGGCGAAGCACTTCGCTTCGGTCATTGGCGGTCGAAGCTCATCCGACGCCTCTCATCGTCCTCGGATGTGATTCTGCATCGACGCATGTCTCTGCCTCACGCGGCTCCTAAATTATTGAACATAAGAAGTTATCTGCATTCGAAGAGGGCCACAATCGGCGCCGACTGCGACCCCTCTACGCTTGAATATCCATGGCACCTCCCCCTCTAGGGATGCCGCAACCGCATTATTCTATTAAATGCTGCGGGAGTAGCGCTCGCCTCGCGCAACAACCAGACATTGAGCCGCTGCCCGAAAGCGGGCATTCGCGCGGGGGCACGCACTTGGTCTTGCAACGCCGTAACTCGAACCGCACGTCACCTGCCGCGAGAGGCGCACCCGGAGAATCCCGCGGCGACACCGGTCTTTTGTCTTAGCGTTTGATCGCCGGACAGGCGCTTTCACTCAGGGGGCGGAAAGCCTGGTCACCCGGAATCGTGGCGACGAGATCGTAGAGATCCCATTCGCTTTTCGCTTCCGATGGCTGCTTGGCGCGGAAGACATAGAAATCATGGACCATGCGACCGTCCACACGCAGCTTGGCGTTGCGGACGACGTCGTCCTCGATCGGCAATTCGCGCATCTTGGCG
>NZ_JBFTKQ010000043.1:2500-5692 GCF_056396025.1 Allobosea sp. 05T438
GGTCTAATCCGACGAACTGAACGCCCTGTTCAGACTCGCTTTCGCTGCGCCTACACCTACCGGCTTAAGCTTGCTCGTCAGATTAAGTCGCTGACCCATTATACAAAAGGTACGCGGTCACCCAGGACGAACCTTGAGCTCCCACTGTTTGTAAGCATTCGGTTTCAGGTGCTATTTCACTCCCCTCGTCGGGGTGCTTTTCACCTTTCCCTCACGGTACTTGTTCACTATCGGTCGCTGAGGAGTACTTAGGCTTGGAGGGTGGTCCCCCCACGTTCAGACAGGATTTCACGTGTCCCGCCTTACTCATGTCTCATCTGTTCGCAGATCCGTACGGGGCTATCACCCATTGTTGCGCGGTTTCCCAACCGCTTCCGGTAACTTGCAGATAAGCACTGGCCTGGTCCGCGTTCGCTCGCCACTACTAACGGAGTCTCGTTGATGTCCTTTCCTCCAGGTACTTAGATGTTTCAGTTCCCTGGGTTAGCTTTGAACCCCTATGTATTCAGAGTTCAATACCTTCTTGTGATCTCTGTTAGCTCAAAAACAGAACCGAAGTCCTGTCCTTGGAATAACAGAGATCGAAGGTGGGTTTCCCCATTCGGAAATCCGCGGATCAAAGCTCATTCGCAGCTCCCCACGGCTTATCGCAGCGTATCACGTCCTTCATCGCCTCTCAGCGCCAAGGCATCCACCGAATGCTCTTAAGGCACTTGATCGTTCTCATGATCGATGTCCGCGAAACAAATTCGCAGAACATATGATCAGAAAGACCATTTATGCTTGCCGAATGTACCCGATTTAACAGAAGCCGATGGTGTCGGACATTCCGCATGCTGCAGGATGAGCAGCTCTCGAATACATTCCCTCTTCACAATGACAAACAGCAGCGCCAACCATCGTTGCCGATGATGGCGAAACTTGAATACTTTCCGGATTTGGTGGAGCCAGACGGGATCGAACCGACGACCTGAAGCTTGCAAAGCTACCGCTCTCCCAACTGAGCTATGGCCCCATTTGAGTAAAGCAACGCGCCACTTGGCGCGGCGGCCGTTCGGCCTTGCGAGCCCAAGAGCTCGAAAGAACCGCCGCTCGTCGGACAGCTCGGCACCCGATGACTGGTGGGCCTGGGAGGATTTGAACCTCCGACCTCACGCTTATCAAGCGCGCGCTCTAACCAACTGAGCTACAGGCCCAAGGCAAATCGACCAAGAAGTCGACCGGCCAAAGCCTGGCTTGGCCCAGAATACGCGACCGATCCAGATGACCGATCCAGCGCATTCGCCCGGAAAGAGAAAGAGAAACGAAGACGGCAAGTTCCGCATGCGAGGCCTGACTGGCCTCTATTGTTCTGAAGAGAGGTCGATACGAAGCAAGCTTCGTGAAGTCCTCTACCTTAGAAAGGAGGTGATCCAGCCGCAGGTTCCCCTACGGCTACCTTGTTACGACTTCACCCCAGTCGCTGAGCCTACCGTGGTCGCCTGCCTCCTTGCGGTTAGCGTAACGCCTTCGGGTAAACCCAACTCCCATGGTGTGACGGGCGGTGTGTACAAGGCCCGGGAACGTATTCACCGTGGCATGCTGATCCACGATTACTAGCGATTCCACCTTCATGTACTCGAGTTGCAGAGTACAATCTGAACTGAGACGGCTTTTTGGGATTAGCTCGAGGTCGCCCTTTCGCTGCCCATTGTCACCGCCATTGTAGCACGTGTGTAGCCCAGCCTGTAAGGGCCATGAGGACTTGACGTCATCCCCACCTTCCTCGCGGCTTATCACCGGCAGTCCCCCTAGAGTTCCCAACTGAATGATGGCAACTAGGGGCGAGGGTTGCGCTCGTTGCGGGACTTAACCCAACATCTCACGACACGAGCTGACGACAGCCATGCAGCACCTGTGTTCCGGCCAGCCGAACTGAAGAAAGGCATCTCTGCCGATCAAACCGGACATGTCAAAAGCTGGTAAGGTTCTGCGCGTTGCTTCGAATTAAACCACATGCTCCACCGCTTGTGCGGGCCCCCGTCAATTCCTTTGAGTTTTAATCTTGCGACCGTACTCCCCAGGCGGAATGCTTAAAGCGTTAGCTGCGCCACTGAAGAGCAAGCTCCCCAACGGCTGGCATTCATCGTTTACGGCGTGGACTACCAGGGTATCTAATCCTGTTTGCTCCCCACGCTTTCGCGCCTCAGCGTCAGTATCGGACCAGTTGGCCGCCTTCGCCACTGGTGTTCTTGCGAATATCTACGAATTTCACCTCTACACTCGCAGTTCCACCAACCTCTTCCGAACTCAAGACTCCCAGTATCGAAGGCAATTCCAGGGTTGAGCCCTGGGCTTTCACCCCCGACTTAAGAGTCCGCCTACGCGCCCTTTACGCCCAGTGATTCCGAGCAACGCTAGCCCCCTTCGTATTACCGCGGCTGCTGGCACGAAGTTAGCCGGGGCTTATTCTTCCGGTACAGTCATTATCTTCCCGGACAAAAGAGCTTTACAACCCTAAGGCCTTCATCACTCACGCGGCATGGCTGGATCAGGCTTGCGCCCATTGTCCAATATTCCCCACTGCTGCCTCCCGTAGGAGTTTGGGCCGTGTCTCAGTCCCAATGTGGCTGATCATCCTCTCAGACCAGCTACTGATCGTCGCCTTGGTGAGCCATTACCTCACCAACTAGCTAATCAGACGCGGGCCGATCTATCGGCGATAAATCTTTCCCCCGAAGGGCGTATCCGGTATTAGTCCAAGTTTCCCTGAATTATTCCGAACCGAAAGGTACGTTCCCACGTGTTACTCACCCGTCTGCCACTAGCACCGAAGTGCCCGTTCGACTTGCATGTGTTAAGCCTGCCGCCAGCGTTCGCTCTGAGCCAGGATCAAACTCTCAGATTGGATGAGATTTTGTTCCGGCATCGCACTGCGTATTGACGGAGACATCTACAGATTACCGAAGCAATCCGCGATGGCTCTTGTATAAACGCAGCACACCGAAGTCTCGTTCGACTTGAGCCTAAACCCAAGTCCGCAAGAACTCGCCGTCCACGTTTCTCTTTCTGTCTTCAATTTTCAAACAGCGTGCGCTCTACAAATTCCGACAGGAACTCGCCCGGTGTCCCGGACGTCAGCCCCAGCCTCATCAGGAAGCGCAGAAGAGGCGCCGCTCAGCGGCGGCGCCGTCTCGATGGGTGGCTTATAGG
>NZ_JBFTKQ010000044.1:0-5395 GCF_056396025.1 Allobosea sp. 05T438
TCGCCAACCCAACGACCGAAGGACAGGCCAGTTTCGTGTTGGACCAATCGGGCGAGCGAGCTTTCGCTCATCGCCACGCGCGACGCCCACTGCGCCATCGTACTTCGGTCGGATGGGCCGTCGACCAAGGCCGATGCGATCCGATTGAGGCGCGCTACGAGACGGAGCCAGGCGCCGAAATCGCGGCCTCGGTCGAAGGTTTCACCGTCGCCGAACGCGGCGACCATCGCGGTTGAGATGATCGTCCCAACGCCGGCACGCTCATAAGCCGTGTGCAGGCAGCCTGCTCGGCTGCGATCTTCTCGATTTCGGCTGTGATCGTCTCGATGCGCTCGTCGAGCCATAGCCAGTCCTCATAGAGGTCGACGACCAGATCAGAGGCGAGATCTCATCGGCCCGGTTCTTCAGGATGTCTAAGAGCGAGCTTCGCAGGGCCCGCAGCCCGGGGCGAATGGCGATACCCTGCCAGATCAGGAACGCCCGGATCTGATTGACTGTCGCGGTTCGGCGCGAGACCAGCCGCGACCGGACACGGTGATAGGCCTGCAGGTCGAGTTCGTCCTGTTCATGGGGCTGCTCCGGCTCGGCGGTGACGCCGCAGCTTACACGGCGGCGGGAGCAGCCGGTCCAAAGCCATGGCGGATGATGGGACGGACGGCATCAGGCCCTATAGGGGAGCATCGAGCTGGCCTACCCCGATTGAGTGGTCCGGCTTCAATTCAATGCAGTGTTGGCTTTGAACTCAATGGCCGCCTTCATCTCCGAACCGCCGTAACGCTTCGGCATTGGTGACCGTGATCGAGCCATAACTGGTCGTCAGCCATCCGTTTTCGGCAAACTGCTTCAAGGCGGCATTGACCTGACGGCGCGAAGCCGAGGCCATCGTGCCGACCTCGGTCTGCGTCAACAGGACCTGTCTGCTGCTCCAGGTCATGCGCTGCAGCACGGAGGCTATCCGGCGCTCGGGTTCCTGCTTCTGAAGATCGTGGATGATCCTGATGAGGACATCGACGCCGCGCAGGAGGTTCTGGCAGAAATTGCGGATGACCGCGGGATCTGCGGCAGTCATCTGGGCCATTTGGTCGAGGGGCAGATGCATCGCCCAGGTCTCGGTCATTGCGCGCAGTTCAAGCCGCCGCGGCTGGCGGATCAGATAGCTATCTTCGCCGGTCCAGGAACCAGGCACGCCCATGTGAATCAACTGCGGAGTATCGCTTTGCGGAGCGGTGTTCACTGCAACCACACCGCTCACGAGGCCATAGATACCCCCCAGGTCATCGCCGAAGTGATAAATGACCTCATCAGGTTCGAAACGCATCAGGATGGAGCGTCGCAGAACCTCGTTCCGGAAAGCTTCAGGCTGTGTCGACAGCCATCCGTTCTGCCGAAGGATGGCTTCTGCGGTTGCTCTCTTGATCAATATCGCGCTCATCAAGCACCGCCTCGCACGGGACCGGGAAACTCTCCGCCGAGCCGCGTCGGCTCAGTCGTCTTCAGTTGAAAAGATCCGTAGTTTCTCGGAATTGAGGATGGTGACAGACCGATAGCTGGTCTTCACCCATCCGTTCTCCGCAAACCGCTTCAAGGCGGCATTGACCTGCCTGCGTGAAGCGCGGGCCATGGTGCCGATCTCAGACTGCGTCAACGGGAGGGGATGCTCCCCGATCCACCCCGCCCGCTGGAGAACCGAGGCAATCCTGCGATCGGGATCGACCCTCTGCAGATCATGGATCACTCTGATGAGGGCATCGACATTGGTCATGATGATCTGGCCGAAATTGTAAGCGACCATCGGGTCGGCATCGGCCATTTCATCCATCTGCTCAAGGGGCAGGTACATCAGCCAGGTCTCGACCAATGCGCGTAGTTCGACGCTCCGCGGCTGGCGGGCCAGGAAACAGCCTTCTCCGGCCCAGGCACCAGGTGCGCCGACATTGATCAACTGCGGGATATGGTTTGGCGGAGCGGTGTTTATCGTCGCGGTGCCGCTCACGAGGCCGTAAATGCCTCCCAGTTCTTCGCCGAAGCCGAAAACCAGCTCGCCTGGGGCCAGATTCACAAGGATGGAGCGCCGCAGGACCTCCTTCTGGAACGCCTCGAGCTGATAGGACAGCCAGCCATTCTGCCGGAGGATGGCCTCGGCGGCGTCTCTTTTGATCAATCTCAGGCTCATAGTGAACGCATAGCACATTCAAGGTCCGAGATTGTTCCAACGGGACAGTCTCCCTCCGCGCTTCCGCGCATGCCCTGCTGCGAGTGAATCGAATCGGAGCCCGCATCTTGAAATCCGTCATTGCCGCAGCGACCGTTCTGCTGAGCTCTGCGCCGCTCCTTGCCGCCGATCTCGCATCCGCGCCGCCTCTGCCGGCGTTACTGTCGAACGGGCCGAGCTTTTCCTTCACCGGCTATGCCTGGACTGCCGCGCTCGACGGACGAGCCTCCACCTTGCCGCCACTGCCGGCTGCCAATCTCAACCTCAGCTTCGGCGACATCCTGAAGAACATGAATGTCGGCCTGATGGGGGCCGCCGAAATGCGCATCGGACGCTGGGGCTTCCTCGCGGACGCGATGCTCTCGCAGGTCACGCCCGGCGGCTCCTTGCCGGGGCCCTACTTCTCGTCGGCAAAGGTCCGCTCGCAGACGCTGACGCTTCAGACAGGGGTGCTCTACCGCATCTACGCCGACGAGACCTTCGATCTCGATGTCGGCGCGGGCCTTCGCTTCTGGAACCTCGACAACGAGTTGAAGATCGCGCCGGGCTCCCTCAACCTGCGGATCGATCACAGCGTCTCGGAGAACTGGCTCGACCCGGTCGTCGCGGCCCGCATGACCGCCAGGCTCGGCGGCCCCTGGAGCCTCACGCTGGCGGGCGATATCGGCGGCTTCAACCTCGCTTCCAGGCTAACCTGGCAGGCGCTAGGCACGGTCAACTATCAGTGGGGCGACAACTGGGTGTTCCGGGCCGGCTATCGGGCGCTCTATGTCGATTATCGCAAGGGCGACTTGCTCTACGAAACGACAATGCACGGTCCGGTCATCGCCGCGACCTATCGATTCTGAGTTATTCGTCGAGGCGAAACGTGCGAGGGGCATGAAAGACCGTTCCGCGAAGGGATCGGGCGGCGCACGCATTTTCAGTTGCCGTGCGGTACAAGGGTCTCCGGCGGCTGCATGGCCGATCTCCAGGTGAAGATCGCAACTGTACAGGCGACCGTGAGGAGGAACGTTGCAGCCACGAATGGAGCCTGCGGCGAGACCCGATGAAGCATGGCGCCGGCGAGGGGGCCGATTGCCTGGCCCGCCCCTTGCGCGACGACATTGAGGCCAGCCGCCTTGCCCTGGGCCCCGGGCCCCGTCAACAAACTGAGAGAAGCGAGATTGCCGGGGAGCATGAGGCCGAGACCAATCCCAAGCATCACGAGCGAGCCGAAAATCTCGATATAGCTGTCCACCAGGCTGCAAATCAGCATCGACGACACGGCGATGACGGCTCCCACGGCCAGCAATCGCATCGGCTCCCATCGCAACAGGCGGATCGCGCAAGCCTGGACGGCGATCATCGCCAAGGCGGTCGCCATCAGCGCCGCTCCGCCACGCGAGATCGATTCCTCCACCGTGAACCCGAGCGCATCTTGCATGCGCAGCGCCGTCACCTGCTGCAGGATGCTGTAGGCGGAGATCGATACGAGCGTGATCAGGAGAAGCGGCCATATCCTGGCAAGCGGCAAACGAGCGTCGAACGGTGACGCGCGCGCGACGCGGGCAGGCTCTGTGGCCCAAGAATAGACGCCGGCGAAGGCGGCGGTGGCGAGCACGGATATGATGGCGAAAGCCCATGCAGGATTGATGGGGGCGATCTGCCATGCGAGCGCGGCCCCAAGGATGGCGCCCAACCCGATGGCTGCCCCGAGAACACCCATGGCGCCGGCCCGCTGCGTTGGTGCGGTGATATCGGCCATGTAGGCCTGCGACGCAGGCATGATCCCGCTGGAAGCCAGCGACTGCGCGGCCCTGAAGGAAATGAACAGGCCGACCGCGAGAGCCGCGCCGAAGGCGCCCATCAGGCGGAAATGCACGATCATGCCGAACGACGCTGCCGCGATGGCCGCCCCAGCGAGCGCCGCCAGCAGAACCGGCCTGCGCCCCATCCGTTCGCTAAGATATCCCCAAGCCGGCGCTGACACCATGAGCAGCAGCGCGGAGATGCTGAGGATCGCACCGGTTTGGATATCCGAGAAGCCGAGACGGCGGCCCAAGGGCGGCAGGACGACGAGAAGGAATGATTGACCGGTCGTGTTGATGGTCAGGCCCAGACATAGTGCGAACTGAGCCTTCGTGGTGCGCGATCGAACCTCCATACCCCCCGCCGTACGCCATTCGTATGGCCGGCACCTCTGCCGCTTCGCGGTATCGTCGTCAATCAACCAAAACGCATCCGGTCCGCTCGACTTGCTTGGGGAGCACAAAGAACCTCGCGAATTGTCCGTTCGGGACAGTCTCAATCGTCGTGCCGTGTATGCGTTCCCACGGAACGTGAGTGCGCTCGCGAACGCGATTCAGGTTGAGGGGAAGGCTGGCTATGCAGGCAGAGACGGCTCAGACGGATGTGTCATCTCAGCGTGCGCGAGATGGCATGATCTTCGTGCGCGCCGGAATCTTCTGGATGGGCTCGGATGATCACTACCCCGAAGAGAAGCCGGCTCATCGTGTCAGCGTCGACGGCTTCTTCATCGACGAGACCCCTGTCACCAACGCACAGTTCGCCGAGTTCGTGGCGACGACCGGGCATCGCACATTTGCCGAATTCGAGCCCGACCCGCGGGACTATCCCGGTATCTTGCCGGAGATGCTGCATGCGGGCTCGCTGGTCTTCCGGGAGCCGACGGGGCGCGTCGATCTCGGCGACTGGTCGCAATGGTGGACTTTCCTGAAGGGCGCCAACTGGCGCCAGCCCTATGGGCCGCGCAGCAGCATTGCGGGACTGGACGATCATCCCGTTGTCCATGTCAGCCACCACGACGCATTGGCCTACGCGCGATGGAAGGGCAAGGATCTCCCCACCGAAGCCGAGTGGGAATTCGCCGCCAGAGGCGGCCTTGAACAGGCCGAATACGCCTGGGGCTCGGAACTGACCCCCGATGATCGGCATATGGCCAATACCTGGCAAGGATCGTTTCCGACCGTCAATCACAAGCTGGACGGATACGCTCGCACCTCGCCCGTCAGGTCCTTTCCGCCCAACGGATACGGCCTCTACGACATGATCGGGAACGTCTGGGAGTGGACGTCCGACTGGTTCGCCCCGAAGCGCGAGGCGGATGCGACGAAAGCCTGCTGCATGCCGCAGAACCCTCGCGGAGGGCTGGAATCCGCCAGCTACGATCCGTGTCTCCCC
>NZ_JBFTKQ010000045.1:0-4286 GCF_056396025.1 Allobosea sp. 05T438
CGACGTCGACGTCGAGATCGATTTCAGGCAGCTCGGCAGGCTTCTTCGCCATCAATCCCGGTCCGTGGTCGGTCGCCATAACTCATCCGGTACGCGCTCCCCGGTCACTTGTTCCTCGGCTATGCGGTCGGCTTGAAGCTCGGCTTCGATACGCGTGACCTCAAGGAAATACGCGAGAGTACCGAAGCCGCGTGCATATCCGCCTTCAACATAACGATGCGCTCGAGCAAATCATCCGCGCGACGGAGCGGGACGCTCGGAACACCGGAGCTCCGAACGCTATCCGTCATGGTGCCTCGTGATCCCTCACCTGTAGCTGAGCTTTTCCGATGACGCGACAAGCCGCATAGTGCCGATATGAAGGCCTTTGTCCTCGCACGATATGGCGGACCTGAGACAGCACAGCTCCGCGATGTCCCCAAACCGGTTCCGGGGGGTGGCGACGTGCTCGTGCGCGTATGCTCGGCAGGTCTGAACCCCGTCGACTTCAAGACCCGCGAGGGTAAGCTGCGCGTCATCCAGGGCTACCCGCTACCGGTCGTGCTCGGGAACGAGTTTGCGGGCATCGTCGAGGCATGCGGCGAGGCCGTCTCCCGCTTCGCTCCGGGCGATCGGGTTTTTGCGCGTGTTCCGAAGGACAGGATGGGAGCCTTCGCCGAATACGCTTGCGTGCCTGAACAGGTCGTCGCGGCCTTGCCGGAAACCCTTGATTTCGATGCAGCCGCCGCCATTCCGCTAGCAGGGCTCACGGCTTTGCAGGCGCTGCGTGATGAGCTGCATCTGCGGCCCGGAAACCAGGTCTTCATCTCCGGAGGCGCCGGCGGGGTCGGCACCCTAGGGATCCAGATCGCCAAATGGCTCGGCGCTCAGGTCGTCACGACTGCATCGCGACGTGGCCGCGCCCTTGTCGAAGAGCTCGGTGCAGACACGGTGATGAACTATACGACCGAGCGGCCCGAGGATCGTGTTCGAAATGTCGATGGCGTCTTCGATCTCGTGGGCGGCGAGACGCTAGAGCAGTCGTTCGCACTGGTGAAGCCCGGTGGCACGGTGGTTTCGATCACCGCCACGCCGGAACCCGAGACCGCTCGGAAGGACCTCGGGCGCGGCCTGCTGCTGGCAGGGCTATTCTGGTTCGCCAGTCTTTCGCTGCGGATGAAGGCGCGAAAGCACGGCGCGCGCTACCGCTTCCTGTTCATGCATCCCAGCGGAGCCGAGCTTTCCGAATTGGCCGCTCTCGTCGATGCCGGCCGGCTTCGTCCAATCGTCGACCGGGTGTTCCCATTCGCGGAAATCGAGCAGGCGTTTGCCTATCTCGAAACCGGGCGGGCGAAGGGCAAGGTCATCGTGCAGATGCACAAGCCGACAGTCGGCTAGCGACCGCGTGGCGAACTGTACCGTCCGCTCACGACCCATTGCGGGCATTTTCAGAGATTTGGCCTGCTAGCACGGCCGCCTCTCCTATAATCGGTAAATGGAGCATGCCCGAAACCTCGAAGGTCTCCCACAATCCCTCTAAGCCCGTCTCAAGATTGCCGCTGCTAAGCAGAGGGACAGGCTATTCAGGAGGCAATATTGAATAGAGCTCGTGCTTCATCCCTGGTCGTGTTGCTGTCAGGCTTCCTGGCACTGGGTTCGGCTTCGGCACTCTCGCAATCTGCCCGCGCTGACCTGTCGCCGCGATTGACGAGCCTGCTCGTGCTGCCAGGAATGACGATCGAGAAGTCTGCTGCCCAAATACAGAACGGGTTCATGACGCTCGATGCCAATGGCGATGGCCTGATCGATGAGGCCGATGCCGGGTTGCACGAAGCCTTTCTTCGCGCCAACGCCAGATTTGCAGCCGCCGGACGGTATATGAATGCGGATGCTGACGGCGATGGCATCGTCACGCGGGAGGAGTTCCAGGCGAGGTACAAGTACGATACGCGTTTCGACGCGGGGCACCTCCTCGCCAGCCGTCGAGAGCGACTGGAGCGCGATCTTAAGTCTTTCCAAGATGCCGATACGGATCGTGATGGCAAGGTCTCATGGGTGGAGGCGGGTGCCGCCCCAACGGGAACTAAGCCGGCCGACCTGTATGGCCTTCCCGTGCTGACCCGCGATGCCATTGCAGCGTTTGGAGGCGACGCCCGCAGTGTCGGTCTGCAGCGCTTCACCGAGAAAGCCACGGAGCTGATCAAATCGCTCGACGTTGACGGGGACGGTACGGTTTCGCCGGAGGAATACGGTGTTGTCGTGGCGGGCCTCCAAGCTGAGCGTAAAGCCGCGGAGGACCGCCAGGCGGTCGCCACGCGTGGAGCTTGCCTGATGCCCAAGGCGTCCGAACGGGCAAAGGTTGTGCTCCTGTCGGCGTACGAAACGGATTCGGTGTCGACAGCGACCATTGGCTCGCAGGATGTGACGATCGGTGCGGGCTCCATTCAGGTCGAGCCGGGCGAGGAGTCTCTCTATGTCGTCATAAGCACTTACGGAGGCGTCATCTGGGATTTCACCGGAGCGACCCAGCGCCTCGAACGCGTCGTTCTCAGTTCCAGCTCAGCCGGGCCCGGTTCCGCATCCGGGAAAAACCCTCTGGTCGGGGCAAAGGGGGTAGGAGCCGATAAGATCGTTTTCATGCCTCATACGGGATGCCTGCCGTATTTCAGTCAGACTACGCCGAACGGCTCCAAGACGGCTTTCAGTCAGTCCAAAGGCCCCGAGGCAGCAGTCACGATTGTGCGCCGAGAGACGGGCAAGGAACCTGTCGTAGCAGCTCAATACGAAGTGTCGGGCTTCTCAGTCCCATCCGGCGCCGTCAAGATGCCGCCGGAGGCTACAAAGGCGCGGGCGGCCGCGGCAAAGCTTGGCAGCCCAATCGCGGGGATTGACTTCAGCAAGGTTGAGCCTTCGCTCCTCGATGGCGCCTTTTCCTTCTTCCCAGGCGGTGTTGTCGCGATTGACCCATCAACCGTGGTAGCCGTACAGCCGGTCACAGCCTACGAGGTGCTGCCCAGCCAGCTCGGTTTGATCCAGCTCGTGCAAAAGGGAGTGCTGACCCGCAACCGGAGCGGCACCTTCCTCATCCATAGCAAAATGCGGTTTCCCGCCGGACTCTATGGTGCCCATTCGGCTCGCTTTGTGCTCCTCGATGGAGTTCCAGCCCCCGACGGCACTCAGGGGCATTCGTGCCTCGCTCAACAGGGGGCTGACACCCCAGTTGAGATCCAGGCACCAAAATGCTGAGCGTCCGCTCCCGAACCGTTGGGGAACCTGCGCCAGGACCTCACTCTTGAGTGCCGAATAAGCCGCCGCACCAACGGGCCAACACCATGATCGTTCATCAGAACGCCAAAGCGACGAGCATCATTCGGATGAATCTTGATGGCGAAAAGAGAGTGCTCATGGTCGATACCGACCTCAAGCTGGATGGCGAGCACCCAAACTACAGCGCGAAGAAGCTCTTCAGCCTCAAACAGGCTTGCCAATCATTTGTAGATGGAAACCCCGAACTGGTGGACACCTACGCCATCCGAGCGTGGAACTGAGGCGCGGGAGCGAGCGTACGCTTCCTGCCTTTGCGCAACGTCGGCTGGCCATCGCCACGTCAGTGCCGTCAATCGCCCGACAAGCTGTCATAGAAAGCCTCATCATCAGCATCGGCAGCAAGAGCCCCGCAACTTCATCGACGGGGACGATCCGGTCGCCGTGGTAATGCCGGAATGCCCGGACGAATTTCTCCTCCGTGAAGCAAACGCGCATCTGCCCTGTCGCGCCGAGCGAGGATCCGATGTGGTACCGGATTTCCCATTCCTGCAACCATGTCTCCATCGCGCGGATGATCCGCCCCCGCGGAGAGGTCCAATGTGATTGTTAGTGTACGGTTGGCCTCGGCGCTAGCGCGGGCGGCGTAGCCGGTCTGGTTTGCGCAGCCGCCCGCGCGGTCATGGCTGGGATGAAGACCTCTGGCGCGGGAGGCTTGTAGCCGAGCAAGCCGTGTGGGCGCAGCGTGTTGAAGTGGCGCCGCCAGCTTTCGACGACGGTCTTCGCCTCCGCGAGTGAGTAGAAGATCTCGCCGTCGAGGAGTTCGTCGCGCAACCGGGCATTGAACGACTCGATGAAGCCGTTCTCCCAGGGACTGCCAGGAGCGATGTAGGCAGTCTTGGCACCGACCGCGCCGATCCATTCCTGCACGGTCTTGGCGACAAATTCCGGCCCGTTATCTGAACGAACATGCTCCGGCACACCGCGCAGGATGAACAGGTCCGAGAGCACGTCGATGAGGTCGATCGCCTTCAGCCTGCGAT
>NZ_JBFTKQ010000046.1:0-2465 GCF_056396025.1 Allobosea sp. 05T438
GTAAGCGGTGTTCTCAGGCCACGGCCTTGAGCGGCTGAGGCGCATAGGCCCATGGCAGCAGGTTGTCGATCTGGCTCTGGGGATGGCCGGCAACGATACGGGTGATGACGTCGACGAGGTAGGCTTGCGGATCGACGCCGTTGAGTTTGCAGGTCTCCACGAGCGAGGCGACGACTGCCCAGTGCTCGGCGCCGCCGTCTGATCCGGCAAAGAGCGCATTTTTTCGACTGAGGGCGATCGGCCGGATGGCGCGCTCGACGACGTTGGAGTCGATTTCGACGCGGCCGTCCTCGAGGAAGCGACTGAGGCCCGCCCATCGCGAGAGTGAGTAGCGGATGGCTTCGGCGAGTTTGCTCTTCTGGCTGATGAGGCCGAGCTTCGCCTTCAACCACGGTTCGAGCGCATCGACGATCGCGCGGCTTCTCGCCTGGCGGATGTCGCGGCGCTCCTTGGCCAAGCGGCCGCGGATCTCCCCCTCGATGCGATAGAGTTCGGCGATCCGCGCGAGCGCTTCCGTGGCGATCGGCGCGGGACCACCTTGCGCGAGATCGTAGAACTTCCGCCGGACGTGTGACCAACAGAAGGCCAGGCTCACGGCATTACGGTCGGCCAGGACCTTGTAGCCAGCGTAGCCGTCGACCTGCAGCGTGCCCACGAAGCCCTGAAGATGCCGCACCGTCTGCTCGGCCTTGCGATCCGGCGCATAGAGATAGGCGACGCCGGGCGGGTCCGATCCGCCCCAGGGACGGTCGTCGCGAGCATATGCGAAGAGCTGGCCGGTCTTGGTCCGGCCGCGACCCGGATCGAGCACCGGCGCCGTGGTCTCGTCTGCGAAGAGCTTGGTCGACGCCTTCAGTCGCTCGAACAGACGCTCATGCACGGGTCGCAGGAGGAAGGCTGCCTTGCCGACCCAGTCAGCCAGAGTCGAGCGGTCCAGGTTCACCCCTTGCCGGGCATAGATCTGGGCCTGCCGATAAAGCGGCAGGTGGTCGGCGTATTTGGAGACCAGAACGTGGGCGACGGTCGCCTCGGTCGGGATGCCGCCCTCGACGAGCCGGGCGGGTGCGGGCGCCTGGACCACGACCTCCTCGCAGGCCCGGCAGGCGTATTTCGGCCGTCGGGTCACGATCACGCGGAACTGGGCGGGGACGATGTCGAGACGCTCGGAGACATCCTCGCCCATCGCATGCAGCTCGCCCCGACAGCACGGGCAGGTCTTGTCCTGGACGTCGATGATCTGCTCGACTCGCGGCAGGTGCGCGGGCAGCGAACCGCGGTTGGCGCGACGCTTCCTGGCCCGCTCAGCCCGTATTGCAGGATCTGTTGCCTCCTCACCGGCAAAGCCCTCGGCCTCGATCTGCTCGGCCTCCTCGAGCCCCAGCAGCAACTGGTTGACCGGCAGGCTCTCGGCCCGGCGGCCGAAGCGATGGCGCTGCAACTCCTTGATGATCTGGCGCAGCCGCTCGTTCTCGGCACGCTCTTCCGCCAGCATCGCCCGAAGCGCGATCGGATCGTTGGTCAGCGGTTTGGTTGCGTCGCTCACGAAGCCGATTCAATCATGGATTACAGTGGCTTGCCAAGCGCTTGAACGATCAACTTGCGGCGATGGGAACGCGCGTCTCGCGCCGCTCATGCACGCGCCGCCAATCCAGCCCCTCCAGCAACGCCTGAAGCTGAGCAGCCGTCAGCCGCACGACGCCGTCGGCGATGGCCGGCCACTGGAACTTGCCGTCTTCCAGCCTCTTCGAGAACAGGCAAACGCCTGTCCCATCGAAGTAGACGAGCTTGATCCGGTCAGCACGCCGCGCCCGGAACACATACACCGCGCCCGAGAACGGATCGGCGCCCATGCTCTCGCGCACCAATGCGGCCAGGCCCTCCGCGCCCTTGCGGAAGTCGACCGCCTTCGTCGCCACCATGACGCGCACCGTACCGGTCGGACCGATCACGAGCCGCCCTTCAGCGCGCCGATCACGGCCTCAATCGTGGCGCGAGTAGCACCGTTTTCGACCGTCACCTTGACGCCGCCGACGTCAATCTCGATCGCAGCGGTGCGGCGTCTTCGCGCGCGTCGTCTGGGATGCGGGGATCGCGATGGGGTGCCCGCCTCCGGCGAAGCGCCCGCAGGCTGCGCAACAACCGCCGGCACGAAGGCCGGCAGGGTCTCGGCCGCCTGACGCGCCTCGCGCCGCCAGGTGAACAGTTGCTGAGGCGTCAGCCCATGGCGGCGGGCCACCGCCGATACCACCGCGCCGGGCGCGAGCGTCTCCTCCAGGATCCGCGCCCGCTCATCGCCGCTCCAGCGACGGCGGCCGATCGCACCGTTGATCACCTCAAAGCGCCGGACTTCGCCCTCCGGCTCAAGTCTATGGTCAAGCCTAGACACAAAACGACCCTCCAAATCTGGATCGTCACACTGACCGCTCAGACCCCGTCGAAGAAGGTGAGATCGGGACACCGCTTAC
>NZ_JBFTKQ010000047.1:0-1254 GCF_056396025.1 Allobosea sp. 05T438
TTGCGGACGACGTCGTCCTCGATCGGCAATTCGCGCATCTTGGCGATCACCGTCTTGGCGTCGTCGGACTTCGCGGCGGCGACCGCCTTCAGGTAGTGGCGGACGGAAGAGTAGATGCCGGCCTGGATCGCCGAGGGCACGGCGCCATGCGTGGCCTTGAAGCGTTCCGAGAAGGCACGGGTGCGGTCGTCGAGGTTCCAGTAGAAGCCCTCGGTCAGCACTGTGCCCTGCGCCGCGGCGAGGCCGACGCTCTTCACGTCCATCGCGGTCAGGAAGAAGGCCACGAGCTTCTGCTTGTCCTGTCCGATGCCGAAATCGCGCGCCGTCTTGATCCCGGCGATAGTGTCGCCGCCGGCGTTGGCGAGTGCGATGAAATCGGCGCCCGAGCCCTGCGCCGTCAAGAGCTGCGAGGAGAGGTCGACGGCCGGAAAGGAGTGACGGACCGAACCGACATAGGTGCCGCCCTTGGCCGTGACCAGCGTCTTCGCATCCGCCTCTAGCTGATGGCCGAGTGCATAATCAGCCGTGACGAGGAACCATTTCGTGCCGGGCTTGGTCAGGTAGTTCGCGACGCCGGCGACCTGGACATAGGTGTCCCACATCCACTGGACGATGTGGTCGGGTTGGCAGGCGTCGCCTGTCAGCCGCGCGGTGCCGCCGGGGAACAGGCCGACTCGGTTCTTTTCCTTGAGCAGCGGCGGAATGGCGAGCTGCAGCGAGGCGTTCGACATGTCGGCGAGGACATCGACGCCCTGCCGGTCGATCCATTCGCGCGCGATGGTCGAGCCGACATCCGGCTTGTTCTGGTGATCGGCCGAAACGACCTCGATCTTCATGCCGGCGCATTCCGCCTTCAGGCAGTCATCGACCGCCATCCGGGTGGCGACGATCGAGCCCTTGCCGGTGATGTCGGAATACACGCCGGACATATCGGTCAGCACACCGATCTTGACGGTACCGCCCGAGATTTCGGCCTGCGCCGCGCCGGCCAGGCACAGCGCGGATACGCCCGCCAGTGCAGAGATGATGCGCTTCATGGTTCCTCCCGGATCGTTGTTTTGATTGCAGCGAGCGTCGTCCAACGACGCCGGACCTACCAATGTGCCATGGGCAGACCGGCGACGGGTGAGCGGAAATAGGGAATGCGCGAGCCCTTCAGGCTGCCGACATAGACCGTCTTCAGGTCCGGGCCGCCGAAGGTGATGCTGGCGCACCAGGGCGCGATCGTGCCACCGCAGGCGAGCATCAATTCCG
>NZ_JBFTKQ010000048.1:0-1213 GCF_056396025.1 Allobosea sp. 05T438
TCAAGCCGACCGCATAGCCGAGGAACAAGTGACCGGGGAGCGCGTACCGGATGAGTTATGGCGACCGACCACGGACCGGGATTGATGGCGAAGAAGCCTGCCGAGCTGCCTGAAATCGATCTCGACGTCGTTGACGTGAGGCAGGTGGCGATAACGACCCATCCTCAGGGAGAAACGATGATCAGCCTGGAGATGGCCGGCGGCCAGGTCATGAACTTGGTCTTCACGCCCGGGTTGCTGGTCAAGCTCGAAGCCTTCCTCGCGAAGGCCAACGAGGAGCAGGCCAAGATTTCTCCCATTCAATAGAGGCAGCACCCGATGTGCGGACGATTCAGCCAAGCCTACACCTGGGAAGAGATTGTCGCCTTCAGCCAACCTCTGACCGTGCCTGCGGATCGGCCCAACCTGCGCGCCCGCTACAACATCCCGCCGACCACCGACGTCGACATCATCGTGAAGACCGAGGCCCGGCGAGAGCTTCGAAGGGCGCGCTGGGGGCTGATCCCGGGGTGGTGGAAGAAGACTCCTTCGGAAGTCGGGTCGACCCATAACGCTCGCTCCGACCGAATGAGCGACAGCGCGATGTTTCGCTCGGCCTTCGTCAAGCGGCGCTGCATCATCCCGGCAAGCGCGTTCTATGAGTGGACGGGCACGAAGGGCGAAAAGGTCCCGCACCGGATCAGCGCTGCGGATGGCGGATTGCTGGCGTTCGCAGGCCTGTGGGATCGATGGACCGATCCGGAGACCGGGGAGGAGATCGTTTCCTGCACGATTATCACCCGGGACGCCGATAAGTGGATGTCAGCCATCCATCACCGGATGCCCGCAATGCTGCACCCCAGGGATTTCGACGCCTGGCTCGACGGCACCGGTGGGAAGGAGCTCCTCGACCAGCCTCCACCCGAGCTTCGCGAGTGGATCGTCAACAGCAGGATGAACAACGCTAAGGTCGGCGACGACGATCCAGCCACCGAGCAGCCGATCATCGCCGAAAGCGCGCCAGCGAAACGTGCGCCCGAGGAACCGCCCCCTCAAGGCAGCTTACTATGAGCGGTGGGTTCCAACCCCGCTTGGGTTTCAGCAGACCTATCCGAGGAAACGCTTCACGATCTCCCGCAGCAACCGGGGCAATTCATCGAAAGCGTAAGGAGTGTGCACTCGCTCGAGCCTTTGATGAAATTCCCGTCCCCACGGGCCAATGTTCACAACCGGG
>NZ_JBFTKQ010000049.1:0-1211 GCF_056396025.1 Allobosea sp. 05T438
TCAAGCCGACCGCATAGCCGAGGAACAAGTGACCGGGGAGCGCGTACCGGATGAGTTATGKCGACCGACCACGGACCGGGATTGATGGCGAAGAAGCCTGCCGAGCTGCCTGAAATCGATCTCGACGTCGTTGACGTGAGGCAGGTGGCTATAACGACCGATCCTCAGGGAGAAACGATGATCAGCCTGGAGATGGCCGGCGGCCAGGTCATGAACTTGGTCTTCACGCCCGGGTTGCTGGCCAAGCTCGAAGCCTTCCTCGCGAAGGCCAACGAGGAGCAGGCCAAGATTTCTCACATTCAATAGAGGCAGCACCCGATGTGCGGTCGATTCAGCCAAGCCTACACCTGGGAAGAGATCGTCACCTTCAGCCAACCTCTGACCGTGCCTGCGGATCGGCCGAACCTGCGCGCCCGCTACAACATCCCGCCGACCACCGACGTCGACATCATCGTGAAGACCGAGGCCGGGCGAGAGCTTCGAAAGGCGCGCTGGGGGGCTGATCCCGGGGTGGTGGAAGAAGAATCCTTCGGAAGTCGGGTCGACCCATAACGCTCGCTCCGACCGAATGAGCGACAGCGCGATGTTTCGCTCGGCCTTCGTCAAGCGGCGCTGCATCATCCCGGCAAGCTCGTTCTATGAGTGGACGGGCACGAAGGGCGAAAAGGTCCCGCACCGGATCAGCGCTGCGGATGGCGGATTGCTGGCGTTCGCAGGCCTGTGGGATCGATGGACCGATCCCGAGACCGGCGAGGAGATCGTTTCCTGCACGATTATCACCCGGGACGCCGATAAGTGGATGTCGGCCATCCATCACCGGATGCCAGCAATCCTGCACCCCAGGGATTTCGACGCCTGGCTCGATGGCACCGGTGGGAAGGAGCTCCTCGACCAGCCTCCACCCGAGCTTCGCGAGTGGATCGTCAACAGCAGGATGAACAACGCTAAGGTCGGCGACGACGATCCTGCCACCGAGGAGCCCGTCTCCGCCGAAAGCCCGCCAGCGAAACGTCCGCCCGAGGAACCGCCTCCCCAGGGCAGCTTATTCTAAGCGTTTGGTTCCCCCGCTTGGGTTTCAGCAGACCTATCCGAGGAAACGCTTCACGATCTCCCGCAGCAACCGGGGCAATTCATCGAAAGCGTAAGGAGTGTGCACTMGCTCGAGCCTTTGATGAAATTCCCGTCCCCACGGGCCAATGTTCACAACCGGG
>NZ_JBFTKQ010000050.1:0-1187 GCF_056396025.1 Allobosea sp. 05T438
ATGGCCAAAGAGAAATTCGCTCGTACGAAGCCGCACTGCAACATTGGCACGATTGGTCACGTCGACCATGGCAAGACGTCGTTGACGGCTGCGATCACGAAGGTTCTGGCAGAGTCCGGCGGGGCGTCGTTCACGGCGTATGACCAGATCGACAAGGCGCCTGAGGAGAAGGCCCGCGGCATCACGATCTCGACGGCGCACGTCGAGTACGAGACCCCGGCCCGCCACTATGCGCATGTCGACTGCCCCGGCCACGCCGACTATGTGAAGAACATGATCACGGGCGCGGCGCAGATGGACGGCGCGATCCTGGTTGTGTCGGCTGCCGACGGCCCGATGCCGCAGACCCGCGAGCACATCCTGCTGGCGCGCCAGGTCGGCGTTCCCGCGCTGGTGGTGTTCATGAACAAGGTCGATCTCGTCGACGACGCCGAGCTGCTCGAGCTGGTCGAGATGGAGATCCGCGAGYTGCTGTCGAAGTACGACTTCCCCGGCGACGACATYCCGATCACCAAGGGCTCGGCSAAGGCYGCTCTCGACAACGTCACGCCGGARATCGGCCATGACGCGGTGATCGCGCTGATGAAGACGGTCGACGACTACATCCCGCAGCCGGAGCGCCCGATCGACCAGCCGTTCCTGATGCCGGTCGAGGACGTGTTCTCGATCTCGGGCCGCGGCACGGTKGTGACCGGCCGCGTCGAGCGCGGCATCGTCAAGGTYGGCGAGGAAATCGAGATCGTCGGCCTGAAGGACACSGTSAAGACGACGGTGACGGGCGTCGAGATGTTCCGCAAGCTGCTCGACCAGGGCCAGGCCGGCGACAACATCGGCGCGCTGCTGCGCGGCACGAAGCGCGAGGACGTCGAGCGCGGCCAGGTGCTGTGCAAGCCGGGTTCGGTGAAGCCGCACACGAAGTTCAAGGCCGAGGCCTACATCCTGACGAAGGAAGAGGGTGGCCGTCACACGCCGTTCTTCACCAACTACCGCCCGCAGTTCTACTTCCGCACGACGGACGTGACCGGCGTGGTGACGCTGCCTGAGGGCACGGAGATGGTGATGCCGGGCGACAACATCTCGATGGAGGTGACGCTGATCGCCCCGATCGCGATGGAAGAGAAGCTGCGCTTCGCCATCCGCGAAGGCGGCCGCACCGTCGGCGCCGGCGTCGTCGCTTCGATCATTGC
>NZ_JBFTKQ010000051.1:0-1093 GCF_056396025.1 Allobosea sp. 05T438
CGCCCTGGCCATGGCTCTTCGCCGTCAACTTACCGCTCGGCATCGTCGTACTGGCATCCGGCCCAGTTTTGGCGTCAACTGAGGGCGTGGCGCGGAAGCTCGACGGCAGGGCCATGATCGCGAGTGCCCTGATGTTCGTCCTGTTCTTCTTCGGCGCTGATCGGGTCGCCCAGTCTCCAGTGACAGGCGGACTGCTGATCGTCGCGTCGGTGGTTTGCCTCTTCACTTGCTGCGGATCGAGCGCCGGAGTGCGACCCCGCTCGTGCCCACCGATCTCTTCGGCGCGCCGGCCTTCCGGCTCTCCGTCGTCGCGTCGGTCTACTGCTTCACCGGGCAGATGCTAGGCCTTCTCGCTCTGCCCTTCTATCTCCAGCACAGGCTCGGCATGGCGACGACCCAGGCGGGGCTGTACATGATGCCGTGGCCCGCGGCGGTGGCTCTSATCGCGCCGGTTTCCGGATGGCTCGCCAATCGCGTGAAGACGGCCTGCCTCTGCACCGCTGGCGGCGCCCTGCTGGCCGTCGGACTCGCAAGTGTCGGCCTGTTGCGGGCCGGTCCCTACGGAGCRAGCTTCATCATTGGCACGGTGATCGCTGGCCTYGGCTTCGGCCTTTTCCAGMCCCCCAACAACCGCGTCCTACTCCTATCGGCGCCCAAAGCACGCAGCGGCGCTGCCGGTGCCATGCAGGGCACTGCGCGGCTGACCGGCCAGACCTTCGGCGCCATCGTGATGGCTATCGTATTCGACGTCGTCCCGCTCTCCTCGGCGCCGGAGGTTGCGTTGGTGCTGGCCGCTGCATTCGCCGGCCTTGCCGCGGKCGTCAGYCTCGCGCGCGTACYTCACGAGATGGCCGGTTGATACAGGACAGGTTGCGTCGCCCAGCCARCCTCGTCGAGCGTTCCGAGGTACTCACGCACCGAGCGACGGATCCGGGCGAGATCGTCCAAGTCGACCGTATCGGAAGCTTTCGCCGAGTGCTGGTTGTTCGCGCGGCCCTGATCAACCGCCATCGACGGCGAGGCATTCTCTGTTGGCAAGCCCTTCCGCGAGGCAATGCCAAACTGGCGACTCGAACAGCTCCCCAGGTTCGCC
>NZ_JBFTKQ010000052.1:0-1044 GCF_056396025.1 Allobosea sp. 05T438
CTCTACGACATGATCGGGAACGTCTGGGAGTGGACGTCCGACTGGTTCGCCCCGAAGCGCGAGGCGGATGCGACGAAAGCCTGCTGCATGCCGCAGAACCCTCGCGGAGGGCTGGAATCCGCCAGCTACGATCCGTGTCTCCCCAACATAAAAATCCCGCGGAAGGTTCTGAAGGGCGGATCGCATCTGTGCGCTCCGAACTACTGCCGCCGCTACCGACCTGCAGCCCGACATGCCGAGGCGATCGATACGTCGACCAGCCATGTCGGGTTCAGATGTGTTGTCCGGAATGGAGAATCGAATGAAACGGCCGCCTAGTCACCCATTCAGAGCGCGCTGGTTGGGCGTCAGCACGACGCTGCTGATGTTGGGATCGCCCGTGGTCGCCCAGGAATCGCTGCCGTTTCCGCCGAAGCCTTCTGGGAGCAAGGCCGGGCCGACGATCGCGGAATCGACCTACAGCCCCCTGCCGGCGAAGTCGCATCTCCCGGCCAACGCGCCGAACATCGTCGTGATCATGCTCGACGACGTCGGTCCGGCGCTTCCGAGCACCTTCGGCGGCGTGATCGATACACGCACATTGAGCCGCGTTGCCGGAGACGGGATCAGCTATAACCGCTTCCATAATGCCGCGATGTGCTCGCCCACCCGGGCGGCGCTGCTGACCGGGCGCAATCACCATCGCGTCGGCTCCGGCCAGATCACCGAACTGGCGAACGACTGGGATGGCTATTCCGGCCGGATCCCGCGCACATCGGCAACCGCGGCGAAGGTCCTCGGCTATTATGGCTACGCGACGAGCGCCTTCGGCAAATGGCACAACACCCCAGCCAACGAGACCACGGCCGTCGGCCCTTATACGAACTGGCCGGCAGGTCAGGGGATCGGCTTCGATTACTTCTACGGCTTCCTTGCCGGAGAATCCTCGCAATGGGAGCCTGCGGTCGTCGAAAACACGGTCCGGCTGAATCCGTCCGAAGGGAAGAAGGAATATCACTTCACGGAAGACATGACCGACAAGGCTGTCTCATGGATGAAGCAGGT
>NZ_JBFTKQ010000053.1:0-1040 GCF_056396025.1 Allobosea sp. 05T438
CGCGGCATCGCCGTGCGGATGAACAACGGCGTCCAGTTCCTGATGAAGAAGAACAAGGTCGACGTGATCTGGGGCGAGGCCAAGCTGACCAAGCCCGGCACGATCGCGGTCGCGCCGACCAAGAAGCCGGCGATGCAGCCGCAGGGGCCGGTGCCGAAGAACGCCAAGGGCGAGGGCACCTATACCGCCGACCACATCATCGTCGCGACCGGCGCCCGGCCGCGCGCGCTGCCTGGCCTCGAGCCGGACGGCAAGCTGATCTGGACCTATTTCGAGTCGATGGTCCCGGCCAAGATGCCGAAATCGCTGCTGGTGATGGGCTCCGGCGCCATCGGCATCGAATTCGCCTCCTTCTACCGGACGATGGGCGTCGAGGTGACGGTSGTCGAGGTGCTGCCGCAGGTCGTTCCCGTCGAGGATGCCGAGATCGGCGCCTTCGCGCGAAAAGCCTTCGAGAAGCAGGGCATGAAGATCCTGACATCGGCCAAGGTGACCAAGGTCGAGAAATCGGCCGACTCCGTCACCGCCCATATCGAGGACGAGAAGGGCGGCAAGCAGACGATCACCGCCGACCGCATGATCTCGGCCGTCGGCGTCGTCGGCAATATCGAGAACATCGGGCTCGAGGCGCTCGGCGTGAAGACCGATCGCGGCTGCATCGTCATCGAYGATTTCTGCCGGACCAACGTCAAGGGCATCTACGCCATCGGCGACGTCGCCGGCCCGCCGATGCTGGCCCACAAGGCCGAGCATGAGGCGGTGATCTGCGTCGAGGCGATCAAGGGGCTGCATCCGCATCCGATGGACAAGCTGATGATCCCGGGCTGCACCTATTGCCACCCGCAGATCGCCAGTGTCGGCCTGACCGAGGCGAAGGCCAAGGCCGCCGGCCATGAGATCAAGGTCGGCCGCTTCAACTTCGTCGCCAACGGCAAGGCGGTCGCGCTCGGCGAGGACAGCGGCCTCGCCAAGACGATCTTCGACGCCAAGACCGGCAAGCTGCTCGGCGCCCATCTGGTCGGCCCGGAAGTCACGGAACT
>NZ_JBFTKQ010000054.1:0-1013 GCF_056396025.1 Allobosea sp. 05T438
CCGTCCTTGTAGTAAGAGCGGCTGCCCATGACCTCGAAATACTGCTCCTTCTTGCGATCCGGCTCAGTCGGGGACGCGAAGGAATAGGTCATGCTGGTGCCGTCGAGCTGATCCTGGCTGACGCCATCGACGAGCTTGGGCGGCGTGATGCGCAGGATGTCGTAGATCGTCGGCACGATGTCGTTGACGTGATGGAACTGCGGACGCGGCGTCTTGTCCGCCTTGATCCKGCTYGGCCAKGACACCGCGAGCGGYGTGCGCGTTCCGCCGAAATGCGCGGCGATCAGCTTTGTCGACCGATGGGGCGTGGAGCCGGCCCAGGCCCAGCCGGCATGGTACATGTTGTCCACCTTGGGCGACCCGAGCACATCCAGGCCGCCRAGCTCGTTCATGGTGCGGATATGGTCCTTGATCTCGGACGGAATGCCRTTCTGCGCCAGGAGCTCGCTGATCGTGCCGTTCTGGCCTTCCGCRCTCGAGCCGTTATCGCCCCAGATGTAGAAGACGAGCGTGTTGTCGCGGATGCCGAGTTCGTCCAGGGCATCGATCAGCCGGCCGGCCTGCGCATCGGCATGTTCGGTGTATCCGGCGAACACTTCCATGAGCCGACGCTGAAACGGCTTTTCGTCCTCGGGAATATCGGCCCATGCGGCAAGGGYCTTCGGCCGCGGCGTCAGCTCGGTGTCTTTCGGGATCCAGCCGAGTTCTTTCTGGCGGGCGAAGACGCGYTCGCGCATSACGTCCCAGCCTTCGTCGAACTTGCCCTTATATTTGTCCGCCCAGTCCTTGAAGATGTGATGCGGACCATGGGAGGCACCGGGGGCCCAATACATGAAGAAGGGCCGATCCGGCGTCAGCGCGTGGACCTGCTTCATCCATGAGACAGCCTTGTCGGTCATGTCTTCCGTGAAGTGATATTCCTTCTTCCCTTCGGACGGATTCAGCCGGACCGTGTTTTCGACGACCGCAGGCTCCCATTGCGAGGATTCTCCGGCAAGGAAGCCGTAGAAGTA
>NZ_JBFTKQ010000055.1:0-866 GCF_056396025.1 Allobosea sp. 05T438
GATCGCATCTGTGCGCTCCGAACTACTGCCGCCGCTACCGACCTGCAGCCCGACATGCCGAGGCGATCGATACGTCGACCAGCCATGTCGGGTTCAGATGTGTTGTCCGGAATGGAGAAGCGAATGAAACGGCCGCCTAGTCACCCATTCAGAGCGCGCTGGTTGGGCGTCAGCACGACGCTGCTGATGTTGGGATCGCCCGTGGTGGCCCAGGAATCGCTGCCGTTTCCGCCAACACCCTCGGGGAGCAAGGCCGGGCCGACGATCGCAGAATCGACCTACAGCCCCCTGCCGGCGAAGTCGCATCTCCCGGCCAACGCGCCGAACATCGTCGTGATCATGCTAGACGACGTCGGTCCGGCGCTTCCGAGCACCTTCGGCGGCGTGATCGATACGCGCACATTGAGCCGCGTTGCCGGAGACGGGATCACCTATAACCGCTTCCACAATGCCGCGATGTGCTCACCCACCCGAGCGGCGCTGCTGACCGGGCGCAATCACCATCGCGTTGGCTACGGCCAGATCGCCGAACTGGCGAACGACTGGGATGGCTATTCCGGCCGGATTCCGCGCACATCGGCAACCGCGGCGAAGGTCCTCGGCTATCATGGCTACGCGACGAGCGCTTTCGGAAAATGGCACAACACGCCCGCTAACGAGACCACGGCCGTCGGCCCCTATACGAACTGGCCGGCGGGCCAGGGGATCGGCTTCGACTACTTCTACGGCTTCCTTGCCGGAGAATCCTCGCAATGGGAGCCTGCGGTCGTCGAAAACACGGTCCGGCTGAATCCGTCCGAAGGGAAGAAGGAATATCACTTCACGGAAGACATGACCGACAAGGCTGTCTCATGGATGAAGCAGGT
>NZ_JBFTKQ010000056.1:0-807 GCF_056396025.1 Allobosea sp. 05T438
TGATGGGGTGGATGCCCCCTCCGGCGGGCATCGTAAGGTGCCTGCGAGCGTCATCAAGGCGCGTTGGAAGGAGGAGCCCATGTCCGACGTCCATGTTCTGGCGATCGATCTCGCCAAGCGAAGCTTCCAGGTCTGCGCGACGGCTCGAGGCGGGGCGGTTCTATTCAATCGCACGGTGTCGCGCGCCAAGCTGATGCAGATGCTGCGATCTCAGGCCCGTTGTATCGTTGCCATGGAGGCTTGTGCGACAAGCCATTACTGGGGCCGCATGGCGCAAGGCCACGGCCATGACGTCCGGCTTATCCCACCGATCTACGTGAAGCCCTTCGTCAAGCGGCAGAAGAACGATGCAGCTGACGCGGCTGCGATCGCGGAAGCTGTTTTGCGGCCAAGCATTCACTACGTCGCTGTGAAGAGCGCCGAGCAGCAGGCGCGATCCGTCGCTTTCCGCACGCATCAGTGCTTCGTCCGGCAGCGTACGCAGCTGATCAACGCCCTGCGAGGCCATCTGGCGGAGTTCGGTATCGTCGTCGCCAAAGGACCTGTGCACCTGAGGGAGATCGTCGGCTTGCTGGAGAATAGCGAAGCGGAGGAGGTTCCCGACGCGGTCAAGGAGATCGCTCGGCTCTATCTTGATCAGATCGACGTGCTCGGCGGTCGGATCGAAGAGCTGGCCTCTGGCCTCAGGGCGGCGAGCGAGGAGCAGGTCGAGACGCGCCGCTTGTGCACCGTCCCAGGCGTAGGGCCGGTCACGGCGGGCGCCATCATGGCCTTCGCGCCCGATCTGCACACCTTCGCCAGCGGCCG
>NZ_JBFTKQ010000057.1:0-781 GCF_056396025.1 Allobosea sp. 05T438
CGCGCCTCAATCGGATCGCATCGGCCTTGGTCGACGGCCCATCCGACCGAAGTACGATGGCGCAGTGGGCGTCGCGCGTGGCGATGAGCGAAAGCTCGCTCGCCCGATTGGTCCAACACGAAACTGGCCTGTCCTTCGGTCGTTGGCGACAGCAACTGCAGCTAATCGTCGCGCTCAGAAGCCTGGCAGCTGGGGCGACCGTACAGCAGGTTTCGGGAGACCTTGGATATGAATCGGTATCCGCATTCATCACCATGTTCAAGAAAGCGCTTGGCGCGTCACCGGCCAAATATTTCAAGAACTTCAGCTCTTAGAAACGGGCCCATAACTTCTGACWWGCGCTGATCACGTCGAACCGATCTAGTTCAAGCGCGGGACGCTACGATTATGACCAAGTCATTGATGCCCTTGCGCGACGAGACGCTGCTGCGGCGCGGGAAGCGGTAGCCTGCATGCGAGGATATCGAGGGATCGTGTCGTCGGCCTGATGCGGCGACATAGTGGTTTTGCGGAGACTCCCGTCTTTTCACCCTGATGACTGGAGCTTTGGGCGGCTTGGCGCCCCATTTGCGGACGTCGGACTGGCCGCCTGAGGCCAGACGCTCCGAGGCCGGATTCATGTTCGTGGATACGGCGAACCTGGGGAGCTGTTCGAGTCGCCAGTTTGGCATTGCCTCGCGGAAGGGCTTGCCAACAGAGAATGCCTCGCCGTCGATGGCGGTTGATCAGGGCCGCGCGAACAACCAGCACTCGGCGAAAGCTTCCGATACGGTCGACTTGG
>NZ_JBFTKQ010000058.1:0-736 GCF_056396025.1 Allobosea sp. 05T438
CCACGCTCGATCGCGGCAACCCGACGGCGAGCGCGGTCGCAGTCAAGGACGGCGTCTTCCTGGCGGTTGGCGGGCAGGCCGAGGTGATGGCCCATGCCGGGCCGAACACGAAGGTGATCGACCTGAAGGGCCGCAGCGCGCTGCCGGGCCTGATCGACAACCACCTGCACATCATCCGCGGCGGGCTGAACTTCAACATGGAGCTGCGCTGGGACGGAGTGCGCTCGCTCGCCGATGCGATGAGCATGCTCAAGCGCCAGGTCGCGGTGACGCCGCCGCCGCAATGGGTGCGCGTCGTCGGCGGCTTCACCGAGCACCAGTTCGCCGAGAAGCGGCTGCCGACGATCGACGAGCTCAACGCCGTCGCGCCGGACACCCCGGTCTTCATCCTGCATCTCTACGACCGCGCGCTGCTGAACGGCGCGGCGCTGCGGGCCGTCGGCTACACCAAGGACACCCTGCAGCCGCCCGGCGGCGAGATCACGCGTGACGCCAACGGCAATCCGACCGGGCTGCTGCTCGCACGGCCGAACGCCGCCATCCTCTATGCGACGCTGGCCAAGGGGCCGAAGCTGCCCTTCGACTATCAGGTCAACTCGACCCGCCACTTCATGCGCGAGCTCAACCGGCTCGGCGTCACCGGCGCGATCGATGCCGGCGGCGGCTTCCAGAACTACCCGGACGACTACGCCGTCATCCAGAAGCTCTCGGACGAGAACCAGCTCACCATCCGCCT
>NZ_JBFTKQ010000059.1:0-736 GCF_056396025.1 Allobosea sp. 05T438
CCACGCTCGATCGCGGCAACCCGACGGCGAGCGCGGTCGCAGTCAAGGACGGCGTCTTCCTGGCGGTTGGCGGGCAGGCCGAGGTGATGGCCCATGCCGGGCCGAACACGAAGGTGATCGACCTGAAGGGCCGCAGCGCGCTGCCGGGCTTGATCGACAACCACCTGCACATCATCCGCGGCGGGCTGAACTTCAACATGGAGCTGCGCTGGGACGGGGTGCGCTCGCTCGCCGATGCGATGAGCATGCTCAAGCGCCAGGTCGCAGTGACGCCGCCGCCGCAATGGGTGCGCGTCGTCGGCGGCTTCACCGAGCACCAGTTCGCCGAGAAGCGGCTGCCGACGATCGAGGAGCTCAACGCCGTCGCGCCGGACACCCCGGTCTTCATCCTGCATCTCTATGATCGCGCCTTGCTCAACGCCGCGGCTCTGCGGGCCGTCGGCTACACCAAGGACACGCCACAGCCGCCGGGCGGCGAGATCACGCGTGACGCCAACGGCAATCCGACCGGGCTCCTGCTCGCACGGCCGAACGCCGCCATCCTCTATGCGACGCTGGCCAAGGGGCCGAAGCTGCCCTTCGACTACCAGGTCAACTCGACCCGCCACTTCATGCGCGAGCTCAACCGGCTCGGCGTCACCGGCGCGATCGATGCCGGCGGCGGCTTCCAGAACTACCCGGACGACTACGCCGTCATCCAGAAGCTCTCGGACGAGAACCAGCTCACCATCCGCCT
>NZ_JBFTKQ010000060.1:0-579 GCF_056396025.1 Allobosea sp. 05T438
GACCGTACAGCAGGTTTCGGGAGACCTTGGATATGAATCGGTATCCGCATTCATCACCATGTTCAAGAAAGCGCTTGGCGCGTCACCGGCCAAATATTTCAAGAACTTCAGCTCTTAGAAACGGGCCCATAACTTCTGACTTGCGCTGATCACGTCGAACCGATCTAGTTCAAGCGCGGGACGCTACGATTATGACCGAGTCATTGATGCCCTTGCGTGACGAGACGCTTCTGCGGCGCGGGAAGCGGTAGCCTGCATGCGAGGATATCGAGGGATCGTGTCGTCGCCCTGATGCGGCGACATTGTGGTTTTGCGGAGACTCCCGTCTTTTCAGCCTGATGACTGGAGCTTTGGGCGGCTTGGCGCCCATTTGCGGACGTCTGGCCGCCTGAGGCCAGACGCCCCGAGGCCGGATTCATGTTCGTGGATTGGCGAACCTGGGGAGCTGTTCGAGTCGCCAGTTTGGCATTGCCTCGCGGAAGGGCTTGCCAACAGAGAATGCCTCGCCGTCGATGGCGGTTGATCAGGGCCGCGCGAACAACCAGCACTCGGCGAAAGCTTCCGATACGGTCGACTTGG
>NZ_JBFTKQ010000061.1:0-573 GCF_056396025.1 Allobosea sp. 05T438
AGCTTGCTCCGTAGGGACCGGCCCGCAACAGGCCGACACTTGCGAGTCCGACGGCCAGCAGGGCGCCGCCAGCGGTGCAGAGGCAGGCCGTCTTCACGCGATTGGCGAGCCATCCGGAAACCGGCGCGATCAGAGCCACCGCCGCGGGCCACGGCATCATGTACAGCCCCGCCTGGGTCGTCGCCATGCCGAGCCTGTGCTGGAGATAGAAGGGCAGAGCGAGAAGGCCTAGCATCTGCCCGGTGAAGCAGCAGACCGACGCGACGACGGAGAACCGGAAGGCCGGCGCGCCGAAGAGATCGGTGGGCACGAGCGGGGTCGCACTCCGGCGCTCGATCCGTAGCAACGTGAAGAGGCAAACCACCGACGCGACGATCAGCAGTCCGCCTGTCACTGGAKACTGGGCGACCCGATCAGCGCCGAGGAAGAACAGGACGAACATCAGGGCACTCGCGATCATGGCCCTGCCGTCGAGCTTCCGCGCCACGCCCTCAGTTGACGCCAAAACTGGGCCGGATGCCAGTACGACGATGCCGAGCGGTAAGTTGACGGCGAAGAGCCATGGCCAGGGCG
>NZ_JBFTKQ010000062.1:0-527 GCF_056396025.1 Allobosea sp. 05T438
CGGCTCGGCTCGAGGAGCACCAGAAGGGCCAGATCATCGTCGATGGCACGGAGCTCACCAACGATCTCAAGAAGATCGACGAGATCCGCCGCGATGTCGGCATGGTGTTCCAGCACTTCAACCTGTTCCCGCATCTGACGATCCTCGAGAACCTGACGCTGGCGCCGATCTGGGTGCGCAAGATGCCCAAGAAGGACGCCGAGGAGATCGCGATGCACTATCTCAAGCGCGTCAAGATCCCGGAGCAGGCGGCGAAGTATCTGGGCCAGCTCTCGGGCGGCCAGCAGCAGCGTGTCGCGATCGCCCGCTCGCTGTGCATGAGCCCGAAGATCATGCTGTTCGACGAGCCGACCTCCGCGCTCGACCCCGAGATGGTGAAGGAAGTGCTCGACACCATGGTCTCGCTGGCGGAGGAGGGCATGACCATGCTCTGCGTCACCCACGAGATGGGCTTCGCCCGCCAGGTCGCCGACCGCGTCATCTTCATGGACGCCGGACAGATCGTCGAGATGAACACCCCCAACGAG
>NZ_JBFTKQ010000063.1:0-527 GCF_056396025.1 Allobosea sp. 05T438
AAGAACTCGTTGGGGGTGTTCATCTCGACGATCTGTCCGGCGTCCATGAAGATGACGCGGTCGGCGACCTGGCGGGCGAAGCCCATCTCGTGGGTGACGCAGAGCATGGTCATGCCCTCCTCCGCCAGCGAGACCATGGTGTCGAGCACCTCCTTCACCATCTCCGGGTCGAGCGCCGAGGTCGGCTCATCGAACAGCATGATTTTCGGGCTCATGCACAGCGAGCGGGCGATCGCGACGCGCTGCTGCTGGCCGCCCGAGAGCTGGCCCGGATATTTCGCCGCCTGCTCCGGGATCTTGACGCGCTTGAGATAGTGCATTGCGATCTCCTCGGCGTCCTTCTTGGGCATCTTGCGCACCCAGATCGGCGCCAATGTGAGGTTCTCGAGGATCGTCAGATGCGGGAACAGGTTGAAGTGCTGGAACACCATGCCGACATCGCGGCGGATCTCGTCGATCTTCTTGAGATCGTTGGTGAGCTCCGTGCCATCGACGATGATCTGGCCCTTCTGGTGCTCCTCGAGCCG
>NZ_JBFTKQ010000064.1:0-463 GCF_056396025.1 Allobosea sp. 05T438
TTGCGGACGACGTCGTCCTCGATCGGCAATTCGCGCATCTTGGCGATCACCGTCTTGGCGTCGTCGGACTTCGCGGCGGCGACCGCCTTCAGGTAGTGGCGGACGGAAGAGTAGATGCCGGCCTGGATCGCCGAGGGCACGGCGCCATGTGTGGCCTTGAAGCGTTCCGAGAAGGCACGGGTGCGGTCGTCGACCGGCCAGGCACAGCGCGGATACGCCCGCCAGTGCAGAGAAGATGCGCTTCATGGTTCCTCCCGGATCGTTGTTTTGATTGCAGCGAGCGTCGTCGAACGACGCCGGACCTACCAATGGGGCATGGGCAGACCGGCGACGGGTGAGCGGAAATAGGGAATGCGCGAGCCCTTCAGGCTGCCGACATAGACCGTCTTCAGGTCCGGGCCGCCGAAGGTGATGCTGGCGCACCAGGGCGCGATCGTGCCACCGCAGGCGAGCATCAATTCCG
>NZ_JBFTKQ010000065.1:0-438 GCF_056396025.1 Allobosea sp. 05T438
GGCCGCTATGGCTATCGCAAGATCGCCGCGCTGCTGCGCTCGACGGCAGGCTGGGTCGTCAACGACAAGCGGGTTGAGCGCATCTGGCGACGTGAGGGGCTGAAGGTTCCGGCCCGACAACCCAAGCGCGGCCGCCTCTGGCTCGCGGACGGATCTCGCATCCGCCTGCGTGCAGAGCGGCCCAATCACGTGTGGTCCTACGACTTCGTCGAAGACCGCACCCATGATGGGAGGAAGTACCGCATGCTGAACGTAATTGACGAGTTTACCCATGAATGCCTGGCGATCCGCATCGATCGCAGGCTGAAGGCGATCGACCTCATCGACGTGCTCTCGGACCTGTTCATCCTGCGCGGTGTGCCGGAGCATGTTCGTTCAGATAACGGGCCGGAATTTGTCGCCAAGACCGTGCAGGAATGGATCGGCGCGGTCGGTGCC
>NZ_JBFTKQ010000066.1:0-437 GCF_056396025.1 Allobosea sp. 05T438
GTTTTCACGCGGGCGTTCGCAAGGAGGGGCAGCGGAGCGCCGCGAGGCGCGGGGTATCGGGCCGCTTCCATTGAGCCAGGATGCGGCGCGGAAGGATTGAGCCACCTTCCGCACGCCCCGTGGCGCTCCGCTCATCGGCGTTCTCTCAGGCTCCGGGCCGCGCTTCTATGGCTCTCCGGTTCCGGTCCTGCTCGCCTCGACGCCAGTTCGGCACGGAGCGCGCCGCGCTCCGCTTTGTCTCGTGCATCGGATGGTCCCGAAAAGCGGTTTCCGCTTGTCGGCCCGATGCCGGCCTTGTCGCGTCTCGGATGACAGAACCTTTCCCGTCGCGCCTCCCAGCGATGCTCCTCGCGCAGGGGCCGTAGTACCCCCAGGGCGGTGCCCCGAAGCCTCCCGGGACCGGCTTGTAAGACCGGCCGCAGGCGCCGACCTCACCC